>CALRPU020000077.1:0-3481 GCA_943370175.1 Hydrogenophaga intermedia | reverse complement strand
CATGATCCTCGTCACCGGCGGCGCCGGCTTCATCGGCGCGAACTTTGTACTGGACTGGCTGGCCGACCCGCTGGCCGAAGGCGTGGTCAACCTGGACGCGCTGACCTACGCCGGCAACCTGGAAAGCCTGAGCGCGCTGCAAGGCGACGCGCGGCACGTGTTCGTGCACGGGGACATCGGCGATCGCGCCCTGCTGGACCGCCTGTTTGCCGACCACCGCCCCCGCGCGGTGGTGCACTTTGCCGCCGAGAGCCACGTCGACCGCAGCATCCACGGCCCGGGCGACTTCATCCGCACCAACGTTCACGGCACCTTCACGCTGCTGGAAGCCACGCGCGCGCACTGGGGCACGCTGGGCGAAGCCGAGCGCGCGGCCTTCCGCTTCCACCACGTGTCGACCGACGAGGTCTACGGCTCGCTGAGCAAGACCGACCCGCCGTTCACCGAGAAGAACCTGTACGAGCCCAACAGCCCCTACTCGGCCAGCAAGGCCGCCAGCGACCACCTGGTGCGTGCCTGGCACCACACCTACGGCCTGCCGGTGCTCACCACCAACTGCAGCAACAACTACGGGCCCTACCACTTCCCGGAGAAGCTGATCCCGCTGATGATCGTCAACGCCCTGGCCGGCAAGCCGCTGCCGGTGTACGGCGACGGCCAGCAAATCCGCGACTGGCTGTACGTCAAGGACCACTGCGCGGCCATCCGCGAGGTGCTCGCCCGCGGCGCGCCCGGCGAGACCTACAACGTGGGCGGCTGGAACGAGAAGCCCAACCTCGAGATCGTGCACACCGTGTGCGCCCTGCTCGACGAACTGCGCCCCGACCCGGCCGGCCCCTACGCCCGGCTCGTCACCTACGTCACCGACCGCCCCGGCCACGACCGCCGCTACGCGATTGATGCGCGCAAGCTCGAGCGCGAACTCGGCTGGAAGCCGGCCGAGACCTTCGAGACCGGCATCCGCAAGACCGTGCAGTGGTACCTCGACCACCAGGACTGGGTGACCCGCGTGCAAAGCGGCGCCTACCGCGAATGGGTCGACCGCAACTACGCCGACCGCCAGACCCGCGGGGCCAGCGCATGAAGGTGCTGCTGCTGGGCAAGGGCGGCCAGGTCGGCTGGGAACTGCAGCGCGCGCTGGCCACACTGGGCGAGCTGGTGGCCCTCGACTTCGACAGCACCGAACTGCACGCCGACTTCAGCCGCCCCGAAGGCCTGGCGGCCACGGTGGACGCGGTGGCGCCCGACCTGATCGTCAATGCCGCGGCCCACACCGCGGTGGACAAGGCCGAGAGCGAGCCCGAGCTGGCGCGCGCCATCAACGCCACCGCCGCGGGCGTGCTGGCCCGCGCGGCGGCCCGCCGCGGCGCCTGGCTGCTGCACTACAGCACCGACTACGTCTTCAACGGCGGCGGCACCGCCCCCTGGCGCGAGGACAGCCCCACCGGCCCGCTGAGCGTGTACGGCCGCACCAAGCTCGAAGGCGAAGACCTGATTCGCGCCAGCGGCGCCCGGCACCTGATCCTGCGCACCAGCTGGGTCTACGCCGCGCGCGGTGGCAACTTCGCCAAGACCATGCTGAAGCTGGCCCGCGAGCGCGACCGGCTGAGCGTCATCGACGACCAGATCGGCGCGCCCACTGGCGCCGAGCTGCTGGCCGACCTCAGCGCCCACGCGCTGCGCACCGCGCTGGCGCGGCCCGAGGTGGCCGGCACCTACCACGCGGTGGCCTCCGGGTTGACCAGCTGGCACGGCTACGCCTGCCACGTGATCGAGCACGCCCGCCGCGCGGGCCAGCCGATCCAGGTGGCGGCGTCCGACATCGCCGCCGTGCCCACCAGCGCCTACCCCACACCCGCCCAGCGGCCCACCAACTCCCGCCTGGACACCACCAAGCTGCGCAGCACCTTCGGCGTCACGCTGCCGGACTGGCGGGTCGGCGTGGACCGCATGTTGGCCGAGGTGCTGGCGTGACACCTTGCAGAATCAGCGCCCCGACAGGACCCGCTCCATGACCCGCGACCCCAGCCCCACCACCCGCAAGGGCATCATCCTCGCCGGGGGCTCCGGCACCCGGCTGCACCCGGCCACGCTCGCCATCAGCAAGCAGTTGCTGCCGGTCTACGACAAGCCGATGGTGTACTACCCGCTGGCCACGCTGATGCTTGCCGGCATCCGCGACATCCTGCTGATCAGCACGCCGCAGGACACGCCGCGCTTCGAAGCCCTGCTGGGCGACGGTGCGCGCTGGGGCGTGAACATCAGCTACTGCGTGCAGCCCAGCCCGGACGGCCTGGCGCAGGCCTTCATCCTGGGCAAGCGCTTCGTCAACGGCCAGCCGAGTGCGCTGGTGCTGGGCGACAACATCTTCTACGGCCACGACTTCGCCACCTTGCTGCAGCGCGCCAATGAGCGCACCACCGGGGCCAGCGTGTTCGCCTACCACGTGACCGACCCGGAGCGCTACGGCGTGGTGGCGTTCGACGACCAGCGCCGGGCGCTGAGCATCGAAGAGAAGCCCGCCGTCCCGAAGAGCAACTACGCGGTCACGGGCCTGTACTTCTACGACGAGCAGGTGTGCGACATCGCCGCGTCGATCCAGCCGAGTGCGCGCGGCGAGCTGGAGATCACCACGGTGAACGCCACCTACCTCGAACAACAGCAACTGGCCGTGGAAATCATGGGCCGGGGCTACGCCTGGCTGGACACCGGCACGCACGACAGCCTGCTGGAGGCCGGGCAGTTCATTGCCACGCTGGAAAAGCGCCAGGGCCTGAAAGTGGCCTGCCCGGAGGAGATCGCCTTCCGCGCCGGCTGGATCAGCGCCGAACAGCTCGAAGCGCTGGCCCAGCCGCTCAAGAAGAACGGCTACGGGCAGTACCTGCTGCAGGTCTTGAAGGACAGGGTGTTCTGATGCAGGTGATCAAGACGGCGATTGCCGATGTGCTGATCCTCGAGCCGAAGGTGTTCGGCGACGAGCGTGGCTTCTTCATGGAAAGCTTCAACGCGCAGCGCTTCCATGACGCGGTGCTCGCCAGCGGCGGCCAGCCGGTGAGCTTCGTTCAGGACAACCATTCCCGCTCGGCGCGCGGGGTGCTGCGCGGCCTGCACTTCCAGCGACCGCCGCACGCGCAGGGCAAGCTGGTGCGGGTGACGGCGGGCAGCGTGTACGACGTCGCGGTCGACATCCGGCGCGACAGCCCGACCTACGGCACCTGGGTGGGGGCCGAGCTCAGTGGCAGCAACCACCGCCAGCTGTGGATCCCGGCCGGGCTGGCGCACGGCTTCCTGGTGACCAGCGACACCGCCGACTTCCTTTACAAGACCACCGACTACTACGCCCCCGCGTTCGAAGGCGCGGTGCGCTGGGACGATCCGAGCCTGGCCATCGACTGGCCGCTGCACGCCTTGAACGGCGCGGCACCGGTCTTGTCCGCCAAGGACGCGGCCGCGGCGCTGCTGGCCGACCTGGCCTGACGGG
>CALRPU020000076.1:0-3535 GCA_943370175.1 Hydrogenophaga intermedia | reverse complement strand
GCCTCCAGGTGAAGTGCGGCCTGCTGGCGCACCGAGTTCGCCTTCAGCGGCAGCACGATGCCGAACTCCGAAAGGAGGCCGCGGATGCGGTTGATGGTGGCCGTGCGCGCCTCGATGAACCCCTGGCGGGCGCGGTGCACCATCAGCTGGTGTTGCTGCTCCTCGGACTTGACCGGAATGTCACCGACCGCCGTATAGGAGCCAGTCCGTGATCGGCAAGTAGGAGCCAGTCGCTGACCGCCGTATTGGAGCCACGTCGGGACCGGCGTAATGGAGCCAGTGCCGGATCGGCGTATATGAGCCAGCCGGCACGGTTGAACGGGCGTCTCGACCCACGCGACGCCGTCTCTACCCTTCGGGCCATTTGCCCGGAGGACCAGGGATGGCGCGCAGGAGATTCGAGATGCATCACTACCGACAGGCCCTGCTGCGCATGCGTCAGGGCGACTCCGACCGCGACATCGCGGCCGCACGCGTCATGGGCCGCCCCAAGGCCGCCCAGTGGCGGCGCGCCGCTGGCGAGCACGGCTGGCTCGATCCGGCGCTGCCGCTGCCCGACGACGAGGCCATCGCTGCCGCCCTGGGCAGCCCGCGCAAGGCCAGCACCACCGTTTCCACGCTGGAGGCCCAGCGCGAACGGGTGAGCGCCTGGGTCGAACAAGGTGTCTCGGGTACCGCGATCCATGCCGCCCTGAAGCGCCAGCAAGGCTGGACAGGCAGCTACTCCGCCGTGCGCCGCCTGGTGGCCGACATCCGCAGCCAGATGCCGCCCGAGACCACCTGCCGCCTGGACTTCGAGCCCGGGGACGCCGCCCAGGTCGACTTCGGCGCCGGCCCCACGCTCGTCCACCCCGACGGCCAGCCCCGGCGCACCTGGGCATTCGTGATGACGCTCGCCCACAGCCGTCACCAATATGTCGAGTTCGTCTGGGACCAGACCGTGGCCACCTGGCTGGGCTGCCACCGCCGGGCCTTCGAGTGGTTCGCCGGTGTCCCTCGGCGCGTGATCATCGACAACGCCAAGTGCGCCATCACCCGCGCCTGCGCCCAGGACCCCACCGTGCAGCGCGCCTACGCCGAGTGCGCCGAGGGCTACCGCTTCAAGATCGACCCCTGCCCGCCGCACGATCCGCAGAAGAAGGGCATCGTCGAATCCGGCGTCAAGTACCTCAAGGGCAACTTCCTGCCGCTGCGCACGTTCCGCGACCTGACGGACCTGAACGCCCAGGCCCGCACCTGGGTGCTGGACGAGGCCGGTGTGCGCTGCCACGGCACCACCCGGCGCAGCCCGCTGGCCCTGTTCGCACTGGAGGCGCCGCTGCTGCAGGCGTTGCCCGCCCAGGCGCCGGACCTGGGCACCTGGCACCGGGTGAGCGTGCACCGCGACTGCCACGTGCAGTTCGAGCGGGTTCTGTAGTCGGCGCCGTTCGCGCTGGTGGGCAAGACGCTGTGGCTGCGCGCCACCGACGCAGCGGTGGCGCTGTTCGAGGACTACCGCCACGTGGCCACCCACCCGCGTGGGCAGCGGGCGGGCCAGCGGGTGAGTGTGCGCGAGCACCTGCCGCCCGAGGCCCAGGCCTTCTTCGGCCGAGACCGGGCCTGGTGCACCCTCCAGGCTGAGCGGATCGGACCGGCCTGCCAGGCGCTGATCGAGCATCTGCTGTCGGATCACATCCTGGAGCGGCTGCGGGCCGCGCAGGGCGTGCTGGCCCTGCTCAAGACCTACGGTGCTGCTCGGCTCGACGCGGCGTGCGCCCGGGCATTGGCGCACGGCTCGGCCCATTACCGCACCGTCAAGACCATCCTGGCTACCGGCGCCGACCAGCGCTGCGACGCCCCCGCGCCCACGCCGGCGGCCTATGGCTGCACACGGTTCACACGGCCGGCGACCGAGCTGTTCGCCGAACTGCCCCGCATCCCCCACCCGCAGCAGGACCTGCTGCATTGACCCTGAAGGAGAAGACCCATGAACCCCGCCCCCGAGCTGGTCCCACAGCTCAAGCAACTGCGCTTGTCCGGCATCTTCGACTCGCTGGAGGCCCGCAACCGGCAGGCCATCGAGGCGAAGCTGGCCTACACCGACTTCCTGGCCCTGTTGATCAGCGACGAGGTCGCCCGGCGCGAGCAGAAGAAGTTCAGCACCCGGCTGCGCCGGGCGCAGTTCCGAACCACGAAGACGCTCGAGCAGTTCGACTTCGAGCGGCTGCCACAGCTCAACCGGGCGCTGGTGCATGACCTGGCCACCGGGCGCTACCTGCAGGAGAAGGCGCCGGTGCTGATCGTCGGGCCGTGTGGCACGGGCAAGAGCCACCTTGCGCAGGCGCTGGGGCACTGTGCGGTGCGGCAGGGGGTGGACGTGGTGTTCACCACCTGCGCGAGCCTGACGCAGAGCCTGAACGCCGCCCGCGCCACCGGCAGCTATGAGCGCAAGCTCGCCACGATGGCGCGGGTGCCGCTGCTGATCATCGACGACTTCGGGCTCAAGCCGCTGCGCGCACCGGCCGACGAGGATCTGCACGACCTGATCGCCGAGCGCTACGAGCAGGTGGCCACCATCGTCACCAGCAACCTGGACTTCCCGGAGTGGGATCAGGCCTTCCCGGGCAACCGGCTGCTGGCCAGTGCGAGCCTGGACCGGCTGCGGCACAACGCGTACTGCTTGGTGCTGGATGGCCAGTCGTACCGGGCGCCGAAGCAGCTCGGCTCGGCAGCGAAACCGGCACCGCAAAAGGCCTCAAAATCCGCCACGGCATAACCCCCTCGGGACGTTCGTTCAACCACATGTTGCTGGCTCCATTACGCCGAACATCGGTGGCTCCATTACGGCGATCTGTGACACGGAACGAACAGCATGTCCGGGCGGGTGGCGGCCTCGCAGATCGCGGCGGCGTCGGCCGCGTCGTTCTTGCCGCGCAGGCCGGTGCGCCGGTACGGAGTGACGAACTTGGGCGCGATCAGCCGCACGGTGTGGCCGTGCCGGGCAAACAGCCGGGCCCAGCGGTGGGCACCGGAGCACGCCTCCATGGCGACCACACACGGCGGCAGCGAGGCGATCAGCGCCAGCAGCTTGGCGCGTCCTTCCTCATTGCGTCCATGCACGGCAAACACGTTCTTGGCGAGATCGATGCCGACGGTCAGAATGGTCACGGGCTTCCCCTTCAAGAAGAGTTGATGAGATTCGCAACCCCATCGTGGCATCTCGGCGTTACCCGCTACGGTGCTGCGGGACTCGGACGGGACGGGGAAGTCCCTTTCATTCGTTAGGCCGCACAAAGCGACAATGAATCGACGACTCCAAATTCTTGCAGTTGTACTTTGGGCAATCAGCCTTGCCCTGCCAACGCTTCCGATTCCTGGCGGTGGCTACTTACTCGGTGCAGAGCTAAGGAAGGTCTGAACAATGAAGCATTGGCCAGCCCAATTTCATCCTGCTGATCAGGTTCGGCCTTCGTGATGGCTTTGAGTTCGATTTGATGTCGTTGGGAGGGTCAAATCGGGGTTCCAACCCTGATTTCAGGCCGCTTTCGCGTTCATC
>CALRPU020000075.1:0-5034 GCA_943370175.1 Hydrogenophaga intermedia | reverse complement strand
GGCCGCGCCGCGCCCCTCGGCCAGGCTGGCGGTGCAGGTGTTGCCCGCCGGCGGGGGAGGTGCCGGCGAGGCTGGTGTTGGCCTGGCCGCGGCCCGGGCCGACCCGCTGGGGCCCAGCGACGCCCTCGGTGCAGCGCCGGGGACGCCCGTGTCAGCGGTCGCACCCGACCCGCAGGGCGCGCCACGGCCCGACCGCACCGGGCCGCGCCATGCACCGGTGAGCCCCCGGCCCACCCCGCCTGCGCCGACGGCCAGGCCGGGTGGCGCCGACGCGCCGGACCTCGCCCGCGCGGCACCCGCGCCAGACGCGCCAGACGCGCCAGACGCACCCGACGCAGATGCGGGCTCAGGCTCAGGTTTGGATTCATCGCCGCCGTGGTCGGTGCCGCTCGCTTTGGTCGCGCAGGCCGGGTCGACCGCCGCGACGCCGTCCGGCGCCACCGCCTTGTCAGCCGCCTCGTCAGCCCGCGCTTCGTCATCCACCGCGGCGCCCCCCGCGGTGCCCGCGTCGGCCCCCAGCGTTGCGTCCTCCCCGGCCCCGGCCGCCAAGCCCGCCCTGCCGGACGGGGCCGAGTCGATTCCCACCTATGGCACGCGCGTCCCGGCCGCCGCCGACGTCGCTTACCGGCTGCAGCGCGGGCTGATCAGTGGTCAGGCCACCCTCAGCTGGCGGCCCGATGGCGCCGGCGTCGGCAGCGCTTACACGCTGCGGCTCGACGCCCGCCTGGGCGCGTTGCAGCTGCTCACGCAGGTCAGCACGGGCCGCCTCGACGCGGCAGGTCTCGCGCCCACTCGCTTCACCGACCAGCGCCTGCGCAGCAGCGCGCGCGCGGCCAATTTTCAGCCCGAGCGCGGCATCGTCGGCTTCTCGGGTCCGTCGGTCGAGTACCCGTGGGTTCGTGGGGTGCAGGACCGCCTGAGCTGGATGGTGCAGCTGCCGGCCATCGTGGCGGCGGCGCCCGCCAAGGCCGTGCCCGGTCAGCGCGTCACCTTGTACGTGGTCGGTGCGCGTGGCGACGCCGCGGTGTGGGTGGTTCGCAACGAGGGCCGCCAGGCGGTCAAGACCGAAGCCGGCGAGGTGCAGGCGCTGCGCTATGTCCGCGAGTCCACGCCCGACCACCCGCACGAGACCGAGGTCGAGGTCTGGCTGGACCCGACGCGCCAGTACCTGCCGGTGAGGGCCCGCCTGGGCAACCGCGCCGACGGCGAGGTGCTGGAGCTGTTGCGCACGGGCCCTTGACCCGGCCCCCGGGCCAAATGACCCAGGTCGCCTCCTTGATTTCGGGACTTGCGCCCGCGCCGCCGCGGGGTATCGTCGAGCGCTGTTGAAGCCTTGGCTCGGCCCGGTGCGCTCCCGTTGCAGGGGCGGTGGCCGGCCTGCCTCAGGAGTTGCCATGGTCAAGTCGATGGAGGAGCCGCGCACGGTCTTGTCGCCCGGGCTCATGGACGCGCCGGTGCTGGACCGCATGTGTTCGCAGTTCGTGCTGGCGCTGACCATCCGCCAGCCGGGTCGCTTCAACCTGCGCCGCGACTGGAACAGCCTGCTGTCGCTGACGGGCCGGCACTTGGTGTGGCCGCTGCCGGTGCTGGCGCGCGTGCGCGCCTTCCTGGCGCAGCGCTGCCGCAACAACGATGCCTGGCGCGGCCATGAAGCGCTGGACGCCGCCGCCTTCATCGACCGCCACGGTGCGTGGCGCGGGCCCTACGAGGAAGGCACACTGTTCTTCTACATCGACGAGTACATCAAGGATGCCCCGAAGGACCTGCTGGCGGTGCTGGGCACGACGGCGCAGTGGCTCAACCGCAGTCTGAAGAAGGAGTCGACCCGGGTCGAGAAGAACATCGACGCGCTGGCCGGCCTGCTGCAGCTCAACCCGGCCGAGCGGGCGCTGCTGCTGTACGGCACGCTGGCGCGCTACCAGCGCGACCTGCGCGGCCTGCTGGTCGAGTTCAAGGTGTCCAACGCCCAAGAGGCTTACGCCGCCATCGCCGAAGTGGCGGGCGTGAACGAGGCCGAAGTGGCCGAGGCGCTGCGCGCCGGCTCGCGGCTGGAGCGCATCGGCATGGTCGAGAACCTGATCTCCGAACACAACATCACCGACCTGGCCGACCTGATGAAGGTCAGCGAGCAGCTGCCCCCGGTGCTGATGCGCCACTATGAGGGCCCGGCGGACCTGATGGCGGTCTTCACCCGGCCGGCCGCGCGCAGCGAACTGGGGCCGGCCGACTTCCATTACGTCAGCGACGATGTGCAGGTGCTGACCGCCTTGCTGAAGCACGCCGTCGCGCGCAAGGCGCCGGGCGTCAACGTGCTGTTGTATGGCCCGCCGGGCACCGGCAAGACCGAGCTCGCCAAGGTGGCCGCGCAGGCGGCGGGCTTGTCGCTGTACGAGGTCGAGTATGCCGACCGCGACGGCAACTCCTTGTCCGGCCGCGACCGCTACCGCTCGCTGCAGATCAGCCAGGTCTTCCTGAAAGGCAGCGCCGATGTGGCGTTGCTGTTCGACGAGGTGGAAGACGTGTTTCCGCCGATCTCGACCGACACCGCGCAGATCATGGCGCGCCTGGACACCGGCGACGGCGCGCTCAGCGGCAGTGTCAGCGGCAAGGCCTGGGTCAACCAGATTCTCGAGACCAACCCGGTGCCGGTGGTGTGGGCCACCAACCGCATCGAACAGATCGACCCGGCGTTTCGGCGGCGTTTTCAATACCACCTGGAGTTGAAGAGCCCGCCGCCGGGCGCGCGCGAGGCCCTGGTTCAGCGTGCACTGGGTGATGTGAAAGTGAGTGCCGGCTTCACCGCCAAGCTGGCTGAGCGCAAGGGCTTGACCCCCGCCCAGGTGCGCACCGCGGTCCGCTTTGCGCGCTTGGCCAGCCTGGATGGCGCCGAGCCCGAGGTCGAGCGCCTGATCGAACGGCAGCTCGGCCACGCCGACCGAGCGCTGGGCCAGGACGCCACCGAGCGCGGCGGCCGGCCCACCGTGACGTCCTATGACCTGGGCCTGCTCAACACGGAGTGCCGCTACGAGCTGCCCCGGGTGATCGAGGCGCTGCGCCGGCGCGGCCACGGCAACCTGTGCTTCCACGGCCCGCCCGGCACCGGCAAGACCGCGCTGGCCGAGCACATCGCCCAGGCGTTGCAGCGCCCGCTGATGGTGCGCCAGGCCAGCGACATCGCCAGCAAGTACGTCGGCGAGACCGAGCAGAACATGGCGCGGATGTTCGCCGACGCCCAGGCTGAGCAGGCGGTGCTGCTGCTGGACGAGGCCGACAGCTTCCTGCGCAGCCGGCGCCTGGCCGAGCGCAGTTACGAAATCAGCGAGGTCAACGAGATGCTGCAGGGCATGGAGCGCTTTGCGGGGCTGTTCATCTGCACCACCAACCTGTTCGAGGAACTCGATGAGGCCGCGCTGCGCCGCTTCACCTTCAAGATCCGCTTCCACCCGCTGACCGGCGCCCAGCGCGAGCGCATGTTCGTCACCGAGGCGCTGGCCGGCGACGGCGCGGCGCTGGACGGCGAGCAAGGGGCGCGCTTGCGCCAGCTTCACGCCCTGACCGCCGGCGACTTCGCCGCGGTGCGCCGCCAGGTGGAGGTGCTGGGCGAGGCCTTCACGCCCGATGAGTTCCTGTCGCAACTGGAAGCCGAGCACCGGGTCAAGCCCGAGGTGCGGCGCCAGCGCGGCATGGGTTTTGTGCAGTAGTTCCCCGCCATCGGGCTCAAGCCGCGGCGCCGATCGACCGATAAGCTGCCAATGACTGGTTCGGCCGGAACACCTCTCACCTGTCCACGCTGTGGACCGGCGCCGCTGCGCGAGGCCGCTGACTGCCCCGCGGCCGACCCCTTGGACCTTGGCGGACCCCATGCTCACTAACCTGCTCACCCTGGCGCCCTGGCTGCTGCTGACCAGCCTGATCGCCAGCCTGTCGGCCTACGTCGCGCTGGACCTGGGCAAGCGGATGCTGTCGACCGAGGTGGCCGAGGGCCGGCAGTGGTTGCTTGGGTCCGGCTTGGCCTGGGGCACCGGCGTGTGGTCGGTGCACGTGCTGACCATCAATTACCAAACCCTGAACTACAGCCCTGGCTACCACCCGGTGGGCGTGTTCACCGCCTGGCTCGCGGCGGTGGCGGTTGGCATGGCCGGCTTTCGCATGGCCGGCACGCGCGAGGCCACGCTGCCCGGTGTGCTGGGCGCGGCCTGCGGCATCGGCCTGGGGCTGGTGGCCACGCAGCTGCTGGCGATGCAGTCGATGGGCCTGCAGCCCGGCTTCCTCTGGGACGGCCCGGGCCTGCTGATGGCCTTGCTGGCGGGCGTGGGCGGCTCCACGCTCGGCCTGGGCATCTGGTTCTACGGCCGCACCCAGCCCAAGGGCGCGGTGCCGTGGAACCTGATCGCCGGCCTGTCGATGGGCCTGGCCATCATCATCAGCCAGGAAGGCGTGATGGACGCCGCGGGCCTGACGATGCAAGTCACCTCGGCGCACCGCGACTACCTGCGCGGCACGTCGATGACGGCCCTGGCGTCGGTCGGCACGCTGATGTTCGTGCTCGCCATGCTGGTGTCCTCGCGCCTGGAGGAGCACACCCGCGAGTCCCTGTCGCAGGCCAAGATCGAGTTGCGCCACCAGGCCACGCTGGACGCACTGACGCAGCTGCCCAACCGCCTGATGTTCGAGCACCGCCTGGCCGAGGCCGTGCAGCGCGCTGACGCCAGCCAAGGCCGCCTGGCCCTGTTGTTCGTCGACCTCGATGGCTTCAAGCCGATCAACGAGTCCTACGGCCACCCGGCGGGGGACAGCATTTTGCGGGGCGTGGCCGCGCGCATCAGCAGCGTGGCCGGGCCGGGCGACGTGGCCGCCCGCCTGGGTGCTGACGAATTCCTGCTGCTGCTGGAGGGCAACCCCGGCCGCAACGACGTGGCCAAGCGCGCCGCTGCGCTGCTCGACCTGCTGTGCGAGCCCTACCGCATCGATGGCCGCGACGCCCGCGAGGTGACCATCACTTGCTCGATCGGCGTGGCGATGTACCCCGAGAAC
>CALRPU020000074.1:0-5059 GCA_943370175.1 Hydrogenophaga intermedia | reverse complement strand
CAGTTCTTCAAGCAGTACAACTCGATCAAGCCCTACCTGGTGAACGAGACGATGCCGCCTGAGAAGGAGCGTCTGCAGTCGCCCGAAGAGCGCGACGAACTGAACGGCCTGTACGAATGCATCCTGTGCGCCAGCTGCTCGACCAGCTGCCCGAGCTTCTGGTGGAACCCGGACAAGTTCGTCGGACCGGCCGGCCTGCTGCAGGCCTACCGCTTCATCGCCGACAGCCGCGACCAGGACACCGAGGCCCGTCTGGACAACCTCGAAGACCCGTACCGCCTGTTCCGCTGCCACACCATCATGAACTGCGTCGACGTTTGCCCGAAGGGACTGAACCCCACGAAGGCCATCGGCAAGATCAAAGAGATGATGGTGCGCCGCGCGGTCTGAGCCACTGACCATGGACGACTACATCGACGAACGGGCGCTGAGCAAGCTGCGCTGGCGCTGCCGGCGTGGCCTGCTGGAGAACGACCTGTTCGTCGAGCGCTTCTTTGCCAGCCACCCCGATGGCGTCACCGTCGGGCAGGCCCGCGGCTTGCAGGTGCTCATGGACCTGTCCGACAACGACCTGCTCGACCTCCTGTTGCGCCGCAAGGAGCCCGAGGGCGAGCTGCTTGAACCCGAAGTGGTGAGCCTGCTGCAGGAGATGCGCATGCCGGCCGCGCCGCCCAGCCACCCGCCCGTCGCTTGAGTTGCCGCTGACACCGGCGACCGCGGCCCGCACGATTTTTCACCTGCCCACCCCGTCACTCCAGGAAACGCCCATGACACCGTCCGACGTCAAAGCCACCCTATCGTTCTCCGACGGCAGTCCGAGCATGGACCTGCCGATCTACAAGGGCACCGTCGGCCCCGACGTGATCGACATCCGCAAGCTGTACGCGCAGACCGGCAAGTTCACCTACGACCCGGGCTTCCTGTCGACGGCGTCATGCAATTCCAGCATCACCTACATCGATGGCGACAAGGGCGAGTTGCTGTACCGCGGCTACCCCATTGAGCAACTGGCCACGCAGTGCGACTTCCTGGAAACCTGCTACCTGCTGCTGAACGGCGACCTGCCGAACGCGACCGAGAAGACCGCGTTCACCAAGCTGGTGACCAGCCACACCATGGTCAACGAGCAGATGCAGTTCTTCCTGCGCGGCTTCCGCCGTGACGCGCACCCGATGGCCGTCATGACGGGCCTGGTGGGCGGCTTATCGGCCTTCTATCACGACAGCACCGACATCACGAACCCGAAGCACCGCGAGATCGCGGCCATCCGCCTGATCGCCAAAATGCCGACGCTGGTGTCGATGGCCTACAAGTACGGCATCGGCCAGCCCTACATCTACCCGAAGAACGACCTGTCGTACTCGGCGAACTTCATGCGGATGATGTTCGCGACGCCGTGCGAAGAGTACGAGCCGAACGACGTGCTGGTGCGGGCCATCGACCGCATCTTCATCCTGCACGCCGACCACGAGCAGAACGCCTCCACCTCGACGGTGCGCCTGTGCGGCTCGTCGGGCACCAACCCGTTCGCGGCCATCGCGGCCGGCGTGGCCTGCCTGTGGGGCCCCGCCCACGGCGGCGCCAACGAAGCGGCGCTGAACATGCTGGAAGACATCCAGCGCAACGGCGGCGTCGAGAAAATCGGCGACTTCATCAAGCAGGTCAAGGACAAGAACTCGACCGTCAAGCTGATGGGCTTCGGCCACCGCGTCTACAAGAACTACGACCCGCGCGCCAAGCTGATGCGCGAAACCTGCCACGAGGTGCTGACCGCCCTGGGCCTGCACGACGACCCGCTGTTCAAGCTGGCCATGGCGCTGGAAAAGATCGCGTTGGAAGACGAGTACTTCGTGGCGCGCAAGCTGTACCCGAACGTCGACTTCTACTCTGGCATCGTGCAGCGCGCACTCGGCATCCCGGTGAGCCTGTTCACCGCGATCTTCGCGCTGGCCCGCACGGTCGGCTGGATCGCCCAGCTCAACGAGATGATCGGCGACCCTGAGTACAAGATTGGCCGCCCGCGCCAGCTGTTCAACGGCGCCGTGTCGCGCAACGTCAAGCCCATCGGCGAACGCGCCTGAGCCCCGGGCCAAGCCGGCCCTGCCTGAACCCAGACGGCCCTTCGGGGCCGTTTTTCATGGCGGGTGCGATGCTCGGTTGGTGTGGCGTGACTTCGTCAGCCACGAAGCCAGGCTTGACGCATTAGGTGATCGGCCGCGGCAGCCTTCTCCGATAATGGAGGCTCTGCGCCGAAATGGCCATGCGCTTCGACCTGACCACCCTCAACCTCGTGCTCGCCATCGCCGACACCCGCAGCATCACCCGCGGCGCCGATCGCGAGGGCCTTGCCATGGCCGCGGCCAGCAAGCGGCTGAGCGACCTGGAAACCCGGCTCGGCGTCAAGCTGTTCGAACGCCGCGCCCGGGGCGTTGAGCCCACCGAGGCCGGCCGCGCGCTGGTGCGCCACATCCGCAGCCTGCAGGCCTCGCTGCACGCCCTGGAAAGCGAGGTCGGCGAGTTTGCCCACGGCATCAAGGGCCACCTGCGCATCGCGGCCAACGCCAGCGCCATCGCCGAATGCCTGCCCGCCGACTTGGCCGCCTTCAGCCGCACCAACCCGGGCATCCGCATCAGCCTGGAAGACTTGACCAGCGCCGAGGTGCAGGCCGCTGTGGCCGAAGGGCGCGCTGACGTCGGCGTGTTCGTGCCACCTCAGCATGAAAGCCAGCTGACCGTGCACGCCTACCGGCCCGGGGAACTGGCGGTGCTGGTGCCGCAGGGCCACGTGCTGGCGCAGCGCGACGCGGTGCCCTTCGATGCGCTGCTCGACTTCGACATCGTTGGCCTGCACCTTGGTGCCGCCGTGCACGAACAGATGCGCGAGCGCGCGTTCGCGCTCGGGCGCCAGCTCAACGACCGGCTGCAGGTGCGTGGCTTCGACGCCATCGCGCAGCTGGTCGAAGCGGGTCTGGGCGTGGCGGTGTTGCCGCGGGTGGTCGCTCAGCGCTTCGCACGCATCTTCGCGGTAACGCCCATCACGCTGGCTGAGCCCTGGGCGCGCCGCGATTACCTGTTGGCCGTCCGCAGTCAGGACGTTTTGCCCGCCGTCGTGCAGCGCTTCGTCGAGGCATTGCAGGCCGGCGCCGCTTCCCTTGCCGCCGTGGCGGCGCCATCTCACCCCCTGGATTGAGGACCTTTCATGACCGGTCGCACGCTCTACGACAAGATCTGGGACGAACACGTCGTCCACACCGAGGACGACGGCACCGCGCTGCTCTACATCGACCGCCACCTGGTCCACGAGGTCACCAGCCCGCAGGCCTTCGACGGCATTGACCAGGCCGGCCGCAAGGTGTGGCGCATTTCGGCCAACCTGGCCGTCAGCGACCACAACGTGCCGACCACCGACCGGTCGCAGGGCATCAGCGACCCGGTGTCGAAGCTGCAGGTGGACACGCTGGACGCCAACTGCGACCGCTTCGGCATCACCCAGTTCAAGATGAACGACAAGCGCCAGGGCATCGTCCACGTGATCGGCCCGGAGCAGGGTGCCACGCTGCCTGGCATGACGGTGGTGTGCGGGGACTCGCACACGTCCACCCACGGCGCCTTCGGGGCCCTGGCCCACGGCATCGGCACCAGCGAGGTTGAGCACGTGCTGGCCACGCAGACGCTGCTCGCCAAGAAGGCAAAGAACCTGCTGGTGAAGGTCGACGGCGCACTGCCACGGGGCTGCGGCGCCAAGGACATCGTGCTGGCCATCATCGGCAAGATCGGCACGGCCGGCGGCACCGGCTACACCATCGAGTTCGCTGGCGCGGCGATCCGTGCGCTGAGCATGGAAGGCCGCATGACGGTGTGCAACATGGCCATCGAAGCCGGCGCCCGCGCGGGTCTGGTCGCGGTCGACGAGACCACCCTCCAGTACGTCAAGGGCCGTCCCTTCACGCCCAGTGCGGCGGAATGGGATCAGGCGGTGAGCTACTGGCGCACGCTGCAGTCCGATGCCGACGCCACCTGGGACGCCGTGGTCGAATTGGACGCCAGCCAGATCCGCCCGCAGGTCACCTGGGGCACCTCGCCCGAGATGGTGCTGAGCATCGAGGACCGCGTGCCCGACCCCGACCGCGAAAAGGACGCCAACAAGCGCGGCGCCATCGAGCGCGCGCTTCAGTACATGGCGCTGCAGCCCAACAAGGCGATCGCCGACATCCTGATCGACAAGGTCTTCATCGGTTCGTGCACCAACTCGCGCATCGAGGACATGCGCGAGGCGGCGGCCGTGGTCAAACGCCTGGGCCGCCGCATCGCCTCGAACGTCAAGCTGGCGATGGTCGTGCCGGGCTCGGGCCTGGTGAAGGAGCAGGCCGAGCGCGAAGGCCTCGACGTGATTTTCAAGGCCGCCGGCTTCGAATGGCGCGAGCCCGGCTGCTCGATGTGCCTGGCGATGAACGCCGACCGGCTCGAGCCCGGCGAGCGCTGTGCGTCCACCAGCAACCGCAACTTCGAGGGCCGCCAGGGCGCCGGTGGGCGCACCCACCTGGTCAGCCCGGCCATGGCTGCCGCCGCCGCCATCGAAGGCCATTTCGTCGACGTGCGCCGCATCGCCTGAAGGAGCGCCCCCCATGCAAGCCTTTCGACTCCACACCGGCCTCGTGGCCCCCATGGACCGCGAGAACGTCGACACCGACGCGATCATCCCCAAGCAGTTCCTGAAGTCGATCAAGAAGACCGGCTTCGGCGAGAACCTGTTTGACGAGTGGCGTTACCTCGATGCGGGCTACCCGGGCCAGGACCCGGCCTCGCGCCGCCCGAACCCGGACTTCGTGTTGAACCAGGCGCGTTACCAGGGCGCGTCGGTTTTGCTGGCGCGCAAGAACTTCGGTTGCGGGTCGTCGCGCGAGCACGCGCCCTGGGCCCTGGACCAGTACGGCTTTCGCGCCCTGATCGCGCCCAGTTTTGCCGACATCTTCTTCAACAACTGCTTCAAGAACGGCCTGCTGCCCATCGTGCTGCCTGAGCACGAGGTGGCCCGCTTGTTCGACGAGGCCGCGGCCTT
>CALRPU020000073.1:0-5230 GCA_943370175.1 Hydrogenophaga intermedia | reverse complement strand
TTGCCCAGCAACTCCTGGTAGTCCTGCAGGCTCAGGCCCATTTCCTTGGCGATCTCGCTTTCCTGCGGCGCGCGCCCGAGCCTTTGCTCGAGCTTGTGCACCGCCGACTCGATGCTGCGCTGTTGCTTGCGCGTGCCGCGCGACAGGTAGTCGTTGCCGCGCAACTCGTCGAGCATCGCACCTCGAATGCGCTGGGTGGCGAAGGTTTCAAACTGCACGCCCTGCGCCGCGTCGAAGCGGCTCAGCGCGTCGGTCAGTCCGATCATGCCCACCTGGATCAGGTCGTCGATCTCGACGTTGGCAGGCAGCTTCGCAATCATCTGGTGGGCCAGGCGGCGCACGAGCGGGCTGTACTGCTTCAGCATCGAGTTGACATCAAGTCGACCTTTGGCGGTGTACATGCGGATCTCCGAGGTATTCATCAGTTCAGCGCCATTGAGGCGGCGTTGCGGTAGGCCGTGGCGCCCGCGGCAGGCCAGGACCGGTGGGCCTGCGCGACGGGTGCGGCGCTTTGGGGCGTGCAGTCGGCGGCCCAGCGTTGCAACGCGGCGGTCGGGGCGTCATGGGCGTGGGTGGCGGGGTCGACATGCAAGCAGTCTCGCACCGCGGCGCCGAGGAAATCGTCGGCACAGCGGCGCAATTGCTCCCCAATTCGGGCGGCTCGCGGGGAACCGCCGGGGGCGCTCAGCAGCAGGTCGAACACCTGCATGCCGGTGCGCTGGCTGAGCAACTTGATGGCGGCGTAGGCGTGCGTCACGCTCGCCGGGCGCTCGTCGGCAAGCAGCAGCGGTCGCGCACAGCGCTGAGGGTCGGCGTGGGCAAACAGGCGGCACAGGTCGGTGGCACCGGCATGCACCAACACGAGGTCCGCGAGCGGCGCGGCGTCGGCCGCCGCCTGCAAGAACGCCGTGCTGGAGCCCCGCGTGTCGACAAACCGCATGGGCAGGCCGCGGGCAGCGAGGTAGCTGACGTCGGCCGACAAGGGCTCAACGCAGTCGACCAGGTCCACCACGGACCATTCCTTGGGCTCCGGGGCGCGCTCGCCAGCGTCAACCACCAGCGTGTGGCGCCCGCGTTGGGCAAGCGCCGTGCACAGCCGCTCCAGCATGACGCCCCCGAAAGCCATGTGGGGGTTGGACACGACCGGCAGGAAGCGAACCTGCGCATGGGCGAACAGGCGGCGCAGGCCGTCGGCCTGGTCTTGCGGCATCGGTCGTTGGGCGTTGGCGGTCATGGGCAAGGACGGTCCGGTCGAGAGGTCAAGCGGCGGAGGTCATCGGGGCTGGTGGCGCGTGGCGACACCGGCCGCGCTCAGGCGTAGCGGGCGTCGCGGCCGCGCGGCGCCGTGGCGGCGTGCAGGGCGTGCCGACCTGCCGGTGCGCTGCCGTGGGGGTCGGGCCGGTGCTGAGGCGCGGCAAAGACCAGCGTGACGTCGTCGGCATCGACCTTCCAGGCCGGTGCGGCCGTGGCGCGCAGCGCGCGCTGAACCAGCGCGTGGGCCGACAGGCGGTGCCAGTCTTCCGGCACCCGCTGGCCATTGGCCACGCCGAGCACCGGCAGGCGGTGGCGGATCACGGCGTCCAGCGCCGGGCCCAGCTTGACGGCCTCGTCGATCTTCGACAGCACGATGCCCTTGGCCTGGCTGGCGCGGTAGGACACCAGCACGTCCTCGATGGTCTCGCCCTGGGCCGACGCATTGACGACGAGCAGCTTCTGGATGCTGCGGTGCGACAGCATTTCCATCAGCTCCTGGGTGCGGCTGTCGCGCTGGGCCATGCCGGCCGTGTCGATGAGCACCATCTTCTTGCCGCTGAGCAGCTCCAGCAGGTCTTCGAGCGAGGCGCGGTCATGGGCCGTGTGCACCGGCACGCCGAGGATGCGGCCGTAGGCACGCAGTTGCTCGTGCGCGGCCACGCGGTAGGCGTCCAGCGTGATCAGGCCCAGGTTGGCCGCGCCGTATTTGGTGGCGAATGCGGCAGCGATCTTGGCGGTCGTGGTGGTCTTGCCGACGCCGGTGGCGCCGATCAGTGCGTAGACGCCGCCCTGGTCTTCCAGCGGCGCCTCGTGTTCGGCGGTGTGCAGGTTGCGCTCCAGCACCGAGGCGGCCCAGGTGGATTCGTCGGTGACGTCGGCGCCCATGCCATCGGCCAGCTTGCGGATCAGGGCCGGGGAAAAACCGCAGTCCAGCAGGCGTTGGCTCAAGCGCGCCTGGGCCGGCTGGCGCTGCATCTTTTCCATGAAGGCCAGCGCGCCAAAACGCTCTTCGATCATCCCCTTCATCGAGCGCAGCTCGCTCATCATGTCCTGCTGTTCGCGCCGAGCGACGCTCGGCGCGCTGTCGGCCAAGGTGGGCAGCGGCGGCTCGCCGACCATCGGCGGGGCCACGCGCACTTCGTCGCGCAGCACCGGCGGGTCGCGGCGCTTGGGCGCGGCGGCCGGCATCGGGGCCGCGGCCCGCACCGGCGCGGGGGCCGGGGCCGGGCGGATGTATTCGCGTGCTTCGGCCATCGCGGCGGCGGCGGCCTGCTGGCTTTCGCCGCGCAGCTCGGCTTCGCGCTTTTTCAACATGCGTTCGCGCACATAGTCCTGGAAGGACAAGGTGCTCATTGCCAGCTGCTCGACGTCGCTGTCCACGGCGCTGGCCTGGGGGGCCGGGCGCATTGGCTCGATCCGCTCGCTGGCGCGCATCGCGGCGCGCGCGGCCAGCGGCAGCCGGCTGCTGCGCTGGGGCGCAACGGCGGGGCTGGCGGCGGGCGCGGCCACGCGCTCGATCTGGGCCACGCTTTCCGGCGCCATCGCCATCACCTCGACGCCTTCGGCGCAGGGCTTGGTCGACAGGACCACCGCGTCGTCGCCGAAAGCCTGGCGCACCAGGTTCAAGGCATCACGCGAGGTGCGTGCGGTGAATCGTTTGACGTTCATGGGGTGCTCCGGAGGGGCGGTCGGGTACGGCGGTCAGCGTCGGTCGGGTCGTCGGTCAGGCGGTGCCGCCGATGATCGAGCCGATGCGGATGGAATGGGTGTCGGGGATCTCGCTGTGGCCCAGCACCTTCAGACGCGGCGCGGCGCGCTTGAGCAGGCGGGCCATCGGCGCGCGGATCAGGTCGGGCACCAGCAGGCAGGCCGGCACGCCCAGGTCTTCCTGGCGCTGCGCCGATTCGGCGGCACGGCGGCTGATGGTCTCGGCGACGCCAGGGTCCAAGGCGGCGCCGTGCGGCGAGTTCAAGGCCTGGGTCACCAGGCGTTCGAGTTCGGGTTCCAGCGCGATCACGTCCAGTTCCTTCACCGGCCCGTAGATCTGCTGGACGATGGCCGGAGCCAGGTGGATGCGCACGCGGCGGGCCAGTTCGGCCGGGTCGCTGACGGCGGCGGCTTCCTCGGCCAGGCTCTCGATGATCGAGCGCATGTCGCGGATGTGCACGCCCTCTTCCAGCAGCAGCTGGAGAACTTTTTGCAGTGCAGCGATGCCCACCATTTTCGGAACCACATCCTCGATCAGTTTCGGGGCCAGCTTGGTCACGTGATCGACCAGTTGCTGGGTCTCCATGCGGCCCAGCAATCGGGCCGCGTGCAGTTGCATCAAGTGTGAGAGATGCGTGGCCACGACGGTCGCGCAATCAACGACGGTAAATCCGGCCATTTGAGCGCTCTCGCGCTGGCGTTCCTCGATCCACACGGCCGGCAGGCCGAAGGCGGGGTCGGTGGTGCGGGTGCCGATCAGCTGGGTGGTGGCACCGCCCGGGTTGATGGCCAGCAGCATGCCGGGGAAAGCCTCCCCCTCGCCCACCACGGCGCCGCGCAGCGTCAGGCGGTACATGCTCGGCTTGAGTTCGAGGTTGTCGCGGATGTGCACCGGCGGCGGCAGGAAGCCGACGTCTTGTGCGAACTTCTTGCGCACGCCCTTGATGCGCGCCAGCAGGTCGCCTTCACGGGCCTTGTCGACCAGCGTGATCAGGCGGTAGCCCACCTCCAGGCCCAGCGTGTCGACGGGCTGAAGGTCGTCCCAGCTGGCTTCGCCGTTGGCGTCGGCCACCGGTGCGGGCGGCGGCGGCGGGGCCAGCTTGGCCAAGCGCTGGCGCTCCTTCATGCGCCATGAGGCCCACCCCAGCCCGCCGGAGATCAACAGGAACACCAGGTGCGGCATGCCCGGAATCACGCCGAGCAGCCCGATCACGCCCGACGTGATGGCCAGCGAGCGCGGCGAGTTGAACACCTGCCGCGTGACCTGACTGCCCACGTCTTGCTCCTTGCCGACGCGCGAGACGACCATGGCGGCCGCCACCGAGATCAGCAGCGCCGGGATCTGCGCGACCAGCGCATCGCCCACCGCCAGCAAGACGTAGGTGTTGGCCGCCTCGCTGGCCGACAGGCCGTGCTGGGCCACGCCGATGACGAAGCCGCCAATGATGTTGATGAACAGGATCAGCAGGCCGGCCATCGCGTCGCCGCGCACGAACTTGCTGGCGCCGTCCATGGAGCCGAAGAACTCGGCCTCTTCGCCCACTTCGGCGCGGCGGCGCTTGGCCTCCTTGTCGTCGATCAGCCCGGCGTTCAGGTCGGCGTCGATCGCCATCTGCTTGCCGGGCATGGCGTCCAGCGTGAAGCGCGCGCCCACCTCGGCAATGCGCTCGGCGCCCTTGGTCACCACGACGAAGTTGATCACCACCAGAATGGCGAAGACGATCAGGCCGACCGCGAAGTTGCCGCCAATCAGGAAGTGACCGAAGGACTCGATCACGGCGCCGGCCGCCCCCGGGCCGGTGTGGCCCTCGACCAACACCACCCGGGTCGACGCCACGTTCAGTGACAAACGCAACAGCGTGGTCAGCAAGATGATGGTCGGGAACGCCGAGAAGTCCAGCGGCTTGACCATGTACGAGGCCACGATCATCACCATCAGGGCCATGGCGATGTTGAAGGTGAACAGCAGGTCCAGCGCGAAGGGCGGCAGCGGCAGCACCATCATCGCCAGCACGAGGATGATGAACATCGGTGCCATCAGCGCCTTGGCGGCGCCGGCGTTGTTGCCCATCAGGGCTTGCAGTTTGCTCAGCATCGGGTTCATTCAGGCTTCTCCGTCGTCGCGGCGGGCGCGTGATGCGGGTCGAGTTCGGGCGGCACGTTCAGCGCCGGCAGCTCGCCGGGCATCGCGCCCTGGCCGGCCATGGCGGCCTTCAATTGATAAACGTAGGCCAGCACCTGGGCCACCGCGCTGAACAGCGCGGCCGGG
>CALRPU020000072.1:0-5240 GCA_943370175.1 Hydrogenophaga intermedia | reverse complement strand
CCTGGTTCGCCGCCACCGTGCACAGGCCCTGCGCCACCGCGGTCACGGTCGATCCCGACACCGTGCACACGCCCGTGGTCTTGCTGCTGAACACCACCGCCGCCGCGCCCGCGCCTTTGGTGGCGCTCAAGGTGCTGGTGCCGCCGATGGCCACCGTGGTGGGCGTCGCCGTGAAGTTGGTGATGGCCTGCGCCTGCTTGAGGGGCGCCGTGACGGTGATGTTGACCGTCTGGCTGGCCGCCAGGTAGCGCGAGGTGCCGGTGTCGCCCGTGCCCGCCTGAGCGGCGGTGACCGTGCACGTGCCGACGGTGGTGCCCGTGACGACGTTGCCGTTGACGGTGCAGTTGGCGTTGGGGGTCAGCGTGATCGGGGTCAGCCCCACGCTGCTGCTGGCCGTGACCGTGCTGGTGGCCCCCACCGCGATGCTGGTGGGGTCGGCCGCCGCCGTCACTGTTTGGCTCGCGTACGACGCCGAGCACGTCGCCGTGGTGCCGCCGCCCGTGCCCAGGCAGCGCCAATGCCATTGGCCGTCGCCCGGCTGAAGCTGGCTGAACGCACCGGCAGCGCAGCGCTGCGCCGAGGTGGACGGGAGTATGGCCGTTGGCACGCCATTGCCCGTGCCGCATTGTCCGTTGATGATTTGAACAAACTGCGCCAACACGTTGCAAGACGCGCTGATGGCGCCCGTGGTGAAGACCGTCTTGTCGGCGTTCAGCGACCCGGCTTGACAGCCGGGATCGGTGCCGCCCCCAACGCCGGTGACGAACACCGCGTTGAGCAGGTAGCCCGCGTTCGTCGTGATCGAGCAGGTGGAACTCGCCCCATCCGCCACGGGCGAGGTGCAACTCACCGATCCCGCCGCCGGGATGGTGCTGACCCCCGTGATCTTGTTGGGCCAGCTGATGGTGACGCGGCCGCCCTGGCCGATCGTCGCCGGGGCGCCACCCAGGCCCACCCCGTCCGCCGACGTGGCGGGCGACACGGTGACCGAGGATGCCCCACTCACGGCGTAGGAGGCGCCGGCGCCACCACCCCCCCCCAATCCACCGCCAGCGCCCGCCAGGTGGCCACTGCCTGCACCGGCACCGCCAATGGACACGCTGAAACCTCCGTCCGTCCTTGGCGAGTTGGTGGTGCTGGCGCCGCCATTGACACCAGCGACCGAGGCACCCGAGCTGCCCCCACCCGCGCCCGGGAACGTGGTGGGCGCCCCGGTGGTCGCCTGGCCGCCGGCGCCGCCCGTGGACCCCGATCGGGTTCCGGCACTGCCACTGCCGCCCGACAAAGCCCCCCCGACGCCGCTGCTGCCGCCGGCGCCAGCAGGGGTGGCGGTGGCGGCGGTGAAGGCGCCTCCCCCGCCACCGCCGGCCCCGGCCACCACCACGGGAAAGCCGGTGGTGCCGATCTGAACCCACGACGCGGACCCGCCGCCGCCGCCAGAAGCGCCAAACTGCCCACTCGAGCTGTTCCCCGCCTGTCCGGGCAGCCCCACGAAGACGGTCAAGGCTTGACCCGCGGTGTTGCTGCCGATCGGCAAGCTGCCCACCACGATCTTCGCGCCAGCCCCGCCGGTGCCGCCCACCTGAACGCCGCTGTTGCTGCCTCCGCCCCCCCCACCGGCACCAATGGCCGTCACGGTGACCGACGTCACCCCGGCCGGCACGTTGCAGGTCTGCGTCGTCCGGTCGTTGGCCACGAAAGTGCAACTGCCTGCACGAACCTCACCGGGCAGACCGGCCAGACCCAGCAACCCAATGACGGCCATGAACCAGGCCCGACCGAGGATCGAACGGGAAGCCATGGCGGCCGGGCTCAGGGCCGGCCGAGCCGGCGTGGCGCTTGACGATGATGAGGGCATGGTGGCTTGGCTCATGGCGGCGTGAAGACAAGGCCCGCTGTGCTGCGGTCCCGTGGCGAACCCGTGTGGTGACCCCGGTGGGACGTCCATGGGCTCAAGGTACAAGGTGCTGGGGCTGCAGCCGCGGCTGGACAAGGGCATGTGGGCAGAACGGTTCATGTCGGCGTCGAGCAGGGCCCGCATTCGCGGTAGTGAGTTGTGGCCGTTGGACAACAAGGTGGGGCGCCCGGGTCTTTGAGCACGCCCTCCTTTCTGCAACGCATTCCCGTCCCCGATCCCGACACGCCGCCCTGAAAGGCCCGATTCGCCGCCGCCCTGGCCAGCCGGCCCTCAGTCGCGCTCGACCTTGCTGGCGGTGATCACGCCCGCCTGGTAGCTGCCCTTGACCTCGACGAACTGGCCGCTGGCCAGTTGGCCGGGCAGCAGGCTCTTGAACACCGTGGTCGGGCCGTGGCGCACGGTGACCGTGGCCAGCGTCAGGCCGCTGTACTCGATTTGGTGCACCGCCAGATCAAACTCCCCGGGGCGCACGGCGCTGACGGTGCCCTTGGCTTCCAGGAACACGGCGCCCACCGGCGGCGTGCCGTTGCCCGCCGGCACGCCCACGCCGGCCACCGGCGCGGCCACCGAGCAGCCGCCTTCCAGTTCCACCTTGACGGGTTGGAAGCTGCCGTTGCTGGCCAGCGCGCCCTTTAGCTCGATGGCGTCGCCCGCGTCCACGCAGGACAACGCCCCCTTCTGGAAGTAGGCACCCGACAGGTCGACCGTGACGCGCGCGCCGCGGGCCAAGGCGGGGTAGCGCTCCGTGTGGGTGGTCGTCACGGTGACGACCGAACCCGACACGCTGTCCACGCGCCCCTTCAGCTCCGCGTAGGACAGGCCAACCGACCCGGGCGACGACGACGCGCCCGCCTTGGCGGCGCCTTCGACTTCCACGAGCGCGGCCTTCCAGCCGGAGCCCACCGGGCTGAGGTAGGCCTCGACCACCACCCCCGGCACCACCACGCTGGCGCTCCCGCGGGAGAAGCTGGCCCCGGCCAGGTCGAACACCGTGGTGCCGGTGGCGCCCAAATGCTCACTGCCGCGCACGCGGACGCTGACGTTGGTGCCGTTGACCGCCGTCACCACGCCCTTGACCTTGAAGGAGCCGGCCGCCCCCGCGTCGGATTCGTCCTCGATGCGGCGGGCGGTCAACTGCAGGCCGTCGGCGCCTTGGCCGGCCACGGCGGCGTTGACTTCGACCCGGTCGCCCACCTGCGGCGCCCAGGCGCTGCCGCGCCGCGACACGAAGGTGGTCTGCGCGTCGATGCTGAACACGCGCTGGCCGAAGGCGGGGCTGGTGACGGTGACGCTGCCCGCGCCGACCGCGGTGACCGTGCCCTTGACCTCGGCCCGGCGCTCGTCCCAGGTGCTGTAGTCGCTGGACCCGGCGGTGCGCACCAGTGGCGTCAGCGTGTTGCCCTGCAGCGTGAACTTGGGCAGGTCGAAGTCCAGCGCCAGTGCGCCCGAGCCCGACGCCCAGCCTTCCAGGCGCACGTCGATGACGCCACCGGGAGCGGCCAGCGCGACGTCGCGCTCACTGCCGTCAAGGGCCTGAAGGCGCGCGGTGGCGCCGACGTGCAGCCGCACGGCGGTGGCGTCGGACGGCACCGCGGCCAGCGCGATCAGCTCGCCGGTGCGGCGCAGCGTGGGCACGTTGATGAGCTTGGCGGGGGCGAACGCGGCCAGCTCGACCTCGCCCGCCGGAGTGACCGCGGTGAGGCGCGACACGCTGATCCACACCGCGTCGTGGTCGGCCGACACGTCGTCGGTCAGGTACAGCGCGGTGAGGCGCTGGGACGCCGCGGGCGGCGCGGCGGTGGGGGCGGCGGGCGCCGTGCCGGCGCCTTCACCGCCGCCACCGCCGCAGGCCACCAGGCCGACCAGGGTCGCGCTGGCGAGGGCGCCCCAGGTCAAGGCCCGCTGGCGCGGGCGGGTCGCGCCGCGGCTGGGTTGAGGACGTTGTGCGAAGAATGAGCCGGTCATGAAGGTCTCCAAAGGGGTTGAAGCGCCCATGGTCCGCACGAGCCTGAACGCAATGTGAAGTTGGCCGGCGACGGGCCTCAGCCGCCCGCGCCGCCGACCATCGGGGCGGCGCCGACCGGGCCCGCGGTGGTGGCGGTGGGGGCGGTGGGGGCGGTGGGGGCGGTGAACAAGCCGTCCGCGTCAACCGCGGCCAAGGCCTGCAGCTGAAGCGCGTCCATGCCGGCGTGCACCGCGTTCAGCAACTGCTCGTTGGCCAGGCGCCGGGCCACCAGCACGTCGGCCAGGCTGCCGTCGCCCAGGCGGTGGCCCGTGGCCACCTGGTCGGCCACCTGCGCCAGCTGCCGCGCGGCGCGGCGGGCGTCGTGCCAGGCGGCCTGCACGGCCGCAAACTCGGCGACGCGTCGGGCGGCGTCGGCCTGCCACCGTGCCTGGGCGTCGACGGCGGCCCAGCGGGCGACCGCGGCGCGGGCCGCGGCCAGGTCGGCGGTGGCCCGGCGCTGCTCACCGCCCAGGGGCAGGCTGAAGGTCAGGGCCACGGTGTGTTCCTGCCCCTGGCGGGCGCGGGCGTAGCGCACGCCGAGGGTCGGGTCGGCCGCCCGCTCGGCCGCGTCGACCAGGGCCTGGGCTTCCAGCGCGGCCGCGGCGGCGCGGGCGGCGAGGACCTCGGCGGGCGGCTCGGCGGGCAAGACCACGCCCGCGGTCGCCTGGCCGGGCGCGGCGGGGTCGCCCTGGAGCAGGTCGGCGACCGAGGCCGGGTACGGCAGCAGCGGCAGGTCGCGGTAGCGGGCTAGCAGCGCCTGCCTGGCCGCGGCCGCCCGCGCCGCCGACCAGGCCGCCTGGCCGACGGCTTGGGTGTGGGCCGCCTCGGCCTGGCGCTGCTCCAGCACCGCGGCATCACCCAGCTGCTGGCGCCGCGCGACCGCGGCGCGCTGGGCGTCCAGCAGGTCCGCCTGGGCGCGCCAGACGGTGGCCACGCCCTCCTCGCGCTGCCACTGCACGAGGTCGATGACCAGTTGCCGCGCCGACTCCGCCCACTGGCGCCGCGCCTGCGCCTGGGCGGCGGCCACCAACGCATCGCCCGCCGCGGCGCGCACGGCGGCCTTGCCGGGCCGCTGCCACGGCCGCTCCAGCCCCAGCTCCCAATCGCTGGACCGCGCGGCCGGCGGGCCGGCGTCCCGCACGCGGGCCAGGCCCACGTTGGCCGTCCATTCGCCCGGGCCGGCGTTGAGCTGGCGCTGCGCGGCGCGGTCTGCGTCGATGGCGGCCAGCGCGCCCTGCTGCGCCGGCAGCCGGCCCAGCGCCAGCGCCGCGGCGTTGGCGTCGGCAACGCCCAGGGCGCGGGCGCGTGCCGGGCCCG
>CALRPU020000071.1:0-6043 GCA_943370175.1 Hydrogenophaga intermedia | reverse complement strand
GCGCGGGCCGGGCTCGGCGCGCACGATTCGCCACTTGCGGCCGGCCGGAAAGCCCGCGCCACCCAGGCCGCGCAGGCCGGAATCGGCCATGGTCTGCAGCACCGACTCCACCTCGCGCCGGCCGGCCAGGCAGTCGGCCAGCAAGCGGTAGCCGCCCGCGGCGCGGTAGGCGTCGGCGGACAGCGCGGTGGCGGGCATGTCGTCGGCGGTGCGCTCGGCCGCCACCGCCAGCACCACCTCGCCGGCGCGGGCCTGGGCGATGGGGCGCTGGTGCACCACGGCCACCGGCGCCTGCTCGCAGCGGCCCACGCACGGCGCCGGGATCACGCGGACGTCGGCCTGCAGCAGCGCGGGCAGCTTGTCCAGCAGCGCCTGGGCGCCGGCCAGCTGGCAGGCGATGCCGTCGCACACGCGCACGGTCAGGCGCGGCGGGGTGGGCAGCGCGCCGTCGGCGTCTTCACGCACCACGTCGAAGTGGTGGTAGAAGCTGGCCACCTCGAAGACCTCGGTCTGCGCCAGGCCCATCCACTGCGCCAGCGCGGCCATCTGCGGCGTGCCGAGCTGGCCGTGGTGGTCGTTGATCACGTGCAGGTATTCGATCAGCAGGTCGCGCCGGGCCGGGCCGGCGCCGAAGCGCGCGGTGATCAGTGCGATGACCTGGCGGCGCACGTCGGCGTCCACCCGGCGGCCCTTGGGCTGCTGGCGTTGGCGCTGGCGCTGGCTGGGCAAGGCCTCGCTGAGGCGCTGCAGCGGGATGACGGTGGTGTTCATGGCACGCTAGCCTAGGCAGGCGCCGCGGCACTAATATGCTGACAACTTCATATTTGGAGCCGACCCGGCCCACCCCCGGGACGCCACCCTGCGCCGTGATCCACATCCGCATCCGCCCGCACTGGCAACTGGGCCCGGCCGGCGACCCCGACCCGACCGCCCCCACCGGCGCCAGGCCCGGGGCGCCGCCGGTGGACAGCACCGCGCTCCTGGCCTTGCTGAGCGCGGTGCAGGACACCGGCTCGCTGGCCCAGGCCAGCCGCAGCCTGGGCGGCTCCTACCGGCACGCCTGGGGCCTGGTGCAGCGTGCCGAGGCGCTGTTCGGCCAGCCGCTGGTGCTGCGCGGGCGGGGGCGGGGCAAGGGCTCGGTGCTGACGCCGCTGGCGCAGAAACTGATCTGGGCCGACAAGCGGGTCAGCGCGCGCCTGTCGCCCCTGCTCGACTCGCTGGCCTCCGAGCTGGAAGGCGAACTGGCGCGCAACGTCAGCAGCACGCGCGCCCTGCGCCTGAACGCCAGCCACGGTTTCGCGGTGCAATCGCTGGTGGACCGGCTGGAAGCCGACGGCCTGCCGGTGGAGGTGCGCTTTCGCAACAGCCAGGAGTCGGTGGCCGCGCTGGCCCGCGGCGAATGCGACCTGGCGGGCTTCCACGTGCCCATCGGCGAATTCCAGGCCCACGCCGCGCAGCGCTACCTGCCCTGGCTGCGGCCCGAGGCGCACCGGCTGGTGCACCTGGCCGTGCGGCGCCAGGGCCTGTTCGTGGCCGCCGGCAACCCCAAGCGGGTGCGCGGCGTGGCCGACCTGGCGCGGCCGGACGTGCGCTTCGTCAACCGGCCCGAGGGCTCGGGCACGCGGCTGCTGACCGAGCTGCTGTTGCACCAGGCGGGCATCGACCCGCGCGAGGTGCCGGGCTACGACGACACGGAAATCACCCATTCCGCCGTGGCCGCCTTCATCGCCAGCGGCATGGCCGACGCCGGCATCGGCGTGCAGACGGCGGCGCACCGCTTCGGCCTGACCTTCGTGCCGCTGCTGCGCGAGCGCTACTTCCTGGCCGTGCCGGTGTCGCAGCTCGGCGAGTCGCCGGTGCGCGAGGCGCTGGCGCTGATCAACTCGCCGGCGCTGCGCGCGCGCGTGGCCGCGCTGGTGGGCTACGAGTCCGGCGAGACCGGCCGGGTGCTCAGCCTGGCCGAGGCCTTCCAGTAGCCCTGGCCGGCGGCGCCGCGCCTCAGCTGAAGAACAGCGTGAAGCGGGTGGTGGCGAAGTCGACCTCGAGCCGGGCTTCGGCACCGCCGTTCTGCCAGCGCAAGGTCAGCCGGTGGTCGCCCTCGGTGGGCAGCACGTCGAACTGGCCCTGGAAGGCCGGGTGCTCGTTGCGCTGGCGGATCATCGCCACCAGCCGCTGCACCACCGGCCGCTGCAGCGCCTGCGCCACCTCGTCGCCCACGTAGTGGTGGCGGTTGATGTCCCGGCCCACCTTGGTGCGGCGCAGCAGGGCCAGGTCGTTCTCGCCGGCCAGCAGGCCCACGTAGTAGACCTGCGGCACGCCCGGCAGGAAGAACTGCAGCGCGCGCGCCAGCAGGTAGGCCTCGTCGTCGCGGCCCAGCGCGTCGTAGAAGGTGCAGTTGACCTGGTACAGGTCCAGGTTGGACGCCGCCGCCCCGGTGGCCTCGCGGCTGCCACCGCCGCTGCGTTCGTGGATCAGCTCGACCAGCCGGTCCAGTTCCTCCGCCGGCACCAGGCCCGGGCGGGCGTCGCGGTCGCTGGCGTCGGCGCCGATGTCGATGATGCCGATGCCGTCGTGGGTGTCCAGCACGGTCAGCGCATTGACCGGCCGCACCGCGATCCACTGCTTCAGGCAGCGCGCCGTGCGGAAGTAGATGGCGTGCAGCGCCAGCGGCGGCAGCGCGAAGTCGTACACCCAGTCCACGCGCTGCGCGATCTCGATCTGCCGGCGGTAGTAGGAATGCACCTCCACCAGCACTTCCAGGCCCAGGCCGCGCGCGGTGTCGGCGAAGCGGTCGATGAAGGCGAAGGTCTCCGGCATCATGAAGCACGAGGTGCCGGCGCGCTTGATGGCGTAGCCCACCGCGTCCAGGCGGATCATCGTCACCCCGGCCCCGGCCAGCGTCTTCAGGATGCCTTCCAGGTAGGCCTGCCCCTGCGGGTGTTCGACGTCGATGTCCACCTGCTTGGACGTGAAGGTGGTCCACAGCAGGCGCCGTTCGCCGTTGGCCAGCGTGGCCACGGTGAAGGGCAGGCCCGGCCGCGGGCGGTAGATGGCCAGCAGGTCGGCCTCGGTGGCGCCGTTCGGGAACACCGTGCGGCAGGTCATGAACAAGCCGTCGTAGACCGAGGCGGCGCCCTTGGCCACCAGGTCGCGGAACTGCGGCGAGTCGGACGACATGTGGTTGACGATGACGTCGGCCATCAGCGGCACGTCCTGGCCCAGGCGCGCGATGTCGCCCCAGTCGCCCAGACGCGGGTCGACGCGGGTGTGGTCGATGGGGTCGAAGCCGGCGTCGGCGCCGTCGATGGCGTCGAAGAAGGGCAGCAGGTGAACCCCGCCGAACAGGCCGGCCAGCGGGCCGCGCAGCAGCGCCTGCAAGTCGGCCAGCGTGCCGCCGCCCAGGCGGTCCACGTAGGTGATGAGTTGAACCTGGTTCTTCATGGCGTCAGGAAGCGGACGCCCGCGCGGGCGCCTTCACAAAAAGCACCGCCACCGCGGCGCACACCAGCAGCGCACCGGCCAGGCGGATGACGTTCGCGGGGTTGCCGCCCAGCAGGCTGTCGTAGAACAGCGGCAGGGTGAGCATCTGGATGATCATGGGGACCACGATGAACATGTTGAAGATGCCCATGTAGACCCCGGCGCGTTCCGGCGGAATGCTGCCGGCCAGCAGCACATAGGGGTTGCCCATGATGCTGGCCCACGCCAGGCCCACGCCCACCATCGGCAGGAACAGCAGGGCCTTGTCCTGGATGGCGGGAATGGCCCACATGCCGGCGCCGGCCAGCGTCAGGCACACCGCGTGCACCGCCTTGGGTCCGAAGCGCCGGGTGAACGGCACCATCGCGAAGGCGGCCAGGAAGCCGACGAAGTTGTAGAAGCCGCCGATCTGCCCGTTCAGCAAGCCGGCGTCGCGGAAGCCGGCCGAGGCCGGGTCGCGGGTGCCGAACATCGTCAGCGCCAGCGAGGGCACGATGTAGATCCAGTAGGCCATCATCCCGTACCACTGGAACAGCTTCATCCACCACAGCTGGCGCATGGTGGGCGGCATCTCGCGCACCGCGTCCCAGATTTCCACCAGCGTGTTGCGCCAGCCCGGCGGGCGGGCGCGGATGTGGGCAAGTTCGTCCGGCGTCAGCGGCAGCTCCGGGGTGCTGCGCACGCTCCAGTACACGGTGGTGAAGGAGAACAGCGCGCCGATCAGGAAGGCCACCAGGGTGATGTGCGGGATGTTGTTCGCGTTCACCGCGTCCTTGTTCATGCCCAGCCACACCAGGATGCTGGGTGCGAGGTAGGCCAGCGTCTGCGCCAGGCCGGTGAAGGCGCTTTGCGACAGGAAGCCCAGCGAGTGCTGCGAGCGGTCGAGCCGGTCGCTGACGTAGGCGCGGTAGGGCTCCATGGTCACGTTGTTGGCCGCGTCCAGGATCCACAGCAGCCCGGCCGCGAACCACAGCGTGGGGCTGAAGGGCATGAACAGCAGGCCCAGGCTGCACAGCAACGCGCCGATCAGGAAGTAAGGCGTGCGCCGGCCCCAGCGCGACACCGTGCGGTCGCTCATGGCGCCGACGATGGGCTGCACCAGCAAGCCGGTGACCGGCCCGGCCAGCCACAGGTAGGGCAGCTTGGACTCGTCCGCCCCCAGGTACTGGTAGATCGGGCTCATGTTGCTTTGCTGCAGCCCGAAGCTGAACTGGATGCCGAAGAAGCCGACATTCATGTTCAGGATCTGCCAGAACGACAGGTGCGGCTTCAGCGGGCCGGCCGCGGCTGCGGTGCCGGTGGCTGCCGGGTTGGCGGTGGGGGTGAGGGCCATGGGGTCAGCCTTTCGGGGAAGGGTCGGAAGGCGGTGCGGGCGCGTCGGCCCAGGCCGCGCGCCAGCGGGCGTAGAAGTGGGGGTCGGTGCTGACCGCCCCCTTGATGCCGCACACCGCGGCGGCGAACGCGGCCGCGCGCTGCAGCGTGGTCGGCAAGGGCCAGCCGCGCAGCCCGCCCAACAGCACCACCGACATGAAGGCGTCGCCGGCGCCCACGGTGTCCAGCACCTGCACCGGCGCCGACGGGCCCTGCGCCACGAGGCCGCCCGGGCGGTCGAACACCGCGTGGCCCAGCGCCCCGCGGGTCAACACGAGGCGGCCGAGTTCGAAGCGGTCCATCAGCGCGACGACGGCGGCGCACAGCGCGGGGTCGCTCGGTTCGGCGTGGGCGTGGGCGTGGGCACCGGCGCCGACCTCGGCAGGCGCCCAGGCGGGAACGAACCACCGCAGCAGCTGCGGCAGCTCGTCGTCGTTGACCTTCAGCGCATCGGCCAGCGGCAGCGAGGCCTCGGCCAATGCGCGGTTGTCCGGGCCGTCGCGCAGGTTCAGGTCGAGCATCGCCCGGGCCCCGGCGTCGCGGGCGGCCTTCACCACCGCGCGCACCGTCGAAGCCGAGGCTGGCGCGCGCTGCGCGAGCGTGCCGAAGTAGACGGTGCGGGGCGCCGCGGCGGCGGTGGCGGCCAAGGCCGCGGCGCTGTCCAGCGCGTCCCAGGCCTGGCCGGGCGGGATCTCGAAGCGGTGGCCGCCGTCCGGCGTGGGGTGCACCAGGACCTGGCCGCTGGGCAGCCGGTCGTCCCACTGCAGCGCAGCGGTCGACAGGCCGTGGTGGTCGAAGGCCGCGCGCAGCTGCTCGCCGACGGCGTCGCGGCCGATGCGCGTCAGCATCAGGGGCGACGCCCCGAGCGCGGCCAGGTTGCGCGCCACGTTGAACGGTGCCCCGCCCATCACCGACGCGTGCGGAAACAGGTCAACCAGCGCCTCGCCCACCACCAGCGCGTCGGCACGCGGCGGCGCGGCAGGCGGCGCGCTGGGTGGTGTGGTGGCGCTGGCCATGGCGTGGCTCACTTGACGAACTGCTCGTTGCCCACCACCCCCAGCTTGGTCACGCCCAGCCGCTGGGCGCTGGCCATCACCATCGCCACCGACTTGTACTCCACCAGCTTGTTCGGCCGCAGGTGCACTTCCGGCTGGTCCGCTTCCGAGGCCACCTGCTGCAGCTTGGCCTCCAG
>CALRPU020000070.1:0-6394 GCA_943370175.1 Hydrogenophaga intermedia | reverse complement strand
GCCCTTCCGATACTGCATCGACGGCTGGCAGCCGAGCTGACGAGTCACTTCGTCTGGATCGAGCTGATCGCCGAAGAAGCGCAATGAGGCTGTTGATTTTCCGATGGCTGCCATTGCCGGAAATGGTGTGGGTTCGTGAGGCCTAACGTCCGAGTTAACCGGAGCAGTGGGGTATGACGACGTTTGGGGCAGAATGAAATGGAGCCCCAAACGGCGGCATGCCCCACTGCTTCCGGTTGAACGATTGGTTAGGCCTCGGCGGCGTAGAAGGCATCAAGGACAGCCTCCTTCAAGTGGATAGGCAATTGATCATATTCCTGAGAATGATCGCTGAACTTTTGGGACAGGTCCGTGGCTGTGTCTGAACCGGCAAGAACGTTTGCGACCACCAGAAGAGTACATATCGCAAACTCTCTTTCGTGCCCAGAGACGAGCATGTTTGAACCTAGCTCAATAACTTCGTACGGAAAGTAGAACTGCTCTTGATTGATCACACCGTTCTGCCTCTCGATGACTTCGCGCAAAGATGTCAGATGTTGTTGAACACTCTGTCCATAGTCGAGGCCGGCAATGAAACTTAGTTCATCGAGCGTTGCGGACGAAACGACTGGCGAAGTACGCATTCGAGAGGCCTAACGTGATTTAGCCCGACGCCACAGAACCTTCACCGTCTGGATATTCCCAACGAACCTGGCGCCCGGGCCGTGCAAGTTGTTGTCAGCGCTGAGTTTCCTCCGCGCCACAAAATCTTGCATCCACGATATGAGGACTAAAAGTCGTTGGACGGAGGCTGGTCTGGCTTTGCCGCCATGCTGCCGACCGGTCACCTCATCGTCCAGCAGGCTCACGGGCCGAGGCCACAAGAAGCACCAAGTCAAAGTGCGGCCACAACCCCATGCAGCCTCACCCCTCACGCCACCTCACCACCTCACCACCTCACCACCTCACCACCTCACCCCCTCACAACCTCACATCCACCGTCACATTCACCTGCGGCCCCGTCTTCCGCTCCACCCGCGTGAAGTCCCCGCCCGTCAGCAAGGTGGTCAAGGTGCTGTTCGGCGGCCCGAAAGGCTGGGCGCCTTCGGCGACGGCCACCCGCATGGACAAGCCCGGCCGGAACACCCATTGGGCGTAGAGGTCGATGGTGTGGGTGGGGGAGCGGCGCAGGGTTTGGTCCAGGGTCAGCAGGGTGTCGTAGGCGGGGTTCAGGGTCAGGCTGCCGCCCACGCTCAGGGGCAGGCCGGCAATGCGTTGGTCGGCGCCCAGGGTGGTGGTCCAGGGTTGCTGGCCGTCCAGGCGGTTGTTGGGGTCGGGCAGGGCCTTGACGCGCGATCGGTAGAAGTTCAGCGAGGCGCGCAGGTTCAGGGTGCTGGTCTTGTCGACCAGGGCGGGCAGCAGTTCGGCGGCGCGGCCTTTGACTTCCAGTTCCAGGCCGCTGGTGGTGGCGGTGGAGAAGTTTTGCGGTTGCGACACCCAGCGCGGCACGGTGGCCCAGGGCACGGTGCGCAGGGTGGTGACGTTGCGCATCAGGTTTTCGATGCGGCGGTGGAACACGCCCACGCTCCACATGCTGCCGCCGGGCAGGTATTTCTCGAAGGCGATGTCCAGGCCGGTGGCCAGTTCGGGCGCCAGCGCGGGGTTGCCCACGCGGTCGGGCGCCAGTTCGGTGTTGGGCTTGGTGGGGTCGATGTATTGGCTGGGCAGCGAAGGCCGCGCCAGCAGCGACGAAATGCTGGGCGCGCGGTAGCTGCGCGTCAGGCTGGCGCGCACCATGTCGCGGCCGCGGGCGTCCAGCTTGTAGGTCAGGTGGGCCAGGGGCGACAGCACGCTGCTGCGGTTGTCCACCACGGTGCCGGTGCCCTTGCTTTCGGTGGTGATGCGTTCGTGGCGCAGGCCCAGGTACAGCTGCCACTGCGGCGTCAGGTCCCATTCGTCCTGCACGAAGAAGGCCTGGCGGAACAGCTTGGCGTCGAAGGGCTGGCCTTCGAAGTCGGGCAGCACGGCCTGGCCCAGTTGGGTGACGGTGCGGCGCTCGCCACGTTGGCGCGACTCCAGGTCCCAGCCGGCGGTCAGGCTGTGCGAATCGCCCAGCAGCAGGCTGTACTTGCCGGCCTGGGTCAGGGCGTCGTCGTTGCCGCCGCCCACCGCGCGTTGCACTTCGGCGCCCTGGCGCAGCCCGCGCACGTCAAACGTGAAGCGCGACTGCTGCACCCCGCCGCGCAGTTCCAGGTTCTGGTCGGGGTTCAGGCGGTGGGTCCAGGTCAGGTTCAGGCGGCGGTTTTGCCAGGTGCCGTTCTGGTCCTGGTCGTTGTCCAGCACGGGGTTGCCGCTGACGACCTGGTTGTTGAAATTCGTGCGGTTGTTCCAGTAGCCCTGTTGCAGGAAACTGGCCACCGACAGCGACTGGTCGTCGTTGATCTTCCAGTTCAGGCGCGGGCCCAGGTTCCAGCCCCAGCCCCACACCTGCTGGTCGCCCGACTGCACCGACTGCGCGGGCAGGCCGTCCACGCCGGGCAGGCGGCGTTCGGTGGTGTTGCGGTTCTCGCGGCGCCATTCAAACACCGACACCGGCAGCGACATCGCCAGCCCGCCCACCGCTTCGCCAATCACCAGGTTGGCGTTGCCCATGGGCCGCTGGCTGCCGTCGGAGGCGCCCAGCCGCAGGTCGCGCTGCGACTTGCGCGGGGCTTCCTTCAGGATGATGTTGATGGTGCCGGCGATGGCCTGGGCGCTTTGGTCGGCGGTGGGCGCGCGCAGCACCTCGATGCGTTCGATCTGCGTCGGGCTGAGCTGGTCCAGCGCGAAGCCCTGGGGCATGGGGTCGCCGTTGATCAGGATTTGCGTGTAGCCGGCGCCCAGGCCGCGCATGCGCGGGCCGTCGCTGCCCACGTTGACGCCGGGCAGGCGGCGCATCACGTCCAGCGCGTTGGTGTCGCCGTAGCGGTCCAGTTCCTCGCGGTCGTAGATTTGCTTGGAGGTGCGGGCGGCGCGGCGCAGGTCGGTGGCGCTTTGGCGGCTGTTGATTTCGATGCGCTGCAGGCTGGTGGGCTGCGGCGTGGTGGTGTCGCCTTGCCCGGGGCCGGCGGCGTCCTGCGCCAGCGCGGGCAGCGCGGCCAGCAGCGCGCAGGCGGCGGCCAGCGGGGTGGGGCGCAGAAACCGCGCGGTGGGCAAGGCAAGGCCGGCACGGCGGGCGGCGGGGCGGATGTCAGGCAAGGGGGCTCCCAGGGGGCTTCGGCACCAACCCCATGGCCGGCACGCACCACGTCATGCTGCCAGATGCGCCGCCCCGCGCGCCCCTGTGTTGACCCGGGCTTGCGCGGCCCGGCGGCTGCAAGGGCCAGGCGGTGAGGCGCCTTCAACGGCGCTCAAGGCCAAACCAGGCGGGCCAGCGCGGGGAAGCTGTCGGCGGCCTGCCAGCCCGGCACGGCCAATTGGGCGGGCAGGTGGCTGTAGCGGTGCAGCAGCAGCAGGCGCAGCAGGGGTTCGCGCTGGGCGCGGTCGAAGGGGCGGCCGTGGTAGCCGTCGAACAGCGCGTCCAGCGCCGCCGCGTCGCCCGCGGCCAGGAAGCACATCGGCCCCAGCCAGTCGTATTCGCGCGGGCCCACCAGGCCGTCGCCGAAGTCGAACATCGCCGACAGGCCGTCGCCCTGGTGCAACAGGTTGAAGGGCGTGTACTCGCCGGTCAACAGCACGTCGGGGCCCGCGGGCACCGGGCCCTGCAGAAAGTCGTCGAGCTGCGCCAGTAGCTGCGCGGGCAGGCCGGTGCGTTGCTGCCGCGCGGCGCAACGCTGGCGCTGGCCGGCCAGGAAGTCGGCCCAGCGCGGCGCCAGGGCCGGCACAGGGCCCAGCGGCAGCCCGTGCACCTGCGCGGCCAGGCGGCCGATGGCGTGCAGCACCGACCAGCGCGCGGTGGCCGGCAGCGTGGGCCACACGCGGTCCAGCGGCGTGCCGGGCAGCTGGGTCATCACCAGCCAGGGCCAGCCTTGGTGCTCGCCGCTGTCGATGAGGCGGGGCGTGGGCAGCGCCAGCCGGCCGTGCAGGTGGCTCAGCATGGCCTGCTCGAACGCGAAGTGGTCGCGCAGGAAGGGCGGGTACAGCTTGATCACCAAGTGCTGGCCCAGCAAGGCCACCAGCACCGTGCCGCTGCCGGCGGCCACCGCGGGGGCGCCGCTGTGGCGGGCGCCCAGGGCGGCCACCACGGGCAGCCAGCGGGCGGGGTCGCCCTGCAGGGCGTCGAACTCGGCCACGTCCGGGTGGGCGGGCAGGTCGGATGCATCGGTCATGACGCCAACGGTAGCCCGAACGCCGAGGCTCGGGTCTGCGGTCTTGCCCGACCCCGCGGCGCTGCGGTCCGGGCAGGTTCGCTCACACCTTGTCAGTCGTCGTCTTCGAAGTCGAGGTCGCCCTCGATGCCCGCCGCCCGCGCGTCCTTGCGATCGGCGCGTTCCTTGCGCCACTGGTGGAAGCGGTACTTGTTGATGCCATGGGTGCTGCGGATGACCCAGTGGCGGCCGTACAGCAGGTCCAACTGCTCGGCGCCGCTCGACGGCGTGCGCCGCAGCACCACGCCGTCGATGCCGTTCACCTGGCCGTCGGGGCCCTGGGTGGCACCGAACAGCAGCAGTTCATGGCGGCCTTCGTAGCCCCTGACCTTGCGGTAATAGCGGCGCCAGATGCGGCCGTGGTCGATGGTCAGCGCGTCCACCAGCCGGGTCGGCAGCCGGGTGCGTCGTCCCAGCAGGTAATTGCTGAACGACCGGTAGTCCGAAAAGCTCAGCCGGTTTGTGTACAGGGCAACGAGGGACTGCAGGACAGACATGGCGGCGGTGCTCCAGGCGAATGAGACCAGCGTAGCCCGCGACGAAGGGCCTTGTCGCGGTGAATCCGGCACACCGCGTGGGCGGATTCGCCACTACGATCCCGGCACCACACGGCGAGTCGAGGGCACCCGGGCGATCATGGACACGGCGTCAACTGCAGCCCACCACCTCAGCTTCGATGCCGCGCACTGGCCGGACCGCCGCGCGCTGGTCGACGCGGTGTCGCAGGCGATGCGCCGGCCGTTCAGCATGACGGTGCTCGCGCCCGGGCAGCCGTTTCACTACCGCATGGACCTGTGCTTGTTCGGGGCCACGATGATCGGCGGCCTGTCCACCTCGGCGATCGAGGTCGACATCGGCCCCAGCCACGCCGACGAGGCCAACATCGTCATCGAACTGCTGGACCAGGGCGATGGTTTCAGAACGGAGCAAGGCGGCCAGCGCGTGGACGTGCTGCCCGGCGAGGCCCTGATCAGCCTGGGCGCGCTGGCGCGCCGCAACCGCACCGACGGCCCACTGCGGGTGCTGATCCTGCAGATGCCGATGCGGCGTTTTCGCCACCTCTTCGATGCGGAGGCCGCCTACCCCATGCGCCGGCTGCCCGCGGGCACGCCGGGCCTGGCGACGCTGCACGGCTACCTGCGCTCGGTGGTGGACGCCCCGCAAGGCGGCGACGCGGCCTTGTGGCGCCTGATGGCCGAGCAGATGCAGGCGTTGTGCCTGGTGCTGATGGGCAGCGCCTGGCCACCCGGGGCCGCCACGGGCCCGCGCGCCGTGTCGCTGGCGGTGCGGCGCATCGTCGCCCTGGAGCTGGGCGATGCGCAGCTCGACGAACACGCGGTCGCGGCGCGCCTGCGCATCTCCGGCAGCTACCTGCGCCGCTTGTTCACCACCGAGGGCGGCTTTGCCACCTACCTGCGCCGCGAGCGCCTGCACCGCGCCCACCTGATGTTGCGCGACCCGCTGAGCCGCGGGCTGCGGGTCATCGACATCGCCCACGAATGCGGCTTCGGCGACGCGTCGACCTTCAACCGCCAGTTCCGACGGCAGTTTGGTTTGACCCCCACCGCGGTGCGCGATGCCGCGCGACCGTGACCCCGTGGCGCTGCCGCTGAACCACACCGACCGCCGGCCTGCGCCGTCCACCGGCACGCACCGGACGCTGGCGGCGGCGGGGCTCAAGGCGCGATGGCGCCCAGCTCAGGCCACCCGCCGCAGCCCCGCGCCCGCCGGCAGGCCGGCGCCCAGTGCGAAGCGGAACAGGTCCTTCGGGTCGTCGGCGGTGGGCACGAGGTCGACGTGGTGGCCCACGCCGTGCGCGCTGGCCAGGCGGTTGACGAAGCGCAGGGCCGAGAAGTCCTCAAGGGCGAAGCCCACCGAATCGAACACGGTGACCTGCGCCGCGCTTTGCCGGCCCTCGGCGGTGCCGGCCAGCACGCGCCACAGGTCGACCACCGGAAAGTCCGGCGGCATCTGCTGAAGGTCGCCCTCCACGCGGGTTTGCGGCTCGTACTCGACAAAGACCCGCGCCCCGCTGAGCACCAGCGGGTGCAGCTCGGTCTTGCCCGGGC
>CALRPU020000069.1:0-6404 GCA_943370175.1 Hydrogenophaga intermedia | reverse complement strand
GCGCCCAGCGGCCCGGGCCGCCTGGGCGCCGGGCTGGGGAAGTCGAATGCATGGGATGCCTGGAAAAGACCCCCGCCCCTGCGCGGTCGGCAGAGGGCGACGGGTGGGCCAATGGGGCACGGCCGGGCGAGGCCGCGCGCTGCGCTCAGGTGGGCGCCGTGGCCTTGGGGGGACGTTCCAGGCGCCCGGGCGGCGGCCCCGCGGCGGGACCGTCGGGGGGTGCGCGGGGGGTCAGGCCAGGCCCGGGCGAGGGCGCAGAGGGCCCCCCGGCAGGCGGGGTGTCGACGTCACCGACCAGCCGCTTGGCGGCGCTGCCACCGGGCTGGTCGTGGACAGGGTGCGGCGATGCTTCAAGGTGCACCACGCTCGGGTCGCTGGCCGCGTGCCGATGGTGGCCCACGGTGCGGTGGTCGTGCTGCAGCGCCTCGGCCGACGCCCAGTGACCCGGGCGGGCCGCTGGCGGGTGGTCGGCTGGGGCGTGGGGATGGGCGTGGCCCAACAGCTTGTGCATGGCCTGGCTCAGGGCCGCCGGGATCGCGGTGGGCCCGGCCGGCGACGCCTTGGGCGCCACGTGCACGTGGGCGGCGGTGTGGATGCGCGAGCTGGTGGCGGCCACCCCCTGCAGCGGCAGGGCCACGGCCAGCAGCCACAGCACCGCGCTGGCCCAGGCCCGCAGCCAGCGCGCGGGTGCCGCGGCAGGGGGGGCGAGAGCCGGCCGGCCGGGGGCGATCAAGGCGTGCACGGTGGGGTCTGGGAGGCCAGGGGGTGGGCTGCGTCGTTCCCTATCGCGCGCGGCCCACCGCGCGTCACATCGTGCAGTGGATCGGTTGGCGCTGGGCGGTCGGGCATGGTCTGAGGTACGCGCGGCTTGGGTTGGCGGATGCACCGACGCGCAGCACTCGCCACCAGGGTGGCGCGCGCCAGACGCACCGGTCTCAGCCGGCGCAGAACACGTTCAGCTTGTTGCCGTCCAGGTCGCGGAAGTAGCCCGCGTAAAAGTGCTCTCCGCGCAGGCCCACCGGGCCTTCGTCCTGGGCGCCCAGTGCCAGGGCCTTGGCGTGCAGCTTGTCGACCAGCTCGCGCTGTTGGACCACCAGCGCGATCATCACGCCATTGCCCACGGTCGCGGGTTGGCCATCGTAGGGTTGGATCACCGCGAACCCGGGCGTGGTGCGGGACACGCCCCAGGCAACGCCTCGGCCCAGGTCCATGGTGCGCTTGGCGCCGATCTCGGCGAACAAGGCGTCGTAGAAGGCGCAGGCGCGCGGCAGGTCGTTGGTACCGACGGTGGTGTAGCCGATCATGGGAACTCCGGGGTTGGGGCTGGGAGGTCGGGAGTCTAGCCAGCGTCGTCGTACAGTACCCGGCGAACGCGAACATCCACCAACGGCCTGTGCCCCTGGGCGATTTTTTCATGGCCCGTGGCCCGCGGTCCGTTGCCTGTCACCCACGACCGCCCACCACGCATGTCACAACACCTTGGCCTGGTCTGCGTCCTCGTGCGGGACTACGACGACGCCATCGCCTTTTACGTGGGCACGCTCGGCTTCACCTTGGTTGAAGACCAGGCGGTGCCCGAGCAAGGCAAACGTTGGGTCGTGGTGGCGCCGCCCGGGGCACGCGAGTCGCGGCTGTTGCTGGCCCGGGCCAGCACCCCGGCGCAGGTCGCGCTGATCGGCCAGCAAGCCGGCGGCCGCGTGTTTCTGTTCCTGCACACCGACGACTTCGAGCGCGACCACGCGGCCTACCTGAGCCGCGGCGTCGAGTTCGTGCGCGGGCCGACCGCGGCACCGCACGGGATGGTGGCGGTGTTCCGGGACCGGTGCGGCAACCTGTGGGACCTCATCGGGCCGGGGCCGAAGGAGTCGGCCGTCCCCACCGCCCCCCCCATGGCCCCACGGCCCAACGGCCCGGAGACCGCTTGATGACTTCATGTCGGGGCTCTCGCGGCGCGCCTGGGCGTGTGCCTGCTCGACGCGGTCACCGGCGAGTTCGCCGGTCAACGGCTGGACGAGCACTTTGCCCTGTGCTCCACCTTCAAGTTGCCGCTGGCCGCCGCCTGCCTGCGCGACGCCGACCAGGGGCGGCTGGATCGACAGCGGCGAACACACGCCGCGGGTCGAGCCACGGCACGAGGCGGTGCTGGCACAGGTGGGCCGCATCGCGGCCGCATGGGCGTTGGGCGGCCAGCCGGTGTGACGCAGTCGGTGCCGCGCCCGCCGTGTCCGCCCGGCCGCCTCAGACCCGGTGCTTCTTGAACCAGTCGTTGGCCAACTTCTGCGCGTAGGTGGCCGCGGCCTTGTCGTAGCTCGGCCGGTAGTCGGCATTGAAGCCGTGGTCGACGTTCGGGAACACGACGATCTCCGACCCGCTGCCGCCCTTGTTGATCAGGCCGCGCATCTTCGCGATGGTTTCCTGCTTGACGAAGGCGTCAATGCCGGAATACAGCCCGAGCACGGGCACCTTGATTTCGGCGGCGAAGTCGATCGGGTCCTGCGGGCGCAGTTCGGGCGCCTTCAGGCCTTCGAGCAGCCCGTAGTACGCCACGGCGGCGTTCAGGTTGCTGTTGTGGCGGGCGTAGACCCAGGCCGTGCGACCGCCCCAGCAGTAGCCCACCAGGCCGGTGCGCTTGGCGTCGGCGCGGCCGCTCGCGCGGGCAAAGGCCAGCGTGGCGTCGAGGTCCGAACAGACCTGCGCGTCGGGCACCTTGGAGACCACCGTCGAGAGGATGGTGGGGATGTCCGTCATCGTCGAGACATCGCCCTGGCGCGCGAACATCTCGGGCGCGATGGCGTAGTAGCCCATCTTCGCGTAGCGGCGGCACATGTCCTTGATGTGCTCGTGCACGCCAAAGATTTCCTGCACCACCAGCATCACCGGGAACTTGCCCGGGCCCGCCGGCATGGCGCGGTAAGCCGGGATCTGGCCGTCGGCCACCTTGACGCTGACCTCACCGGCGACGAGGCCCTTGGTGTCGGTGGTGATGGCCTGGGCCAGCACGGGGTTGGACGCGATGGCAAAGCCCGAGGCCAGCGAGGTCATCACGAAGCCGCGCCGCGACAAGCCGGTGTCGGCTCGGGCCGCCGGGACGGCGGGGTCGTTGAAGTCGATCGGCGTGAGCCCGTAGTCCATCAATTTCATGAATGCTCCTGAGGGTGGGAAAGGGTGAGGGGGTGGCGTGTCAGCCCGGCAGCTTCGCTGCGAGCAGATCGATCTTCTCGATGTGGGGCGGCGTGCTGAGCAAGGTCGCGGCGTTCGCCATCAGCGCGGCGGCGATCGGGCCGTCCAAGTGCGCCTGCCGGCCGGCTTCGTCGGCAAAGGCGTCGAACACGCCGAACGTCGACGGACCGAACTTCAGGGCGAACCAGGCGGTGGTGCCCGACTCGGCGTTGGCCAGCGGCAGCGCCCCGGCCAGGAACGCCGCCAAGGCGGCCTCCTGGCCAGGCTGGGCTTCGAGACGGACGAACAGGGCAAAGCGGGTCATGGGGTGTTCCTTGGGGTGCTCGGGCAAGGGCCTGAGCGGGTCGTCAGCGTAAGCGCTGCCGTCCATCTCAGCGAGTGGCAGGAATGACAACATTGATATCATTCACGCCATGCGAATTCATGTGCTCGTGCTGGATGGCGTGTTCGACCTTGGCCTGGCGGCGCTCACCAGCACGCTGAGCACGGCCAGCCAGCTGGCCGGCTCGCTGGACCCGGCGCCGGCCCCCCTCGATGTGACCTTGGTCGGGGTGAGGCGGCGCGTGCGCACCGCGCAGGGCCTGACGGTGCCCGTGGTGGCCGCGAGCGCGGTGCCGCGTCCCGACGTCGTGCTCGTGCCCGCGCTCGGCGCCAACATGCCCGACACGCTCGCGGCGCGCCTGGCGCGCGCCGACGTGGCCGACGCGGCCGCGGCGCTGCGGCGTTGGTCCGGGGCCGGCGCGGCCCTGGGCGCCGCCTGCACCGGCACCTTCGTGCTCGGCGAGAGTGCGCTGCTCGACGGCCAACGCGCCACCACCTCGTGGTGGTTGGCGCCGATGTTCCGGCAGCGCTACCCGCGCGTGTCGCTGGACGATTCCCGCATGCTGGTGACTTCGGCCGGCTTCACCACGGCCGGTGCCGCCCTGGCCCACCTCGATCTGGCCTTGGGCGTCGTGCGCAGCGGCAGCCCGACGTTGGCCGCGTTGGCGGCGCGCTACCTGCTGGTCGAGGCGCGCGGTTCGCAAGCCGAATTCGTGATCCCCGATCACCTGGCCCACGCCGACCCGGTGGTCGAGCGCTTCGAAGGCTGGGCTCGCCAGCAGCTTGCGCATGGCTTCTCGCTTGCCCAGGCGGCCGTGGCCGTGGGCGCCAGCGAACGCACCTTGGCGCGCCGCCTGCAAGGCGTGCTGGGCAAGTCGCCACTCTCGTACTTTCAGGACCTGCGCGTCGAGCGGGCCGTGCACCTGCTGCGCACCAGCAGCGACAGCGTGGACCAGATTGCCGCGCAGATCGGCTACGCCGACGGGGTGACCTTGCGCGCCTTGCTGCGGCGCAAGCTCGGCCGCGGGGTGAGAGCGTTGCGTGCCGGGGCCTGATCCGCCCAGGTCGACGCCGAGGGTCGTCATCCCCCGCAGCGGCGGCCACAAGGCTGCGCGCCGTGCCCCCGCAGGCCGCCGTTATGCTGATCGGCATGAATCGAGGTGACGTTCTTCCGCCGCTCCTGGACCGTCTGGATGGCGCCGTTTCGGCACTCTGCCGGCAACATGGCGCCGCCACGCCCGGCTTCAGCATCGCGCTGACGCACGACGGCGAGGCGCTGCGCACGGTGCACTGCGGTCTGGCCAACTTGGAGTGGTCACAGCCGCTGTCGGGCGATGCGCGCTACTACCTCGCCTCGGAATCCAAGCCCTGGGTCGCGGCCCTGGTGATGAACGCCATCGCGGAAGGACGCATCACGCTGGACACCGACATGCGCGGGCCGTTGCCGGCGCTCGCCGGTTGCACCCAGCCGGTGCGCCTGGGCCACCTGTTGCGCCACACCAGCGGCATCGACGATTACCTGTACCTGTGGCGCATGCAGCTGGGCCACGACGAGCACGACACGGTGACCCAGGCGCAGGCCCTCGCGCTGATCCGCCGCGCCGACGACCTTGACTTTGACCCGGGGACCCGGCACGCGTACAGCAACAGCAATTACGTGCTGTTGGCCGACTGGTTGGAACGCGACGCCGGCCAGCCCCTGAGCGCGCTGGCACGGCAACGCTTCTTCGCGCCCTGGGGCCTGCATGACACCGGTTTCGAGGACGACCCGCGCCGCGTGATGCCACGCCGCGCTTGCAGCTACCGGCCGATGACCTCGACGGCTTGGCAGACCATGCCGGTCAACCTGGCCAGTTGGGGCGACGGTGGCCTGTGGTCGACGCTGGACGACCTGGTTCAGGCCGAGCACCGTTGGCTGGACGACTGGCGGCGCAACGGCCCACACGCCGTCATGTCGCATTGCAGCGCCGACGATGGCGGACGTTTTGGTCCACCCGGGTTGAGCTACCGCTTTGGGGTGGACGTGCTGCAGGTCGGCGGCGATCGCCTGTTGTTCCATGGCGGCGCCTTTGCCGGCTTCTCGTCGCTGGTCCTGCGTTGCCTGGACCGCGGCTGGGCCCTGATCGTTCTGGCCAACGTCGAGGGCTTCGACGCCTCGGCCAGCACCTGGACGCAGCGCTTGCTGGCATCACCGTGAGGATTCGCGATGGGGCCAGGCCCACCGAGCCCGGGCCGCGTACGGCGGGTCCGTGTCCCCGTCAGGCCCCGACCTGGGCCAGGCCCGCGTAAGCGTCGCGCAACCACACCTTGACGCGCTGCCGGTCCATCATTCCAAGGCCGGTGGCGTCCTTGTCGGCGGCCTGGCTGGCCGCCCAGAAGCTGCTGTTGGTGGAGTCGATCTTCTGCATCACGGCGTCGTTCAGGTGCCTGATGCTCAGGCTGGCCGCGCCGAGGGCCTGCGCCTGCGCCCAGGCGGGCGAGGCCTCCAGCAGCCTGAAGTCGTCGCCGCGAAGCTGGTTGCGCACCAGCACGTGTTGCACGCGGTCGCCATAAGCGGCCAGCACCTTGCCCAGCAGGTCCACGGCGTCGCGGCCGTTGTCCATCACATGCCAATAGCGCAGCGTCACGCCGGTTTCGGCGGCCACCTCCAGCACGCCGGATTCGTCGATCCAGCGCTGCAGCGGCTCCTGGGTTTGCGCCGCCAGGTCGACCAGCACGGTGCGGTCGGGGTCCTCGACGGCGGCTTCGATGATGGCGTCGAGCGTGTCATAGCGGTCCACACGCACCGGCGAGGCGTAGCCCGCGTAGAAGCGCATCAGCGCACCGTGCGAGCGGTCGCTGTCGAAGCCGATGAAGGGCCGCTGGTGGTCGATCAGGTACTGCGCCAGCAGGCGCGACACCAG
>CALRPU020000068.1:0-7696 GCA_943370175.1 Hydrogenophaga intermedia | reverse complement strand
AGGCGGCGTCGGCAAGACCACCACCACCGTCAACCTGGCGGCGGGCCTGGCGCGCGTCGGGCAACGGGTGCTGGTCGTCGACCTCGACCCTCAGGGCAATGCCACGATGGGCTCGGGCGTCGACAAGCGCAGCCTGACCCTCAGCGTGTACGACGTGCTGCTGGAAAGCGCGACGATCGCCGAGGCGCGCCAATGCAACCCCAAAGTCGGCTACGACGTGCTCGGCGCCAACCGCGAATTGGCCGGGGCCGAGGTCGAGCTGGTCGAGCTGGAGCGCCGCCACCTGCGCCTGAAGGCCGCCCTCGCCGCGGTCGGCGACGACTACGACTTCGTGCTGGTCGATTGCCCACCGTCGCTGAGCCTGCTGACGCTGAACGGCCTGTGCAGCGCCCACGGCGTCGTGGTGCCCATGCAGTGCGAATACTTCGCGCTGGAGGGCCTGAGCGACCTGGTCAACACCATCAAGCAGGTCCACGCCAACCTCAACCCCGATCTGCAGGTCATCGGCCTGCTGCGCGTCATGTTCGACCCACGGATCACCTTGCAGCACCAGGTCAGCGAGCAGCTGAAGGCGCACTTCGCCGACAAGGTGTTCAACACCGTGATCCCCCGCAATGTGCGCTTGGCCGAAGCACCCAGCTACGGCCTGCCGGGCGTCGTGTTCGACCCGGCGTCCAAAGGCGCTCAGGCCTTCATCGACTTCGCCAGCGAGATGGTGGACCGCGTGGCCACGCTGGGCGCGCCAGCCCGGCCCACGGCGTGAGCGGCAGTCCGTCGCGGCCGAGCACATGGTGAGCGCCGGACCGCCGAGCCCGCTGGACACGGCCACCGCGCCGACGCCAGCCGCCATCGCCCAACCCAGCCTGCCCAGCCAACCCACCCGGGACCTCGGCCTGGCACCCGCCTTCGACCCCGCCCTGCTCAGTCGCGTCGAAGACGCCGGTCTCAACGCCAGTGCGCCGCCCCAGCAGCGCTGGATGGACGGTTGGCTGTTGCGACTGTCGCCCGGCAAGGCCAAGCGCGCCCGGTGCATCAATGCCGTGGCCACGGGGCGCCTGCCCCTGGCCGACAAGCTGCGGTGGGCCCAGGCCGCCTTCGACGCGGCCGGACTGCCGATGTTCGTGCGCATCACCCCGTTCAGCCAACCGGCGGCCTTGGATGCACAACTGGCCGAGCTCGGCCACGTCGTGGTCGACGACACCCGTGTGATGGTTCGCCCGGACATCCGCCTCGCGCCGGCGCTCAGCGACGCCCCGCGCCTGCCGCCGCGCTGTCGCTTCGAGTCACTGGGCCACCAGGCCTTTGCCATGAAAGTGGGCGACCTGCGCGGCTCTCCCCTGGCGCAACGCCAGGCGCATGCGCACCGTCTGGAACAGTCGCCGGTGCCCTACAGCGCCTTCGTCATCGTGCGCGACAGCCAGGTGCTGGCCTGCGGCCAGTTCGCCATTGAAAACGAACTGGTCGGGCTGTACGACGTGTTCGTGGCGCCGCCCGCCCGCGGCCACGGCCTGGCCACGCTGCTGTGCCGGCTGATGCTGCGCGAAGCGCTGCACCAGGGCGCAGCACACGCCTACCTGCAAGTGGAAGGCAACAACACCGCCGCCCGCGCGGTGTACGCCAAGTTGGGATTCATCGACGCCTACCGCTACCACTACCGAGCGCTGTCGCACGCCGCCGCGGCCGCCTGACGGCCGCCGCCGCCGCCGGCGCCCCGGCCAGCGCGGTCCGACTGGCGCCTAAAGGCCGAGTCCTTCGTCCAGGCCCAGGTGAACGTTCATCGCCTGCACCGCAGCCCCGCTGGCGCCCTTGCCCAGGTTGTCCAGGCGGGCGATGACGATGGCCTGGCCCTCGTTGGCGAACACGAACACGTCCACGCGGTTGGTGTCGTTGCACGCCTGCACGTCGAAGAACCCGTCGGCCAGCGTGTCGGCGTCGCGCAGCGGCATCACGCGAATGAAGCGCTCGTCGGCGTAACGCGCGGCCAAGGCGGCATGCACCGACTCGGGGCGCGCACCGTCAATCAGATCTGACATTGCCAGGGGCACGCTCACCGCCAGACCCTTGTAGAAGGGCCCGACGATGGGCATGAAGATGGGCGGGCGGGCCAAGCCGGTGTGCGCGGCCATCTCCGGCAAATGCTTGTGGGCCAGGCCCAGCGCGTAGGGGCGTGGCGCGTTCAGGCGCGGGTCGCCACCGGCCTCGTACTGCTCGATCATCTTCTTGCCGCCGCCCGAGTAACCGGTGATCGAGGTGGCGCTCACCATGGCCGTGCGCGGCAACAAGCCGGCGTCCACCAGCGGACGAATCGCCAGGATGAATGCGCTGGCGTGGCAGCCCGGGTTGGCGATGCGCTTGCTGGCGCGCAAGAGGGCCCGCTGGTCGGCGGCCAGTTCCGGCAGACCAAACACCCAACCAGGCGCCGTGCGGTGGGCCGTGCTGGCATCGATCAGGCACGTGGAGGGGTTGGTCACCATCGACGCGGCCTCGCGCGAGGCCGCGTCGGGCAGGCACAGGAAGGCCACGTCTGCGGCGTTCAGGAGGCGGGCCCGCTCGGCCGGGTCCTTGCGGCGGTCGGCGTCGATGCGCAGCACCTCGATGTCGCTGCGCTGCGCGAGATACTCATGAATGCGCAGGCCGGTCGTGCCTTCCTGGCCGTCGACGAACACCCGGTGAACCATCTGCTGCCCCTTGACCCGTGAACCTGCGGTGACCCCGCAGACCCGCCCACGTGAGGCGCGAAGCATAAGTCAGCATGCCCTTGCCACCCATGAACGATGTGACATCCACCGATGCCGCCGCGGCATCGCCCCACAGCCCGCCACGCACCCTGCTGCTGCCGGGCTGGCAGGACTCCGGCCCCACCCATTGGCAAAGCCGTTGGGAGGCCCTGCACGGCCACGAACGCGTGACCCAGGCCGACTGGCTCTGGCCCCGGCGTGGCGACTGGATGGCGCGCCTGGACGAGGTCCTGCTGGACGACGACCGCCCCGCCGTGCTGGTGGCCCACAGCCTCGGCTGCCACCTGGTCGCGGCCTGGGCCGCGCATTCGGGCCACACGGCGCGCGTGCGGGCGGCCTTGCTGGTGGCGCCGCCCGACGTCGAACGCGAGGACATGCCGCCCAACCTCTTCAACTGGCGCCCGGCGGTGCGCCAGCGCCTGCCGTTTCCGAGCGTGGTGGTCGCCAGCGGCAACGACCCTTACGCGACGCTGGAGCGTGCACAGGGGCTGGCGGCCGACTGGGGCAGCACCCTCCACCTGGCCGGCGCGCTGGGCCATCTGAACGGCGACTCCGGACTGGGCGACTGGCCCGAGGGCCTGGCCCTGATGCATGGCTTGACGGCGCACTGAGCCCCGCGCCGTCACGCGGGCCAGCGCGCCCTGCCGGGCGCCGGCGCGGCCACACGACCGGCACGGCGCGAATCGGATCATCGACAATCCGCCGATGGCAACGAAGAAACCCAAAGGCCTCGGCCTCGGCCTCGAGGCGCTGCTCGGTCCACGCGTCAAGGAAGCCGGCGATCCGCCTGCGGCCGACCCAGGCGCGCCCAGCAGCCTGCCGCTGAGCGTGCTGCAGGCCGGCAAGTACCAGCCGCGCACGCGGATGGACGAAGGGTCGCTGTACGAACTGGCCGAAAGCATCAAGGCCCAGGGCATCATGCAGCCGATCCTGGTGCGCCCGGTCGGCGGTGGGCGCTTCGAGATCATCGCGGGCGAACGCCGGTTCCGCGCGGCGGGCCTGGCCGGGCTGGACGAGGTGCCGGTGCTCGTCAAGGACGTGCCCGACGAGTCGGCCGCGGCGATGGCGCTGATCGAGAACATCCAGCGCGAAGACCTGAACCCGCTGGAGGAGGCCCAGGGCCTGAGGCGGCTGATCGACGAATTCGGCCTGACGCACGAGCAGGCCGCGCAGGCGGTCGGCCGCTCGCGCAGCGCGGCCAGCAACCTGATGCGCCTGTTGAACCTGGCCGAACCGGTGCAACAGATGCTGATGGCCGGCGACCTCGACATGGGCCACGCCCGCGCCCTGCTGCCGCTGGACGGCGCGCAGCAGATCCTGCAAGCCACCGCCATCGTGGCCAAGAAGCTGAGCGTGCGCGAGGCCGAAAAGCTGGTGGCACAGACCGCGGCCAGCAGCCAGCGTCAACAGCCGCTGATCCGCGAGCGCCAGGCGCCCTCGCGCGAGATCCAGCGCATTGAACAGGCGCTGTCGGACGCGCTGACCGCGACCGTCAGGATCCACGTCAAGAAGCGCACCAAGCGCGGCGAACAAGGCGAGGTCACCATCGCCTTCGGCTCGCTGGACGAGCTCAATGGCCTGCTGGACCGGCTGGGGCTGAGCGAGCGCTGAACACCGCGGTCAGCGCAGAACGCCCCGGCGGCGTTGAACTCATCAGGCGGTGCGAAACGCGGGAACCTTCAAGGCCCGTGCTGCTCAGAAATCTCAAGTGGACATGCTGAAACAGGCGAGCAAGGGCACGCAATTTGCGTGAGGATTGCCGCAGGATTGGACCGCGTTGTGCCCATTGTTTTGAAGACTGTGCAACCATGATTTGATTCAAGCTGGTGCTGCGACTGCTGATGCGCAGGAAAGCTCTGATGGAGCCCTGAAGTCAAGGACTCCATCAGAACTTCCCCCGACATGGGCGAGCCCTCGGCGCTCGTCCCGTGGCCTTGATGCACAGGAGCTCAGCATGGACGTGATCAGTCATTTCGCCGCCCGCTACGAACGCACCCGAGAAGAAGAACTCTCGATCGAGGAGTACCTGGCCGAGTGCAAGCGCAACCCGACGGCCTACGCCTCGGCCGCCGAGCGCATGCTCAAGGCCATCGGCGAACCCCAGACCATCGACACCCGCAACGACCCGCGGCTGTCCCGGCTGTTCGCCAACAAGGTCATCAAGATCTACCCGGCCTTCGCCGAGTTCTATGGCATGGAAGACGCCATCGAACAAGTGGTCTCCTACTTCCGCCACGCGGCCCAGGGCCTGGAAGAAAAGAAGCAGATCCTCTACTTGCTCGGCCCGGTGGGCGGTGGCAAAAGCTCCATCGCCGAACGCTTGAAGTCGCTGATGCAAGAGGTGCCCTTCTACGCCATCAAGGGCTCGCCGGTGAACGAGTCGCCGCTCGGGTTGTTTGACGCGGCCGAGGACGGCGCGATCCTGGAGAAGGAATACGGCATCCCGCGCCGCTACCTGAACCGCATCCTGTCGCCGTGGGCGGTCAAGCGGCTGGAGGAGTTCGGCGGCGACATCCGGCAGTTCAAGGTCGTCAAGCGCTACCCCTCGGTGCTCAAGCAGGTGGGCATCTCCAAGACCGAGCCGGGCGACGAGAACAACCAGGACATCTCCAGCCTGGTGGGCAAGGTCGACATCCGCAAGCTCGAGGCCTTCTCGCAGGACGACCCGGACGCCTACAGCTTCAGCGGCGGCCTGTGCCTGGCCAACCAGGGCCTGCTGGAATTCGTCGAGATGTTCAAGGCGCCGATCAAGGTGCTGCACCCGCTGCTGACTGCGACGCAGGAAGGCAACTTCAAGGGCACCGAGGGCTTCGGCGCCATTCCCTTTGATGGCGTGGTGCTGGCGCACAGCAACGAGAGCGAGTGGAAGACCTTCCGCAACAACAAGAACAACGAGGCCTTCCTCGACCGCATCTACATCGTCAAGGTGCCGTATTGCCTGCGCGTGAGCGAAGAAATCAAGATCTACGAAAAGCTGCTGAAAGGCTCGTCGCTCGCCCACGCCACCTGCGCGCCAGGCACGCTGAAGATGATGAGCCAGTTCGCCATCCTCACGCGCCTGAAGGAGCCCGAGAACTCCTCGCTGTTCAGCAAGATGCTGGTCTACGACGGCGAGAACCTGAAGGACACCGACCCGCGCGCCAAGAGCTACCAGGAGTACCGCGACTACGCCGGCGTGGACGAAGGCATGAGCGGCATCAGCACCCGCTTTGCCTACAAGATCCTGTCGAAGGTCTTCAACTTCGACAGCACCGAGGTGGCAGCCAATCCGGTGCACCTGATGTACGTGCTGGAGCAGCAGATCGAACGCGAGCAGTTCCCGGCCGAACTGGAGCAGAAGTACCTCGCCTTCATCAAGGAACACCTGTCGGTGCGCTACGCCGAGTTCATCGGCAAGGAGATCCAGACCGCCTACCTCGAAAGCTACAGCGAGTACGGCCAGAACATCTTCGACCGCTACGTGACCTACGCCGATTACTGGATTCAGGACCACGAGTACCGCGACACCGACACCGGCGAGGTCTTCGACCGCGCGTCGCTGAACGCGGAGCTCGAGAAGATCGAGAAGCCCGCGGGCATCGCCAACCCCAAGGACTTCCGCAACGAGATCGTGAACTTCGTGCTGCGCGCGCGCGCCAACAACCAGGGCAACAACCCGGTGTGGACCAGCTACGAGAAGCTGCGCACGGTGATCGAGAAAAAGATGTTCTCGAACACCGAGGAGCTGCTGCCGGTGATCAGCTTCAACGCCAAGGCGAGCGCCGACGAGGCCAAGAAGCACGAGGACTTCGTGACCCGCATGGTGGCCAAGGGCTACACCAGCAAGCAGGTGCGCCTGCTGTGCGAGTGGTACCTGCGCGTGCGCAAGTCGTCCTGACCCGGTGCTGATCGTCCCGCACAAGGAGTGCTCGCTTGCAGCAAATCATCGACCGGCGCCTGGCAGGCAAGAACAAGTCCATTGGCAACCGCGAGCGCTTCCTGCGCCGCCACAAGGAACAGATCCGTGAAGCGGTGAAGCGGGCCGTGGACGGCCGCGGCATCCGCGACCTGGCGCAGGGCGAAGACATCCACATCCCCAAGCGGGACATCAGCGAGCCCGTGTTCGGCCATGGCCAGGGCGGCAAGCGCGAGATGGTGCACCCCGGCAACCAGGAATACGTGCGCGGCGACCGCATCGCCCGGCCCAAGGGCGGCGGCGGTGGCGGGTCGGGCGCCGGGCAGGCCAGCGACTCGGGCGAGGGCGAGGACGACTTCGTCTTCCACCTGACCAAGGAAGAGTTCATGCAGGTCTTCTTCGACGACCTGGCCCTGCCCAACCTCGCCCGCACCACCCTCGCCGAGACGCCCGAGTACAAGACCCACCGCGCCGGCTATTCCAGCGACGGCACGCCGAACAACCTGCACGTGGTGCGTTCGATGCGCGGCGCGCTCGGCCGGCGCATCGCGCTGGGCAGCGACTCGCGCCGCACGCTGCACCGGTTGGAAGAACAACTGGCCTTGCTGAAACAGGCGCCCGAGCCGGCGCTGCACGAGGTCGAGATTTCCGCGCTGGAGCAGGAAATCCTGGCCCTGCGCAAGCGCGTCGAGGCCATTCCCTACCTCGACCCCATCGACCTGCGCTACCGCAGCCGCGTGCGCGTGCCGGTGCCCACGGCGAAGGCGGTGATGTTCTGCCTGATGGACGTGTCGGGCTCGATGGACGAGTCGCGCAAGGACCTGGCCAAGCGCTTCTTCATCCTGCTGTACCTGTTCCTGACGCGGCATTACGAGAAGATCGACATCGTCTTCATCCGCCACCACACCCAGGCGCAGGAGGTCGACGAGCAGAACTTCTTCCACTCCACCGAAACCGGGGGCACCGTGGTGTCGAGCGCGTTGGTGCTGATGGAGGAAATCGCCCGCACCCGCTACCCGACCAGCGAGTGGAACCTCTACGGCGCCCAGGCCAGCGACGGCGA
>CALRPU020000067.1:0-8990 GCA_943370175.1 Hydrogenophaga intermedia | reverse complement strand
GCCGACCGCGCGGGCGACCGCCCTGCCCACTTCAGCGGCGGCATGAAGCGGCGGCTGAACATCGCCTGCGCGCTGGTTCACGACCCCGATGTGCTGCTGCTGGACGAACCCACGGCCGGCGTCGACCCGCAAAGCCGCAACGCCATCTTCGATTACCTGGAGGCGCTCAAGCAGCAGGGCAAGGCGCTGATCTACACCACGCACTACATGGAAGAAGTCGAGCGGCTGGCCGACCGCATCCTGGTGATCGACGCCGGGCGCGCCGTGGCCGAAGGCCGGCTCGACGAACTGCTTGCGGCGCTGCCCGAGGCGGTGACGCTGGAGGTGGCGGTTGACGGCCCGGTCGATCTGGCGGCCCTGAAGGCGCTGCCGGGCGTCACGCACGCCCTGCTTGATGGTCCTCGGCTGCAGTTGTGCCTGGACGACCTGGGCCGCTGCGCGCCAGCGGTGCTCGCAGCGCTGGCCGCGCAAGGCCGCCGGGTGCGGCAACTGCGCTCGGGCGGTGCCACGCTGGAGCACGCTTTCCTGGCCCTGACCGGCCGCCAACTGAGGGACTGAACGATGACCGCCTTGATGGCCCTGGTGCGCGCGGACCTCGCGCTCTACTTCTCCAACCGCCGCGCCGTGCTGATGGGCATCGTCGCGCCCATCCTGATCGCCGCCTTCTTTGGTGCCCTGTTCGGCCAGGGCGGCAAACCCAGCCGCATTCCCGTGGCCGTCGTCAACGACGACGCCAGCCCCCTGAGCCTGGCGGTCTTGCAGGCCTTGAAAGCCGACGAGGCTTTTGCCGTGACCGACGCCGGTGCCGAACAAGCCAACACCTTGCTGCAGGCGGGCAAGGTGCGCGTGACGGTGCAAATCCCCACCGGCTTCGGCGTGCAGGCACCGCGCGCGATGGCGGGTGGCGGCGCCAAGCCCGAGCTGCGCTTGCGCTACGACCCGTCGCAGGACACGGTGCTGCCCATCGTTCGAGGCCTGCTGGCTCAGCATGTGAGCCAGGTCGTCGGCCAGTCAATGTTCGCGGGCGGCGGCGCAGGGCCCTCCCTGCCCTACACCACGCGGGAGGAAGCCGCCGTGGCCCGGACCAACGCCGCCTACAACAGCCATGCGCATGCCTTTGCCGGCATGGGCGTGCAGTTCGTCCTGCTGATGGGGATCGACCTCGGCATCGGGCTGCTGACCCTGCGCCGCGCGGGCCTGTGGAAGCGCCTGCGCGCCGCACCGCTGCCCAAGGCGGTGCTGCTGGCCAGCCGTGTGCTGAGCGTTGCGGTGATCGCGGTGGTGTTGCAGGTGGTGATCTTCAGCGTCGCCGTGGTCGCGTTCGGCGTGCGCGTTGAGGGCAGTCTGCTCGGCATGGCCGCCGTCGTCGTGGCCTTCGGGCTGTTGACGGGGACCTTCGGGCTGATGATTGCCGCGCTCGGCCGCACACCAGAGACCACCCGCGGCCTCGCCATCGTGGTGACCTTGCTGATGCTGATGGTCGGCGGCGCGTGGGTGCCGAGCTTCATTTTTCCGGCGTGGCTGCAGCAGGCTTCGCTGGCGGTGCCCACCCGCTGGGCCATCGACGGCCTGGACGCAATGACCTGGCGCGGCCTGGGCCTGGCCGATGCGCTGCCCGCGGCGGGTGTGCTGCTCGCCTTCAGCGTGGCGTTCGCGCTGGTGGCCGTCTGGCGCTTCGACTGGGAGGAATGAGCCGCCGCGGCGGCCGACCCCTCAGGCCGTGCCGCCCACCGTCAAGCGGTCGATGCGCAGCGTGGGTTGGCCCACGCCGACCGGCACGCTCTGGCCTTCCTTGCCGCAGGTGCCCACGCCCGGGTCGAGCTTCATGTCGTTGCCGATGGCGCTGACGCGGGTCAGGGCGTCCGGCCCGTTGCCGATCAGCGTGGCGCCCTTCACCGGGTACTGGATCTTGCCGTTCTCGACCCAAAAGGCCTCACTGGCGCTGAAGACGAACTTGCCGCTGGTGATGTCGACCTGGCCGCCGCCGAAGTTGGTGGCGTACAGGCCGCGCTTCAGGCCGGCCACGATCTCGTCGGGCGACTTGCTGCCGCCGAGCATGTAGGTGTTGGTCATGCGCGGCATGGGCAGTGCGGCGTAGCTTTCGCGGCGACCGTTGCCGGTGGGCTTGAGCTTCATCAGCCGCGCGTTCAGCGCGTCCTGGATGTAGCCGCGCAGGATGCCGTCTTCGATCAGCACGTTGCGCTGGCTCGGGTTGCCTTCGTCGTCGACGTTCAGCGAGCCGCGGCGGTCGGGCAGCGTGCCGTCGTCCAGCACCGTCACGCCCTTGGCCGCCACGCGCTGGCCGACCTTGCCGGCGAACGCGCTGGAGCCCTTGCGGTTGAAGTCCCCTTCCAGCCCGTGGCCGATGGCCTCGTGCAGCAGGATGCCAGGCCAGCCGGCGCCCAGCACCACGCTCATCTCGCCAGCCGGCGCGGGCCGCGATTCAAGGTTGGTCAGCGCGGCGCGGGCGGCGTCCGCCACATAGCCTTCGATCACCTCGTCGCTGAAGTAGGCCAGGCCAAAGCGCCCGCCGCCACCGCCGCTGCCGCTTTCACGGCGCACTTCGCCGGCGATGGTCTGCTCGGCGATGACCGTCACGGACAGGCGCACCAGCGGGCGCACGTCGGCGGCCAGGGTGCCGTCCGCGCGGGCCACCAGCACCACGTCATGCTCGGCGGCCACGCTGGCCATCACCTGCTTGATGCGCGGGTCCTTGGCGCGGGCCAGGCGCTCGACCTTTTCAAGCAGCGCGACCTTCTGCGTGCTGTCGAGCGTGCCGATCGGGTCCAGCGGGGTGTAAAGCACGCGGCCTTTGGCCACTTTGCGCGTCGGGCCGCCCACCTTGACACGGCGGCTTTGGCCGGCGGCCGCGATGGTGCGCACGGTGCGCGCGGCGTCCATCAATGCGGCTTCGGAGATGTCGTCCGAGTAGGCAAAGGCGGTTTTCTCGCCCGCCACGGCCCGCACGCCCACGCCCTGGTCGATGCCGAAGCTGCCGCTCTTGACGATGCCTTCTTCCAGGCTCCAGCCCTCGCTGCGGGTGGTCTGGAAGTACAGGTCGGCGTCGTCGGTGCGGTGCTGTGCGATGGCCGCCAAGGCCTTGCGCAGGCTGGCTTCGGTCAGGCCGAAAGGCGCCAGCAGCATCGATTGGGCGATGGCGAGGCGTTCGATGGTGGGTTCGCGGGCGGTCATGGCGCGATTGTAGGAGTCGGCCCAATCCCCTGATGCGCTGCGTCGCAGCGGCGTCAATCCTGCTGCTTCCAGGCCAGCGCCTGCTCGTACAGGGCGTTGCGGGGCGCGCCGGTCAGCTCGGCCGCCAGGCCCACGGCCTGCTTGAGCGGCAGGTCGCGAAGCAGGGTGCGCAGGGTGTGCTCATGGGCGGCCGACGCGGCGGTGGCGCTGGGCGCCTGGCCGTGAACGACCACGACGAACTCGCCGCGCAGGCGGTTGGCGTCGCCGGCCAGCCACGCAGGCAGTTCCGCGGCGGCCAAGGTGATGGTGGTCTCGAACTGCTTGGTCAGTTCGCGGCACACGGTGACGCGCCGGCTGGGGCACGCTTGGGCCAGTTGCGTGGCCAGGGCCTCGATGCGGTGCGGCGCCTCGAACACCACCTGCGCCAGGTCGTTGGCGGCCAGAGCCCGCAATGCGGTCTCGCGCTCGCTGCCGCGCGCCGGCAGGAACCCCGTGAACTGGAAACCGCGCCCGCTGGTGTCGCCGGCCACGCTGATGGCGGCGACCGCGCTGCTGGCCCCGGGCACGGCCACGGTCGGGTAGCCCGCGGCCTGGGCGGCGGCCACCACCACGGCGCCGGGGTCGCTGATGGCGGGGGTGCCGGCGTCGCTGATGCAGGCCACGCGCTCGCCGCGCCCCAGGCGCTGCAGCACGGACTCGCTGGCCTGCTGCTCGTTGTGCTGGTGCAAGGCGAACAGGGGCTTGTCGATGCCGAGGTGGCGCATCAGCGCGGCGCTGTGACGGGTGTCCTCGCAGGCCACCGCGTCGGCCAACACCAGCGTTTGCACCGCGCGCAGGCTCAGGTCGGCAAGATTACCGATGGGCGTGGCCACGAGGTACAACGCCGGGGCCGGAAAATGCTGACTTGCCGTGGCCCACGCCGCCGCCTGCCGCAAGGCGGTGGCCGGGGTTGCGGCGGAATCGGGAGGCGCGGTGGGGGTCACGACCAAGGGGGTGGGGGACGAGGCGGAAACACGGGCGCTGAACCACCTGCTGGATCAGGGCCTCACGCTGGTGCAGCGCAATTATCGGGTGGCGCGCGGCCCGGGCCACCGTGGCGGCGAAATCGACCTCATCTTGCGCGACCGCGATGGCACGCTGGTGTTTGCCGAAGTGCGTGGCCGGGCAGACGCCGAGCACGGCGGCGCGGCCGCCAGCGTTGGCCGCGCCAAGCAGCGCCGGCTGGTCTTCGCCGCCCGCTGCTACCTGCTGCCGTTGACCGAGGTGCCCCCGTGCCGCTTCGATGTGGTGGCCATCGATGGGACCGACCTGGTCTGGCTGCGGGGTGCCTTCGACGCCGGGTCGTGAACTTCGGTCCCTGACCGGTGTCTTATCATGAACCATGCTTGAACAACGCATCCAACGGCAGTTCTTCGACAGCGCCGACCTCAAATACGCCGCTGCCGAGGTGCTCGCCAAGCCGATCGCCGACGCGGTGCACGCCATCCTCGGCAGCATCACCGCGGGCGGCAAGGTGCTGGCCTGCGGCAACGGCGGTTCGGCCAGCGACGCCCAGCATTTCGCGGCGGAATTCGTCGGCCGTTTCGAGCGCGAGCGGCCCGGCCTGGCCGCCATCGCGCTGACGACCGACACCTCCATCCTCACCGCCATCGGCAACGACTACGACTTCAACAGCATCTTCAGCAAGCAGGTGCAGGCGCTCGGCCAGCCGGGCGACGTGCTGCTGGCGATCAGCACCAGCGGCAATTCCGCCAATGTGCTGGCGGCGGTGGACGCGGCACAGGCCAAGGACATGACGGTGGTGGCCCTGACCGGCCGCAAGGGCGGCCTGATCAAGGACCGCTTGACCGACACCGACGTGCACATCTGCGTGCCGCACGAGCGCACTGCGCGCATCCAGGAAGTGCACATCCTGGCACTGCATTGCCTGTGCGACGCGATCGACCTGCAATTGCTGGGTGAACAGGACGCCACATGACCCGTGAATCCCGATCGAACCGCCCGGCCTGGCGCCTCGCAACCCGTGTGCTGCTGGGCGCCGCCCTGGTGGGCAGCCTCAGCGCGTGCGCACCTTTGCTGCTGGGCGGGGCGATGGTGAGCGGCACGCTGATGTACACCGACCGCCGCACCTCGGGCGCCCAGGTCGAGGACCAGGCCATCGAGCTCAAGGCCATCAACCGCCTGAACGAGGTGCTCGGCGACCGCGTGCACATCAACGTGACCAGCTACAACCGGCAGGTGCTGATGACCGGCGAGGCGCTGAGCGAGGCCGACAAGGCCGCCGCCGAACAAGCGGTGCAGCGCATCGACAACGTGCGCACCCTGGTCAACGAGGTGGCCATCATGGGCGCCAGCTCCTTGACCGGGCGGTCCAACGACACCATTTTGTCCGGCAAGGTCAAGGCCTCGCTGCTCGACGCGAAGGACCTGATGGCGAACGCATTCAAGGTCGTGACCGAGCGTGGCACCGTCTACCTGATGGGCCGCGTGACCGAGCGCGAAGCCAACCGCGCCGCCGAGGTGGCGCGCAGCGTCAGCGGCGTGCAGAAGGTGGTGCGCGTGTTCGAAGTGATCAGCGAAGCAGAGCTCGCCAACTTGTTGCCCAAGAACCCGCCGGCGCAATGATGTCCACGGCGCCGCCGACGTCGGCGGCGCCGGCCACGATCAGCGCAGCCGCTTGATCAGGCTGGACGTGTCCAGCCGGTTGCCACCCGCCGCCTGCACGTCGGCGTAGAACTGGTCGACCAGCGCCGTCACCGGCAGGCGCGCACCGTTGCGCTTCGCTTCGTCCAGCACCAGGCCGAGGTCCTTGCGCATCCAGTCGACCGCGAATCCGAAGTCGAAGCGGTCCTCGATCATCGTTGGCCCCCGCTGGTCCATCTGCCAGCTCTGGGCCGCGCCCTTGCCGATGACGCCCAGCACGGCCTTCATGTCCAAGCCGGCCTTTTCGCCAAAGGCAATGGCCTCGGCCAAGCCCTGCACCAGCCCGGCAATGGCGATTTGGTTGACCATCTTCGCCAGTTGGCCCGCGCCGCTGTCGCCCAGCAGGGTCACGGCCTTGGAAAAGGCCATGGCCACTGGCTGGATGCGGGCAAAGGCCGCGGCGTCGCCGCCGCACATCACCGTCAGCGCCCCGTTGATGGCGCCCAGGTTGCCGCCCGAAACCGGGGCGTCAACAAAATGAAGGCCGCGTTGGGCCGCCTCGGCCGCCAGCTCGCGCGCCACGGCCGCGGAGGCGGTGGTGTGGTCAACGAAAACCGCGCTGGCCGGCATGCCGGCCAAGGCGCCTTCGGCGCCCAGCACGACCGAGCGCAGGTCGTCGTCGTTGCCGACGCAGCAAAACACGATGTCGGCGCCTTCGGCCGCGGCGCGGGGGGTGGCGGCTGCGCTGCCACCGTGCTCGGCGGCCCAGGCTTCGGCCTTGGCGGCGGTGCGGTTGTAAACCGTCACGCGGTGGCCAGCGCGTGCCAGGTGGCCGGCCATCGGGTAGCCCATCACGCCCAAGCCCAGAAAGGCCACCCGCTGCGGGGGGACCGCGTCGTACGTCTTGCTCATCACTGCTCCATGCTGCGGCGCGGGGGCCGCGGTTCGACAAAAATCAAAAACGGCCCCCGAAGAGGCCGCTGGGGGCTGCCGGGCCGGGCCCGCGCAGCACTCACACGATGGCCATGTGTTCGGTGCCGGACGACAGGTCGCGGCTGCGCGCCCGCACGCTGTTCAGCTTGATGTTCAGCCGCAGGTCGTTCACCGAGTCGGCGTTGCGCAGCGCGTCCTCGAAGGTGATCAGGTTGGCCTCGTACAGGTCGAACAGGCTCTGGTCGAAGGTCTGCATGCCCTGTTCGCGCGAGCGGCGCATGATTTCCTTGATCTCGCTGACCTCGCCCTTGAAGATCAAGTCGGAGATCAGCGGCGAGTTCAGCATCACCTCCACCGCCGCGACCCGCCCTTTGCCCTCCTGGTGCTGGATCAAGCGCTGCGAGATCAGCCCGCGCAGGTTCAGCGACAAGTCCATCAACAGCTGGGTGCGCCGCTCTTCGGGGAAGAAGTTGATGATGCGGTCCAGCGCCTGGTTGGCGCTGTTGGCGTGCAGCGTGGCCATGCAAAGGTGGCCCGTTTCGGCGAAGGACACCGCGTGGTCCATCGAGTCGCGGTCGCGAATTTCACCCATCAGGATCACGTCGGGCGCTTGGCGCAGCGCGTTCTTCAGCGCGGGGCCCCATCCCTCGGTGTCGATGCCGACCTCGCGCTGGGTGATGATGCAGTTCTTGTGCGGGTGCACGAACTCCACCGGGTCTTCCAGTGTGATGATGTGGCCGTGGGAGTTCTCATTGCGGTGGTTGACCATCGCCGCCAGCGAGGTGCTCTTGCCCGAGCCGGTGGCGCCCACGAAGATGACCAGGCCGCGCTTGGTCATGGCCACTTCCTTCAGCACCTCGGGCAGCTTCATGCTGTCGATGGTGGGCAGGATCTGCGGGATGGTCCGCAGCACCAGGCCGACGTGGCCCTGCTGCACGAAGGCGTTGACGCGGAAGCGGCCGATGCCTTGCGGCGAGATCGCGAAGTTGCACTCCTTCGTGCGCTCGAACTCCGCGGCCTGCTTGTCGTTCATCACCGCGCGCGCCAGGGCGAGGGTGTGCTGGCCGGTCAGCGGTTGCGGCGACACCTTGGTCACCTTGCCGTCCACCTTGATGGCCGGTGGGAAGTCGGCGGTGAGGAACAGGTCGGAGCCGTTGCGGCTGATCATCAGCCGCAGCAGGTCGTTGACGAATTTCGAGGCCTGATCGCGTTCCATGGCGGTGTCCTTGGGGGTTCAGCGCGGCGGGGCCGCCGGGTGGGCAGGGCCGGCCCGGTCAGCCGGGGAAGTTTTCGGGGATCTTCGCCTTGGACCGCGCCTCGGCCGGGGAGATCTGCCCGCGGCGCACCAGGTCGGCCAGGTTCTGGTCAAGGGTCTGCATGCCCATGCTGTTGCCGGTCTGGATGGAGGAGTACATCTGGGCGATCTTGGCTTCGCGGATCAGGTTGCGGATGGCCGGCGTGCCCAACATGATTTCGTGGGCGGCCACGCGGCCGCTGCCGTCGCGGGTCTTGCACAGCGTCTGGGAGATCACGGCCACCAGTGATTCGGACAACATGGCGCGCACCATTTCCTTCTCGGCTGCGGGGAAGACGTCGACGATCCGGTCGATGGTCTTGGCGGCCGAGCTGGTGTGCAGCGTGCCGAACACCAGGTGACCGGTTTCGGCGGCGGTCAGCGCCAGGCGGATGGTTTCCAGGTCGCGCAGCTCGCCCACCAGGATGGCGTCCGGGTCTTCGCGCAGCGCCGAGCGCAGCGCGTTGTTGAAACTCAGCGTGTGCGGGCCGACCTCGCGCTGGTTGACCAGGCACTTCTTGCTTTCGTGGACGAACTCGATCGGGTCTTCCACCGTCAGGATGTGGCCGTACTCGGCTTCGTTGAGGTGGTTGACCATGGCCGCCAGCGTGGTCGACTTGCCCGACCCCGTGGGGCCGGTCACCAGGACCAGGCCGCGCGGCTTCAGGGCGAGTTCGCCGAACACCTTCGGGGCGCCCAGCTGTTCGAGCGTCAGGATCTTGCTGGGGATGGTGCGGAACACCGCGCCGGCGCCGCGGTTCTGGTTGAACGCGTTGACACGGAAGCGCGCCAGGCCCTGGATCTCGAAGGAGAAGTCGCATTCCAGCGATTCCTCGTAGGCCTTGCGGTGCGTATCGTTCATGATGTCGTAGACCATGTTGTGCACGTCCTTGTGCTCCAACGGGTCGACATTGATGCGGCGCACGTC
>CALRPU020000066.1:0-9334 GCA_943370175.1 Hydrogenophaga intermedia | reverse complement strand
CGCCTCCGCCTCCGCCGCCACGTCGCCGTTCGCCGCGCACGCCCCGGCCCGCCCGCCCAAGCCTTCGTCGCCATGACCCACGCCTTCCCGTTCCGACGCCCTGGCGCGCGCCCAACTTCCGTGGCGCGGCCGGCGCTGGCCGACCCGCCCGCGGCCGGGCGAGCCACCGCCCTCCCATCCCGGGCGTCGCTGGCAGCCCTGGCGCCCCTGGCGTCCCTGGTGCTGAGCGCGGCGCTGGCGGGGTGCGCCGCGCCCCTGCGGCCCGCCAAGCCCACCCCGGTGGCGGTGCAGTCCCTGGCCGCGCCAGCCTGGCAGGCGCCGCTGCCGCACGGCGGGGCCACGGCCGACCTGGTGCGCTGGTGGGACCGTTTCGACGACCCGGTGCTGCCCTGGCTGGTGCAGGCCGCGCAGGCCGCCAACCCGTCGCTGGCCACCGCCGCGCTGCGCGTGGCGCAAGCGCGCGCCGACGCCACCGTGGCCGGCGCCGCCCTGTTGCCGCGCCTGGACCTGCAGGCCCAGGCCAGCCGTGGCCGCGACACCCCGCAAGCGCCGCTGGCCACCACCGGCGGCCTGGGCCAGGCCTTCAGCTGGGAAATCGACCTGTTCGGCGCCAACCGCGCCGGCCGCGACGCCGCCACCGCGCGCCTGAAGGCCGCCGAGGCCGGCTGGCACGACGCCCGCGTGCTGGTGGCCGCCGAAGTGGCGCAGCAGTACCTGGCCCTGCGCGCCTGCGAAGCGCAGCGCGCGCTGGCCGAGGACGACGCCCGCTCGCGCGCACAGACCGACCGCCTGACCGACACCCTGGCCGCCGCCGGCCTGCAGTCGCCCTCGGTGGCCGCGCTGGCGCGCGCCAGTGCGGCGCAGGCGCGCAGCGCGGTGGTGGCGCGGGAAGCGGCGTGCCAGAGCCTCGTCAAGGTGCTGGTGGAACTCACCGGGTTGCCCGAACCGCAACTGACGGCGCAACTGGCGGCCGGCCGCGCGCGCCTGCCGCAGGCGCCCGCGCTGGCGGTGTCGGCCTTGCCGGCCGGCCTGATGGCCCAGCGGCCCGACGTGGCCGCCGCGGCGCTGCAAACCCAGGCCGCCGCCGACGCCCTGGTGCAGGCCGGCGCCCAGCGCCTGCCGCGGCTGACGCTGGAAGGCAATTTCGGCCGCGCCCGCGTGGAAAGCGGCCCCTTCGTGCAGCAGGGCCGGGTGTGGACCTTCGGCCCGGTGGCGCTGAGCCTGCCCCTGTTCGACGGCGGCCGCCTGGCCGCCGGCGAGGCCGTGGCCCGCGCCGCCTACGCCGACGCCGAGGTGCAGCTCAAGGCCCGCGTGCGGACCGCCGTGCGCGAGGTCGAGCAGTCGCTGATCGACCTGGACAGCGCGCGCCGGCGCAGCGCCGACCTGCGCGCCGCCGCCGACGACTACCGGCGCTCGCTCGAAGGCGCCGAGGTGCGCCAGCGCGTGGGCCTGGCCAGCTTGTTCGAACTGGAGGATGCCCGCCGCACCGCGGTGCTGGCCGAGTCCGCGTGGATCGACTGGCAGCGCGAACAGGCCGTGGCCTGGGTGGCGCTGTACCGCGCCCTCGGCGGCGGCTGGCAGGCCGGAGCGCCCGCGCCATGAGCCGCCGCCCGACCACCTGTTTCGCCATCGCCGTGGCCACCACCGCCGTCCCCACCGCCACCAGCACCGCGGCCCCCACCCCGCCGCGCGCCCTGCACCCCAAGGAGTTCCGGATGCCCACCGCATCAGCCCCCCGCCGACCCGCCCTGGCCCCGGCCGTGGCCGCGCTGCTGGCGTGCGCCACGCTGGCCGCGGCCGCCCAGGCGCAGCCCGCGCCCGCGGCCTCGGCGCCCAAACCCACCCCGGCGCAGGCCGCGGCCCAGGCCATCGCCGCCCCGCCGGCCGGCCCCCAGCCCAACGCCAACCCGAACGGCAACGCCAACGCCAACGCCAACGCCCGCCCCGGCGCCGCCCGCACCGCGCTGACCGTCGAACTGGTGCGCCCGCGCCCGGCGCTCTTCAACGACACCCTCAGCGCCGCCGGCAGCATCGCGCCGTGGCAGGAAGCCAGCGTGGCCTCGCAGGCCAACGGGCTGCGCGTGTCGCGCATCCTCGTCACGCTCGGCAACCGCGTGAACCGCGGCGAGGTGATGCTGGAGTTCGACGACGAGACCCTGCGCGCCGAACTCGACCAGATCAACGCCAACATCGCCGAAGCCGAAGCCGCGGTGGGCGACGCCGTCACCAACGCGCAGCGCGCCCGCCAGGTGCGCGACACCGGCGCGCTGTCGGCCCAGCAGGTGCAGCAGCTGCTGACCAGCGAAGCCACCGCGCGCGCGCGGCTGCAGGCGCTGCGCGAGTCGGCGCGCTTGCAGGAACTGCGCATCAAGCAGGCCCGGCTGCGCGCGCCGGACGACGGCACCGTGTCCTTCCGCGCGGCCACGCTGGGCGCGGTGGTGCCGGCGGGTTTCGAGCTGTTCCGCATCATCCGCCGCGACCGCCTGGAATGGCGCGCCGAAGTGCCCGCCAGCGCACTGGGCAAGCTGGTGCCGGGCCTCACCGCGCGGGTGGTGGCGGACGACGGCGCGGTGGCCAGCGGCACGGTGCGCCTGGTGGCGCCCACCGTCGACCCGGCCACGCGCAACGCCCTGGTCTATGTGGACCTGCCCCCGGGCAGTGGCCTGCGCCCGGGCATGTTCGCGCGCGGCGAGTTCGCGCTGGGCGGCAGCAACGTGCTGACGCTGCCGCAGACCGCGGTGCTGCAGCGCGACGGCTTCAACCTGGTGGCGCGCGTGGGCGCCGACGGCCGCGTCGGTTTCTCCAAGGTCACCGTGGGCCGCCGCCAGGGCGCCTTGATCGAGGTCACCGGCGGGCTCGACGCCAACGCGGCGGTGGTTGCCACCGGCGCCGCTTTCCTGGCCGAAGGCGACGCGGTGCGCGTGGTGGGAGCGTCCAAGTGAACGTCTCTGCATGGTCCATCCGGCAACCGATCCCGTCGGTGCTGCTGTTCATCCTGCTGACGCTGGCCGGCGTGCTGGGCTTCCGCGCGATGAAGGTGCAGAACATGCCCGACGTCGAGCTGCCGCTGGTCAACGTGGCGCTCAGCCTGCCCGGCGCGGCGCCCGCCCAGATGGAAACCGAGGTGGCCCGCAAGGTGGAAGCGGCGGTGGCCGCGGTGCAGGGCATCAAGAACACCAGCAGCACCGCGGTGGACGGCGCCGCCGTCGTCACCGCGGAGTTCCGCCTGGAGAAGGACCTGCAGGAAGCGGTGGACGACGTGCGCGACGCGGTGTCGCGCATCCGCGCCGACCTGCCGGCCGAGCTGCGCGAACCCATCGTGGCCAAGCTCGACCTGTCGGCCCTGCCGGTGCTGACCTACACCGTGTCGTCCCCGGGCATGGACGTGGAGTCGCTGTCCTGGTTCGTGGACGACACCCTGACGCGCACGCTGCGCAACGTGCCCGGCGTGGGCGCGGTCACCCGCGTGGGCGGCGTCACCCGCGAAGTGCGGGTGGAACTGGACCCGCAGCGCATGCTGGGCCTGGGCGTCACGGCCATCGGCGTGTCGCGCCAGCTTCGCCTGGTGCAGCAGGACGCCGCTGGCGGCCGCGCGCAACTGGGCGGCGCCGAACAGGCGGTGCGCGCCAGCGCCAGCGTGGCCTCGGCCGACGAACTGGCGCGCCTGGACATTGCCTTGCCCGACGGCCGCCGCGTGCGCCTGGGCGAAGTCGCCCGGGTGCTGGACACCGTGGCCGAACCGCGCAGCGCCGCCCTGCTGGACGGCAAGCCGGTGGTGGCCTTCGAGATCAGCCGCACCCGCGGCGCCAGCGAAACCGAGGTGGCGGCCGGCGTGCAGCGCGCGCTGCAGGCGCTGCGCAGCAGCCACCCCGACATGCAGTTCACCGAAGCCTTCGACTTCGTCGAGCCGGTGCAGGAGAACTTCGACAGCAGCATGATGCTGCTGTACGAAGGCGCGCTGCTGGCGGTGGTGGTGGTGTGGTTCTTCCTGCGCGAATGGCGGTCCACGCTGATCGCCGCGGTGGCGCTGCCGCTGTCGGCGGTGCCCACGTTCGCGGCCATGCACCTGATGGGCTTCACGCTGAACGGCGTGACGCTGCTGAGCCTGTCGCTGGTGGTGGGCATCCTGGTGGACGACGCCATCGTCGAAATCGAAAACATCATGCGCCACCTGCGCGAGGGCAAGACGCCCTTTCGCGCGGCCATGGAAGCCGCCGACGAGATCGGCCTGGCCGTCATCGCCACCACCTTCACGCTGGTGGCGGTGTTCCTGCCCACGGCCTTCATGAGCGGCGTGGTTGGACGCTTTTTCGTGCAGTTCGGCTGGACGGCGGCCATCGCCGTGGCCTTCTCGCTGGTGGTGGCGCGCATGCTCACGCCCATGATGTGCGCCTACCTGCTCAAGCCGGTGGTGCATGCGCCCAAGGTGCCGGGCTGGCTGACGGCCTACCTGCGCATGGCCGCGTGGTCGCTGCGGCACCGCGTCATCACCTTGCTGGCCACGGTCGCCTTCGTGGTGGGCGTGCTGGCCCTGGTGCCGCTGCTGCCCACCGGCTTCCTGCCGCCGGACGACCTGCCGCAAACCCAGGTCACGCTGACGCTGCCGCCGGGCGCCACGCTGGCGCAGACGCAGGCCCTGGCCGAGCGCGCCCGCCAGGCGGTGGCCGCGCAGCCCGAGGTGCTGCGCGTGTACACCGCCATCGGCGCCGGCAGCGCCGGGGCGGACGCCTTCGCGCCGCCGGGCCTGTCGGACGTGCGCCGGGCCACGCTGACCATCACCCTGACCCCGCGCGACCAGCGCCGCGGCACCACCAAGCGCATGGTGGAAGCGCGCCTGCGCACCGCCCTGGCCGACCTGCCCGGCGCCCGCGTCAGCGTGGGCCTGGGCGCCAGCGCCGAGCGCTACATCCTGGTGCTGTCCGGTGACGACCCGCAGGTGCTGGACGCCCACGCCGCCGTGGTCGAACGCGAGCTGCGCGCGATGCCGGGCGTGGGCACCGTGGTGTCCAGCGCCAACGTGCTGCGGCCCGAGCTGATGGCGCGCATCGACCCGCTGCGCGCCGCCGACCTGGGCGTCACCACCCAGGCCGTGGCCGACACCCTGCGCGTGGCCACCGCGGGCGACTACGACCCCGCGCTGCCCAAGCTGAACCTGGCCCAGCGCCAGGTGCCGGTGGTGGTGCGCCTGCCGGCCCAGGCCCGCGAAGACCTGGCCCTGCTGGAGCGCCTGCCGGTGCCCGGCGCGCGCGGTCCGGTGGCCGTGGGGCAGGTGGCCACGCTGTCGCTGGAGGCCGCGCCCGGGCAGATCAACCGCCGCAACCGCCAGCGCAACATCAACTTCGAGATCGCGCTGAACGGGCTGTCGCTGGGCGAGGTGGAGCAGCGCGTGCAGGCCCTGCCCAGCCTGAACGCCATGCCGCCGGGGGTCGGCCGCGCCGCGCTGGGCGACGCCGAGGCGATGCAGGAACTGTTCTCCGGCTTTGCGCTGGCCATGGCCGCGGGCGTGCTGTGCATCTACATGGTGCTGGTGCTGCTGTTCCGCGACTTCGTGCAGCCCGGCACCATCCTGGTGGCGCTGGTGCTGGCGGTGCCCGGGGCCTTCGCGGCGCTGCTGGCCACGCGCAGCGACATTTCCATGCCCGCGCTGATCGGCCTGATCATGCTGATGGGCATCGCGGCCAAGAACTCGATCCTGCTGATCGACTACGTCATCATCGCCCGCCGCGACCACGGCCTGGCCCGCCACGACGCCGTCATCGACGCCTGCTTCAAACGCGCCCGCCCGGTGGTGATGACCACCATGGCCATGGGCGCCGGCATGCTGCCCGCCGCGCTCGGCTGGGGCGCCGACCCCAGCTTCCGCGCGCCGATGGCCATCGTTGTCATCGGCGGGCTGATCACCTCGACCGTGATGAGCCTGCTGGTGGTGCCGGTCGTCTACACCTTGGTGGATGACGCGCGGGGCTGGCTGCGCCGCAAGCCCCCCGCCCAGCCCGCCGCCGCGGCATCATCGGCACCCACCGGATGAACCCCTGAGCGACCGCATGAGCCCCCGCCCCGACCCTCCATGGCCTGGCGAGGGCGCGTCGGGGCCGGGGGCGGTGCAGCGCGCCGAGGCGCCCGCCGCGCTGGGAACGCGGCGCCGGCTGGCGCCGCTCGCCTGGTTCGCACGGTTGTCCGTCTGGGTGCCGGCGCTGGTCTTGATCGCGGGCGCCTGGTCGCTGTGGCACCTGGGCCTGGGCCCGACGAGCGGCCCGCACGTCTCCTCCGGGTCGGCTGCGGCGGGGGCGGCGGTCAGCGCCGACACAGCGCGCGCCGTTGCCCGCCCCGCTTCGGCAACCGCCATCACCGCCACCGCTGCCTCCACCGCCCGGCCGCACGCCAGTGCCGATGGCCACACGGGCGCAGGACTGACCTTTGACCCTTGCGTGTCCGGCCTGCCGGACGACACGCCGCCGCACCCGTCCACCGTGGCCCGCGCCGCCGCCGTGTTGAAGGCGGCGCCGTCGCCCGAGGCCCAGGCCCTGGGCGTGTGGTTGCCCTTCATGGCGGCGTACGCGGATGAGAAGCAGGCCCAGCAGGCCCACGAGGACGCGGCCGATGCGCTGGCGCGCCTGGCCTTGTCGTCGAGCCGTCCGGGCCCCTACGCCATGGCTTTGGACGTCTGCGCGAAGCAGCGGCAGGGGGCCACGCCAAGTGCGTGTTCGCTGTTGTCGCCGCGCCGCTTGGCCGAGTTGGCGCCCGACAACGCGACGCCGTGGTTGGCGATTGGGGAGCAGGCGGCCCGCGAGGGCGACGCTGCCACGGCCAGCGAGGCGCTCTACCGGGTCAGCATGGCGTCCCACGCCGATCTGCGCAGCGACGCGTTGCTGGCCCACGCCACGCCCGCGCTGCAAGCCTTGGCCGAGCCGGAGCGGTCGCGCCTGGCGGTGTTGATCGGGGGTGTGCAGGCCGCCTGGGTGCACGCGCCCGTGGCGTGGCTGGTGCGGCAATGCAGCGAAGCGGCCCTGCGCGATGCCAACGTGCGGCAGGTGTGCGAGGGGGTGGCCAACTTGCTCGTCGATCGGTCGCCGCTCTTGCTTCACTTGGTCATGGGCCGCAAGCTCGGTGAAGGCCTGGGCTGGCCCGCCGATCGCCTGCACGCGCTGCGGCAACTGAGTCGGATTTCTTCTGGCGAGTCGCCGACCACCGTGTTGGCCGCGTCGGACCCCGCGCCGACGGTGAGCATCGGCACAAGCACTCCGCTCAGCGCCGAGGCCAGCCCCCCACCCGCGTCCGGCAACGCGGTGCATCGCCCGTCCGCAGAGGATCCCGCGGCCGCCTGTGCCCGCTGGCGCCAAGGGCTGAACCAGCACTACCGCGCCACGCTGCCGGGCGAGGTGGCGGCTGCCCGGATGGCGTGGCAGGACGCAGCGCGGTGGCCTGCCGCGGTGGCGACGGGCCGATGAAGCAGCGCACCACCCAGTTGGGCGGGGCGGTCTGGGCCGCGCCGGCGGCCAGGGAGAGGCCCGCGGGCCGGACGCGGCGGCGGGCACGGCGTCTGCGTCCACCGAGCCCCTTGGGGCCGCCGCGCCGATGACCACCGCGTCCGTGGCACGGGCCGCGCGCGGCCCGGCTTCCTGGGCGTCCGATCCCGCTGCTGCGGCCAACGATTCGGTGCTGACCTTCAACCCCTGCGCCAACGGCACGCTGACCGACGCGCCGCCCTCGGCGGTCACCGTGGCCCAGGCCATCAGCGTGCTGAGCGCCGCGCCGCTGCCCGAGGCGCAGGCCCTGGGGGCTTGGCTCCCCCACATTCTGTTGGCGGAGCAGGCTGCGGCCTCGGTTCGGGCGCGCCTGCCAGCGTGCGAGGGCAGCGACTGCATCCAGCGCCAGGCCCACGAGGTGCAACGCGCCACGGCCGAAGCCGACGCCAGCGCCGCCAGCGCCCTGGCACGGCTTGCGGTGGACACGGCCAGCCCGGGCGTCTATGCGATGGCGGTGGAGGCCTGTGGCCGGCCGTTCGCGGGGCCGCCGCCGGGCGCTTGCCAGATGCTGTCGCTGGCCCGCTGGGCCGAACTCGATCCCGCCAACGCCATGCCGTGGTTTCACCTGGCCGGCGAGGCTCAGCAGCGTGGCGACGCGGCGGGCGTTCGCGAAGCCCTGCACCGCGCCAGCCTGGCCGAGCGCAACCAGCCCCACGGAGACGCGTTGTTGTTTCACGCCACTCCTGCGCTGGCGGCGCTGTCCGAGCCCGAGCGGTCGCGTCTTGCCCACGCCTTGATGGCGGTGCAGGGCGGGTGGTCCTTGCCGGCCTTCCACGTGATCGCCAGCGCCTGCGACGACGCCGCCTTGCGCGACGCGAACCAGCGCCAGCTGTGCGACGGCCTGGCAACCGTCTTGGTCGACCGGTCGCGCACGATGCTGGAATTCATGATCGGTCGCCGTCTGGCCACGCGCCTGGGCTGGCCGGACGACCGGCTGCAGGACCTGGCGCGGGTCGCCGACGCTTGGTTGCACAGGAATCAGGCCCTGGTCCCCACAGGGGCCGCATCCTGCGCCGCCGCTGCCCGACTGCTGAACGACATGCACCAGGTGGCACGGCGGGGTGAGACCGGTTTGGCGCGTGACGCTGCTGCCGCCGCCAGCACCCGGGCCCGGGCGGCCGATGCCATTGCCGACCCTGGCACGCGCCAGGGCCCCGACCGTGGCCGCTGAGCCTCGCTTCGCCGGCGCGCCTGCGCCGTGGGACGCCGCACTGGCGCGCGACCTGCCCCACTGGCCACCCGCCGAGGGGCCGTTCACCGCCGGATGTCGTTGAGGTTTCACGCGCGTGCGGAACCCTCGGCGATTTGCCGGGTCGGCTGAACGCCAGGGGTTTGAGCGAGCTTGCCGATGCATCCTCGCAATGCGCACCATTGCGCTTTTCAAACCGCTGGCCAGCCTCCTCGGCCCACACTGCAGTCTCTCGATCAACAGACCCATGGAGCACGTCTTGAGCGAATCCAAATGCCCCTTCCACACCGCCGGTGCCCGCACCACGCACGGTGCCCAATCGAACGCCGACTGGTGGCCCAACCAGCTGAACCTGGCCATCCTGCACCAGCACCAGCCGGTTTCGAATCCGATGGACGCGGGCTTCAAGTACGCCGACGCCTTCAAGCGGCTCGACTACACCGCGCTCAAGAAGGACCTGGCCGCGCTGATGACCGACTCGCAGGACTGGTGGCCGGCGGACTGGGGCCACTACGGCGGCCTGTTCATCCGCCTGTCGTGGCACGCGGCCGGCACCTACCGCACGGCCGACGGCCGCGGCGGCGCCAGCACCGGCAACCAACGCTTCGCGCCGCTGAAC
>CALRPU020000065.1:0-10420 GCA_943370175.1 Hydrogenophaga intermedia | reverse complement strand
GGCGCGCACCCACCATCAGCTGGGCGGCGATGTCGCGGCCGAGGCTGTCGGTGCCCAACCAGTGGCGCGCCGACGGGCCCTGCAGCTTGCCGGCCACGTCGATCTCGGCCGGCGGGTGCGGGGTCCAGGCCAGCGAGGCCAGGGCCACCAGCAGCAGCAGGGCCACCAGCGCGCCGCCCAGCCACAGGCTGGCGGGCCACGGGGTGGAACGGGGCGGGGCGGTCCGGGTGGGCACCGCGGGCGCCCCGGACGTGGCGGACGGCGTCGGTGCAGGGGCCGGGACGGGGCGGCCAGTCATGCGCGCAACCTCACCCGCGGGTCGACCACGGCGGTCAGCAGGTCCACCGTGAAGTTGACAACGATGACCATCGCCGCCAGCAGCATCACCACGTTGCGCACCAGCACCAGGTCGCGGTTGCCCACGGCCTGGAAGGTCAGGCGGCCGAGGCCGGGCAGGCTGAAGACGTTTTCCACCACCACGGTGCCGGTCAGCAGGTTGGCAAACTGCAGGCCCATCACCGTCAGCACCGGCAGCAGCGCGTTGCGCAGCACGTGCCGCCACAGCACCTGCCGCTGGGTCAGGCCGCGCGCGCGGGCGGTGCGCACGAAGTCTTCGCGCATCACGTCGATGACGGCCGAGCGCGTGATGCGCGCCAGGATCGCCCCCTGCACCAACGCCAGCGACACCGCCGGCAACACCAGCGAGCGCAGGCCGTCCACCACGCCACCGCCTTCGTCCTCGGTCCACCCGGCAAAGCCGCCGGCCGGGAACCACTGCCAGTGCACCGCAAACAGCAGGCTCAGCAGGATGGCCAGCCAGAAACTGGGCAGCGCGATGCCCAGCTGGCTGAAGGCCATCACCGTGACGTCGGCCGCCTGGCCGTGGCGCGAGGCCGCGAACACGCCCAGCGTGAAGGCCAGCGCGGTGGCCAGCGCCATCGCCATCAGCGCCAGCGGCAGCGTCACGCGCAGTCGCTCCAGCACCAGATCGACCACCGGCGTGTCGTAGGCCACGCTGTCGCCCAGGTCGCCGCGCAGCAGGCCGGTGACCCAATTCAGGTAGCGCGCGGCGGGCGGCTGGTCCAGGCCGAGCCGGGCTTCCAGCGCGCGCAGCGATTCGGGCGTGGCGGTGTCGCCCAGCATCACTTCGGCGGCATTGCCGGGCAGCAGGTCGAGCACCGCGAACACCACGGCCGAGGCCAGCAGCAGGGTGAGGGCCAGGCCGGCCAGGCGGCGCAGGACGAACAGCGTCATGGGGCCGGATGCTAAGGGCCCGCGCCCCGGCGGCGGATGCGGCGGTCGCTTGTGCGGTTTGTCACGGCAGATCGGCTTTGTGATGGGGCCGGCCCATTCGGCTGCGTCCACCGGGTGGGTGGTCCCGTCAGGAAGGTGTCGACAGCAGGACCCGCCTGCCAGACGACACCCCACCCCACACCCACTTCACCCCCGTTCAAGGAGCTCACCATGACCCCCACCACCCTGCGCGCCATTGCCCGCCAAGCCACCGTCCTGCGCACCGCCGCAGCCCACCGCGCGGGCCTGTTCCGCCGCACCGCCGTGGCCGGCGCTTCGGCCGCTGCCGCGCTGCTGGGCGCGATGGCCGGCGTGGCCCCCACCCCCGCCTGGGCCGGCGCCAACGACGGCGTCACCTGCCCCGCCAACACCGAGGCGCGCCTGAACAACGGCGTGCTGAGCTGCCAGATCACGCTGGTCTTCGAGCGCGCCTCGGTGTGCCCGCCGGTCAACTTCCCGAACTACACCGTGATGCAGATCGCTGGCCGCGACAGCTGCCTGCCGCAGGGCGTGGCCATCGACAACAAGGCCTCGGTGCCCTCCGCGTTCTCACCCGTGGGCGGCCCGCCGACGATGCGCGGCAGCCATGGCATCCCCGACGACCTGCAGGCCTACCTGCGCGTGGTGGGCACGGCGGTGTTGTCCTCGCCGCCCAGCTCGGCGTTCAACCGGGTGGAGAGCGCCAGCGGCAGCGACCGCTTCGTCGCGGAGAAGACGGTCTTCGTCTGGCCGCTGAACTTCCCCGGCCTGTCGCAGGTGGGCCGCGACCCGGCGCGCGGCGTGAGCTGCCCGAACAGCTTCCAGGACGTGGCCATCAACGGCAACCGCGGCATCCGCTGCGAGCAACGCGAGGAGCGCACCGCCAGCTGCGACATCGGCTGGACCATCGAGCGCGACCGGGCGGGCAACCGCGACGTCTGCGCGATGTACACGCCGGTGGGCCGCGTGCAGGGCAACTACACCATCCCCTCGGGCACCACCGGCCTGACGGGCAACCCCGACAGCCATGGCTGGAACCTGCGCGTGCGCGACGGGGCGGACCGCTGGGTGCGCGAGACCACCGGCTACACCTACGCCGTGGCGCGCTGAGCCACCCGCGGCAACGCCGAGCCCACCGCCCCCGCCCCTGAGCGCCCACCCCCGGAGGACCACCACCATGTTCCGCCTCACCACCCTGGCCGCCGCCACGATGAGCCTGGCCGCCTGCGTCAGCGTGCCCAGCCAGGGCACCCTCGACGCGGTGCGGGCCCAGCAGAACCCCACCGACCGCGCCACGCGCACCATCACCAACTTCACGCCGGCCTTGCGCTGCATGGACGACATGATGTTTCGTCTGGGCACCCGCGACGTGACGCTGATGATGGAAGAGCTGCGCGACGCGACCCAGAAGGTGCCGGTGAGTGCGCGGGACATGATGACCTCGGCCATTTCCGACCTGTCGCGGCGGTCCCGGGCGGTGCGGCTGAGCGTGTTCGGCAGCGACCAGCAGAACCTCACGCAGCTGTTGCAGCAGCTGCAGAAGACCAGCGCCTTCGAGGCCCTGCCGGAGTACAGCCTGCGCGGCACCATCAGCCAGCTCGACGAGGACGTCAAGCGCGACAGCAGCGCGCTGGGCCTGCTGACGCAGAAGGCGCTGGGGGTGCGGCTGGGCAGCGAGACGCGGTTCTCGGTGCTGGGTTTCGACTCGGCGCTGGTGCGCACCGCCAACCTGCAATTGGTTCCGGGCGTGGCGTCGAAGAACACCACCATCATCGTCAAGCGCGACAACAGCGCCGGGGATGGCCAAGCCACGCTCCTGGGGGCGAACGCGGTGTTCTCGTTCTCGGCGGCGCGCTCGGAAGGCGCGCCGCAGGCGGCCCGCAACATGGTCGAGCTGGCGGCCATCGAGCTGGTGGGCAAGCTGACGCGCGCGCCGTACTGGCAATGTCTGGGCCTGCCGGACCAGCACCCCGAGGTGCTGCGCGAGACCGAGGACTGGTTCGTCGCCATGGACCCCGACGAGCGCGTGGCCTTCGTGAAAGAGCGCCTGCGCGACCGCCGCTACTTCGACGGCGCCATCGACGGCGGCGAGACCGCGGCCTACGCTGAGGCGCTGGCGCGCTACCGCCTTGCGATTGGCATGGCGCCCAGCGGGCCTCTCGACCTGGCCTTCTTCCGTGGCCTGATCACCCTGGCCGCGCCGGTGGGGCCGCTGGCGCCCTTGCCGCGCAAGGCGCCAGTGGTCGGAGCGGCGCCGGCTGGAACGGCGGCATCCGCCGCGCAGGGCGCCGTGGGCGCATTGCCGAACCCAGGCTCGGGCTCGGGCTCGGGCTCGGGCTCGGGCTCGGGCTCGGACACCACCGCCGACCCCACGCCACCGCTGAGCCTGGCGGTGGAGCCCGTTTCCGGCCAACGGTTGCAGGTGCGCCTGGCGGTCGGCCGGCCCGGCTACGTCTACTGCTACGCCCAGGACCCGCAGTCGCGCAGCATCCGACGCATCTTTCCCAACCGCTTCCAGCGCGACCCGCGGCTGGACGCCGGCGGCACGCTGCGCCTGCCGGGCACCGCGGCGTTTTCCATCGGCGCGCAGCAGGCCCTGGCCTGCATCCACGCCCCGCGCGAGGTCTATGCCGACCTGCCGCCGCCACTGCGCTGGGGCGACTTCGAGCCGGTGAAGCTCGCGAGCTTCGAGGACATCCGCCGCCAATTCGCCGAAGCTTCAGGCCAGAATGTCAGTCTGGTGCTGGCCAACCGGCCGGCCCTTTGACGGCCACCATGCCATGACCGCCGCACCCGCGCTCGACCAGCTGCTCAGCCGCATTGCGCTGCAGGACCGCCGCGCCCTGCGCGAACTGTACGAGGCCACCGTCGACCGCCTGCTGGCCATCGCGGCCCGGCTGCTGGACGACCGCGCCGCCGCCGAAGACGTGGTGCAGGAGGTGTTCGTCACCGTCTGGACCCGCGCCGACCAGTTGCCTGAGCTGCGCCAGCACCCACTGGCCTGGCTGACCGCGATGGTGCGCAACCGCGCCATCGACGTGCTGCGCCGCCGCCGACCCGAGGTGCCCATGCAGTGGACCGGCCACGACGGCGAGGAACACAGCCACGACCTGGCCGACGCCACCGGCGCCCCGCCCGACCAGCTGCAAGCCGCCCAGGGCGAGCACCACCTGGAGGACTGCCTGGGCGAACTGGACGACGAACCACGGCAGGCCGTGCTGCTGGCCTACTTCGAGGGCCTGACCCAGCCCGAGCTCGCCGCCCGCCTGGGCCGCCCGCTGGGCACCGTCAAAGCCTGGGTGCGCCGCAGCCTGGGCCGCCTGCGGGACTGCCTGGGAGAGCCCGCATGAGCCGCGACGCCGGCCCGAGCTCCCCTGCGCCACCCCCGCCCGCGCGGCGGCACTGGAGCGACTCGCCCGAGGCCATCCGGCACTTGGCCGCCGCCCACGCGCTGGGCACGCTGAGCGGCCCGGCGCGCCGGCGCTTCGAGGCCGTGCTCGCCACCCACCCCGCGGCCGCTCGCGCCGTTGGCGACTGGCACCGCCGGCTGGCGCCCCTGGCCGAGCGGCTTGCCCCACTGCCGCCCAGCCCCACGCTGTGGGCCCGCATCGAGCAGCGCGCCTGGGCGGGCGCTTCGGCATCGCCGGTGGGGTCGCCCGCGTCGTCTCCCGACTCACCGCGCCCGAGCTCAGCCGACGCACCGCACCGCGCACCCCGCTCTGCCCCGCTCCCCGCCTGGCGCCGCTGGCTGGCCAGCCTGCTCCGCCCCGCACCGGTCACGGCCATCGCCTTCAGTTTCGTGATGGGGTGGATGGCGCCGACCCTGGGCGTGTGGGTCCGCGGCGGGCCCGACCTCACGGCCGCCGACGGCGCCACCGAGCTGCCAGAAAGCTACGTCGGCGTGCTGGCCACCGCGCAGGGCCGCACCGGGTTGATCGTCTCCAGCCTGCGGCAGGGCCGCGTGCTCGACGTCAAGCGCGTGGTCGCCGTGCCCGTGGCGCGCGACCTGCAACAGGTCTTGTGGATCATCGACGCCCAGGGCCGCAGCGTGGCCGTGGCCGCGGTGCCGGTGGGACCGTTTGTGCGCGTGCCCTTGCCGCAGGCGGCCGATCCGCTGTTCGCCACGGCGGTGGAGCTGGCGGTGTCGCTGGAGCCCGCCGGCGCGCTGCCCGCGCAGCCGGGCTCGCCCTTCGTCTACCGCGGGCTGTGCGGCAAGCTGTGGCGGGTGCCGGCGCCACCCCGTTGACCCGGTTCGCGCCGGGGCGGCGGCGCCAGGGCTAGACTGCCCCAAGCCCATGGACAAGCATTACCTCACCCCGCTGTTTTCTCCCCAGTCGATCGTCGTGTTCGCGGGCCCGCTCGACGCGGCCGGGCAACCCCAGCCCCGCGACGACGCGCCGATGGCCGCCGCCCTGCAACAGGCGCTGGCCGCGCAACCGCCCTCGGCGCGGGTGCAGCACCTGGACATCCAGACCACCGGGACGCTGGCGGACCTGGCACAGTCGCGCGCCGACCTGGCGCTGATCGCCTTGCCGCCCAACGAGGTCGCCGCCGCGCTGGAGGTGGCCGGGCGCACGAACTGCCGGTGCGCGCTGGTGGTGGGCAGCGGTTGCGACGCCGCGCAGGCCGAGGCCTTCGACCGGATCGCGCGGCGGGCCGGCGTGCACCTGCTGGGGCCGAACACGCTGGGATTCCAGCGCCCGCCGCTGCAGCTCAACGCCGGCGTGCTGGGGCCGCTGGCGCGCAGCGGTTCGCTGGCGCTGGTGTCTCAATCGGGGGCCCTGACCAGCGCGATGCTCGACTGGGCGCGCCACAACGCGGTGGGGTTTTCGGCGGTCGTGTCGGTGGGCCCGCACAGCCCGGTGGACATCGCCGCGGTGCTGGACTTCCTGGCCAACGACTCACGCACTCAAAGCATCATCCTGTACCTCGAAGGCATTGGCAGTGCGCGGGCCTTCATGAGCGCGTTGCGTTCGGCGGCCACGTCCAAGCCGGTGGTGGTGCTGAAGGCCGGGCGCCGCCCGGCCGGCAACGAGGCGGCGCAAACCCACAGCGGCGCCATCGTCGGCAGCGACGACGTCTTCGACGCCGCCCTGCGCCGCGCGGGGGCGGTTCGGGTGCGCAGCTTCGTCGAGCTGTTCTCGGCGGCCAAATGCCTGGCCTCGCGCTACCGGCCGGTGGGCCCGCGCCTGGCGCTGGTCACCAACGGCGGCGGGCCGGGCGTGCTGGCGGCCGACTGGGTCAATGAAATCGGTCTCGCCCTGGGCCGCCTGTCGCCTGAGACCGCCGCCGCGCTGCAACCGCAACTGCCCGCAGGCGCGTCGCTGGTCGACCTGGTCGACCTGTCCGAGTTCGCCAGCGCCGACCATTACACCCGCGCCGTGGAGGCGGCCAACGCCGACCGCGGCGTCGACGGCGTGCTGGTCATCCAATCCCCGAAGCAGCTGGGCGACGCCGAGCACAGCGCGGCCGCGGTGGCCGAGGCCATGGCGGCGCTGCGCCCGCGCATGGCCAAGCCGCTGCTGGCCTGCTGGATGGGCGACGCCTCGGTGGCGCGGGCGCGGCAACGCTTGAACGACGCGGAGATCCCGAGCTTTCGCACGCCGGAGGCGGCGGTCGGCGCCTTTGCCAACATCGCCTCGTTCTACCGCAACCAGCAGCTGCTGCAGCAAACCCCGCCGCCGCTGTCGACGCTGGCCCAGCCCGACATCGAAGGCGCCCGGCTGCTGATCGAAGGCGTCTTGGCCGAGCGCCGCAAGGCGCTGACCGAGATGGAGTCGAAGACGCTGCTGTCGGCTTTCCACATCCCCGTGACCGAGACCATCCTGGCCCGCAGCCCGCAAGAGGCCATGATGATCGCCACGCAGCTCGGCTTCCCCGTGGCCCTGAAGATCGACTCGCCCGACATCGTCCACAAGTCCGACGTGCAAGGCGTCACCTTGAACGTGCCCAACGGCGTGGCCGCCCGCGACGCCTACACCGACCTGGTCGAGCGCGTGCGCAAGCTGCAGCCCACGGCCCGCCTGAACGGCGTGACCATCCAGCGCATGGCGCGCGCTCGGCGCGGGCGCGAGGTGCACGTGGGGGTGGTGACCGACCGGCCCTTCGGTCCGGTCATCGTCTTCGGCGCCGGCGGCACGATGATCGAGTTGATCCAGGACCGCGCAATGGAGCTGCCGCCGCTGAACCAGTTCCTGGCGCGGCGGCTGATCGACCGCTCCCGCGTGGCCGAAACGCTGGGCGAGTGGCGGGGCCTGCCCGCCGCGCACGTCGACGGCATCGAGCAGATCCTGCTGCGCGTGTCCGAGATGGTCTGCGAGCTGCCCCAGCTGCGGGAGATGGACATCAACCCCATCATCGTCGACGAACTGGGCGCGGTGGCGGTGGACGCCCGCATCGTCATCGACCACCCGCCGCGCCGCAGCGGGACCGCGCTGGGCCGGCGGTCCGGCGCGGGCAGCGCCTACGACCACCTGGCGATCCTGCCCTACCCGGCGCACCACGAGCAAACGGTGCCGCTGCGCGGCGGGGGCGACACGCTGATTCGCCCGATCCACCCGGACGACGCGCAGATGCTGCAGGTGCTGGTCAGCGGGCTGTCGCCGGAAAGCCGCTACTTCCGCTTCGTGTCGTCGATGGCGCAACTGCCGCCGGCCATGCTGGCGCGCTTCACGCTGATCGACTACGACCGCGAGATGGCGCTGGTGGCCGTGGTCACGCAGCGCCAGCCGGGGCCCGACGGTCAGCCGGTGGAGGTGCAGCGCATCGTCGGCGTGTCGCGCTACATCACCAACCCGGACCACGCCAGCTGCGAGTTTTCACTGGTGGTGGCCGACGACTTCAACGGCAAGGGCCTGGGCTCGCGGTTGATGGAAAGCATCATGGCCGCCGCGCGCGACCGCGGCTTGAGCGAGATCGAAGGCCTGGTGCTGGCCAACAACAGCGCCATGCTGCGCTTGATGCGCGGCCTGGGCTTTCAGGCCAAGCCGTTCCCCGACGACCGCGACTTCGTGCTGGTCAGCCACCCGTTGTAGCCGGCGCCGCCATGGGCAGGCCGATGGTGAACACCGTGCCCCGCCCCTCCGCGCTGTCCACCAGGATGCTGCCGCCCATCGCTTCCAGCAGCGCCCTCACCAGCACCAGGCCCACGCCGATGCCCGGCACCATGCCGGCCGGCATGCCCGCGCTGCGGCCCACGCGATTGAACGGAACGAACAGGTGCGGCAGCTGCTCGGGTGGGATGCCGATGCCGGTGTCGGCCACCCGCAGCACCCAGGCCCCCCCCTCCAGCGCCGCCGTCACGCTGACCGTGCCGCCGCGCCGGTTGTATTTGACGGCGTTGTTCAGCAAGTTGACCAGCACCTGGCGCAGCCGCGCCGGGTCGGCCTGCACGATGGCGTGGCTGGGCACCTGCACCGGGGGCAGGCCCACGCCACCTTGCTGGGCCAACGGGCGCAGGGATTCGACCGCCGCGTCGACCAGGGCGCCCAGCGGCACCGGATCGCGGCGGATCTCCAGCTGGCCGGCGTCGATGCGCGCCAGCTCCAGCACGTCGTCGATCATCGTCAGCAGGTGCCAGCCGGCCTGCTCGATGTGCTCGACGTAGCGCTTCTGGTCCTGGACATCCTGGCCGCCCAGCCGCGGGCCCAGCAGTTGGGCGAAGCCGAGCACCGCGTTCAGCGGCGTGCGCAGCTCGTGGCTCATGCGGGCCAGGAAATCGGTCTTGGCGCGGCTCGCGGCCTCGGCGCGGTCGCGTTCGGTGCGCAGGCGCTCGGCTTCGCGGCGGTCGGTGACGTCGGTCAGGGTGCCGACCGCGCGAAGGGGTTCGCCGCCGGGACCGCGCTCGACCACCTGCCCGCGCGACAGCACCCAGCGGTACTGCCCGGTGGCCGCGCGCAGGCGGAATTCCATTTCGTAGCTGGGCTGGTCGCCCGACAGGTGGCGGCTCAACGCGTCGAGCATTGGCGGCAGGTCGCTCGGGTGAACCCGTTCGCGCCAGAGGGCGGTGCTGTCCGGCGCGTCGTCGTCGACGTAACCGAGCATCGCCTTCCACTGAGGCGAGTAATGAACGCGGTGGCCCGGCACGTCCAGGTCCCAAACGCCGAAGGCGGCGCTCTGGATGGCCAATCCCCACCGTTTTTCGAGGTCCTCCAGCGCGCGTTGCATCGTCTTCCTGTGACCCGTCGACGCCGCGATTGTCGCCGTCCGCGCCATGATGCGCTCGCCGGAATTGCCCGGTTTCGACGGGCGACTTCCAGGCTCCTACAATCACCTGACATGACCCGCCACCCCGTGACGCGCCTGTTCGCCTTTGTGCTGGCCCTGCTGCTGGCATGGGGCGGTCTGGCCAGCGCTCAGGCGGCGGCGGTGTCGGCGGGTCCGGGCGGGCCGGCGGCGGGGTTGGGGATGCCATGGCAACCGGCATGGCAGACGGCAGCGGGCGAGCCCGTGCCGAGCCACTCGGCCACCCACGCCGCGGCGCTGGCCCCACTTGAGCTGCCAGACGACGTTCCCCTGCCGCTGGACGAACCGTCCGTGGTCGTCGCCGACCCCAGTGCCGATCTGACCGCGGTGCTGCCCGCGCCCACCGGCCTGCGCCACACCCTGGTCGCCGCCACCGTGCCGCGACCGGCCGAGGGCCTGGCCCGTCGGCCGCCTTTCCTCGACAGCCCCCAGCGCCCTCCCAGCGCCTGAGCCCGGCCGGCGCGGCACCCCGCCGCCCTGAGCCCGGCCCCGACTGTCCCACCCCGTTCGACGGCGCGCCCTGCGCCGAGACTGTCATCCACTTCCGGAGTCTTCTGATGAACTCGTACCCGCAAAACCCGATGTCGGCCTACGGCATGGCCGTGCCCAGCGTGCAGGAGCGCAACCGCGTGCTGCGCAACACCTATTGGCTGCTCGCGCTGTCGATGGTGCCCACCGTGCTGGGCGCCTGGATCGGCGTGGCCACCGGCATCTCGCGCATGATGTCGCCCGGCATCAGCCTGGTGGTCTTCCTCGTCGGCTCCTTCGGCCTGATGTTCGCCATCGAGAAAACCAAGAACTCGGCCGCCGGCGTGCCCGTGCTGCTGGCCTTCACGTTCTTCATGGGCCTGATGTTGTCGCGCCTGGTGGGCAGCGTGCTGGGCCTGGCCAACGGCGCCAGCCT
>CALRPU020000064.1:0-10649 GCA_943370175.1 Hydrogenophaga intermedia | reverse complement strand
CCAACCCAACTCAACCCAACGGTCCATCGCCCATGACCCGCTCAGTCCTGCCCTTGCCCGTCGTCGAATGGCAGTGCGCGCGCCTGGTGCAGCTCACGCCGCTCGCGCTGCTGCGCATCCTGCGGGCACGGCAAACGGTGTTCGTCGTCGAACAGGCTTGCGTCTACCTCGACGCCGACGAGACCGATGAGCACGCTTGGCACCTCACTGCGTGGGGGCCGGACCAGACTGTGTTGGCGGGTGCGCGCCTGGTCGATCCCGGCGTCAAGTACACGGAGGCGTCGATTGGCCGCGTGCTGACCGCGTCAGCAGCGCGCGGCACCGGCCTGGGGCGTGAGCTGGTGCGTCGGGCGGTCGAGGCCACGGCCGCGTTGCACCCGGTGTCGGGCATCCGCATCTCGGCGCAAAGCCACCTTGAGCGCTTCTACGCCAGCTTCGGCTTCGTGGTCGATGGACAGCGCTACCTTGAGGACGGCATCGAGCACACCGAAATGTGGCGTGCACCCGACAGCGCCTGACCAGGGCCGGTCAGTTCATTGACATGCCCTGCAGGGCGCGCTGCACCTCGGTCTGCCAGGGCAGGGCACGCACCAGCTGATTGAGGTGCAAGGCCGCCTGCAGCGTGGGCAGCGGGGCGCCTTGGTCGTCGACCAGCTGCAAGTTGGTGATCAGGCCCAAGGGGTCGGCCAAGGCCACCACCCCGGGTCGAACCCGCACCCAGTCCCACGCCACGGCGGCGGCGCCCGCCTCCAGGTCGGACCCCCACAGCGTCTGTCCGCTGCACAGCTCGCCGGCGTCGCCGGGGCTCAGCACACAGGTGCTCAGATGCGACAGGTGCCACGCCGGTGTCTGGGTGGGTCGACACACCAGGGCCGGCCAGGCGTAGATGGACCACGCCGGCAAGACGGCGCGGGCGTGGGCTTCGGTTGTTCCAGAATGATCCGTGCTCATGGGGGATGCAGTGTCATCCATATGGGGGACGACGTAAGCTGTAATACTTGCCAGATGTCAGGCTTGACAGGTGCTGTTGTCGCGCACAGTCGGGCGCGCCGTGCACGAGAGGACCACGATGCTCCAGGGCGAGTTTCAGTCGGTGTTGGAGGCCAGGAACCGGGACGAATTCCGTGCCGAAGTGATCGGCTTTGCCCAATCGCTGGGCTTCGACACCGTCTCGGCCATGACGGTCATCGACCACCTGCTGGGCGAGTCCGAGTTCATCGTGGTCGACAACACCCCCGAAGGCTACAAGGACGAGTTCGAGAACCACCGCAACAACCGCCGCGACCCGGTGATGCAGCACTGCAAGCGCCACAGCATGCCCATCATCTGGAACCAGGACACCTACACCCGGCACGGCCTGGGCGAGCGCTGGGAAACCCAGTCGCGCTACGGCATGAGCACCGGCATCGCGCTGGCCTTGCACTTGCCCGACGGCAAGCACTTTTTTCTCGGCGTGGACCGGGACCAGCCGCTGCCGCAGGACTCGGGCGAACTGACCCGGGTCGTGGCGGACTTGCAGCTCTTTGCCGTCCACGCGCAGGAGGCCGCCCTGCGGCTGCTCGTGCCCCGGTCGCCCGACCCTGACGTGCCCGCCCTCACCCCCCGAGAAATCGAAGCCTTGCGCTGGACCATGGAAGGCAAGACGGCCTGGGAGGTGGGCAACATCCTGCGCATCAGCGAACGCACCGCGGTGCTGCACCTGTCCAACGCCATGCACAAGCTCGATTGCGTCAACAAGCACCAGGCCGTGCTGAAGGCCCTGCGGATGGGCTTGTTGCGCTGACCGGCACGATCCCCGTCAACGGCGACCGCGTGACCCCAGCATTTTTCACGTTTCTAGCCATTCTGGGGGTTGCGCAAACAACCTGTAAGAGTTAACAGTTACCTTGATCGTCAAGCCCTGGTGGAATGGAGTCCACGAACACGACAGTTCGCCTCACAACAGATTCCAGGAGCTGACATGCACGCCATTGCCCCCACCGACGTCCTTGCCAACGCCTCCAACGAGGTGGTGGCCGATCAGTCCGCCCGCCAAGCCGCCGCGCTGGACACCCCGCAGACCCTCAGCCTGGACCTGCTGTCGCACATCGCCGGCGGCGGTCCCGGCGGCAGCTGGACCGACGCCCCGGCCGGCCCCGGCGGCAGCTGGTGACGCCCGCCGGCGCCATGCGCCGGCACCGATCACCCCTGGTTCGACCACCTTCGTGCACTTGCAGGTAGACCACGGGTCTGTCCGCTTTGGTTCGGTGGTCGGGCCCCGCGCCTTGCCCTGGCCTGGGGCCCGCCACCGGCCTGTTTTGCACCCGCGACGTCGCCCATGAGCGGACCCGCCGTTCGCCTGTTCCGCGCTGAGGCGCTGGAGGGCCAGCGCCAGACCTGGCTCGGGCCGATTCAGCTGATTCGGCCGCTGCCATTGAGCGTGCTGACCTGCGTTGCCGTCGTCATCGCGCTGGCGGTGGCGACTTTTCTGGCCTGGGGCCAGTACACCCGACGGTCCACCGTGTCCGGCGTCCTGATGCCGGAGCGCGGGGTGTTGCGCCTGGTCGCGTCCCAGCCGGGCACCGTGCTGGAAAGCCTCGTGCGCGAAGGCCAGGCGGTGCAGCGCGGTCAGGTGATGTTTGTCCTGGCGGTCGGTCAGGCCAGTGAACAGGGCGACACCCAGTCCGCCGTGGCCAGCAGCCTGGGCACCCGGGCGCGCAGCCTGATGGACGCCGCCCGCCAAACCCAAGCCCTCCAGGACGCCCAGCGCGCCGGCCTGCAGCGTCAGCGCGATGAACTGGCGTTGGAGCTGGAACAGTTGAGCGCCGAACGCGCCCTGCAGGCGCAGCGCCTCGCGTTGGCCGAGCAGGCCCTCGCGCGTCTCGAATCGCTGAGAGGCGACAACTTCATCTCCGCGGCCCAGGTGCAGGCCAAGGCCGAGGACAAGCTGGCAGTGCAGGCCCAGCTGCAGGCGCTCGACCGCCAGCGCGTGGCCAAGCAGCGTGAGGCCTCCGCCGTCGACGCGCAGCTGCGCGAACTGCCGCTGCGCGGCCAGTCGCGCCAGGGCGAGATCGAACGCGACCTGGCCGAGGTGGCGCAAGCGACCGCCGAGAACGCGTCACGCCAGCGGCTGGTGGTTCGAGCACCGGAGTCCGGCGTCGTCAGCGCCTTGTCGGCGCAGGTGGGCCAGACGGTCGGCCCGACGACGGCGCTGGCCAGCGTGGTGCCGGAGCAGACCGCGCTGCAGGCCCAGCTGTACGCCCCGTCGAGCGCGGTGGGTTTCATCCGGCCGAACCAGCCGGTGCGCCTGCGCTACCAGGCCTTTCCCCACCAGAAATTCGGTCACCACGGCGGCACCGTGCTGCGCGTGTCGCGCACGCCGCTGCAGGCGAGTGAGCTCGCCGAGTTGCCGTTGAACGTCAAAGGGGTCGTCGCCAGCGGCGAGCCGCTCTACCGCATCACCGTCGCGCTCGACGCCCAGACCGTCCAGGCTTACGGCGAGGCGCAGCCGCTCGCGCCCGGCATGCAGATCGACGCGGACGTCATGCTGGACCGCCGCCGCCTCATCGAGTGGATCTTCGAGCCGCTGATCAGCGTGACAGGCCGCCTGTGACGGACAAGACGACGGCGGCGCCTGCCGCCTCCCTCACCTCGCGCCTGGCGCTGGGCGGCTGGCTGTCGGGCGGGCGGCGCGGCACGGTGCCGCTGGTGTTGCAGGCCGAGACCGCGGAATGCGCACTGGCCTGCCTGGTGATGGTGGCCGCACACCACGGCCTGAGCACCGACGTGGCGAGCCTGCGCCAGCGCTTTCCACTGTCGCTGAAAGGCGCCACGATGCTCGACCTGGTTCGCATCGCCGGTCAGATCGACCTGGCGCCGCGACCGGTGCGCGCCGAGTTGCGGCACCTGGCCGGGCTGCAGCTGCCTTGCATCCTGCACTGGGACATGAACCACTTTGTGGTGCTGACGGGCTTCAGGCGGGGCCGGGCGATCATCCATGACCCCTCGCGCGGCCTGCGGCAGATGACGCTGGATGAGCTGTCGCCCCACTTCACCGGCGTGGCACTGGAACTGTCGCCCGGCCCCGGCTTCCGGCCGAAAGTTGAACGGCAGCGCCTGGGGCTGCGCCAGTTGTTCGGCCCGGTGCGCGGGCTGCGGCGCTCGCTGCTGCAGGTGCTGACGCTGGCGCTGGTGCTGGAGGGCTTCGGGCTGATCGCGCCCTTCTTTCTGCAGTGGGTGGTCGACGGCGTGCTGGTCAGCGCCGACCGCGACCTGCTTTTCACGCTGGGCGTGGGCTTCGGCGGGCTGGTGGGCATCACCGTGGCCGTGGGCGCGTTGAGGTCCTGGGCCGTGCTGTACCTGTCGTCGACGCTGAGCTTGCAGTGGCTGGGCAATGTGTTTGCCCACTTGATGCGGCTGCCGGTGGCCTGGTTCGAGAAGCGCCACGCCGGCGACGTGCTGTCGCGCTTCGGCGCCATCCAGCAGATCCAGCAAACCCTGACCACGCACTTCATCGAAGCGGTGCTGGACGGCCTGCTGGTGCTGCTGACCTTCGCGATGATGGCCTTCTACAGCCTCAAGCTGAGCTTGATCGCGCTGGGCGCGGTGGCGGTGTATGCGGCGCTGCGCTGGGCCTTCTTCCGCCCGCTGCGCGAGGCCACCGAAGAGGCCATCGTGTTCGACGCGCGGCGCACCACGCACTTTCTGGAATCGCTGCGCGGCGTGCAGACCATCAAGCTGCACAACCGACAGGAAGACCGCCAGGCGCAGTTCATGAACCGCGTCGTCGACGCGATGAACGCCCACATCACCACCCGGCGGCTGGACCTGTGGTTTGGCGTCGGCCACAAGCTGTTGTTCGGCGTCGAGCGCGTGGCGGTGATCTGGGTGGGGGCGCTGCTGGTGCTGGACCGGCAGTTTTCGGTGGGCATGCTGTTCGCCTTCCTGGCCTACAAGGAGCAGTTCGCGCTGCGCTTCAGCGGCCTGATCGACAAGGCGGTGGAGCTGCAGATGCTGCGCCTGCAAGGCGAACGGCTGGCCGACATCGTGCTGACCGCGCCCGAGGTGGACACCGGCGTGCCCACCGGGGCCACGGCAGACCCCGACGGCGCCGCCGGCATCACGCTGGCGCTGAGCGAGCTGCGCTTCGCCCACTCGCCGGGCGAGGCGCCGGTGATCAATGGGCTGAGCCTGCGCGTCGAACCCGGCGAATCGGTGGCCATCGTCGGGCCCTCGGGCTGCGGCAAGACGACGCTGCTCAAGCTGATGCTGGGCGTGCACACGCCCGACGCCGGCGAGGTGCGCGTGAACGACGTGCCGCTGAGCCGCCTGGGCCTGCGCGCCTGGCGGGAGCGCGTGGGCACGGTGATGCAGGACGACCTGCTGTTCGCTGGCACCATCGTCGACAACATCAGCTTTTTCGACCCCCTGCCCGACCTGGGCTGGGTGCGCCAATGTGCGCAGCGGGCCGCGGTGCTGGACGAGATCGAGGCCATGCCGATGGGGCTGCACACGCTGGTGGGCGACCTGGGCAGCAGCCTGTCGGGCGGTCAGCGCCAGCGCATCCTGCTCGCCCGGGCGCTGTACAAGCGGCCGCAGATCCTGCTGCTCGACGAGGCCACCAGCGCGCTTGACGTCGACCGCGAACGCCAGGTCAACCAAGCCGTGCGCGACTTGCAAATCACCCGCGTCATCGTGGCGCACCGGCCGGAAACCATCGCCTCGGTCGGCCGGGTCATCGTGCTCAAGGACGGGCGGGTGGCACAGGACCTTCGCACGGTCGGATCGGCGGCCGGCGCGGGGGTCACGCCCTGAGGGCCCCAGGCCCGCGGGCGCGCGTTGCCGCGCCCTATCGCCGCCATGAAGCGGCGCGATTGGACGGCGACTGCGGCCATCGCCATCATCCCAACAAGAATGATTCTCATTGGGAGCCGATCCATGGCCAAGACCGCCGCTTTTGGCGTCCTTCACCTCGCCACCTCCTTTGGCGTGGGTTACCTGTTGACCGGCAGCCTCGCCATCGCCGGCGCCATCACCCTGGTCGAACCGCTGGTGAACACGGTGATGCACTACTTTTTCGACAAAGGCTGGGAGCACCCCCGGTGGCAAGCCTGGTTGAACCGGCGGCGGCTGGCCGCGTCGGCGGGCGTGGTCGGCGCGGGGCAGGTGACCGCCGGCCGGCAGGTCATCCACGCGGGGCGGTGAGGTCTTCCAAGGTTTGCAGCCAGACCATCGCGTGGTCACGGCTGCTGCCACACATCGCCTCGCTGGGCGCCAGCGAGGCGCAAACGGCCGGGCGCTCGGGCTGGCCAAACAGCCGACACGCGTTGCGGTCGTCGAGTTGAATGCAGCGCACACCGGCCGGCTTGCCCAGCGGCATGCCCGGGATGGGGCTGCTGATCGACGGGGCGATGCAGCAAGCGGCGCAGGCGGGTCGACAGTCCATGCCGCGATTGTGCCGAGCCGGGCGGCCCTGAGCGCGTCGGCGCCACGAGCTCGCCGTGACGCGGCGGGGCCCACTGCCTACAATGTCGGATTGCTCAAAAAACAGGCACTGCCATGCTTTTCCCCACCCAGTTCGATGTCATCGTGGTCGGCGGCGGCCACGCCGGCACCGAGGCCGCGCTGGCGGCCGCCCGCATGGGCAGCCGCACGCTGCTGCTGACGCACAACATCGAGACCCTGGGCCAGATGAGCTGCAATCCGTCGATCGGCGGCATTGGCAAAGGGCACCTCGTCAAAGAGGTGGACGCGCTGGGCGGGGCGATGGCCGAGGCCACCGACGAGGCGGGCATTCAGTTCCGCATCCTCAATGGCTCCAAGGGCCCGGCGGTGCGCGCCACCCGCGCCCAGGCCGATCGGGTGCTGTACCGCGCGGCCGTTCGCCGTCGGCTGGAGAACCAACCCAACCTGTGGCTGTTCCAGGGTGCCTGCGACGACCTGACGGTCGACCACGGTCGGGTGACGGGCGCCGTCACCCAACTGGGCCTGCGCTTTGCCGCGCGCGCCGTGGTGCTGACGGCCGGCACCTTCCTGGACGGCCGGGTGCACGTGGGGCTGGAGAACCATGCCGCGGGGCGCGCGGGCGACCCGCCGGCGCAGCGTTTGTCGGCCAGACTGAAAGAGCTGAAGCTGCCGCAAGGCCGCCTGAAGACCGGCACGCCGCCGCGCATCGACGGCCGCAGCATCGACTTCAGCGTGCTGACCGAGCAGCCCGGCGATGGCGTGCCGGGCGCCGACGGCAGCCCCGCGACCACGCCGATGCCGGTGTTCAGCTTTCTCGGCCACCCGGCGCAGCACCCACGGCAGCTGTCCTGCTGGATCACCCACACCAACGCCCGCACCCACGAGATCATCCGCAGCGGCTTCGACCGCAGCCCGATGTTCACCGGCGTGATCGAGGGCGTGGGGCCACGCTACTGCCCAAGCATCGAAGACAAGGTCAACCGCTTCGCCGACAAGGACTCGCACCAGATCTTCCTGGAGCCCGAGGGCCTGACCACGCACGAGTACTACCCGAACGGCATTTCCACCAGCCTGCCCTTCGATGTCCAGCTGGCGGCCGTGCGCTCGATGCGCGGTCTGGAGAACGCGCACATCCTTCGCCCGGGCTACGCCATCGAGTACGACTACTTCGACCCGCGGTCGCTGAAGGCCAGCTTCGAGACCAAGGACATCCAGGGCCTGTTCTTCGCCGGCCAGATCAACGGCACCACGGGCTATGAAGAGGCTGCGGCGCAGGGCCTGTTTGCGGGCTTGAACGCGGCGCTGCAGGTGCGTGGTGACGGGCCGTGGACGCCGGGCCGCGACCAGGCCTACCTGGGCGTGCTGGTCGACGACCTCATCACCAAGGGCGTGACCGAGCCTTACCGCATGTTCACCAGCCGGGCGGAGTTTCGGCTGCAGCTGCGCGAAGACAACGCCGACCTGCGCTTGACCGAGGCCGGCCGGCGTTTGGGCCTGATCGACGATGCGCGCTGGGACGCGTTTTGCCGCAAGCGTGACGCGGTTTCACGTGAAACCTCGCGGCTGACATCGCTGTGGGTTCGCCCGCAAACCCTGCCACCGGCCGACGCTGCCCGCCTGCTGGGGCGCGCCATCGAGCACGAGTACAGCCACGCCGATTTGCTGCGCCGACCCGGCGTCGGCTTTGACACCCTGACCGAGGTGGCCAAGGTCGCCAACCGCGGCGCGGTCGTTTCACGTGAAACACTGCATGCCGAACTGGGCCAGCCGCTGGCTGACGCGGTGATCGAACAGGTGGAAATCAGCGTCAAGTACGCCGGCTACATCGGCAAGCAGAACGACGAGGTGGAGCGCGCAGCCCATTACGAGCACTTGAAGCTGCCGGAGCACTTTGACTACACCGCCGTCACCGCGTTGAGTTTCGAGGTTCGTCAGAAGCTTCAAAAACACCGACCGGAGACCCTCGGCCAGGCGTCACGCATTTCAGGCGTGACGCCGGCGGCGGTGTCGCTGCTGCTGATCCACCTGCGCAAAGGTCGGGCTCATGGCTTTTCGGCCAGTGGGGCCGTGGCCAGCGCCAACGAGCCCAGTGCCGCGCACATCGATCAAGGCAGCCCGCATGCTGCCTGACCACGCAGGCGGCACCTTGAGCCGGGCCGCCGACGACCTCGGCGTTGCGCTCACCGCCCAACAGCACCGCGACCTCTTGGGCCACTTGGCCCTGTTGGCCAAGTGGAACAAGACCTACAACCTCACCGCAGTGCGCGACATCGGCGACATGCTGCATCAGCACCTCATCGACAGCCTGGCGGTGGTCCCTGTCTTGAAGCGCCACCTGGACACCCTGCCCACCGCCGCGGGCGCCCACCGGGTGCTGGACGTTGGCAGCGGCGCGGGCTTGCCCGGCGTGGTGTTGGCCATCACGCTGCCATCGGTGCAGGTGTGCTGTGTCGACACCGTGGGCAAGAAAGCCAGTTTCATTCGCCAAGTGGCGGCCGAGTTGTCCTTGGCGAACCTGCACGCAGAACATGCCCGGGTGGAAGCCATGCCGTCAGCGCAAGCCCAGGTGGTGACCTCTCGCGCCTTCGCGTCCTTGGCGGACTTCGTCAGCCTCACGTCACATCACTTGGCCGCCGGCGGGGTCTGGATGGCGATGAAGGGCAAAACACCCACCGGCGAACTGGCGGCGCTCCCCGACACCGCCCGGGTGTTTCACGTGGAACCTCTGACTGTTCCGGGACTGAACGCCGAACGATGCCTGGTGTGGATGAGTCCCACCAAGTCACCGCACTGATGCGCCGAACACCTCGGCCCCAACGTCCCATGACCATCACCCCCACGCTGCCACCGCCGAACCGACCCGCCCTGCGCCGGGCCCTCGCCGCCTTCGGCTTCATCGCGGCCGCGGCCGCCCCCGCCACCCACCACGCACAGACCGCCACCGCCACAGCGCCGCTGACGGCATTGCCCAGCGTGAACGTCACGCCCTACATGGGCCGCTGGTATCAAGTGGCGCTGTACCCCAATTCATTCCAAAAGCAGTGCGTGGCCGACACCACCGCCACGTACAGACAGCGCCCTGACGGCCAAATCGAAGTGACCAACCGCTGCCGTGAGGCCAGCGGGAACTTCGACGAAGCCCAGGGCCTGGCGCGTCCGGTCGGCACGCTGGCCGACGGGCAATTGCGCCCCGCCCAGCTGCAGGTCAGCTTCCTCCCGTCGTGGTTGCGCTGGCTGCCGGTCGGCTGGGGCGATTACTGGGTCATCCAGTTGCCCACCGACTACCGCTACGCGGTGATCAGCGAGCCGAGCCGGCGCTACCTGTGGGTGCTCTCGCGCACCCCGTCGCTGACGCCCGACGACGACCGGCAGATCCGACAAACCCTGCAGGCCCAGGGCTTTGACCTCGCCCGACTGCAGGCCCATCCCCAGCGCCCGGCGCCCTGACCCTCAGCGTCGGCGGCGCCCATGTTCGGCATTTCTGACCACGGGGCGTTCTGCGCTGCCATCCTGATCTTTCTGGCCTTGCCAGGGCCTGGCACGCTGGCCCTGCTGACCGCCACCGGCCAGGGCGGCATGCGCGCTGGCGCCGCCACCACCCTCGGCCTGATCGTTGGCGACCAGGTGCTGCTGTGGATGGCGGTGGGCGGCGTGGCCGCCTTGCTCGCCACCCACCCCACGGCGTTCACGGTGGTGCAATCGGGCGGTGCCCTCTATTTGGGCTACCTGGGCGTGCGCCTCTTGTTCAGCGGAGACGGCAGCGCTTCGCCGCTGAGCATGGCGCCAGGCCATTACGCGCGCCAGGGCCTGCTGATCACCGTGCTGAACCCGAAGGCCATCGTGTTCTACATGGCCTTTTTTCCGCTGTTCATCAACCCGGCCACGCACCAGGGCACCCGCACCTTCGTCGCGATGGCGCTGACCATCGCCGCCATCACGGCCGCCTACTGCCTCACGCTGTGCGCGGTGGCGCACCACGTCGCGCAGCGCTTTGCCACGCGGCCGGCGCTGGGGCGCTGGCTGAAGCGCGGCGCGGGCGCCTGCCTGATCGGCTTCGGCATCAAGCTGCTGGCCCGCTGAGCGCCGCCGCCGGCGGCGCCGGCAGACCCTGTGCCTACAATCGCCCCACCCCCATCCGCGATCGCAGGCGCGGCCCGCCCTTGTTCTGACCCGCTTTCACGCACCGCCATGGCCCGGATTTTCTG
>CALRPU020000063.1:0-10703 GCA_943370175.1 Hydrogenophaga intermedia | reverse complement strand
CCCCCCCCCCCCGCCCGTGAGCGACAAGTCACCTCGATGGCGCTGGCCGGGACGCGAGTCCTGTCCAGCGCCATCGTCATGGGGCGCCGCGTTTCGGGGGTGTGAACGGATGTATCCATTTGAATATGAGCCTTTGGCCGTTCAACCGTGGCGCCGTGTGGCGCGTTGAACAACCGAGGGCCCGGTCCCAAGGGCTCGACTGACAGGAACCATGAAACAAGTCATCCGTGGTGCGGCGTTCCGCCGTGTGGGCTTTGCGATCGCCGTGGCGGCCGCACTGGGCGGTTGCGCGTCGCACGCGCCTCGCCAGGTTGGGACTTACGAGCCGCAGCGCGGCTGGTCGCCGGTGCCGCCGGTGGCGGCTCAGCCAGCGCCGGGGGCCCAGGCGCCTTACGGCGTGGTCGAGTCGGCCGAGCGGGTGAGGGCCGACGCCCAAAGCACCGGCGGTGGCGCCTTGCTGGGCGGCGTGATCGGGGCCGTCGTGGGCCGTCAGTTCGGGTCCGGCGGTGGCCGCACGGCCGGCACGATGGTGGGGGCCTTTGGTGGCGCGGTGATTGGCGATCAGATCGAAAAGAACCAGCGCGGCGGTGGCCGAGAACTGCTGCGGGTGGTGGTTCGCTTTGAACGCGGCCAGCGCCAGCAATTCGACCTTGACGCCAGCACCGACCTGCGCCCCGGCGACCGCGTCGTGCTGCAGGACAACCGCTTGTCGCGCTACTGATTACAATGGCGGGTTTTCCCACCGGATCGACAAACAAGGACGAGAAAGGCAGGCTGGTTATGACACCGCGAACTCGCATGGTCCACGTCGGCACCGTTGCCGCTTGCACTCAGGCCTGAGGCCCACGCGCGCCGCCTGATCCGTCTTGTTGTCATCCCCAAAGCGCGGCACCTGCCGCGCTTTTTGCATTCTGGAGTTCGCATGGTTTCGATTCAACTGCCCGACGGTTCGCATCGCCAGTACCCTGGCCCGGTCACGGTGGCCGAGGTCGCAGCGTCCATCGGCACCGGCCTGGCCAAGGCGGCGCTGGCTGGCCGCGTGGGGCAGGGCGACGCCGCTCGGCTGGTCGACACCAGCCACCTGATCGAATCCGACTCGGCCCTGGCCATCGTCACCGACAAGGACGCCGACGGCTTGGACCTGATCCGCCATTCGACCGCGCACCTGCTGGCTTACGCCGTCAAGTCCTTGTTTCCCGACGCCCAGGTCACGATCGGACCGGTGATCGAGAACGGCTTCTATTACGACTTTGCCTACAAGCGTCCGTTCACGCCCGACGACCTTGCGACCATCGAAGCCAAGATGACCGAGCTGGCGCGCAAGGACGAGAAGGTGGAGCGCCGCGTGCTGCCGCGCGACGAGGCGGTGGCGCACTTCAAGGCGATGGGCGAGCACTACAAGGCCGAGATCATCGGTGCGATTCCGGCCGACCAGGATGTGTCGCTGTACCGTGAGGGCGACTTCGAAGACCTGTGCCGCGGCCCGCACGTGCCCAGCACCGGCAAGCTCAAGCACTTCAAGCTGATGAAGGTGGCCGGCGCGTACTGGCGCGGCGACCACCGCAATGAAATGCTGCAGCGCGTGTACGGCACCGCCTGGGCCAGCAAGGAAGCCCTTCAGCAGTACCTGCTGATGCTGGAAGAAGCGGAGAAGCGCGACCACCGCAAGCTTGGCCGCGAACTCGACTTGTTTCACATCGACGAGCACAGCCCCGGCACGGTGTTCTGGCACCCCAAGGGCTGGACGCTGTGGCAAGAGGTCGAGCAGTACATGCGCCGTGTCTACCGAGACAACGGCTACCAGGAGGTCAAGGGCCCGCAGATCCTCGACCAGGGTCTGTGGGAGAAGACCGGCCACTGGGACAAGTACCGCGACAACATGTTCACGACCGAGAGCGAGAAGCGGCACTACGCGCTCAAGCCGATGAATTGCCCAGGCCACATCCTGATCTTCAAGCAGGGCATCAAGAGCTACCGCGACCTGCCGCTGCGCTATGGCGAGTTCGGCCAGTGCCACCGCAACGAGCCCACGGGCGGTCTGCACGGCATCATGCGCGTGCGCGGTTTCACGCAGGACGACGGCCACATCTTCTGCACCGAGGCGCAGATCCTGGAGGAATGCGTCGCCTACACCGCGTTGCTGCAAAAGGTCTACGCGGACTTCGGCTTCACCGACATCATCTACAAGGTGGCGACCCGGCCCGAGGCCCGCATCGGCAGTGATGCCATCTGGGATCAGGCCGAGCACGCGCTGATGGAAAGCCTGCGGGCCAGCGGCTGCGACTTCGTCATCGCCCCGGGGGACGGTGCGTTTTACGGACCCAAGATCGAGTACACGCTCAAAGACGCCATCGGGCGGCAATGGCAGTGCGGCACCATGCAGGTCGATTTCTCGATGGCCGAGCGGCTCGACGCCGAGTACGTGACCGAAAGCGGTGAGCGCCGCCACCCCGTCATGCTGCACCGCGCCATCGTGGGCAGCCTGGAGCGCTTCATCGGCATCTTGATCGAACAACATGCCGGCGCTTTGCCGGCCTGGCTGGCGCCCACCCAGGTGATGGTGCTGAACATCACCGATCAGCAGGCCGATTACGCGCGGGACGTGGTGAAAATGCTTCAAAAACAAGGAGTTAGGGCCCTCCTTGATTTGCGAAATGAGAAAATCAACTATAAAATTCGTGAGCATTCACTGCAGAAGGTCCCCTACATCCTCGTCGTTGGCGACAAGGAAAAGGCGAATGGGGCCGTCGCGGTGCGCGCACGCGGCAACCTTGATCTGGGTGTGATGTCTGCTGAGGACTTCGCCACCCGCATCGCCGACGACATTGCTCGTCGTACTTGAGGCGCGTTGCAGCACCCACATTTGCTTGTTGGACCCTGGGCCTTGGGGTCTGTTGAAAGGTTGAAACATCGCTACTTTTGCTGATCGCCGTACTCCCAATGTGGAGCGCAAGCACCGCTTGAACCGGGAAATCACGGCACCTGAAGTCCGCTTGAACGGGGTCGAGAACGAGCCCCTCGGCATCGTGAGCCTGAATGAAGCCTTGCGCATGGCCGGGGACCTGGACGTGGACTTGGTCGAGATTGCCGCGCAGGCCGATCCGCCGGTGTGCCGTCTGATGGACTACGGCAAGCTCAAGTACCAGGAGCAGAAGAAGGCGGCGGAAGCCAAGGCGAAGCAGAAGATCGTCGAAATCAAGGAAGTGAAGTTTCGCCCTGGCACCGACGAGGGCGACTATCAAATCAAGATGCGCAACCTGCGGCGGTTCATTGCCGAGGACGGCGACAAGGGCAAGGTCACGCTGCGCTACCGCGGGCGTGAGATCACCCACCAGGACATCGGCATGCGTTTGCTGGAGCGCATCCGCGATGAACTGGCCGATGTGTCGGTGGTGGAAAACATGCCGAAGCTGGAAGGTCGGCAAATGATCATGGTGCTCGCGCCCAAGCGCAAATCCTGATCAGGTGAATCGAAGGTTTCTCTCCGGGGGTTTGGTCGCCGCCGGAGTGACAGAAGCGACTGCAGGCCAACAAGACGGTGATGGTTCGCCGGCGCCTGCAGGAGCAATCAAAAAGGAGCAGTCATGCCCAAAATGAAGACCAAGAGCGGCGCGAAGAAGCGGTTTCGCGTTCGCCCGGGTGGCACCGTCAAGCGCGGTCAGGCGTTCAAGCGCCACATCCTGACGAAGAAGTCCACGAAGAACAAGCGCCACCTGCGTGGTGCCGTCAACGTGCACGAGACCAACATGGGCCACATCGCACAGATGCTGCCCTTCGCTGGCCTGTAAACCGCTTCGGAAGGATTAAAAAAATGCCTCGCGTCAAACGTGGTGTAACAGCCCGCGCCCGTCACAAGAAAATTCTCGCGCTTGCCAAGGGTTACCGTGGCCGCCGCAAGAATGTGTTCCGCATCGCCAAGCAAGCGGTCATGCGCGCCGGGCAATACGCCTATCGCGACCGCCGCACGAAGAAGCGTGTGTTCCGTCAGCTGTGGATTGCCCGCATCAACGCGGCAAGCCGCGGCCTCGGTCTGACCTACAGCAAGTTCATGGCCGGCTTGAAGAAGGCGTCGATCGAGATCGACCGCAAGGTGCTCGCCGACATGGCCGTGAATGATCCTGCCGGTTTTGGCAGCATCGTTGAAAAGGTGAAGGCCCAGCTCGCTTGATGACAGCAGCCGCTTGTCAGCCTCGGCTGGCGGGCGATTGGCATGAGGCCGCTGCCCTTGGGCAGTGGTCGTCAAGCTTCCCAAGGCCGACCTCGTGTGCGGCCTTTTTTCTTGTGTTTTGCGTGCTTGATTCCGCCGATTCGATGAACGATCTCGACCAATTGGTGCTGGATGCGCAGGGCGATTTCGCCCAGGCCTCGACGCCCGCCGACGTGGAAAACGCGAAGGCCCGTTACCTGGGCAAGGCCGGCCGCCTGACTGAATTGCTCAAGGGCATGGCCGCGTTGTCGCACGAGGACAAAAAGACCCGCGGCGCTGCGATCAACGCCGCCAAGCAGCAAGTTGAAGCGGCGTTGCAGGCGCGGCGTCAGGCGCTGGCCGATGCCGAGCTCGACGCGCAGTTGAAAGCCCAGGCGCTGGACGTCACCTTGCCGGGCCGCCAACGCGGCGCAGGGGCGGTGCACCCGATCTCGCGCACGATGGAGCGCATCGAGGCCATCTTCGCCTCCATGGGCTTCGACGTGGCCGACGGCCCGGAAATCGAGACCGATTGGTACAGCTTCAGTGCGCTGAACAACCCCGAAAACCATCCTGCCCGTTCGATGCAGGACACCTTCTATGTGGACGCGAAGGACGCGCAAGGTGCCTGGTTGAACCTGCGCCCGCACACCTCGCCGATGCAGATCCGCCACGCTCAGGCCCACGCCAGGAAGCACGCGGGTCAGGCCCACATGCCCGACATCCGCGTCATCGCCCCGGGCCGCACCTACCGCGTGGACAGCGACGCCACGCACTCGCCGATGTTCCATCAGGTCGAAGGCCTGTGGGTGGGCGAGCACGTCAGCTTCAAGGACCTGAAGGCGATGTACTTGTCCTTCATCCAGGCGTTCTTCGAGACCACGGACCTGAAGCTGCGGTTCCGTCCCAGTTATTTCCCGTTCACCGAACCCAGCGCTGAGATCGACATCATGTTCGAAAGCGGCCCGCTGACCGGCCGTTGGCTCGAAGTGTCCGGGTCCGGCCAGGTGCACCCACAGGTGATTCGCAACATGGGCCTGGACCCGGAGCGCTACATCGGTTTCGCTTTCGGCTCGGGCATCGACCGCCTGGCCATGCTGCGCTACGGCATCAGCGACCTGCGATTGTTCTTCGACGGCGACCTGCGGTTTCTCACGCAGTTCCAGTCCGCCTGACCCCCATTTGTTGCCTGTACGGCGCTGCAGCGAGAGTTCGCGATGCAATTTCCCGAGTCGTGGTTGCGTGAGTTCTGCAACCCTCCCTTGACCACCCAGGCTTTGGCCGATCTCCTGACGATGTCGGGCATGGAAGTCGAAGACCTTGCGCCGGTGGCGCCGCCGTTCCATGGCGTTGTCGTCGGCCAGGTGCTGTCGGTCGAGCGCCACCCGAACGCGGATCGGCTCAACGTGTGCCAGGTCGACGTCGGCGCCGCGCAGCCACTGAACATCGTCTGTGGCGCGCCCAATGTGCGGGCGGGCATCAAGGTGCCGTGCGCCACCGTGGGCGCTGTGCTGCCGCCGGCCGAGGCCGATGGCAAGCCCTTCGAGATCAAACTGGGCAAGCTGCGCGGCGTTGAAAGCCAGGGCATGCTGTGCTCTGCCCGTGAACTCAAGTTGTCAGAGGACCATGGCGGCCTGCTGGTGCTGGACGACGCGGCGCCCGTGGGGCGCAACATCCGCGAGCACCTGGCACTCGACGACACCCTGTTCACGCTGAAGCTCACGCCCAACCTCGGGCACGCGCTGAGCGTGCGTGGCGTGGCGCGCGAGCTGGCCGCGTTGACTGGGCAGCCGCTGAGCCCGGTGAGCAGCGCGGCGGTCGCGCCGGGGCACGACGAGCGGCTGCCGGTCCAGGTGCTGGCCAGCGACCTGTGCGGGCGGTTTTCCGGCCGCATCGTGCGTGGCGTCAACACGCGCGTCGCCACCCCGGCCTGGATGGTGGACCGGCTTGCGCGCTGTGGCCAACGGTCGGTCAGCCCCCTTGTCGACATCTCAAACTACGTGATGTTCGAGCTGGGCCAGCCCACCCACATCTTTGACCTGGACAAGATCCATGGCGGTCTGCAGGTGCGTTGGGCCGAGCCTGGCGAACAACTGAAGCTGCTCAACGGCAGCACGGTGGCGCTGGATGAGCATGTTGGCGTGATTGCCGACGAGCGCTGCGTCGAATCGCTGGCCGGGATCATGGGGGGTGACGCCACCGCCGTCAGCGACGACACGCGCAACATCTACATCGAGGCGGCCTTCTGGTGGCCGGAGGCGGTGTCGGGTCGCTCGCGACGCTTCAATTTTTCGACCGATGCCGGGCACCGGTTTGAACGCGGCGTCGACCCGCAGCAGACCCTGGCCGCGATCGAGCGCATCACGGCGCTGGTGTTGAGCATCTGCGGGGGCAGCGCCGGGCCGGTCGACGACCAGGTGTTGGCCCTGCCGCCACAGCGCCCGGTCGCGCTGAGGGTGCAGCGCGCGGCCAAGGTCATCGGCATGCCGGTCAGCGCGGGCCAGTGCCGCAGCGTCATGGAACGCCTCGGCTTCCCGTTGACGGAACGGCAGGCGGACGCGGGCACGGTCCTCGAGGTGACGCCGCCCAGCTGGCGATTCGACCTGCAGATCGAGGAAGACCTGATCGAGGAAGTGATCCGCGTCATGGGCTTCGGGCAGTTGCCCGACGCACCGCCCCAGGCCGCGTTGACGCCGCTGGTGCGCAGCGAGCGTCGCCGGGGTCCGCATGCCCTGCGCCACCGGGTGGCCGCGCTGGGCTATGTCGAGTCCATCAATTTCAGCTTCGTCGAAGCGCGATGGGAGTCAGAGCTGGCGGGCAACCCGGACCCGATCAAGGTGCTCAACCCGATCGCCAGCCCCTTGGCCGTGATGCGGTCCAGTCTGGTGGGCAGCCTGGTCCAGGTCCTGCGCACCAACCTTGCGCGGAAGGCGCCCCGCGTGCGCGTGTTCGAGCTGGGTCGTGTCTATCGCCGCGACGCGAGCACGCAAGACGGTCCGACTCAGGTCGCTGGTGTGCGTCAAGACCTTCGCCTGGGCGGATTGGCTTACGGCCCGGTGAACCAGGAACAATGGGGCGAACGGTCACGCAGCGTCGACTTCTACGACGTGAAGGGCGATGTCGAGGCCTTGTTCTCGCCCCGTGCGCCGCGCTTTGTCGCCGCCGAGCACCCTGCGATGCATCCCGGCCGATGCGCACGCATCGAGTTGGACGGTGTGGTTGTTGGCCACGTGGGCGAGCTGCACCCGCGGTGGCGGCAAGCGTACGAGCTGCCGGGTGCGCCGGTGTTGTTCGAGCTGGACGCTCCAGCGCTGCTGGCGGTTGATCTGCCTGCCTTCACGCCCTTGCCACGCCAGCAGTCCATCCAGCGGGACCTGGCGTTGGTGGTGCCGGCCACCGTGGGGCATGACGCGCTCGTCGACGCCTTGCGGCAGGCGCCCACGCCGTTGCTGCGTTCGGTGGCGCTGTTCGACGTCTACCAGCCCGCCGAGGCCAGCGCCGAGTTCGCCAACGGTGAGCGCAGCCTGGCAGTGCACCTGGAGCTGCGCGACGACGACGCCACACTGACCGAAGAGCGCATCGAGTCGGCCCTGGCGACCGTGTTGGCTCATGTGAACGCGCGCCTGGGCGTGCGCCTGCGGGCCTGAGCCATGGACGACCCCACCAAGCACCCACCGCCCACCACCGCGTCCGACGACGCGTTGGCCGCACCCGCCGCCGGCACGACCCTGGCGGGCTCGCCCGTTGTCGCCCCGCCGGCGCGCGCGGTGTTGCCCACGATCGAAACGCCCACGCTGACCAAGGCCGAGTTGGCCGAATTGCTGTTCGAGCAGCTCGGCCTCAACAAGCGCGAGTCCAAGGACATGGTGGATGGCTTCTTCGAGATCATCCACGAGACCCTCAAGCAAGGCGGTGACGTGAAGTTGTCGGGCTTCGGCAATTTCACGATCCGCCGCAAGGCTCCGCGCCCGGGGCGCAATCCGCGCACCGGCGAGGCCATTCCGATCAAGGCCCGCAATGTGGTGACTTTCCACGCAAGCCAGAAGTTGAAAGGCGCCGTGCAAGGAGAGGTGCACGGGGGAGAAGACTTCGAGTAAAGTCTTGTATCCCGTCGCACACCCTTGATTTAAGTGGAGAAATCGCTTCCCGCCATCCCAGCCAAGCGCTACTTCACGATTGGTGAGGTGAGCGAGCTGTGCGGCGTCAAGCCTTATGTGCTGCGCTATTGGGAGCAGGAATTCACCCAGCTGAAGCCGATGAAGCGGCGCGGCAACCGGCGCTACTACCAGCACCACGAAGTGCTGCTCATCCGCCGCATCCGCGAGCTTCTGTACGACCAGGGCTTCACCATCAGCGGTGCACGCAACCGCCTGGCCGACGGGCATGCGCACCCGGCCATCGACGGGGCAGAGGTGACCGAGCTGGACGGCGAATTGGCCGAAGCAACCATCCGTGCGCACGCGGACGGCGAGACCCTGTCGCCGGTGCACCGGGCCTCCCTGTCGGTGGCGCCTGGCGACGCAGGCTCGCCAGGGGACCACGCGGCGTTGCTTGGGCACACGTCATCGGGTGCAGCGTCGCGGCCGTGGTTGTCGGGCACGGCGCCGATGACGGCCACGGAGGTTCGCGCGGAGTTGCTGGCCATCCGAGGCCTGCTTTTCATCTGACCACCACTCCGGTGCGTCGTTTTCAAGATATACTTTGAGGCTCAGTCGGGGCGTAGCGCAGCCTGGTAGCGCACTTGCATGGGGTGCAAGGGGTCGCGAGTTCGAATCCCGCCGTCCCGACCAATTGAATCAAAGGGTTAGCTCTCACAAGGGGCTAACCCTTTTTGATTGGTGAGTCGCGTTGTGGCGGTGCTTTTCGCAAGTGCAAGCACGACGCGCGCGATCGCCGGCGTGCCATCACCCGGTCGGGCCCGCGGACTTCAAATCAGCCAGCGCATTCGGCTCGATGGGCATGGTGAGCGTGGTCTCGAGCGGTACCTGGTCGGCGGGGCTGGCGGGTTCCGTGTAAAGCATGCGGCGGATGGCGCGGTCCATGGCACCGAACACCGAATCGCTGACCACTTTGCCGGGGCCGGCGGCGCGCACCTTTTCGAGCTCCTGGGCCACGGCCGGCCGCAACTCGGGTGAGGCGGCAATGATGCTGCGAACGGCCGCCTGTGTGGCGAGCAATTGGGCCTCCACCTGGTGAACCAGGTCGCGCAGTTCCTTTTGTTCGTCGGTCATGGCCAATTCCGCATGATGAGTGTGATGGCGTGTTCCTGAAACACGATGTTACCGACACCGCGGCGGTGAAACCTGGCACTGCGTCACGGCACCCCCTGTCCAAGTGATCGATGTCGCGCCCGGCGCGCTTGGCTTGTCATTGATCGTCGGTGGTCGGGCTGTCGTGGTGCCTTGGGCGGGGACGGCGGCCGGTGCCGCGAAATGGGCCGATTTCCACCCGCTCATCGCGCTCAAGTTTTCACCACCGGCCGGAACAATGGCAAGACACCCCGAGGTGGTGATTTGCCATGGCCGACCAGAGCTCCGAAGACCGTAACTTACCCGCATCGCAGCGCAAGATCGCCAAGGCGCGCGAAGAGGGCAACATTGCCCGATCCCAGGACCTGGGTCATTTCGCTGCCATCGCCGCGGGCGGCGCGGTGTTGGTTGCCCTGGCACCGCCATTGATCGGCTGGATGCGCCTGATCCTCGTCGAGGGCCTGAGCTTCGACGTGCGTTCGGTTCAGCAAACCGCGTTCATGGGCGAACGCCTCACCGCCCTGGCGCTGAAGCTGTTGCTGGTGATCATTCCATTGGGCGTGCTGATGAGCCTGGTGGCGCTGGGCGCCAACATGGCCATCGGGGGCTGGAATTTCAGCACCAAGGCGCTCAGCCCCAAGTTCGACAAGTTCAACCCCATCACGGGCCTCCCCCGCATCTTTGCCAAGCAGCAGATGATCAACGCCTTGAAGGCGGTGCTGCTGGCGATCATCCTCGGCGTCATCGGCGCGCTGTACCTCAAGGCCAATGCCGACAGCTTCGCCGCCACGTTGGACATGCCCTTGCCTGCGGCCATGGCCCATGTGGGCGACAAGATCCTGAGTGGTCTGTTGCTGCTGCTGCTCGCGCTGGCCTTGTTCGCCGCCGTGGATGCCCCGCTGCAGCGCTACCTGCACCTGTCGCGCCTGAAGATGAGCCACCAGGAAGCCAAGCAGGAGTTCAAGAACGCCGAGGGCAACCAGGAAGTCAAGGGCAAGATGAAGCAGAAGGCGCGCGAAATGTCGCAGCGCCGGATGATGGCTGCGGTACCCACCGCCGACCTGGTCGTGATGAACCCGACCCACTACGCAGTGGCGCTGAAGTACGACGAGACCAAGATGGGTGCCCCGCGCGTGGTCGCCATGGGCACGGACCTCGTGGCCATGGCGATTCGCGACCTGGCCAAACAGTCCAAGGTGCCGGTGCTGCAGGCGCCGATGCTGGCCCGGGCGCTGTATGCCCATTCGAAGATCGACCGCGAGATCCCG
>CALRPU020000062.1:0-10835 GCA_943370175.1 Hydrogenophaga intermedia | reverse complement strand
CGACAAGCCCAGCTTCACCACCTGCGCCACGTGGTGCGCGCGCTCAGCCAGCGGCTGGGCGTGGACCGCCACAGCGACCCCGACCTGCGCGAGCTGGCCGGCTGGGGCTGCGGCACGACCATGCAGGTGATTCACCTGCAGGCGCCGGCGCTGCCCGGCGAAGACGCGGCCAAGGACATCGACTTCACCCCCGCCGGCATCGAGGCGCGTCGCGCGGCCGGCCACCGCGCGGCCACCGCCATGCTGCGGCGCGCGCCTTGGCGGGCGCCCACCCCCGCGGGCGCCGGGGTGGTCCAGCACCACGCCAGCGAGGACTGAGCCGCGTCGCAACCAAGCGCAGCGACCGCGCGCATTCGCACAAACGCCCAAACCGCATCGCCCGTCCAGGGGACAGGCGCGCACGTTTCATCATCGTTTGATCTGTATCCGCAGGAAACAAGCGGTCGTAACATCTGATCCTGTCTTCACGGACCGAACGGACGCGCACCGCCATGACCCTGCTCCAGATTGCAAGAATTCCCGCGGCGTGTGCGCTGCTCGCGTGGGCCAGCACCGCCACATGGGCCCAAGGCCTGCCGGCGGGCAGCGGCCTGTACGCGGCAGCCGTCACGCCCCCGAGTGGCGCCGTGGTCGAGCAACGCGTCACGGTTCAGACCTACCGGGTCAACGGCAACACCCTGGTCCCCAGCGCCACCATCGAGGCCGAGCTGGCCCCATTGACCGGCTCGCGCAGCCTCAGCGAGCTGAAGCAGGCCGCCGCCGCCGTGCAAGCGCTGTACGCCCGCGCCGGCTATGGGGCGGTGGTGGCCTTTCTGCCCGAGCAGCCCCTGGGCACCGGCACCATTGCCATCAACGTCGTCGAAGGCAAGCTCACGGGCGTGACCGTCACCGGCAACCGGCAGTTCAGCACCGACAACATCCGCGCCGGCCTGCCGGGCCTGCGCACCGGCGCCACGCCGCGCCTGACCGAGATCGACACGCAGATTCAGCTGCACAACGAGAACCCGGCCAAGCAGGTTCAGGTGCTGCTGCAGCCGGGCCAGCGCTCGGGCGAGGTCGAGGCCAAGGTCGAGGTCAGCGAGCAGCCGGTGCAGACCTTCACCGTGGCCATCGACAACACCGGCACCGAACGCACCGGCGAGGGCCGCCTGAACCTGGGTTGGCAGCACGCCAACCTGTGGGGCCAGGACCACGTGCTGTCCGCCCAGTTCCAGACGTCGATCGAGAAGCCGCAGCTGGTGACCGTGCTGAGCGCCGGCTACCGGGTCCCGTTCTACGAGCAAAGCCTCGCGCTGGACGCCTACGCCGCCTACTCCGACGTGGATGGCGGCACCAACGCCACGCTGGCCGGTGACGTCACCTTTGCCGGCAAGGGGCGCATCGTGGGCCTGCGGCTCAGCCGCTACCTGCCCCGCCTGGGCGAACTGGACCAACGGCTGAGCCTGGGCTTCGAGCACCGCGCCTACCTGAACAATTGCCAGGTGCTGGGCTTTGCGGCGGGCGCCTGCGGGCCGGCGGGTGAGAGCGTGGCGGTGCAGCCCGTGTCGCTGGACTACGCCATCCAGCGCGGCGGCGAACGCCCTTTGGGCTTCAGCCTGTCGCTGGTGCACAACCTGGCGCTTGGCGGCAGCCACACCGGTGACGCCAGCTTCGACGCGGTGCGCCCCGGCGCGGGCGCGCGCTACACACTGGCGCGTTTCAGTGGCTTGGCCAGCGCCCCGGTGGGCGAGGACTGGCAGGTCAGCGCCCGCGCCTTCGGGCAGTTCACCTTCAATGCGCTGGTGCCCGCCGAGCAGTTCGGCATCGGGGGCGTGGGCAGCGTTCGCGGCTACCAGGAGCGCGAGGTCACAGGCGACCGCGGCAGCTTCGGCTCGGTGGAGTTCATCAGCCCCGACCTGGCCAAGTGGGTCGGTCTGGAGGGCAGCAACCTGCGCTTCATCGGCTTTGCCGACGCGGGCGTGGTGGAAAACCTGCTGGAAACACCCTGCGCGGGCGGCGGCTCGTCGTGCTCGCAGGCCTCGGTCGGCGTGGGGCTGCGGCTGACTCACCAGCGCCTGCAGGGGCGCCTGTTCATCGCGCACGCCCTGAAGGCCTCGGCCCTGACCGGCAAAGGCGACACCCGCGTCCACGCGGCCGTCAGCCTGAGCTTCTGACCTTCTGAACTGACAGCACACCGGGACAGACCATGGCTTACAAGGCTCAGCGTTCTCTCGACACCCAGCGCGCCGCTGCGCGCCTGGCAATGGACCACCTGCGACCCCGGGCATTGGCCCGCGCGCTGGTGGCCTGCTCGATGCTGTCGCTGCTGGTGGGCACGGTGCGCGCGCAGGTGCTGCCCAGCGGGGCCACGGTCGTCAACGGCCAGGTGCGCATCGGCACCACCGGCCACAAGATGACGGTGACGAATTCGAACGGCGCCATCATCGACTGGCGGTCGTTTTCCATCGGCGCCGGGGCCGCGGTCCGTTTTGACCAGCCCGATGCCGCCAGCCGCGTGCTGAACCGGGTCACCGGCAACGACCCGTCGAGCATCCTGGGCAGCCTGTCGAGCAACGGCAGCGTGTGGCTGCTGAACCCGAACGGCGTGCTGTTCGGCGCCGGCGCCCGCGTGGACGTGGCCGGCATGGTGGCCAGCACCTTGTCGCTGAGCAACCGCGACTGGCTGGCGGGTCGCGCCCTGTTCAGCGCCGACGCCACCCACCCCGCCGCGGCCGTTGTCAACCAAGGCGAGCTGCGCACGCCGCTGGGCGGCCGCGTGGCCCTGCTGGGCGGCACGGTGCGCAACGAGGGGTTGATCGATGCCCCGAACGGCCAGGTGGTGCTGGCCGCCGGACAGACGGTCGAGCTCGTCGACACCGGGGCACCCAACGTGGCGCTGCGGGTCACCGCGCCCGGAGGGCAGGCCTTGAACCTGGGCAGCATCAGCGCGGACGGCGGCTCGGTGGACATCCAGGCGGCGGTGGTCAACCAGGACGGCATCGTGCGCGCCGACCGCTTTGCCACCGACGCCAGCGGGCGACCGGTCTTGAGCAGCGGCACCGGCGGGCGCATCAGCCTGGTGGCCAGCGAGTCGTTGACGCTGGCCGCCGGCAGCCGAACACAAGCGGACGGCGGCGGCGGCCGCGTGACGCTGGACGCCGGCGCCGGCACGGCCTGGGTGCGCGGCGCGGTCAGTGTGAACGCGGGCGACACGGCAGGCGGCATCGGCGCCGGGCCCGCCAGCGGCGTGGGAGGCGAGGTGCAGGTGCTGGGCCGCCAGGTCGGCCTGGACGACACGGCGCGCATCGACGCGTCCGGCGTGGCCGGCGGCGGCCGGGTGTTCCTCGGCGGCGACGAGTCCGGCCGCCTCGGCACCCTGCCCCGCGCCGACGCCCTCTACGTGGCCGCGGGCGCCCAGGTGCGCGCCGACGCCGGTGACACCGGCGACGGCGGCCGCGTGATCGCCTGGGGCACCCACAGCAGCCGCGTTCACGGCAGCCTGAGCGCCCGCGGCGGTGCGCGCGGCGGCGATGGGGGCTTCATCGAAACCTCGGGCGGCTGGCTGGACACGCTGGGGGCGCGCATCGACGCCACCGCGGCCCGCGGCGCCGCCGGCACGTGGCTGCTCGACCCCTACAACATCACGATCACCGACAACGCCGACACCGCCCCGCTGACGCCGACCTCTCCTGGCGCCTTCACCAGCGGCAGCGCCAGCACGCTGATCGCGTCCTCGCAAATCAACAGCGCCCTGAACCAGGGCACCAGCGTGACGGTGACCACCGGCGCCGGCGGCACTGAGCCTGGCGACATCTTCGTCACCAACGCCAACCTGAACACCACCGCCAGCACCCCGGTGTCGCTGACGCTGAACGCCGCGCGCAACATCAACATCAGCCAATCGGTGATCGGCGGCGCCACCCAGCCGCTGTCGATCGCCTTGAATGCCGCAGGCAACGGCGCGGGCGGCGTGGACGTCACCAATTCACAGTTGCGCAGCGCCAGCGGCCAGATCACGGCCACCGGGGTGGCCGACCGTGGCAGCGTGTTCAACGGCATCAGCCTGCGCGACAGCGTCGTGGACGCGGGCACGGGCAAGGTCACCCTCGTGGGCAGCAGCAGCAGCACCAGCGGCGCCACGGCGACCACGGCGTTCGGCTACGGCGTGGCGATCATGAACAGCACGGTCAACGCGCGCGAGGTGTCGATCACCGGCGCGGCCAACGTTGCCGGCAGCGGCGGCGCGGGCATTGGCATCTTCGGCACCTCGAAGCTGAGCGCGCAAACCAGCTTGCAGTTGGTGGGCGCGGGCACCACCACTGGCCTGGGCGTGTACGACAGCTCGGCGCTCAGCGTGCGCTCGAGCGCGCCCAGCGCGCCGGGCGTGCTCAGCCTCGTGGGGCAGGCTGAGGTGGGCGCTGGCGTGGCGATCAACGGCACCGGGGTCACCGTGAAAGGCGAACAGGGGGCGTCGATCTCGATGTCCGGCGTCAGCAACGCGCCGCAGGACTTTCCGGGCATCTCCAACAGCCTGGGCACGGTGACCACCGACGGCGGCGCGGTCACCATGGTCGCCACCGGCGTCGACGTGCGCAGCGACTTCCGCCTGAACAGCGGGGGGCGGGTGCAGCTCTTCACCGACCGGTTCGAGGCCAAGCCGACGACCGCGCCGTCGTTGACATCGCAGGCCACGGGCGACGCCATCGTCATCTCGGGGCTCACCGCCCCCGGCGTCGGCATCCACTACATCGAGGCCAACACCCTGTCGGCGCCCAATGGCCGCTGGTTGCTGTTCCTCGCGCAGCCCAACAACCTCCTGCGCATCCGGCCGGACTACAAGCAGTACGGCGTGAGCTACACGCCCACCGGCCTGGCGTCGCTGCGCCCGGGCAATGGCGTGCTGTTCTCGGTGCAGCCGGTGCTGAGCTTGAGCAGCACCCAGGCGTTGCAGAAGACCTACGACGGCACCACCAGCCTGATCGGCGTCGACCCGGCGCAGATCACCGTGACGGGCCTGCTGGGGGGCGATGAAGTCAATGCCACGGGCACCCTGCGCGGCAGCTTCGCCGACAAGAACGTCGGCACGAACATCCCCATCACCCTTGCAACCGACGGGGTGAGCTTTGTGGACGTGAACGGTGTGCCGGTGTTTGGCTACGGGCTCAATGCGGGCCTGAAGGGCAACATCACGCCGGCCGCGCTGACCATCACCGCCGGCAACGTCAGCAAGACCTACGGCACCACGGCCAGTTTCACCGGCACGGAGTTCCAGGCCAGCGGCCTGGCCACCGGCGACCAGATCGAGCGCATCAGCCTGATCAGCGTCGGTGCGGCCGCGGGCGCGGGCGTGGTTGCGGGGGCCTACGCCATTGTCGGCAGCGCCGCGGTCGGCACGGCCTTCAACCCGGCCAACTACACCATCACCTACGTCAACGGCATGCTGACGGTCACGCCGGCCAGCCTGACCGTGACGGCGCTGAACCAGACCAAGTCCTACGGCAGCCTGTCGAACCTGGGGACCAGCGGTTTTTCGACCACGGGCCTGGTGAACGGCGACACGGCGACCCAGGTGACGCTCAGCAGCAGCGGTGCGGCGGCCAACGCCAACGTGCAGCCGGGCGGCCACGCCATCGTGGCGTCGAACCTGAGCGGCGGCAACTTCAACCCGGCCAACTACACCATCCGCTACGTGAACGGCACGCTCACCGTGGCCCCGGTGGCGCTGACGATCACCGCGCTGAACCAGACCAAGTCCTACGGCAGCAGCCTCGTGCTGAACGGCACCGAGTTCTCGGTGGCCGGCCTGGTCAATGGCGACACCGTGAGCCGTGTCAACCTCACCAGCACCGGCCTGACCGCCACGGCCGGGGTGCAGGCGGGGGGTCACGCCATCGTGGCCAGCAACCCGACCGGCGCGGGCTTCAACCCGGCCAACTACAGCGCGTCGTTCGTGAACGGCACGCTGACCGTCACGCCGGTGACGCTGACCGCGCAGATCGTGGGCACGCCCACCAAGGCGGCCGATGGCAGCACCGCGGCCGTGTTGACGCCGGCCAACTTCGCGCTGAGCGGCTTCTTCAACGGCGACACCGCCACCGTCACCCAAGGCAGTGGCCGCTACGACAGCCCGGAGGCCGGCCCGCGCGTGGTGCTGGCCACGCTGGCGCGCGCGGACTTTGCGGCCGGCGGCAACACCAGCCTGGGCAACTATGTGCTGCCGACCGCCGCGACCGGCGCAGGCCTGATCACGCCGCCGCCGGTGCTGGCGGTCGACCAGGCGGTGTCGGTGCCGCTGGCCACCGCCGTGCAAAGCATCGCCATCGCCAAGATCGCCAGCAGCCCGACCGAAGGCCGCACGCTGGACGCCGTGCCGGCCATGGGCGTCAGCGCCACGGGCGAAGCCAGCAACGGCTTTCAGAGCATCGCGCTGGCCAGCCTGTCGCAGGAGGCGCTGGCCACGATGCTCGCCTCACGCGAGGTGCTGAAGAAGAACCTCTTCAGCACCTCGCTGAACCGGCTGGCCGAGGACCCCAAGCTGGCCGACGTGCCCGACTGTGCCGACATCAAGCAGCTGGAACGCGGCAATTGCCTGATCACCGAGGCGGTGAAGGCCCAGCTGGCCGCGGCCCGCCTGGCGGAGCAGCAGGCTTCGGCACCGGAGCCCAACCTGCCCGCCGCGCCGTCACCGGCCCCGGCGGCCCGCACCGGCCCGGCACCAGCCGCCGCTGCACCGGCCGTGGCCGCGGCCCGGCCCGCGCCGCCGCCGCGCGGCGCCTCCAAGCGCCGGGTCGTCAAGTCGGCCCTGCCGCAGATCGCCCGCAAGATCGCGCTGGTCATCGGCGTGGACACCTACGCCGACCCGAAGATCCCCCGCCTGGAGAACGCCGGACGCGACGCACGCACCGTCGGCCAGGTGCTCGAGGCCGCGCTCGGCTACGAGGTCACGCTGGTCGAGAACGGCAGCAAGGAGGACATCCTGGGCGCCATGAACCGGCTGGCGGCCGAAGCCGACCCGAACGACTCCGTCGTCATCTATTACGCCGGCCACGGCGCCGTGGTGGAGTCGACGGGCCTGGGCTACTGGCAACCGTCGAACGCCGATTCAGCCAAGCCAGAGTCCTGGATCTCCAACGCCGACATCCACAAGCTGATCGGGCGGATGGGGGCGTCGCAGGTGGCGCTGATTTCCGACAGCTGCTTCTCGGGCTCGTTGATCACCGGCTCGCGCATCCGGGCCTCGGGCGAGCTGGTCGACCCGTCGAAGGTGCTGTCGCAGAAGTCGGTGGTCATCATGACCTCGGGCGGCAACGAGCCGGTGTTCGACGCCGGCCGCGACGGCCATTCGCCCTTCGCCTGGAACCTGATGCGCAACCTGGAGCGCGTCACCTCGTGGCAGGCCGGCAGCAACGTGTTCGAGCGGGTGCGCTTTGCGGTGGCGAAGGAGTTGCCCCAGAAGCCGCAATACGGCGCGGTCACCGACGCCGGTCACCAGCTCGGCGGTGACTACCTGTTCGAGCAGCGCGAGCTGGAGGCGCCCATCAAGCTCACGCGTTGAGGCAGACCGCCCCTCGGCCCGTTCGGACGCATGGGGCGGTCCGGGCGGTCCCTACAATCCGTGTGACAGAACCGTGACGGTTCGATGACACAGGGATTGAGGGGGAAACGAGCAATGTTCTTCGGCAAACTGCTGCCGCGCGAAGGCAATTTCTTCGAGCTGTTCAACGAACATGGCCGTCAGATCACGGAAGGGGCGCGCGCCTTCATGTCGATGGTCCAGTATTACAACGACGAGCCCCTGCGAGAAAAATACGCCGCAGACGTCGACAGCGCCGAAAAGCAGGCCGACAAGGTCACCGCAGAGGTGAACCGCCTGCTGCACAAGACCTTCATCACGCCCATCGACCGCGAGCAGATCCACGGCCTCATCAACGCCATGGACGACATCCTCGACCTGCTGCAGGACTCGGCCGAGGTGATGCAGCTGTACGACCTGAAGAACCTGAGCGAGGACGTCACCCGCCTGGGCGAGATCTCGGCGCGCTGCTGCGAACGGGTTCAGCACGTGGTCAGCCTGCTGCCCAACCTCAGTCGCCCCGAAGTGGCCGAGGCCGCGCTGAAAACCTGCGAAGAGATCGACCGCCTCGAGTCCGACGCCGACCGCGTGATGCGCTCGGCCATGAGCAAGCTGTTCCGCGACAACATCGACGTGCGCGAGCTGATCAAGCTGAAGGCGGTGTACGAGCACCTGGAATCGATTTCCGACCGCTGCGAGGACGTGGCCAACCTCATCGAGGGCATCGTCCTCGAGAACTCCTGAGCCGCTGCGGCACTGATTTCTGACCATGGAAGCCATCCAGATCAGCCTCTGGGTCGTGGTGCTGCTCGTCGTTCTGGCGATCGCATTCGACTTCATGAACGGGTTTCACGACGCGGCCAACTCGATCGCCACGGTGGTGTCGACCGGGGTGTTGAAGCCGCAGAACGCGGTGCTCTTCGCCGCCTTCTTCAACGTGCTGGCCATCGCCATCTTCCAGCTGAAGGTCGCGGCCACCATCGGCAAGGGCATCGCCGAGGCAGGCGTGATCGACCAGCACGTGGTGTTTGGTGCGCTGGTGGGCGCGATCTTTTGGAACGTGGCCACCTGGTGGTACGGCATCCCGTCGTCGAGCTCGCACGCGCTGATCGGCGGCATCGTGGGCGCGGTGATCGCCAAGGCCGGCGTGGGCAAGCTGATCGCCGCCGGCGTCTTGAAGACGGTGGCCTTCATCTTCGTGTCGCCGGCGCTCGGCTTTTTGCTGGGCGGCTTGATGATGGTGCTGGTGGCCTGGGTGTGCCGGCGCATGACGCCACTGAAGGTCGACCGGTGGTTCCGGCGGCTGCAGCTGGTGTCGGCGGGCCTGTACTCACTCGGGCACGGCGGCAACGACGCCCAGAAGACCATCGGCATCATCTGGATGCTGCTGATCGCCGCGGGCTACGCCGGCGCCAACGACGCTCGCCCGCCCGGCTGGGTCATCTGGGCCTGCTACCTGGCCATCGGTGCAGGCACTCTGTTCGGCGGCTGGCGCATCGTGAAAACCATGGGGCAGCGCATCACCAAGCTCAAGCCGGTCGGCGGCTTCTGCGCCGAGACGGGCGGCGCCATCACGCTGTTCATTGCCACCGGGCTGGGCGTGCCGGTGTCGACCACCCACACCATCACCGGCGCCATCGTGGGGGTGGGCTCGGTGCGCAACGCCTCGGCAGTGCGCTGGGGCGTGGCCGGCACCATCGTGTGGGCCTGGATCTTCACGATCCCGGCCTCGGCCTTCGTCGCCGCCCTCGCATACTGGTTGAGTTTCACGCTTTTCTGAGTTGCGACGGCCCCGGCGTGGCGCAGCCGGGCGCCGCGGCGACACAATGGGCGACGCCCCCCGTTGACCCGCCCACGTCCCCATGCCACCCACGTCGGACGACGACAGCGACAAGACCGTCTTCAGAGTTCCCAGGCCCGCTGGCGCACCGCCCCCGGTGAACCAGCGGCTCGGCTCGGCGGTGCCCGTGGCCGACGCGCACAGCCCGTCGGTCGATTCGTCGTTCGGCGCGTCGGCCTCGGGGCCGGCCGGCAACGCGCTGCCGCTGGGCACCCGCCTGGGTGAGTTCACGCTGACCCGGGTGATCGGCGAAGGCGGCTTCGGCATCGTCTATGAAGCCGACGACACCGCGCTGGAACGGCGCGTGGCGATCAAGGAATACTTTCCCGCCGACCTCGCCGAACGCACCGGCGACCTGCGGGTGGCGTGTTTTTCGAGCGACGACATCGAGGTCTTCGAGAAGGGGCTGGAAAGCTTCGTCAACGAGGCCAAGATCCTGGCCCAGTTCGACCACCCGTCGCTGGTCAAGGTGTACCGCTTCTGGGAGGCCAACGGCACCGCCTACATGGTGATGCCCTGCTACGAAGGGCGCACGCTGGGCGACGCCTTGCGCCGCCTCACCGAACCGCCCGACGAGCGCTGGCTGCTGCAACTGCTCGACCCGCTGACCGAAGCGCTCGCGGTGATCCACGAACGCCGGGTCTACCACCGCGACATCGCGCCGGACAACATCCTGCTGCTGGCGGGCACGGGCGCGCCGCTGTTGCTGGACTTCGGCGCGGCGCGGCGCGTCATCGGCGACGCGGGCAACAAGGACGCCACCGCGATGGTCAAGCCCGGCTACGCGCCGCTGGAGCAATACCCCGACGTGGCGCTGCCCCAGGGCCCGTGGAGCGACGTGTACGCGCTGGCCGCCGTGCTGCACCTGGCGATCGCGGGCAAGAAGCCGCCGGCCGCGATCTCGCGCATCGCCGGCGACCGCCATGTGCCGTTGACGACCCTCGCCGCCGGGCGTTACAGCGCCGGCCTGCTCGGCGCCATCGACCGCGGCCTCGTCGTTCAGCCGGGCGAGCGCCTGCGCAGCATGGACGACTTCCGCGCCGCGGCGGGCCTGTCGCCGCTGCTGCGCGACGGCGCGGGCACCTTGATGATGAGCACGCGCACGCGGGTGGACGCGACCGCAGCGGGCGCCGGGGCGTCGCCGCCGCGGCCCGCGGCAGACGGCACCCCGATCGAGCCAGACACGACCGTCGTGCGCCGCGCCCTGCGGCGCGACCGCCGCGTGGTGCGGTGGGCGCAGGGCATCACCGCGGTGGCGCTGTTGCTGGCGGGCGCCGGGGCCGCCGTGTGGTGGTTCGGCAGCGCGCCACCGGCGGTGGACGCTGGCGGCGCTGCGGCTGGCGCGGCGCCCTCGGCGCCGGTCGCCGCCGGCACGGTGGCCACCGCGCCCGCGACCGACCCTTCTGCGCAGCCGGCGGCGCCCGCCGCCAACCCCGTGCCGGG
>CALRPU020000061.1:0-10881 GCA_943370175.1 Hydrogenophaga intermedia | reverse complement strand
GGCCTCGGCGGCGCGGGCTTCCCGACGGGGCGCAAGTGGCGCTCGGTGCGCGGCGAGCCCGGGCCCCGGCTGATGGCGGTCAACGGGGACGAGGGCGAGCCCGGCACCTTCAAGGACCGCTTCTACCTCGAGCGCGACCCGCACCGCTTCATCGAAGGCCTGCTGATCGCGGCCTGGGCGGTGGGCATCGAGGCGGTCTACGTCTACCTGCGCGACGAATACCACGGCGTGCGCGCGCTGCTGGAGCGCGAACTGGCCGCGCTGCCCCTGACGCTGGCCACCGCCGGCATCGACCCCGCGGGCGTGCCGCCCATCGAACTGCGCCGCGGCGCCGGCGCCTACATCTGCGGCGAAGAGTCCGCGATGATCGAATCCATCGAAGGCAAGCGCGGCATGCCGCGGCTGCGCCCGCCGTACGTGGCCCAGGTCGGCCTGTTCAACCGGCCGACGCTGGAACACAACATGGAGACGCTGTACTGGGTGCGCGAGATCCTCGAGCGCGGCGCCGGGTGGTTCGCCGCCCACGGCCGGCACGGCCGCAAGGGCCTGCGCTCGTACTCGCTGTCGGGGCGGGTGAAGAAGCCCGGCGTGCACCTGGCCCCGGCCGGCATCACGCTGCGCGAGCTGGTCGAGGAACACGGCGGCGGGCTGCTGGACGGCCACGAGCTGTACGGCTACCTGCCCGGCGGTGCCTCGGGCGGCATCCTGCCCGCCCGGCTGGCCGACGTGCCGCTGGACTTCGACACCCTGCAGCCCCACGGTTGCTTCATCGGCTCGGCCGCGGTGGTGGTGCTGACCCGCAGCGCCACCCACTGGGACCGCGCCACCGACACCGCCCGCAACCTGATGCAGTTCTTCGAACACGAGAGCTGCGGCCAGTGCACGCCGTGCCGGGTGGGCACCAGCAAGGCGCGGGAATTGATCGCTCACGACACCTGGGACACCGCCTTGCTGGCCGAGCTGTCGCAGGTGATGCGCGACGCGTCCATCTGCGGCCTGGGCCAGGCCGCGCCCAACCCCATCGACTGCGTCGTCAAGTACTTCCCGGAGGAACTGGCATGAACGCCGTGCACCGACCTGAGGCCGCCGCGCTGGCGGGTGCCGACACCCCGGCCACCGTCCATTTCGAACTCGACGGCCAGCCCGTCACCGCGTGGGCCGGCGAGTCGGTGCTGTCCGCCGCGCAGCGCCACGGCGTGGCCATTCCCCACCTGTGCTTCAAGGACGGCCTGGAAGCCGCCGGCAACTGCCGCGCCTGCGTGGTGGAAATCGACGGCGAGCGCGCGCTGGCGCCCTCGTGCTGCCGCAACGCCACGCCCGGCATGAAGGTCCGGGCCACCAGCGACCGCGCCGTCCAGGCCCAGCGCATGGTGCTGGAACTGCTGATGGCCGACATGCCCGACCGCGACACCGGCGAGCTGGGCCACTGGGCGCGCACGATGCAGGTGGGCACCCCGCGCTTCGCCGCGCGCCACCAGCCCGCGCCCGACGCCTCGCACGCGGCCATCGCCGTCAACCTGGACGCCTGCATCCAGTGCACCCGCTGCCAACGGGCGTGCCGCGACGAACAGGTCAACGACGTCATCGGCCTGGCCTTTCGCGGCGCGCACGCGCAGATCGTCTTCGACCAGGGCGATGCGATGGGCCAATCCAGCTGCGTGGGCTGCGGCGAATGCGTGCAGGCCTGCCCGACCGGCGCGCTGTCGTCGGTGGTGCCGGCGGCCAGCCGCGCCGCCGCCGGCCAGCCGGTGGTCAGCCCGGCGCTGGTGGCCGACCGCACGGTCGACTCGCTGTGCCCGTTCTGCGGCGTCGGCTGCCAGGTGACCTACCACGTCAAGGACGACAAGATCGTCCACGCCGAAGGCCGCAGCGGCCCGGCCAACGACGGCCGCCTGTGCGTCAAGGGCCGCTACGGCTTCGACTACGCCCACCACCCGCAGCGCCTGACCACCCCGCTGATCCGCCGCGCCGACGCGCCCAAGCACGCCGACCTGAAACTCGACGCCGACCACTGGCGCGACGTCTTCCGCGAAGCCACCTGGGAAGAGGCGCTGGACGTGGCCGCCGGCCGCCTGCTGGCCCTGCGCGAGGCCCACGGCCCGAAGGCGCTGGTCGGCTTCGGCTCGGCCAAGGGCAGCAACGAGGAGGCCTACCTGTTCCAGAAGCTGGTGCGCACCGGCTTCGGCAGCAACAACGTCGACCATTGCACCCGGCTGTGCCATGCCTCGTCGGTGGCGGCCTTGCTGGAAGGCATCGGCTCGGGCTCGGTGTCCAACCCGGTGCGCGACGTGGCGCTGGCCGAGGTCATCGTCATCATCGGCGCCAACCCCAGCGTGAACCACCCGGTGGCGTCCAGCTTCATCAAGAACGCGGTGCGCCAGGGCAGCAAGCTGATCCTGATGGACCCGCGCCGCGGCGAGCTGGCGCGGCACGCCCACCGCCACCTGGCCTTCAAGCCCGACACCGACGTGGCCTTGCTCAATGCGATGATGAACGTCATCGTCGAAGAGGGCCTGACCGCGCCGTCCTTCATTGCCGCCCGCACCATCGGCTTCGAGGAACTGAAGGCCAACCTCGCCGCCTACACACCGGAAGCCATGGCGCCGGTGTGCGGCATCGACGCCGAGACGATCCGGTACGTGGCGCGGCTGTATGCCACGTCGAAGGCGTCGATGATCCTGTGGGGCATGGGCGTCAGCCAGCACGTGCACGGCACCGACAACGCGCGCTGCCTGATCGCGCTGGCCCTGATGACCGGGCAGATCGCCCGGCCCGGCACCGGCCTGCACCCGCTGCGCGGCCAGAACAACGTGCAAGGCGCCAGCGACGCCGGCCTGATCCCGATGATGTACCCCGACTACCAGCGCGTGGACAACCCGCAGGCGCGCGCGAAGTTCGAGGCGCTGTGGGGCCGCCCGCTGGACCCGCAACCGGGCCTGACCGTGGTGGAGGTGATGGACGCCGCCGACCGGCGCGAGGTGCGCGGCATCTACGTCATGGGCGAGAACCCGGCCATGAGCGACCCCGACGCCAACCACGCCCGCGCCGCCCTGGCCAAGCTGGACCACCTGGTGGTGCAGGACATCTTCCTGACCGAGACCGCCGCCTTCGCCGACGTGGTGCTGCCCGCCAGCGCCTTTGCCGAGAAGACCGGCAGCTTCACCAACACCGACCGCCTGGTGCAGTTGGCCCGCGCCGTCGTGCCGATGCCCGGCGACGCGCGCCAGGACCTGTGGATCATCCAGCAGATCGCGCAGCGCTTCGGCTTGGGCTGGGCCTACGGCGGCGTCGGCGAGGTGTTCGACGAAATGCGCCGCTGCATGCCGCAGATCGCCGGCATCACCTGGGAGCGCCTGCAGCGCGACGGCGCGGTGACCTACCCCTGCCGCCACGAAGGCGACCCGGGCGACCGCGTTGAGTTCGTCGACCACTTCCCCACGCCCAGCGGCCTGGCGCGCTTCGTGCCGGCCGGCATCGTGCGCGCCGACGAGCAGCCCGACACCGACTACCCGATGGTGCTGATCACCGGGCGCCAACTGGAGCACTGGCACACCGGCAGCATGACGCGGCGCTCGGGCACGCTGGACGCCATCGAGCCCGATCCGGTGGCGCTGATTCACCCGCTGGACCTGCAACGCCTGGGCATTGCCCCGGGCGCGACGGTGACCGTGGCCTCGCGGCGCGGCGCGGTGGCGCTGTATGCGCGCGCCGACGAAGCCTCGCCGCCCGGCACGGTCTTCGTGCCCTTCTGCTACGCCGAAGCGGCCATCAACCGCCTGACCAACCCGAAGCTCGACCCGGTCGGCAAAATCCCGGAGTTCAAGTTCTGCGCCATCCGGGTGAGCGCCGGTGGCGCGGTGGAGCCGGCGCTGGTGGGCGCGCATTGAGCCTGGGTTCGGACGGTGCCCGGCGCGCCACCGCCGCCCCGGGCGTTTTGGTCGGCCTTGGCGTTTCGGTTAGGGTTCGGGGATGAACGTGTCCACCCCGAGCGTCGCGCCGCGACAGCCTCCCGTCGTGCGCGCGCTGGCCCTTGGCCTGTGCTGTGCCCTGTTGACGGCCTGCGCGGCAGCACCTGCACGGCCGGTGGCGGCCAAGGCCAAGGCGGTGCCCGCCCAGGGCAAACCCATGGCCCGGACGCCGGCGGCGGGTGCGGGCGCAGGGCCCGCGGCGGATGGCGGCGCCGCCGGCGCCTCGGCCGCGCTGGGGTGGTCGTCGGGTCCATCGGCCGCTGCGCTCCCGCTGGGCACCTCCGCGGACCTGCCGCCCGACCCCGAGCCGGTGGCCGAAACACCGCTGCAAGGCGGTCCGAACCGGCCCTACCGCGCGCTCGGCCGCCAGTACACGCCCACCACCGAGGACGAGCCGCACGTCGAGCGCGGGCTCGCATCGTGGTACGGCAAGCGCTTTCATGGCCGGCGCACCGCCAGCGGCGAGCGCTTCGACATGAACGCCATGACGGCGGCCCACCCCACGTGGCCCTTGCCCAGCTACGCGCGCGTGCGCAACGTGGCGACGGGGCGCGAGGTGATCGTCCGCATCAACGACCGGGGGCCCTTCCACCCCGGCCGCATCATCGACTTGAGCTACACCGCCGCGCGCAAGCTGGGCGTTGACCACGGGCCCTCCACGGTGGAGGTGGAGCGCCTGACCGCCGAGTCGATCCGCACCGGCGCGTGGCGGCGAGACGCGACGCCTGCGCCGGGCGACCGGCCGCCGCTGACGGTGGCCAGCGCGGAGCGGTCCTTGAGCACGGCCCCGCCCGCCGCCGGTGCCGCGCTCGCTGCGGACGCGCCCATGGCGGAGTCCGCGTGGACGGTGGCCGCCACCGCCACCGCCACCCCGGTCGCCACGGCCTCATTGGCCGCGCCCCCTGCCGCCGTTGCCTGGCCTGGCCCGCCCGCCTCGGCTGGCTTGCCCGACGCGGTGACGCCAACCAGCGTCGAATCGGCCGCGGCATCGGCGCTGCTTCCCTTGTCGGCCGCCACCACCACCGCCGCCACCACCACCACCGCCAGCCAGTCTTACTGGGTGCAGCTCGGTGCCTTCAGCCGGCGCGATGGGGCCGATGCCTTTCACCGTCAGGTGGCGGCCACCAGCGACATGGGATGGATTGCCCCGTGGTTGACCGTGGCCACCGACAGCGAGCTGCACCGCCTCCAAGCCGGCCCGTTCGCGAGCCGCGACGAGGCGCAAACCGTGGCGCAGCGGGTGCGCGGCGCGCTCAGCCTGGTGCCGGTGATCGTCGAGCGGCGCTGAGCCGCGGCGGGGCCAGCCGGTCCCACAGGCCTGCCCAGCCGCGCACGGGCTGATCGGCGATTTGCTGTGGGCCGACGCGGTCGTAGAAGGCCCGCTCGTCGAAGCTGAATCGCACTGACAGGTCGGGGCGATGGTCCAGCCGGTGCAGGCCGGGCACCAGGTTGTCCAGCACCACCGGGCTGCCGCCGTCGATCCAGACCAGCACCACCATGTGCGGCTGCCAGCGGCTGCCGTCGTTCCAGTCGGCGTAGGCCAGCCGCACCTGCTCGCGCGCCATGCCGTGGTGGCGCAGCAGGTAGAACTTCGCCAGCGCAAAGTCCTTGCAGTCGCCCTGGCCGCGGGCGATCAGCTCGGCCGGGCGCTGCCACACGGTGGCGCCGGGCACGAAGGCGTGGTCGAGCTGGTTGATGGCCAGGTTGATCACCTCCAGCCGCTGGGCCGGCGCCTGGCGTTGGAGGTGGCGCAGCAGGTGCTGCCACACCGGGTGCTCGGTGGCGTCGGCCGGCCCGCCAGCGCGCGCCAGCGCCATGGGCGGCGTGTTGGCCGCCACGGTTTGCCCGTGGGCCGCGCCGCTGGCCACTCCGTTCATCACGCCGCTCACGCCGGCCAGCAGGCCCCAGGCCAGCAACGCGGACGCGACCCGTTGGGCGGGGCGCTGAGGGGGGAGGGCAGGCCGCGGTACTGCGCTGAACATCGTGAAATGTTACCGGTCAGCGCCCTCCGGCAATGTCGATGATCGCCCCCGTTGTGTAACTGGATTCATCCGACAGCAGCCACACCGCGCCGCTGGCGACCTCGTCGGCGCGGCCGGCCCGCTGCATTGGAATCTGCTGGGCCGACTGCATCGCGCGGTCGGCCATGCCGCCGGAGGCGTGGATGTCGGTGTCGATGATGCCGGGGCGCAGCGCGTTGACGCGGACGCCTTCGGCCGCCACCTCGCGCGCGAGGCCCAGGGTGAAGGTGTCGATGGCGCCTTTGGTCGCGGCGTAGTCGGCGTAGATGCCCGCCGAGCCCAGCCGCGCCGCTGCAGACGACATGTTCACGATGCTGCCGCCCGCGCCGCCGTGGCGCGTGCTCAGGCGCCGCACCGCCTCGCGGGCGCAGACGATGCTGCCCACCACGTTGATCGAAAACAGCCGCTGCAGCCGCGCCACCGTCATCTCGTCGACCCGGCACGCGCGGTCGACCACCCCCGCGTTGTTGACCAGCCCGCGCAGCGGCGGCAGTTCGGCGTCGACGCGGGCGAACATGGCCAGCACCTGCGCCTCGTCGGCCACGTCGGCCTGCACTGCCAGCGCCGGCACGCCGTGCGCGCGCGCGGCCGCCACCACCGCATCGGCGCTGGCCGCGTCGTGGGTGTAGTTGACGGCCACCGCCCAGCCGCGGGCGGCGCAGGCCGTGGCACAGGCCGCGCCGATGCCGCGGCTGCCTCCGGTGATCAGGATGGTGTTCATCGCGCCATTCTGCGGGCCGCCCGGCGCCGTGTCCCCCCGGGGCGACCCGCTGACGCTGGCGGTCGCATCTGGTGACAATTCGGCCGGGGCGACGCCGGTGCCACCGATCGGCCGCGCGGCCGTCGCACCCACCCGCTGCGCCCGTGGCCCTCGATGTCCTCGCGGCCGCCGGGCCCAACCGCTGCTCAGGAGACCCCATGAAACGCCGTACCGTGCTGCGTGCCACCGCCGCCGTCGCCACCACCTCGCTGGCCTGGCCCGCGCTGGTGCGGGCGCAATCCATCGAGAAGGCCAAGCTCACCGTCGCGGTGGGCGGCAAGAACCTGCTGTACTACCTGCCGCTGACCATCGCGGAAAGCCTGGGCTACTTCAAGACCGAGGGCCTGGACGTCACCATCGCCGACTTCGCCGGCGGCTCGCGCGCGCTGCAGGCGGTGGTGGGTGGCAGCGCGGACGTGGTGTCAGGCGCGTTCGAGCACACCATCAACATGCAGGCCAAGGGCCAGCCGATGCGCGCCTTTGCGCTGCAAGGCCGGGCGCCGCAGATCGTGCTGGGCGTCAACCCCAAGACCTTTGCCAATTACAAGACGCTGACCGACCTGAAGGGCAAGAAGATCGGCGTCACGGCGCCTGGGTCCAGCACCAACGTGATGGTGAACTTCGTGCTGGCCAAGGTGGGCCTGAAGCCCAGCGACGTGTCCATCGTGGGCGTGGGCGCCGGCAGCGGGGCGGTGGCCGCGCTGCGCGCGGGCCAGGTCGACGCCATCAGCAACCTCGACCCGGTGATCACCTTGCTGCAGCGCAGCGGCGACCTGAAAGTGCTGTCGGACACCCGCGTGCTGGCCGAGGCCGACAAGGTGTTCGGCGGCCCGATGCCCGCCGGCTGCCTGTACGCGCCGCAGCCCTTCATCGACAAGCACCCCGGCAGTGTGCAGGCGCTCACCAACGCGCTGGTGCGCGCCAACAAGTGGATCCAGGCGGCCGGCCCCAGCGAAATCGTGAAGGCGGTGCCGGAGAGCTACCTGCTGGGCGACCGCGCCGTCTACATCGACGCCTTCCTGGCCAGCCGCCCGGCCTTGTCGCCGGACGGCCTGTTCCCGGACGCGGGCGCGGCCACCGCGCTGCGCGCCCTGCAAAGCATCGACGACGCCATGAAGGCCGGCAAGTTCGACTTGGCGGCCGTGTTCACCAACGATTTCGCCAAGCGGGCGCTGGCCAAGTACCCGAGGGGCTGAGCCGCCCGGGCGTCACGGCGCAATCGCGACGATCTTCACCGTGCAGTCGGCGTTGCGCGCGCGCACCTGGTCGACCCAGTTGCTGGTTTCGGCCAGGTCCAGCTGGTGGATCATGCGGGTGCGTTGCACATACTGGCGCAGCTGGTCGGGGCCGCGGTCGGCCTCGTTCAGCACGCGGCGCTGGACCATGTTGAAGCGCAAGGCCGGGCAGCTGGGGGTGCCACCCGAGGCGGCGGCGGCCAGCAGCGTGGGGCCGTCGCCCGGGGCGGTGGCCACCTCGGCGGATTGGGCGAACGCCGGCTGCTGCACCAGGGCGCCCACGGCCAGCGCCAGGCACACCAGGGCGGTGTGCGGCAACAGCGTTGGGCGGCGGGTGCGCAGCGGGCTGGCGGCGGCGGCAGTGGCGTGGCTCGGTGCGGACATGGTCGATCTCCTGAGGGTGTGTGGGGGCGGGCCAGGGGCCCGGGATCGTCGCGGGGACCGCCTGCGCGGCGGTTCGGGTCGCGGTTGGGCGATCCGACGGCGTGGAGTCTGCAAAGTCGTGCGTCCCGTCACCACCCCCTTAAGGACGATGCGCTTTCGTCACGGCGCGAGTTGGTGGCTGAGCGTCGTGAGTCGGCTTCGCGCCCTTGATACAGTCCGGCGCCGCCGTTCGTCGCCACCGCCCTTGCTCGCCATGCGGCACTCCCTTCGCGTGCCACGTCCGATTCACTCCACGCTCACCCACCGCCCATGACCGCGCCCGCCCTCGCCCTGCAAGGGGTGTCCTGCACCTTCGTGTCGCCCGATGCGCCCGGCCAGCGCTACACCGCCGTCCAGGGCGTGGACCTGACGGTGGGGGCCGGTGAATTCGTGTCGGTCGTCGGTCCCACCGGCTGCGGCAAAAGCACGCTGCTGAACATGGCCGCCGGTCTGCTGGCCCCCAGCACCGGTGAGGTGCAGGTGTTCGGTGAGCCGCTCGCGCAGCAGCCCGGCGGCTTGAACCGGCGCGCCGGCTACATGTTTCAGGCCGACAGCCTGATGCCCTGGCGCACCGCGCTGGGCAACGTGATGGCTGGGCTGGAGTTTCGAGGCACCGCTCCCGCCTCCGCGCGCGAGCAGGCCGAGGCCTGGCTGCAGCGCGTGGGCCTGGGCGGCTTCGGCAACCGCTACCCCCACCAGCTGTCCGGCGGCATGCGCAAGCGCACCAGCCTGGCCCAGGTGCTGGCGCTGGACCCGGACATCATCCTGATGGACGAGCCCTTCTCGGCGCTCGACATCCAGACCCGCCAGCTGATGGAAAACGAGGTGCTGGCCTTGTGGGCGGCCCGCCCGCGCGCCGTGCTGTTCATCACCCACGACCTGGACGAGGCCATCGCGATGAGTGACCGCGTGGTGGTGCTCAGCGCCGGCCCGGCCGCGCGGCCCATCGGCGAGTTCCACATCGACTTGCCGCGCCCGCGCGACGTGGCCGAGATCAAGGCCACGCCCCAGTTCATGGCGCTGCACAGTGCGATCTGGGCCGTGCTGCGCGACGAGGTGCTGAAGGGCTACCAGCAGCAGCTGAAGGGGCGTGCGGCATGAGCGCGACGTCGATCTCCTCGCGCGGGGGCTGGGCCTTGCGGGCCTGGCAGGTGGGTCTGCTGGTGGCGGTGTTCGTGCTGTGGCATGGGCTGACCGTGCCGGGCTTGATCCCGCCCTTCATCTTCGAGAACGACCGCCAGGCGGCCTTCTTCTTCGGCGAGCCGCTGAAGGTGCTGGCGCGCATCTGGGCCTGGTTTGTCACCGGCGCCGACATCTACGAGCACCTGGCGGTCACGCTGATCGAGACCGTGCTGGCCTTCGGCATCGGCACCATGCTGGGCCTCGCCGGCGGGCTGTGGCTCGCGCTCAGCCCGATGGCCGCGGCCGTGCTGGACCCCTACATCAAGGCGCTGAACAGCATGCCGCGGGTGATCCTGGCGCCGATCTTTGCGGTGTGGTTCGGCCTGGGCATGGCCAGCAAGGTGGCGCTGGGCGTCACGCTGGTCTTTTTCATCGTGTTCTTCAACGTCTACCAGGGCGTGAAGGAGGTCAGCCCGGTGGTGCTGGCCAACGCGCGCATGCTCGGTGCGAGTCACCGGCAGCTGCTGCGCCACGTCTACCTGCCGAGCGCCACCAGCTGGGTGTTCAGCTCGCTGCACACCAGCGTGGGTCTGGCCTTCGTCGGCGCGGTGGTGGGCGAGTACCTGGGCTCGTCGCGCGGCGTGGGTTATCTGATCCTGCAGGCCGAAGGCGCGTTCGACATCAACACGGTGATGGCCGGCATCCTCGTGCTGACCGTGTTCGCGCTGCTGCTGGACGGCGCGGTGGGCCGCATCGAGCGCCGCTTGATGAAGTGGCAGCCGCGGGCGGGCGAGTCGGAAAAGCTGTGAGGCGCCGGGGCGGGTGAGCGCGGGGCGGTCGCGGCCGCGCCGGTCGCCGCGCCGCGGGCGCGGGCCGGGTTCAGCCCACCACCGTGCGGTTGCGGCCGGCCGCCTTGGCGCGGTACATCGCCCGGTCGGCGCGCTCCAGCAGGCCCTGCGCATCGTCGTCGGCGTCCAGCGCGATGCCGGCGCTGAGCGTCACTTGCAGCCCGTGGGCCAGGCCTTGCCAGGGGTGGGCGGCCACCTGCTCGCGCATGCGTTCGCAGACCTCGATGGCGCGTTCGAGGCCGGTGTCCGGCAACGCCACCAGGAATTCCTCGCCGCCCAGGCGCACCAGCAGGTCGGTGTCGCGCGTGCCGCGGCGCAGCACCTCGGCGATGGCCTGCAGCACCTGGTCGCCCACCGCGTGGCCGAAGCGGTCGTTGGTGCGCTTGAAGTGGTCCAGGTCGATGACCGCGGCGCACAGCGGGCGCTGGCGGCTGCGCGCCGACGCCAGCAACTCGGGCAGCCGTTGGTCCAGCAGGCGGCGGTTGCCCAGCGCGGTCAGCGGGT
>CALRPU020000060.1:0-11061 GCA_943370175.1 Hydrogenophaga intermedia | reverse complement strand
CTGAACAGCTGGCCAGACAACGGCAACCTCGACAAGGCCCGCCGCCTGTTGTGGCCCATCAAGCAGAAGTACGGCAACGCCATTTCGTGGGCCGACCTGTTCGTGCTGTCCGGCAACGTGGCCATGGAAACCATGGGCTTCAAGACCTTCGGCTTCGGCGGTGGGCGTGAAGACATCTGGGCGCCGGAAGAAGACGTGTTCTGGGGCGCTGAGAAAGAATGGCTCGCCACCAGCGACAAGGCCGACAGCCGCTACCGCGGCGACCGCGAGCTGGCCACGCCGCTGGCCGCCGTGCAGATGGGCCTGATCTACGTCAACCCCGAAGGCCCGGACGGCAAGCCCGACCCGGTGGCCTCCGGCCGCGACGTGCGTGAAACCTTTGCCCGCATGGCGATGAACGACCACGAGACCGTGGCGTTGATCGCCGGTGGCCACACCTTCGGCAAGGCCCACGGCGCGGGCGACCCCACGCTGGTTGGCCCCGAGCCCGAAGGTGCGCCGATGGAGAACCTGGGCTTCGGCTGGATCAACGCGCTGGGCACCGGCCACGGTGCGCACACCACCACCAGCGGCATCGAAGGCGCCTGGAAGCCCAACCCCACCACCTGGGACATGGGCTACTTCACGATGCTGTTCAAGTACGAGTGGGAGCTGGTCAAGAGCCCGGCCGGTGCGCACCAGTGGCGCGCCAGGAACGTCGAGCCGGCGGACATGATTCCCGACGCCCACGACCCCAGCAAGCGGCACGCGCCGATGATGACCACGGCCGACCTGTCGCTGCGCTTCGACCCGGCGTACGAAAAGATCTCGCGCCACTTCCTGGCCCATCCTGACGCGTTCGCTGACGCCTACGCCCGCGCCTGGTTCAAGCTGACCCACCGCGACATGGGCCCGAAGCCGCTGTACCTGGGCCCGGAGGTGCCGGCCGAAGACCTGATCTGGCAAGACCCGCTGCCGGCCGTCGACCACCCGCTGATCTCCGCCGGTGACGCGGCCGACCTGAAGGCGAGCGTGCTGGCGTCGGGCCTGTCGATCGGCGAGCTGGTGGCCACGGCCTGGGCCTCGGCGTCGACCTTCCGCGGCAGCGACAAGCGCGGCGGCGCCAACGGGGCGCGCATCCGCCTGGCGCCGCAAAAGGACTGGGCGGTCAACCAACCCGCGCAGCTGGCCAAGGTGCTGGGCGTGCTGGGCGACATCCAGGGCAGCTTCAATGCCACGCAGGGCGGCAAGAAGGTGTCGCTGGCCGACCTGATCGTGCTGGCCGGCAACGCCGCGGTGGAGGCGGCGGCCAAGGCCGGCGGCCACGCCATCGAGGTGCCGTTCACGCCGGGCCGCACCGACGCCACGGCCGAGCAGACCGACGCCGAGTCCTTCGCGGTGCTCGAGCCGCAGGCCGACGGCTTCCGCAACTACCGCCAGACGGCGTTCACCGTGTCGCCGGAGTCGATGCTGATCGACCGTGCGCAACTGCTGACGCTCAGCGCGCCGGAAATGACGGTGCTGGTGGGTGGCCTGCGCGTGTTGGGCGCCAACACGGGCGGCTCGAAAGACGGGGTGTTCACGCAGCGCCCGGGCCAGCTCACGACGGACTTCTTCACGAACATCGTGGACATGGGTACGGTGTGGGCACCGACCGGCGACAACGCCTACGTCGGCCGCGACCGCAAGACCGGCGCCACCAAGTGGACCGCCACCCGCGTCGACCTGGTGTTCGGGTCGAACTCGCAGCTGCGGGCGCTGTCGGAGGTTTACGCCCAAAGCGACAACGCCGGCAAGTTCGTCCGTGACTTCGTCGCGGCCTGGACCAAGGTGATGAACCTGGATCGCTTCGATCTGCGTTGAGTGTGCAAAGGGGCGTCGCCGCGTCGGCGCGCCCCCTTTCCATGGGCCCAGGGCCCAGGGCCCGGCCCATGGCGTCCTACCGGAGCGGGTGCTTGGAGCGAATGGCGTTGGGACTGCTCGTCATGAAGCACGAGTCCAATGCTTTGGCCATCGCTCCTGAGTCGGTCTACCTTCCGGCCATCGTCTGCCACAAGATCCCATGCTTCAACGGCAACAAGGATCGTCCATGCTGCAGATTGACTTGCTCGGCCAAGTCCGTGACTCAAGGGTCCGGCTTAAAGTCTTCCCATCCCTGCACAAAGGCACGATGAAGGTCGTTCGAGGCATCATCATCCACCAAACCGACAGCCCAACTGCGGAGGCGACATTGAATGGGTACGCTGCCGGCTCTGATCATGGGTCGCACTTTCTGATTGCCAAGGACGGGACGATCTTCCAGACGGCGTCGCTGTTGAAGATGACGCATCACGTGGGTTGGATCAAGGCCAGATGCATCTCTGAACATCGTTGCTCCCCGAAGGAGCTGGCGGCGTTGCAGTCCAAGCGGCCAGGACGCCCCATCGGACAGGTCGAGCTGAGGAAGTCATGGCCAAGCCGATTCCCGCACAACGGCGACTCGATCGGCATCGAACTGGTCGGTGAGGCGTTGCCGAAGACCGATGATGTCCGATCATTTGAGCCACTCACGGACGATCAGCAACAGGCACTCTCGTGGATTGTCCGGGGACTCGCCATCGCGTTGGGCATTCAATTCACTGAAGTCTTCAGGCACCCCGACGTGTCATGGAAGAACGAGACCGAAGCGAAGAGCGCCCGATGGTGAGGCAACGGCTGCAGGCAGCCCTGTTGTGCGCAGGGACCTTGTTCGTCGGCCTGGCCTGTGCCCAGGCGACCGGGAGCGTTTCACTCCAGCAGAAGCGGGTGGAAGGCCTGTCGGGCGATGTGGTTCAGGTCGTGCCTTGTGGCCCCTGGCGGGACGGCGACCAGGTCGGCGAGCGGCGGTTGGTGCTGATGCGCGTCCACGGCGGGGCGGGCACGGAGGTGTACCTGCAATGGCTTTCGGCGCCCGATCCGGCCACTTGGCAGGTGCGTCCGGTGCGCACCATCGGCATCGGCGAATTGAACAACGACCACGCCCAGCATCTGTTTTCTCAAGCCACCTGCTCGGGCGGTCGCGCGCACGCGTCGGTGGTGCTTCGAGGCGTTGTCGAGCACGACGAGCGCGCACGAACGCGGGTGTTCGACGTGACGGTCCAAGACACCGGCAAGTACGTGGTTCGCCGCCGCTGACCGTGTGCGGTTGACGACGTCGCTGGCGTGGGCAGCCCACGCAGGCGTCCGTGTCGGCCGCTGTCTATCATTTGGCTTCCATTCACTTGCAGGAGCGCCCCATGGCTTCATTCAAGGCAATTCTGCTGCCGGTGCTGGCGGCGGCGTGGGTGCAGGCCCACGCCGTGGACGCGCGGGACCGCGGCTTCCTCAGCAAGGGCATGCCCGAGGGCGAGGTGGTCTACAAGATCGGCAAGCCCGACCACGAGGCCTTCATTCGCAACGTGCGCGGCCAGCCCGAGGAAAAGACCTGGACCTACTTTCCCCACCCGCGCGACCCGCAGACGCTGACCATCGTCACGCTGAGGGGCGGGGTGGTGGAGCAGATCGAGCGGAAGATCGCGCGGTGAAGCGGCTCAGCGCGTCGGGCGCTTCACCCCGGTGAACATCGCCCGGACCAGCGCCGTGCGTTCCAGCCGGCCCATCAGCAGCGCGGCCGCGGCGTGCACGCCGGCGGCCAGCAACAGGGTTTCGGCCAGGCCTTCGTGCAGGTCTTGCAAAGCTTCGTTGCCCCAGAAGGCGTCCAGCGATTGCAGCCAGCCGGTGGCGCCCAGGGCCAGCACCAGGGCCATCAGCGTCAGCATCATCAGGGCGCCCAAGGGGTTGTGGCCGGTGTGGTGCGGCAGGCGGCCAGCGCGCAGTTGACCCAGGTGGTCGGCCACGCGGCGCGGCGTGGGAAAGAAGCTGGCAAAACGCGCGTGCGCGCTGCCGACGAAGCCCCACACCACGCGGGCCATCACCAGCACCACGGCCACGGTGCCCAGCGCCTGGTGCAGGGTGTCGCCGTCGTCCACCAGCCACTGGTTGCCCACCACGCAGGCCACCAGCGTCCAGTGGAAGGCGCGGACGAAGCGGTCCCAGACCACCTCGCCGGCCGCGGGCGGCGGCGTCATGGAGGAGTTCACTTCTGTTCCAGCACGGCGCCGCTGGCGGGGTCGAAATAGATCTCGACCTTCTTGCCTTGCTTGTCGGTGCCGTAGATCTCGTAGCACTGGCCCTTGCTGACCTTGAAGGTCTTGATGGCGTAGCCTTGCTTCTCCAGGCCGGTCTTGAATTCGGCCTCGTTCATCCAGCGCTCCTTGGGCACGGTGCAGGTGGGGCCGGCCAGGGCGGTGCCGGCCAGGGCGAACAGGACGGGGGCCAGGCTGAGTCGGAGGATGCGGGTCATGGGGTGCCTTTCAGTGCGGGGTTGAACCATTGGGTGATCGGTGCACGCTGCGCCGATGCATGAATTGGGCGCCGCCACGCTGAAGCGCAACTGAAGCAAATGCCGGATTTGGCGCGTTGCGAACGCTCTGTGGCGCTCATCCCGCGGCACTCACCCCGCGGCGCTCACCCCACCCCGCCCAGCACCAAGTCGCAACAGAAGCCCCGCTCGACGGCCACCAGCCGCAGCCGCCCGCCGTGGGCGCGGCACACCAGGTCGGCCAACATCAGGCCGAGGCCCATCTGGCCTTCGTACCGCTGGCCGTCCAATGCGTCGGCCAGCCGCTGCAGCGCGTTGGCGTCGACGCCGGGCCCGTCGTCTTGCAGGCGCAGGCCGTGGTGGCCAGACCCGCTGGACGAGCCCAGCGGGCGCACCGTGACCTGCGTGGCGCCGTGCCGCAGCGCGTTGTCCAGCAGGTTCATCAACGCGGCGGCCAGCAGGTCTTCGTCGGCCTGCACCTGGGTGTCCGCGGGCACGTCCACCGCGAGGTCGGCCAGTGCCAGGTGGTGCACGAGGCGCGCCACGTCGACGTGGCGCGGCTGGGCCTCGGTGCCGCTGCGAAACAGCGTCAGCAGCGCCGACACCACCTGCCGCAGCCGCGTGGCGGCGGCGCGCGTGCGCGCCAGGAAGGGCTGCACCTCGGGGTTGCCGCGCTGCTGGGCCGCCGCCAGTTGCGTGACCATGCCGGCCAGCGGCGTGCGCAACGCGTGGGCCGCGTGGGCGCTGAAGGCGCGCTCGTTGGCCACGTGCCGCGCGAGCCGCGTGCCGAGCGCGACGATGGCGTCGTGCATCGGCGCCAGCTCGTCGCGCTGGGGCGGTGCCAGGCGCTGCGCCGGGTCCAGCGGGTCGAAGTGGGCCACCGCGCGCGACAGGTCGACGATGGGCGCCAGCTCGCGCTTCAGCAGCCGGCGCAGCCCCAGCGCGCACAGCGCGCCCACCAGCAGCGCGCCGCCGGCGGTGAAGGCGGACACCTCCAGGCGCGCCTCGCGGCGCTCGACGCCGCTTTGGCCCACGTGCAACACCCGGCCTTGGTCGTCGAACGGCAAGGAAAACACGCGCCACGGTTCGCCGCTGTCCGACGGCTGGCTGGAAAAGCGACGCTGCGTCACCGCCGCCAGCGCCTGCGGCGGCGCCCGGTGCGAGCGCAGCACCACCTCGCCGCGCGCGTCGACGATCTGCCAAACCAGGTGCTCCTCGTGCTGTGGCGCAGGCAGTGAGCCACCCCCGGCCAGCGGCAGCTGGCGCGCGTTGAACAGCAGCAGCCCGTACAGGATCTCGGTGGACTCCTGCAGCGTGTTGTCCAGCAACTCGTTCACCTCGTGTTGCACGGTGAACCACACCACGGCCGACACCGCGACGCCCCAGGCCACCGACATCGCCAGCAAGGCGCCCGACAGCCGGGCTCGGATCGACGTGCGGCGGCTCATGTGGGGATGCGGTAGCCCAGGCCCCGCGCGGTTTCGATGAATTCGCGGCCCAGCTTGCGGCGGATGCTGGACACGTGCACTTCCAGCGAGTTGCTGGCCACATCGCCGTCCAGGCCCAGCACCAGGGCTTCCAGGTCGCTTTTGGCCACCAAGCGGCCCGCGCGCAGCGCCAGCGCCTCGACGATGCGCCACTCGCGTGCGGTCAGCTCGGCCGGGATGCCGTTGAGCCGCGCGCTGCGCCCCGTCAGGTCCAGCTCCACCGCGCCAAAGCTCAGCACCGTGCCCGCGCTGCCCGCCTGACGGCGGCACACGGCGCGAAGGCGGGCAGACAGCTCTTCGGGCTCGAAGGGCTTGACCAGGTAGTCGTCGGCCCCGCTGTCCAGCCCGCGCACGCGGTCGCTCAGCAGGTCGCGCGCGGTCAGCACAAGGATGGGCGTCTGGACGCGGCGGCTGCGCAGTGCGCGCACCCAGTCGATGCCCGAGCCGTCGGGCAGCTGCCAGTCCACCAGCAGCGCGTCGAAGGGCTCGTCATGCAGCGCGCGCGCGGCGCCCAGCGAGGTGCACCACTCCACCACGTGGCCGTCGCCTTCCAGGTAGGCGCGCAGGCCGTCGCCCAGGGTTCGGTCGTCTTCCAGCAGCAGCAGTCGCATGGTGGGTCAGGGGTCTGATGAGGGCTTTGGTGGGCCCGCGCGGCGCCGGGCCGGGCCGGGGGGTGCGGGGTGGCTGGCAAAGGTATCACCGGGCTGGCCGCGGCGGGTTCACGCTGACTTCAGCTTCGCTTTGCAGCATCGGTGGCGGGGCGGCGCCGGGCTGCGCTGTCCCTGCCTTCAGCGCCGTCGGGCGGTCCCTGATCTTCGATCCCCGGCGCCCGATCCCTCACCCTCTGCCGCCGCCGCCCGCGGCCTGTTCGCCATGGTTCATTCCCCTTCTTCGCCAGCGCGGTTGACGCTGACCCTGGCCCTGACGCTGGCCTCGCTGCCCATGTTGGCCCAGGCCGGCGGCCCGCCGATCCAGATCCAGCCCGAGCAAGCCCGTGCGCTGGGCGTGCGGGTGGCGCCGGCCGCCGCCGCGCAGGCCGCCACCGCGCGCTACCCGGCGCAGGTGGTGCTGCCCAGCGCGGCCCAGCAAGTGGTGACCGCACCGCTGCCCGCGCTGGTGGTGGAACTGCGCGTCAACGCCGGCGACCCCGTGCGCGCCGGCGACGTGGTGGCCGTGCTGCGCAGCCCGCAAGCGCAGGAGCTGCAGCGCGAGTCGCTGACCGCCGACAGCCAGGCCCAACTGGCCGCCGACGTGCGGGCCCGCGACGAGGCGCTGTTTGCCGAGGGCCTGATCGCCTTGTCGCGCGTGGAGGCCAGCCGCGCCCAGGCGCACCAGGCCCAGCTGCTGCGCGACGAGCGCCGCCGCGCGCTGGCCGACGCCGGCCTGCGCGCGGCCGGCGGCACGCTGGCCTTGCGCGCGCCGCTGGGCGGCGTGGTGCTGGAACGCCTGGCCAGCGTCGGCCAGCGGGTCGACGCCAGCACCGCCTTGCTGCGCGTGGGCAGCGTGGCGCGGCTGTGGCTTGAGCTTCAGGTGCCCGTGCGCGACCTGTCCGGGGTCGCGCTGGGCGACCTCGTGGCCGTGCCCGGCGTGGCGGCCAAGGCCCGCGTGACCGCGCTGGGCCACAGCGTGGACAGCGCCACGCAGACCGTGATGGTGCGCGCCGAGCTGCCCGGCACCCCGGCGCTGCGCGTCGGCCAGTCGGTGGAGGTGATGCTGGAACGCCCGGCCACCGACGCGCTGCAACTGCCCAGCGGGTCCCTGCTGACCGACGCCGGTCAGAGCGCGGTGTTCGTGCAATCGGCCGCCGGGCGCTTCGAGCGCGTGGCGGTGCAGGTGCTGTCGCGCCAGGGCGCGCAGTCCACGGTGCGCGGCCTGCCGGCGGGCAGCCAGGTGGTGGTGGAGGGCGTCTCCTCGCTCAAGTCGATCCTCGCCACCCGTCAGCCTTGACCGCGGCCGCCCCATGTTGAACGCCCTGATCTCATTTTCTTTGCGCCAGCGCCTGCTGGTGCTGATCGCCACCGCCGCGCTGGTGGCCGCCGGCGTCATGGCCTACCTCGGCCTGCCCATCGACGCTTTTCCCGACGTGTCTTCCACCCAGGTCAAGCTGATCCTGAAGGCGCCGGGCATGACGCCCGAGGAGGTCGAGCAGCGCATCACCAGCCCCATCGAGCAGGAGCTGCTGGGCATCGCGCGGCAGAAGATGCTGCGCAGCACGTCGAAGTACGCGCTGGCCGATGTGACGCTGGACTTCGAGGACGGCACCGACGTGTACTGGGCCCGCCAGCAGGTGAGCGAGCGCCTGGCCGGCGTGATGAACGACCTGCCCGCCGGCACCAGCGGCGGCCTGGCGCCCATCACCACGCCGCTGGGCGAGGTGTTCATGTTCACGCTCGAAGGCCCCCAGCCGCTGGAGGAACGGCGCCGCGTGCTGGACTGGGTGGTGCGCCCGGCGCTGCGCACCCTGCCCGGCGTGGCCGACGTGAACAGCCTCGGCGGGCGCGTGCGCACCTTCGAGGTGACGCCCAGCCCGGGGGCCCTGAACGCCCGCGGCATCACCCTGAAGCAGCTGGAAGACGCACTGGTGGCGGCCAACCGCAACGACGGCGCCGGCCGCCTGGCCAACGGCGAGGAAGCCTTGATCGTGCGCGCCGAGGGCGCCATCACGGGGCTGGACGATGTGCGCGCCACCGTGGTGAAGCGCGCCGACGGCCGCGTGGTGACGGTGGCCGACGTGGCCGAGGTGCGCTTTGGCGAGCTGACCCGCTACGGCGCCGTCAGCCGCAATGGCCAGGGCGAGGCGGTGCAGGGCCTGGTGCTGGGCCTGCGCGGCGCCAACGCGCGGGACGTCGTGGCCCGCGTCAAGCAGCGCCTGGCCGACCTGGCGCCGTCGCTGCCCGCCGGCATGAGCGTGGTGCCGTTCTACGACCGCAGCCAGCTCGTCGACCGCGCCGTGAAGACGGTGGGCCGGGCGCTGCTGGAGGCGGTGGCCCTGGTGCTGGTGTTGTTGCTGGCCTTCCTGGGCAACCTGCGCGCCGCGCTGGTGGTGGCGCTGATGCTGCCGCTGTCGGCGCTGGCCACCTTCGTGCTGATGCGCCAGTTCGGCTTGAGCGCCAACCTGATGAGCCTGGGCGGCCTGGCCATTGCCATCGGCATGCTGGTGGACGGCGCGGTGGTGGTGGTGGAGAACATCGAGATGGCGCTGACCCGCTCGGCCGGCCCGCCCGCGTCGGTGCTGCAGCGGGTGGGGCAGGCCACGCGCGACGTGGCGGTGCCCGTCACCTCGGGCATCGCGATCATCGTCATCGTGTTCCTGCCGCTGCTCACGCTCGAGGGGCTGGAGGGCAAGCTGTTCGCGCCGGTGGCGCTGACCATCGTGTTCGCGTTGATGGCCTCGCTGCTGCTGTCGCTCACCGTGGTGCCCGTCCTGGCGTCGTGGCTGCTGAAGATCGGCCCGGCGCATGAGCCCTGGCTGGTGCGCCGCCTGAACGCCGGCTATGCCCGGTTGCTGGCCGCCGCCATGCGCCACGAGGCCGCGATGATGGGCGGCGCGGCCGTGGCGCTGGTCGCGGCGGCCGGGCTGTTCATGGCCGTGGGCAAATCCTTCATGCCCACGCTGGACGAGGGCGACATCCTCATGCAGCTGGAAAAGCTGCCGTCCATCGGCCTGGACAGCACCGTCGACATGGACCTGCGCGTGCAGCGCGCCGTGATGGCCGAGGTGCCCGAGGTGGCCAGCATCGTGGCCCGCAGCGGTGCCGACGAGCTGGGCCTGGACCCGATGGGCCTGAACCAGACCGACAGTTTCCTGGTGCTCAAGCCACGCGACCAGTGGCGCCGCCCCGACAAGGACTGGCTGACCGACCAGCTGCGCGCGGTGATGGCGCGCTTTCCCGGCGTGTCGCCCAGCTTCACCCAGCCCATCGACATGCGCGTGTCGGAGATGCTGACCGGCGTGCGCGGCGACGTGGCCATCAAGGTCTACGGGCCCGAGCTGGCCGAGCTGTCGCGCCTGGCCGCGGCCATCGAGTCGACGGTGGGCCGGCTGGACGGCGCCAGCGACACGTTGAGCGTGCGCAACGACGGCGTGCAGTACCTGCAGGTGCGCATCGACCGGCTGGCCGCCGGGCGCGTGGGCCTGGACGCCGAGCGCATCCAGGCCGACCTGCGCCGATGGGTCGAGGGCCAGGCCATCAGCGTGGTGCACGAGTCCGGCCGGCGCACGCCGCTGGTGGTGCGCGGTTCGGCCGAGCTGCGCGCTTCGCCGGCCGACTTCGAGGCGCTGCGCATCGCCACCGGCGACGGCAGCACCAGCGTGCCGCTGGCCGACGTGGCGCGCATCGAGCGCGTGGACGGCCCGGTCAAGGTCGACCGCGAGCAGGCCCAGCGTTACGTCGTCGTGCAGACCAACGTGCGCGGCCGCGACCTGGTGGGCTTCGTCGACGACGCCCGCGCCGCCGTGGCCGCGCAGGTCAAGCTGCCCGCCGGCTACAGCATCGTCTGGGGTGGCCAGTTCGAAAACCAGCAGCGTGCGGCCCGCCGGCTGTCGCTGGTGGTGCCCGCGGCGATGGGCTTCATTTTCTTCATCCTGTTTTCCACCTTCGGCAGCGTGCGCCAGGCCGTGCTGGTGCTGGCCAATGTGCCGCTGGCGCTGATCGGCGGCGTTGCGGCGCTGGCCGCCGCGGGCGAGTACCTGTCGGTGCCGGCGTCCATCGGCTTCATCGCCTTGCTGGGCATCGCGGTGCTCAACGGCGTGGTGATGGTCAGCCACTTCAACCAGCTGCTGGACCAGGGGCTGGCGATGGCCGACGCGGTGGTGGAGGGCGCGCGGCGCCGCCTGCGGCCGGTGCTGATGACCGCGGCCATCTCGGCCGGCGGGCTGGTGCCCTTGTTGTTCGCCACCGGCCCGGGCTCGGAAATCCAGCGCCCGCTGGCCATCGTCGTGATCGGCGGCCTGGCCTCGTCCACGGTGCTGACTTTGCTGTTGCTGCCGATGCTGTTCAAGCGCTTCGGCCGCGGTCCCATCCCTTTGCAGGAGCCTGTTCTTGAACCCGTTTGACCTTCGATGTGACCACCGCCCTGTGCCCGCGGGCCGCGCCCGCCAAACCGCGCCGGCCACGCGCCTGGCGGCGGTGTGGCGCAGCGCGGCCTTGAGCGCGGCGCTGCTGGCGGGGGCGCCGCCGTGGGCCCGCGCCGAGGCGCCGGGCCCGGCACTCGCCC
>CALRPU020000059.1:0-11214 GCA_943370175.1 Hydrogenophaga intermedia | reverse complement strand
CGTCGCCTTGCAGCGCGCTCAGGCTTTCCAGGTTGCCGGCGTAGGTCAGCGCGTCCAGGTTGACCACGCCTTCGGCCAGCGGGTCGGCCAGCCAGTCCAGTACAAAGTTCGCGCCGATGAAGCCGGCGCCGCCGGTGACGAGGATCATGGGCTTAACCTCGGCTGCGTGCGTGATGTCCATGTGGCTTGCATGCCAACTGTGAGACTAGGAAACTCAATTTGAACGAGGGGTCGCATTCTTCGATCGCGTTCATTAAAACTTCGGGCTGCGCGTTGCCGAGGAAACGACGCGGATTGCCACTGGCTTTGCACGCGTGGTGCGGAAGGCCGGCATCGCTGTTACCGACGACACGCGCACGCAATGCCGTCCGGGCGGAGGGCGTTTCGTGGTCAAGCTCTCACCCGAGCAGCCACCCCGATTGTCTCCGAGGTCCATGCCCATGACCACCCGCGCCTTTGGCACCATGCCCAGCGTTGCCAAACGCACATCGTCCATGTGCCTCAGATGCCGAGCACGGCGAGCTACAGGCTAGATTTGCAGGCAAATTGTGTGCCGTTGATACCGCGTCGCTAGCTCACCGGAATGACAACGTCAAGACCAGGTTTCACGTTCAGCAATAGCCGGCGCAATTTGAGTTTGGCGCCGTCGTCTCCATGCACGATGCGCACCTGTCCTGGCGGCGATTTCATGCGCCAGATGAAGTTCAGAAGGTCACGCTGGTCCGCGTGCGCTGAATAGCCTCCCAGGGTGTTAATGCGGGCCCGGATCTCAATCCGCTGGCCGTCCAGGTCCACGTGACCACCCTTCGGCCCAAAGGCCTGAATCGCCCGCCCCGGCGTGCCCGCCGCCTGGTAGCCGCAAAACAACACATCGTGCCGCGGATCCCCCAGCATCGCCTTGAGGTAGTTCACGATGCGGCCGCCGCTGCACATCCCGCTGGCGGCAATGACGATGGCGGGTTGCCCGCTGCGCGCCAGGCGGTCCACGTTTCGCAGGTGGTCGGCATGCTGGTCGATGGTGATCAGTTGGGTGAAGTCCAGCGGGTGTCGGCCGGCGCTGACGCGTCGTCGTGCCTCCAGGTCCCAGTGCGGCTTCAGCTGGCTGTAGCCCGCCGTGAAGTCGGCGGCCAGCGGCGAGTCGACGATGATTTGCAGCTGGTTCCACGGCACGCCGCGCGCCGCCGGGCGCTGGGCATGGCGGTGGATGATGTCTTCCAGCTCGTACAACAGTTCCTGGGTGCGGCCGATGCTGAACGCGGGAATCAGCAACGTGCCGCCGTTGCCAAACGCGTGTTCGCACAGGGCCTGCAGTCGTTGACGGCGGTCTTTGCGGCTCTCGTGCACACGGTCGCCGTAGGTGCTTTCGATGACCAGAACGTCGGCCGCTGCAGGGGACTGAGGCGCAGGCAGCAACGGGGTGTAGGGTGCGCCCAGGTCGCCTGAGAACACCACCCTCTTCTTCTCACTGCCCGCGGCAACATCCAGCTCGACGTAGGCCGACCCCAGGATGTGGCCCGCGGGCTGCAGCCTCACCTGCATGCCAGGCGACCCCGCAATCACCGTGTGCCATTGCTTGTACGGCAACGGCACGATCATCGGCTTGAGGTGTTTGGTGAACTGGTCGAGCATGTCCTGATTGCGCGTGAAGCCCACTTTCAAGGCGTCTTCCAACACCATGGGCAGCAGCAAGGCCGACGCCTCGGTGCAGTAGATCGGCCCCTTGAAGCCCGCCGCCATGAGGTAGGGAATGCGGCCCACGTGATCGATGTGCACATGGGTGACGATCAGCGCCCGAATCTGGTCGATGGGGAATTGAACTTCGAGGCGGTCCGGGCCCGCACCATCGGGTGAGGTTTCCGCGCCTTGGAACAGGCCGCAGTCGATCAGTACAGCCTGACCGTCGGGCAGGGTCAGTTGATGACACGACCCAGTGACACCGCGCACGGCGCCATGGTGAGTGAATTGAAGTTGCATGCGGGCCCACACCTTGAAGTGAATGAGGCCGCGATGCTGATGGGGGTGGGCGCGGCGGCCACCTCACCCCGTTGGGGGATGGCTGCGCTGCCGACGGCTCAAGCCGCCTGCATGAACGGTGCCGACTGGTAGGCGCGGCTGATGCCGTCGCGCAACGACGTGCCTGCCCGCCAACCCAAGCCGGCCAGGCGGCTCACATCCAACAACTTGCGGGGCGTGCCATCGGGCTTGGTGCTGTCAAACACGATGCGGCCCTGGAAGCCGACGATGTCCATCACCGTTTCAGCCAGTTCACGGATGCTCACGTCTTCGCCCGTCCCGATGTTGACCAACGGCCCGCCATAGCCCGTCTGCATCAGGTGCACGCAGGCATCGGCCAGGTCGTCGACGTAGAGGAACTCTCGCTTAGGGGTGCCGGTGCCCCACACCATGTACTCGGCGTCACCACGCAGCTTGGCCTCGTGCGCCTTGCGGATCAAGGCGGGCAACACGTGGCTGTTGGCCAGGTCGTAGTTGTCGTTGGGCCCGTACAGGTTGGTGGGCATCACGCTGATGTACTGGCGCCCGTATTGCGCGTTGTAGGCCTCGCACATCTTGATGCCGGCGATCTTGGCGATGGCATAGGGCTCGTTGGTGGGCTCCAGCGGCCCGGTCAGCAGGTAGTCTTCCTTGATGGGCTGCGGACAATCGCGTGGGTAGATGCAGCTGGACCCCAGGAACATCAGGCGCTGCACACCGGCGAGGTGAGCGCCATGGATCAAGTTGGCCTGGATCTGAAGGTTGTCGTGGATGAACTCGGCGCGGTAGACGTTGTTGGCGTGGATGCCGCCCACTTTGGCCGCCGCGATGAAGATGTACTCGGGCTTCTCGGCAGCCAGGAAGGTGCGGACAGCGGACTGGTCCAGCAGGTCGAGCTCGGCGCGGGGTCTGGTCACGATGTTGGTGTAGCCACCCGCCTGCAGGCGACGCACGAGGGCGCTGCCCACCATGCCGCGGTGTCCGGTGACAAAAATCTTGGCGTCTTGATTCATGGTGGTCAGGATTGTCCACGAGGCGGCACTTCACCACGGTCCGAAGCACACACCGGCCCTCAAGCTCGGCTTACGCCCCGCTCGTGCGTCCAACGGCAAAGTAGCTGAACCCCTCCCCGCGCATCTGCACTGGCTCGTACAAGTTGCGCCCATCGAACACCACGGGTTGTTTCAGTGCCCGCTTGACGGCCGGCAGGTTGAGGCTTCGGTAGGCCTTCCATTCGGTCACGATGACCAACGCATCGGCGTCGGCCAAAGCCTGCATGGGCTTGTCGACCAGATGAAAGCGCTGCATTGCTTCAGGCTCGCTGCTCAGATCGGCTCCCAGTGCCTTCAGCGCCTCGTCACCTGCCACGGGGTCATGGGCCACCACTTGGGCACCGGCACGCAGCAGCGCAGCCACCACCACCCGGCTGGGCGCCGCGCGCATGTCGTCGGTGTTGGGCTTGAACGCCAGACCCCACACCGCGAAGCGCCGGCCCGTCAGGTCACTGCCGAAGTGCGTGAAGATCTTGCGCACCAGCACCTGTTTCTGGTCGGCATTGACCGCCTCCACCGCTTCGAGCACGCGCAGACGCTGGCCGTGCTCGCGGGCGGTGTGGGTCAAGGCCTGGACGTCCTTCGGAAAACAACTGCCGCCGTAGCCGGTGCCGGCGTACAAGAAGCTGTAGCCGATGCGCGGGTCGCTGCCGATGCCCTGTCGCACCAGCTCGATGTCGGCGCCGACCACCTCGGCCAAATTCGCCAGCTCGTTCATGAAGCTGATGCGGGTGGCCAGCATGGCGTTGGCTGCGTACTTGGTGAACTCGGCGCTGCGAACGTCCATCACGCGGGTGCGTTCGTGGTTGCGGTTGAACGGGGCGTAGAGGCGGCGCATGGTCGCCAAAGCGCGCTGGCCGGCAGCGTCGGCGCCCACGCCCAGCACAATTCGATCGGGTCGGATGAAGTCCTCGACGGCGGCGCCTTCCTTCAAGAACTCCGGGTTGCTGACCACGGCGAATGCGCGCGAGATGGCGCCCTCGCCCACCGGCCACTCGCCCATGGCGGCGATGCCACGCTGCGTCAGTTCGTCCTTCAACACGGCGGCCACGCGGTCGCCCGTGCCCACCGGCACGGTGCTCTTGTTGACGACCACCTTGAAGCCGTCCATGTGCCGCCCGATGCCGCGGGCGGCGGCCAGCACATGCTGCAGGTCGGCGCTGCCGTCTTCGCCCGGCGGCGTGCCCACCGCGATGAACAGCACCTCGCCGTGGGCCACGGCCTGGGCTTCGTCCGTGGTGAAGCTCAGGCGCCCGGCGTCCACATTCGTGTCGATCAAGCCCCTCAAGCCCGGCTCGTAGATGGGCACGCCACCCGCCTTCAACAGCGCGATCTTGTCGGCGTCCACATCCAGGCACACCACGTGGTTGCCGAGGTCGGCCAGGCAAGCGCCGGTGACCAGGCCGACGTAGCCGGTGCCGATGATGGTGACGTTCATGGGTCAGATGCAGGAGTCGCGTGGATGCCGATTCTGCAGGGAGTGCGTGACACTCCGCCCACAGGGGATCAACCCTGTCACCCAGGGATGAGTCAAGTCATCCAGAACGGGACTGCGGCCAGGGTGGCCGCCAACAGCAAGAACAACGTGATCGCTCGCGCTGGACTCATCGACGCCGCGAATGTTCGTGCCGCCAATGTCGCCGTGAGCACTGCGAAGGCAATCAATCCGACGTCAATCGCAGCCAGCAGCGCCGGAACACAAGCTTCATTGCACCTTGGGGTCCAAAACTGCCAAAACCCCGCCAGGACACCGCAGGCCGCGCAAAGGATGACGACCGACACAAGGTGTCGATGCTGCACTCAAATCCCCAGCGCGGCCGCTGATGCTGGCAGCCAGCTGAGCGCGTGAATATTCATTCGCGGCACCGTGATCGTTAATGAACGCGCCGCCATCGAAAACGACACGGCCAGTGGCTTTGGGGTCAACCAAAGTGACCGAAGGCTATTCAATGAACCTGAGCGGTCAACTCCCCCTGACGAGGGCCCCTCAACCCGCCGCCAACGCCAACAACGCATCCAACTCCGCCTGCATTGCCCGCGCCAACACCGCCACGTCCGGCATCGCCTGCCCGTCGGCCATCAGACCGATGTCCAGGGCGTTGTGGTAGGTCTGCACGGTGATGTTCAGCGCCACGCCGTGCACCACGATGCTGGCGGGGAAGTTGGTGAGCATGCGGGCGCCGGCCATGTACAGCGCGAAGGCCGGGCCGGGCACGTTGGAGATGACGACGTTGGCCACGGGGGGCAGGCGGTCGGCCACTTTGGCGCGGCCGTAGAGCTTGGTGGCGCTGCTGACAAGCCAAGGCAGGCCGAGCGACGGGAAGTCCAGCGGCATCAGCGACTTGACGCTGCCCAGCGATTGCTTCATCGACGCCGTGGCCGACAGGATGAAGTCGATGCGCTGCTGGCGGTCGGCCAGGTGGGTGCCCAGCTTGACCAGGGTCATCGACGCCTGGTTGTTGGCCGCGGTGTCGCCCGCCGCGCGCAGTGACACGGGCACGGCGGCCACCAACGAGGCTTTGGGCCGCGTGGCGCGCCCCTCGGCCGCGGCTTGATCAAACCACTGGCGCAAGGCGCCGCTGCACACCATCAGCACCACGTCGTTCAAGCTGGCGTTGAAGGCCCGGCGCAGCAGCTTGAGCTGCAGCAGCGGCAGGCTGACGCCAGCGAAGGCCCGGGTGTTGGTGACGGACGCGTTCAACACCGTGCGCGGGGCCAGCCCCAGGTTGCTCACCGCCCTGCCCTGCGCGGCCGCCGGCCCGCCCGTGAGCTTGGCGCGCAGCGCCTGCCACGCGGTGCCGGCCAGGCCGCTCAGGCCCTGCTTGGCCATGTCGGTCAGCGCGCCGGCCGACGTGGGCAGTTGCTTGACGAGGTCGCCGTACTGCTTGACCTCGTTGCGCAGCACGCCGCCCAGCATCTGCGCCGTGCCCAGCCGAAACCGCTTGGCGGGCTTGGCCGACACCTCGATGTTGCGCGGCTCAGGCCCCGTGTCGAGGATGGCGTTGGCCAGGGCCACGGCGGCCTGGCCGTCGACCGCGGCGTGGTGCAGCTGGGTGTACAGGGCCACGCGGCGGCGGCGGTCGGGCCCGGGGGTGACGCCCTCGATGACGTGGAATTTCCACAAGGGGCGGCTGCGGTCCAGCAACTGGGTGTGGAGTTGTCCGACCAAGGCTTCGACCTCGGCCTCGGCGCTGCCCTTGGGCAGCTTGATGCCGACGATGTGCTGCTTCAGGTCCGGCGCGGCGGGCACCCACGCGGGGTTGGCCAGGTTCATCGGCACGGGGGCCAGTTGGCGGCGCAGGCTGGGTGCGATGGGCAGGCGGCTTTCAATGTGCCGGCGCAGCGCGGTCACGAAGCTGCCCTTGAAGCCGACCGGCAATTCAAACCAGTGCAGCGCGCCCACGTGCATCGGCATCTCGGGCGTTTCCAGGTGCAAGAACAGCGCGTCGAGGCCGGAGAGTTGTTTGAGGTTCGGCATGGTGGGCCGACTGTGCCACGCGGCCCGAGGCGGACGATCAGGGTTTTGACGGTGTCCGGGCGGCGGCGCAAGGGTCAGACCAGCGCCTGCGGCGGACGCGCGGGCGCCGGCCACAGACGGCCGACTTGCTCGGTGTCGCTCGCGGCGATGCCGGGCTGGACGACCGATGCCCAACGCTGCCCTTGACTTCGTCTGCGTCGACAGACACGAATCGTCAACGTGGCTGCGATGACCATGGCCGACACACCCAGCACGATCCTGACCACGTCATCGGCCAAGGCGGCTGGCCAGAACATGGCCGTGAACGCCACCGCCAACGCAGCCGCCGCAACGGCGGCAATCAAGGCCCACAGCAGGTCGCGCAACGTCACGGGACCGCCGCCACTGCGGTGCCATTGACAAGCACACCGTCGTGTTGGCCACCTGCTTGCCGCACCACCTCGTTCGTCGTCGCGGCGATCGCCTGTGAGGCGGGCCTGCTGAAGGCGTTCGGGCTTGCCGAGACGTCGTCCCCTTGATGGGCCATGACACCGTTCCTGAAGCGCCTCGACCTTGAGGCGCCTGAACCTCAGGGCGAGCAGGCAACGATCAACATCGCCCCAACGGCGGGCGTCAAGGCAACGCGGGCTTCAAACCCACCCGCGGGGTCAGACCAGCGCCCGCAGCGGGTGCGCATGAGCCGGCCACGGGCTGCGGAAGAACGCGGCCACTTCGGCGGGTTTCACCGCCTCGATCGACGGGTCGCCCCAGCGCGGGCTGTGGTCCTTGTCGACGGCCAGGGCGCGGATGCCTTCCACCGTGTCGCTGGCGGTGATGCCGCGCAGGTGAAAGCTGTGGCGCACCAGGTCGCGTTCCATGCGCAGGTCGTCGGCCAGGCTCAGGCCGCGGGCGCGGCGGATCTGCTCCAGGGTGACGGCCAGCATCAGCGGCGAGCGCGCGCGCAAGGCGGCCAGCGTGGTGGCCGCCCATTCGGACTTGTCGGTGGCCAGCGAGGCGGCGATGCCGGGCACGTCGGCCTGGAAGAAGTGGCGGTCGATGTCGGCGCGCCACACCGCCAGCTTGGGCGCCGGCAGCGGCTGAGTGTGGGCGTTGACCGCCGCCTGCACCTGGGCGGCGTTGCTCATGGGCTGGTCGCCGACCGTGTCGATCAGCGCGGGCAGGCGGTCAGAGGGGATGAAGACGTCGGCCAGGCCCCAGGCGACGGCGTCGGCGGCCCCCACCACTTGGCCGGTCAGCGCCAGGTACTCGCCCACGGCACCGGGGCAGCGCGACAGAAAGTAGCCGCCGCCCACGTCGGGGAACAGGCCGATGTTGGTCTCGGGCATCGCGAGCTTGCTGTGCTCGGTGACCACGCGGATGCGTGCCCCCTGCGAGATGCCCATGCCGCCGCCCATCACCACGCCGTCCATCAGCGCGAGGTAGGGCTTGGGGTAGGAATGGATCAGGTGGTTGAGATGGTATTCCTCGGTGAAGAAGTCCTCCAACGCCGGGTTGCCGCTCAGGGCGGCCGTGTGGAAAAAGCGGATGTCGCCGCCCGCGCAAAAGGCGGGCGCTTTGCCGTCGCGCCCGGCCCCGTGCACCAGCACGGCGCTGACGGCCGGGTCGTCGCGCCAAGCGATCAAGGCGCTGGTCATGGCGCGCACCATGTCCAGCGTCAGCGCGTTCAGCGCTTGGGGTCGGTTGAGGGTGATGATGCCGACGTTGCGGCGGGTGGTGGTGACGAGGTCCGGGATGCTCATGGACACATTTTGGGGGATGACAACGCAAGGTTTCCTCCGGCTAAACCGTGAGTCGGTCGTCTGGGTCATGTCCTCCGATGAAAACTTGGATGACAGATCTGATCGTCGGCGCCCGATTTGCGGTTAGGTCCGCCGACGTCCGTCGCCGTCGAGCATCAGGTCAGAAACGGCCTGTGATTCCGGGTGCCTGCGGGCGCCTGGCCGAACGCTGGCACCCTGTGGCGGCTTGTTTCACGCTCGCACGCCCTTCGACGCCGAGGCTCGAGGGACTCGGCCGGGCCCCTCTGCGACAGGCCCTTCCTTGCCGACGCTGAACAGCGTCGGTTGCGGCAGACGCTGTCATGAGTTCCGCAGAGAGCGACCGGCGAGCCGCACGAAACTAGCTGACGGCTTCCTTGATCCGTGCGACCGCCTCACCCGGACGGCTGAAGATGTCGGAATAGACCGAACCGAAATCCTTTCCTCCGACCAGGATGTAAAGCAGTTCTCTCGAGAACTCGCATTGGCACTGTGACAAGTGAACCACCAACAGCTCGGCCACGGCGGTCACGTCGCCACTGTGAGATGCAGAAAATCCCGGAAGTTTCTTCTTGATGTAGCGAGAAAACTTGCCCAGGGGCACCGTCACTTGACCATAGACTTTCTTGCGCGAATTTGCTTCTTCCGACTTCTTGACCAATCTCCTGCAACAGTAGGCGCACACCGTGTCAACAATGGCGTTGTGTGTCAGGTACCGCATGGTTTTCACCCCACGCAGCGCCTGATTCAGGCCGTTGACGTTGAGTTCGGTGGACAAGAGCGGATTGGGTGACCATTCGGTCACGGCCAACCCCATGGGCTGACAGTTTTCCGTGCCCGCCAGCGGCGTGCTGTCGGCGCCCAACGAGACAAGTTTTGCCCGTCGGTCGTTCCAGTTTTCATAAAACCATTTGAGCTTGTCATCGAACGATCGCTCGCTGTTGAAAGCGCGGGCTGAGTTGATGGCCGCACCGACCGCCAAGCCAATGGGCGCCGTGATGGGATTGAAGGTCAGGACACCGCCAACCAGCGTCACCGAATACTGCAGGCCGTCGATGACCAAGGTGGCCGCTTTCAGGCCGAGCGACGGCAACTGACCGGCCGCTCTCTCCATCAAGAACTTGTAGGCTGCCCGCGCCTTCTCGCTGTTTCGCGCGTCCTCCGATTCGACACCGTTTTCGAATCTGATCCCCAACAATTGATCGCGTTCGTTTTTGACGATGCCAGAAGAAATCAGCTCTCTGCCTTGCTCGCTGAAATACTGGTGAAACAAGGCGTGCATGTCCTCAAAGGTATTCGCGCTCCTGTCGATTGGATCCAGATAACCCATCAAAATCTCCAATGCATTGCATGATGTGATGTCTCTCTGGCGATTCGACCAAGGTTGAGCCACGTTATCCGGACTTCATGGTGATTTTGATTGGCCAAGACGGCCCATTGACTGGCTTTGCGAGGCCAAAACCCTCGTGTGGTGAGTGCCCGTCCTTTTGGTCCGCCGTGTTTTCGCCTCCCCGTGGAATTCAACGCGGGCCCGGTTCGGGCAGATCTCTGCCGTGCGGTGCGTTCGGGCGCGCAGCATCGGTCAGCCGGCCGTTGGCATCCGACGTGGCGACGCGCGCCCCGGTTGAACCATTCAAACGCACGTTGGGCGCGCCAGGTTGGGTCCAAGCGAACCGCTACATTCGCCCGATGGAACCGCATTGGGGCTGGATCGTCGTCGGTGCCGCTTGCGCCGGCTTCGTGCAGGGCCTGTCGGGCTTCGGTTTCAGCCTGGTGGCGCTGAGCTTTTGGGCTTGGGTGTTCGACCCGAAGCTCGCCGCGGTGCTCGCGGTCTTTGGCGGATTGACGGGACAGGTGCTCGCTGCGTTCACCGTGCGGCGTGGCTTTGACCCAGCGCGCATCGCGCCCTTCATCGTCGGCGGTTTGCTGGGGCTGCCGCTCGGCTTGTGGCTGCTGCCGCGCATCGACGCGATGATGTTCCGCGGCTTCGTGGGGGCCTTGCTGGCGCTGTGGTGCCCGTTGATGCTGCTGGCGCCGCGCCTGCCCCCACTGAAGGCGGGGGGCCGCTTCGCCGATGGCGTGGCGGGGGCGGTCGGCGGGCTGATGGGCCCGCTTGGCGGGTTCACCGGTGCGGTGCCGACGCTGTGGTGCACCTTGCGGGGGTACGAGCGCGATGCGCAGCGCGCGGTGATCCAGAACTTCAACTTGGCCATGCTCGCCACCACGATGGCAACCTACCTGCTCACCGGCACCGTGACCCGCGCGATGCTGCCAGCCATGGCCTTGGTGGCGCCGTCGCTGCTGCTGCCGGCGCTGGTGGGCATGAAGGTCTACGTCGGGGTCAGTCCGTCGGTGTTTCGCGGCCTGGTGCTGGTGTTGTTGACCGCGTCGGGCCTGGCGATGCTCTCGAGCACGCTGCTGCGCTGAAGCTCACTGCCGACTTGGTGAGGACCGCTCGGTGGTGGCGCGCGTGGCGCCCGCGGCTCCCGTGCCCGCGTTCATCCCACCGGAGGCCGCGGCCGATCACAGCTGCATCGTCGGCAACGCAACACTGTGATGGCAACCTCCGCACCCGCGGGCGGGCGATGAGCGGATGGCGTGCTCACGCCAGTGGTCCGGCCGCGCGGCTTCGCTGGCACCGGCAGCGTCGTCTCGCTGCGCGGGCAAATGCTCGCGGTCACTCAGCCGCCGGTTTTCGCTCAAGGCGGCCCGGTGGCACCCACCTGCAGTCGCACGCCAGCCCCACTTGCACCCCGCCCTCAACCGCGCCGCCGCGCCCGGCCCGTGCGCGCATGGTGCCCGGCCATCGCCAGCACCATCAAGCCCGCCAGCCCGATCAAGGCCCACTCGCTGAGCGTGGGGATGCTCTGCGGCCGGTTGTTCGTCCCCCCCAGGCCAATGCCGCCCGGGTCCAGGATGCGCCCGTTCACCGTCA
>CALRPU020000058.1:0-14002 GCA_943370175.1 Hydrogenophaga intermedia | reverse complement strand
AGCAGCAGCAGCAGCAGCGGCTTGTGGCGCGAGGCGTTGGCGCGACGACTCGGCTGCGGATGCATCGCCCCATTTCTCCCGGTTCGGGATGCGCTGCGGGCGTTCCATCGGCTCTGCGACTCCCGCCGACATCGCGGGTCGGGGCGCCGGGGCGCTGCCACCGACACGCGTCGCGCGGCCGGTAGGGTGCGTATTTCAGCCCATCGTGGACGCCGTTTCAAGCAGATCGTGGACGCGGTTTCAGCCTGATCGTGGACGGCGTTTCAGACTGATCGTGGACGCCATTTCAGCGCGAACGTGGACGACGGGGGTGGCTCGCAAGTGATTTCCTGAACGGCCTCAGGCTCACCGCTTTTGCGGTCCGAGCCGATGCCCACCACCAGAGTCACGATGCGACAGATCCGAGAGACGTTGCGGCTGCACCTGCAGGCCGGGCTGAGCTACAGCGAGGTGGGCCGCGCGCTGAAGATCTCCAAGAGCGCCGTGGGCAAGTACGTCTCGCTCGCCCGTGTCGCCGGTGTCGACTGGCAGATCGCCCAGGCGCTGAGCGATGAGGCGCTCGAGGCCCGGCTGTACCGCCCGCCCGTGCCCCGCGCCAGCCACCAGCTGTCCCCCGACTTCGCCCACATCCACCAGGAGCTCAAGCGCCCGGGCGTCACCCTGATGCTGCTGTGGGAGGAGTACGCCGGCGGTAACCCGCTGGCCTACAAATACACCAGCTTCTGCGTCAAGTACCGGGCCTTCGCCCAGTGCCAGCAGCGCTCCATGCGCCAGGTGCACCTGGCCGGCGAGAAGCTCTTCGTCGACTACGCCGGCAGCACCGTGCCCATCGTCGACCTCGCCACCGGCGAGATCAGCGCGGCCCAGATCTTCGTGGCCACGCTCGGCGCGTCGAACTACACCTACGCCTGCGCCACCCCTCGCCAGACCACCGCCGACTGGATCTGCGCGCAGGTCCAGGCGCTGGAGTTCATCGGCGGCGTGCCCCGCCTGATCGTCCCCGACCAGACCCGTTCCCTCATCAAGACGCCGCACCGCTACGACCCCGAGCCGAACCGGACCTACGAGGAGTTCGCCCGTCACTACGGCTGCGCCATCCTGGCCGCGCGGCCCGCGCACCCGCGCGACAAGCCCAAGGTCGAGGGCTCGGTGCTGCTGGTGCAGCGCTGGATCCTCGCGCGGCTGCGCAACCGGCGCTTCTTCAGTCTCGCGGAGCTGAACCAGGCTATCGCCGAACTGCTGGTGGACCTGAACCGGCGCCCGTTCAAGAAGCTGCCCGGCTGCCGACGCAGCGCCTTCGAGCAGCTCGACGCCCCGGCGCTGCGCCCACTGCCGCCCACGCGCTTCGTGCTCAGCCGCTGGAAGGCGGCCAAGGTCAACGTCGACTACCACGTCGAGTTCGAGGGCCACTTCTACAGCGTGCCACACCGGCTGGTGGGCACGCGGCTGGACGTGCGCGTCACCGGCAGCCTGCTGGAGTGCTTCGCCTCGAACCAGCGCGTGGCCGGCCACGCGGTGAGCACGGCCCGCGGCGGCTTCACCACCGCGCCGGAGCACATGCCGGCGTCGCACCGGGCGCACCTGGCGTGGACGCCTGCCAAGCTGATCGCCTGGGGCGAGCAGATCGGCGTGAGCACGGCCGCGGTGGTGAGCTGGCAGCTCGACCACCGGCCGCACCCGGAACAAGGCTACCGGGCCTGCCTGGGGCTGCTGGCCCTGGTGCGGCGCTACGGCGCCGAGCGGCTGGAGGCGGCCTGCACCCGGGCGATGGCGATCCGCGCGCCGCAGCTGCGCAGCGTCACCAACATCCTGAAGTGCGGGCTCGACAGCCAGCCGCAGCGCCTGCCGGCCACGGCCAACCCGGTCATCGCGCACGAGAACGTGCGCGGGCCGGACTACTACCACTGACACCACCGGCACTCCGGTCGCCGCAGCCGGTAGCGGCGACCGTGCCTAAACCCATTCCCAACGACGAAGGACAAGCCCATGTTGAACGAACATACCCTGGACCAGCTGCGAGGCCTGCGGCTCGATGGCATGGTGCGCGGCATCGAGGAGCAGGCGATGAGCACGGCGACGGCGGCGCTGTCGTTCGAGGAGCGGCTGACGCTGGTGGTGCAGCGCGAGATCACCTGGCGCCATGACCGGCGCGTGGCGCGTTTGCTGAAGGCCGCCCACCTGAAGGTGAGCTCGGCTTGCATCGAGGACATCAACTGGCGCGCGAGCCGCTCGCTGGACCGGGCGTTGATCGGCTCGCTGGCCACCGGCAACTGGCTCAGCCATGCGCAGAATCTGCTGATCACGGGGGCGACGGGCAGCGGCAAGACCTGGCTGGCTTGTGCGCTGGCGCACCAGGCGATCCGCTGCGGCTACACGGTGCTGTACGTGCGGGCGGCGCGGCTGTTCGACGACTTGCAGGTCGCGCACGGCGACGGCAGCTTCGGGCGGCAGCTCACTCACTTGGCCAAGCTCGATCTGCTGGTGATCGACGACTTCGCGATCTCCCCGATGGGCCCGGCCGAGCGCACGGACTTGCTGGAGTTGCTGGACGACCGGGTGGGCACGCGCTCGACGCTGATCACCAGCCAGTTGCCGGTGAAGTCCTGGCACACCTACCTGAACGACCCGACGCTGGCCGATGCAATCCTCGACCGGGTGGTGCACAGCAGCCACAAGATCGAGCTCAAGGGCACGCGGTCGATGCGGGAGGTGGAGGCCACCGCTGAGCGAACCGACTGATCCGGCCTCCGGCGGCCTGGCAGGGGCCTTCAAAGCCATGCCGATCCGACCTTCGAGACCAAGCCATTCCATCGCCTCGGCCGAGCCATTTCAGGCTGATCGTGGACGATTGGGATACATTCAACACAGAACTTGCGAGCCCTCCCGGGGCGCCGCTTCGACGGCCACATCTGCCGTCCACGATCAGCCTGTTTTGGGCGTCCACGATCGCTGAAATACGCAGTAGGGCAACGTACGGGCGAGTCTACGAAAGCTCTATGTCCGTCGCCCTCACAGCGGTAGATGTCGCCGGCCAGCGCCGGTGAGACGGCGGCGATTGACGCACCTGCCAGGAGGATGGGGCCGAGAGGGAGCATGCTCAAAACCCGCCGACGCTGAATTCTTTGCCGGTGTATTCGCCCTGGAAGCTGCGAATGTCGAGCGGGCCGACGTACTGCTGAACTGACTGACGCCAGCGCATGTGCTCGGGGCTGCCGGCCTTGTAGGCGTAGCTGCCGCCGACGCGCTGTACAGGCGTGTAGGGCAGGCCGATCACAGAAGAAGGCTCGTAGCTGCTCAGCAGCACCGCAGAGATCTTCGCGCCCTGGTTGACGATCACCCAACGCACAGATTCGTAGGATGAAAGTGCCACCACCAATGGTCGCGGAGACGGTCGCACGACCACTCGGACAGAACGGTTCGCACGGCCGCTGCCAGTGCCTTCGTACACGCCGACCATGTGCACCACGGCATCGCGCGGCAGGCCCATCATGGCGGGTACTGCTGCATGAGCCGGGGCGCTGCCCGTGACCGAAGACTCCTGGGCCTGTTGCAAATCGACCTGCGCCTTCAGCTTCGCGAGTTGCACCTGCAATTCGTATTCGCCCGCGACCTTGTCGAGCGACACCGGCTCGCTCGTGGTCTTCACCGTGTCGGCGACCCAGGCGCTCTGGCCGCGGCGCATGAAGCCCGGGCGATCGCCGGTGGGGATCAGCAGGCCCTGCATGCCCGCCGGGTCGACCGGCGCCACGACCTGCCGGGTGATGTCGAACACCCACGGGTTCGAGCGCGTGGGGTCGGTCAGGTCGAGCGAGTCAACCAGCAGGCGGTTTTCGTCGAGCTTGGCGAAGGTGGCGCCGAAGGCGGGGGATGTCCGGTAGATACCGCCATCACCGCTCTCGAGATTCAGCCATCCGATGTGTGGATGCGAGGTGAACACGACAAGCCTGCCTTGCTGCATCGACACCGGTTGGCCGGAGGTGATGCCCTGGCCGGAGGTGATTCGCATGCGTCGCAGTTCTGTCGCCTGCAGGCCGGCGGGCGAGCGCCGGTGTTCGATCAGCTGTCGGCGCCGATCCAAATCTGAGCCAGTGGCTCAGTTTTCGGTCGGCGCCAACACTTCATCCGCAGCGCCTGAACGAAGTCACGTCTGGCCTGGACGCCCGACGACTTCAAGGCGGCGCGCACCACCAGGCTCACCTGGTGAGCGTCTGGCCGCGGACACTGGTCCCATGCTGGTTGATGTCGTTCCACTCCGGGCTCAAGGTCGCCCGCGTCCGCGCGAAGAGATCGCCACCGACCCTGCCGTCCGGGGTCTGCTCGTCGTCAGCGTGGGAGGACTCGCCGATCTGCGGGATGCGCATACCGCCTACGCCCGACACTTGTTGCCCTCGCTGCGTGAGACACGGCTGCACTCTTTGCGCGACGGCGGCTTCGTGCTGTATCGGGTGGAGGCCTTTCCGACGGTGCTGTACCGTGGTCCCAGCGACGGCCATCCACAGGCCTGGTGGTGTCGTCTGCCTTGCTGGCTGGCAGAGCCCTCAGCCTGTGTGACTCGGGATGGATGTGTTCGATGCCCGGTTTTGCTCGTCGGCCGCCTGCTGTGCCATCGCTTTCCTGATGTACTCGAGGCGCTCGGTGACATCCACGTCCATCATCTCGAGCGCCCGATTCAGGATTTCCAGGCTCGGCTTCGGCGCGTCGAACAGAGACCGGTCCGACGTGATGGAGCCATCGGCATTTCTGACCAAGCGGATGGGGCCCCATGCCTCGGGTTGAACGACGGCGGGTTTGTCAGCGGCGTTGCTGGGTGAAGCAACGCCCGAGTCTGGAGCAGTGTTCATCGTTGTGCCTCCGTTCACTTCGAAGTGGGCTCCATCTTATCCAGGCAAGCCATCGGCTGCATCACGAACGCGCTGGCCGTTCAGCCTCCCCGGTCACCTCGTCCGGACTGCCGACGAGGGCTAGCCGTCAGAGAACCTCACCCCATCGGTCGAGCGTCGAAAACCTTTGCCGGGCTGAGCGCCAGAAGCCGCTGTGCCTCCTCAGTCGACCCGTTCAACCAAGTTTGCATGTCCGCATCGGCCAGCGGGATCACGCTGCGCTTGTCCTGCTGGTCGGCAGGCAGCTTCGGGTCGGGGTCGGGCTTGTGCATGCGGCTCATCAGCGGGTGGGCGTCGGCGTTGATGGTGAGCATCGTGTAGCTCTCGACGATCTCTCCGCTCGCCTTGTCGGTCCAGGTCGCCCAGATGCCAGCCAGGCCCCAGAGCCGGCCGTCGGCGCGATGGAAGCGGTACCAGATGTTCTTGCCGGTCTCCCAATTGGGTTCGTCGAATGAGTCCGCAGGGATGATGCAGCGCTGACCACGGGCCCACGGGTGCTTGTAGCTGGCCTTGTTGGCCAACTCCTCGCTGCGAGCGTTGTTGGTCTGGTACGGCAGCTTGGCGGTTTTGGCGAACCAGGGGATCAGGCCCCACTGGCCGACGACCAGCTCGAGCCCGGCCTCCGGTTCCTTGGCCGGCAGGATGAATGGCCCGGGGCTGCGCGGGTAGACCTCGGCGCCGCGCCAAGGATTTCTGCCACCGATGTGCCACTGGCGCTCGATGTCGGCGGCAGCCGGGGAGACGTAACGATTGCACATGGGCCCACTGTAGCGGCACCCGCTACTGATGGGTGGCCCGCCTCGTCTTGCGCTCGCGCGGGTTCGTCACTCCTGCTTTGGGGGTATGTGCGGTGCGGGCAGTCGATACGAAAACCTTGACCAATCGCCGCTTCGCGCCGCCTCGATGTCGATGGACTTGTACCGGCTGACCCTGGTCCAATCCTGGTCGAGCTTTCCCTGGTCGGTCAGCATGGCAAGCAACAGCTCATACAGCCCCCAGAATCGTGCCCGTGACGCGGCCGTTGAGGCCGCAGCCCTTCGTGGATGTCATCCCGCCCGCGCTCAGAACTGCAGCCGCACGATGCTGAAGCCACTGATCGACTCGTGGTTCACCGCCATCACCGCCCGCCCGTTGCGCTGGAACCCGAAATCGCTGCACAGGGCCGGCCGGTCATCGGCCATGGTCACGTTCGCCGGCCCGGCGACGAGCGCCCCGGTCTGCGCACTGCGCCGTGCGACGATCGCCTGCTGCACTAAATCCAGCCCGATCTTCGGCGAGGTGTTGTTCGTCCAGTTCTGACACTCCAGCAGGCTGCCATCCGGCGCGAGCACCATGCGCAGCAGGAAGTTGCCCGAACGGCTGCCGGCGGGCCCGGCGCTCCAGATGATCTGACCAGCGGTGCCGAACGCGTTCACCGGCTGCCCCCGGGCGTCGACCTTCAGGTAGTAGGCGTCCGCCCCGATCAGCGCGTCGTTGAACAGGGTCGAGGTGGTGTAGCCCCCTTGCACTGCGCTGCCGTCCGGCAGCAGCACCAGGTCGACCGCCCGCGCCGACATGTTGGTGCCGATCTTGGTGGCGTAGGCCCCACCGGTGCCGAACTGCGGGTCGAGCCGGCCGTCCGGGGTGAGCTGGATGAACGCGGCCCAGATGCCTACCTGCAGCGAGTAGTCGAGGCTCGCCGCCACGAGGATGCGCCCGTCCGGGCGGACCTTCAGTCCGCCGGCCATGATCCCGCCGTTGTTCGGCTCGGTCAGCCGCACCGCGCCGACGCCGTTTCCGAAGGACGGATCCGGCTGGCCGTTGGGCAGCAGCCGCCCAACGCCGAGCCGGAAGCCATCGGTCATCGTGTCGACCAGCGCGGTGATCGACCCGTCCACCCCGATCGAGAAGTCGATGATCGGCGCCGAGTTGAACAGCGGCAGCGTCCCCTTGCCGGCGTTGCCATAGCTCGTGTCTTTCGTGCAGTCGGGCTTGAACATCACGATGCTCGAGAACGGGATCAGCCCGGCGATCGCGTAGCGGCCGTCCGGCATGGTCTTGATCCGCCGCGGCAGGGCCGGCGACTGGCCCGAGTGGGTGCCCCAGCCGGCGATGCCGCAGCTGGTGTCGACCCGGCCGTTCGCGTCGGTGCGCAGGATCCAGATGTCCTCGCCCGCGCTCGAGGTGCGCCGGCCGACGGTGACGATGCGGTCCTGGGCATCGACGGTGACCCCGAGCGGGGTGAAGGTGTTGACGAAGACGAACTGGGAGAGGCCGTTGCCGACGGAGGCGAGGCCGCCCTGGGCGAAGCTCGTGTCGAGCGCGCTCGGGTAGTCGAAGCGCTTGGGTGCGACAAACTCGGTGGCCGCTCCACCGCCGCAGGCCGAAAGAATCAACGCGACAACAACCGCGATGAGGCTGGCACCCAGCGTCGCGGGCGAAGAGCGCGGCGTCAGGGTGGGCTCGGTGCAGCGCCGTTGCACTGCGTTCAGAAAGATGGTGTCCATGGTGGGTCCTGGTTGTGCCCGACGGCAGGACGAAGGCGGCGATCCGAGCGACGAAGGCATGCGGTGCAAGCTGTCCAGCGGATGCGGTGCGCATCAGCGTGGGAGCGCCTTGCGGCCGGCGTGGCGGCGGGTCGCCCTGCCAACATCGAGCAGGGTTGATCGATACAGACCGGTGCGGGTCATGCGCTTGCAGCCGCTTTGGCAGCGAGGGCTCGGCACCGGCGAGCCTGCAAGTGGTGCGGCCTCGGAGCGGCCGCGGTGGCTAGCCGTGGTGGTGGTGTCGGCCTTGCCGAGCGAACCGATACAGCGGCAGGTGCTGCGGCTGTGTCGGGTAGATCCCGCTGAGTGCCATGTGAAAACTGTGGGCCTCGCGGCGCCACTGCACCTCCTCGTCCCACTCGTCGTCGGACGCTTCGAAGTCAAAGGCGAGGGCCAGCCCAGCGTTCGGATCCCGCCCATGGGCCGCCATCGTGTCGGCCGCACCACAAGCGAGCGCGGAGGGCAACACGCTGAAAAAGGCAATGACGCCCTCCCCCACCGCCCTCGCACCCTGGTGGAGCGCGCGCAAACCCGCACCGATCAACCGCAGCGAGGCGGCAAAGCGGCTGAGCATCCGAGAAGGCGATGGGTTAAACATAACGTGGTTTGATTGTGCATCGCCCGGGACCCTCTTGTCCATGCAAGCGCGCATCGTCAAGCGAGGTCGTCCACTGGGGGCGAAAACGGCAGACCCCGTTCTGGCCGCCGCATTCGGGGAGGCCGTGCGGGCGGTCCGATTGCGGCAGGGCATCGCGCAGGAAGCACTGGCGCACCTGGCTGCGATCGAGCGGTCGCACGTGGGCAAAATCGAGCGCGGTGAGCATGTGCCCACCTTGGCGCTCGTGTTGAAGCTCGCAAGGGCCTTGGGCATCAGCGGCGCTGCCTTGCTGGCCGAAGCGGAGGCGCTGTTGCCGCCCGGGTACCACGCGCCGTCCTGAAGCTGCGGTGAACCCTCGAGTGGCTGCTGCAGTGCCTTGGGCTCAGAGGATCGAAACAATCTTTTGAGCGGGCGGTGAAGGACGCAGGGCATCAACGTGCCCAGCAGCCCGCGCTGGGTGAAGACCGGACCGCTCGCATCGACGCCGGTGAGAACGGCTCATCGACCATGGCAAGACGCGAGGGCGTGCCGCTGCAGGATCCCGCGCCGGAGCGGCAACAGATTGACGGCGGCCCACAGCGCGCTGGCGTGCTGTTCGCCGAGATCCGACGAGGCCTGCACCGCGTCGCAGATTCCCAGCGCCTGGGACACGACCCGGTTGAGCGTGTCGAAATCGTCCATTGGCAGTGTGACGGGCATGGTGACCGTCGCACGGTCTGACGTCGAAGCCGCTGACAGCAAACCGGATGTGTTGTCGCTCATGCCCCGCCGCCTTGCTCTGCCATCGGATCGACGGCGGTGCACGGTCGGCGGCAGCCCAGCACGTCACGAAGGCGGGTTCGATTCGGCAGGCGGGCAACGTCCGAATCGGACGCCGCCAGCGGCGGGAAAGGCATGCGAAAGAGGCTGGGCGCGCACGCGCCCACAAAATTGTCAGCCATGATCTGGCTCCTTGCTTGTGGTTCAAGGTCGCCGTCCACGCTGTCAAACGAGGGTGGCGATCCAAGGCGGGGTTAGCAGGCCGGAAGCAAGGCACCGGCAAGCCCGAAGGCTCCCCCACCCGGGCCGCCATGAAGGGGCATGAGTGTCGGTCGCGCAAAAATAGCCGCCGAGGGCGGCCGCGCGCCTTGCTTTCCGGGATGCCAAACCCGACCGCTGATGTCCAGCGGCAAAGCCTGTAGAAGGCAGCTGCTGACCTTTTGCGTGGAGCCCATGGCGACGCGGTCAAGCCCACTTTCGCCGGGACCGGTCCGCGACATCGTCCGGGCGCTTCGCAACGTGATGGCTGAGCGCCGGGCCAGGTTGCCCAGGGGACGCCCGGAGCTTGGCATGTCTGACTTACCCGGTCGGCCGGTTGGCCCTTCGGGCCTGCGGTACTTTGGCCGCTTGCCCGTTTGTCCGGATCAGAACGATGGCCAGGGAACGAGTCGGTCCAGGATTTGCGCTGCGGCTGGCTGGTCGCAAAACACACGACGCAGCGCCCGACGCCGTGCGGTGCGCGCTGCTGCTGCGTGATCGCCCGTCGCAGCCACCCGCACTGAACCACAGGGAGCACGCCACCACCCAGGCGGAAGCACGCAACGGTCGTGGACCACCCGCTGGAGCCAGTGTGGGGTCGCGCGGACGCCCAAAGCGGGCGCGGTCACTGCGAGCGCTAGAGCGACAGGCCAAATCGGCGTCCACCGTGCACCACGCGGCTCGAATCGGGCAGTCATCGCCAGGCCGAATGCCCCACCTCCCAGACGACAGAGAGCGCAAACGCCGCGATGCCTTGGCTGCTCCATGCGCAGCGGCTTGTCCCAGGCCGGCGTGCCCGTGGTGGTGACCGATCATGCCTTTCCGCGGCTCTTCCAGCGCTGGGAGGCGGTGGTCCAGGGGATCAATCTGACTCGTGCGAGGCGAGCGCTGCCCCGCCCTGCAAAACGACGCTGTGTCTGGCTGAGAGGAGATCGAGTCGATCACCGAGTAGAGCGTGGGCGTGGTCGCCCGTCGGTTGACGCGCGAACGGCAGGTGGCGATTGACCGGCTCACTCAAGTCGCCCTCGCGCCGTCAAGGCGCCAGGCGAGTGAGCCCGCCGGCGGGCCGGTAGCCTGCCCCTCGGGACGAGGCCACGGCAGGCGCTTCACCAGCTCGTGGTTCTGTCCGAATCGGGCGGAGCCGTCCCAGTGCGTCGGAACCTGCGCTGCATGCGCCGAGCCATCGGCAGCCGGTGGGATGCAGGCCTTGAGCCCGCCAGCGTTGTCGGCTTGCTTCGCGATTGGTGGGTCGTGCCTGGTGACCATGGGCGCTCCGGTCGATCTGGATTTGCCGAGACAAAGGCGGACAACAGGGTGAGGCAGGCTCAGCACAGGCTCGTGCCCCATGCGACGGGTCCGCGAGAGCGCGTTCGCCATGGAGACAGCCAGGCCCAGCGACACACGGTGTGGGCGCCAGGTTCACCGAACCAACAAGGCCTCGGGCTTGAGGCCTGCCGCGAGCGCCGCGACGAACCAGCCCGGTCGCTTGCCCATGCCAGACCAGGTGTTGCCCTCGCCGTCCCGGTACTTCGGCGGACGAGCCGACTTCGACGTTTTTGACACTGGCCTGCTGGAAGCCGACTTCGCGCCAGGCTTGCGCGGCCGACCAGTCTCCTTGCCGAAACCCAGGTCGGCTGCAGTCAACCCATAGGCGTCGATGGCCGATTTGATCTTGGCGACGACCTCCGCCACTTCCGTCTGTCTGACCGCAGCGGCCTCCTTCTGAAGCCGGTCGATTTCTGCTTGGATTTGCTGGTAGGTTTTGTTGGCCATTGGCAAATTCGGACTAGGCAGTCCGCGTGAGTGATGGAAGTGGCAAAGCATACGCCCGCCGTCGATCAGTTCTGGTCTCACTTCGCACTGGAACGCTCGGGGCAAGCCGCTCGAGCGTCGTCCATTGGCTTGGATCAAGCTGAGCGGCGCCGATGGCTGCCGAGGCCAAATCGGCCACGGCCGGCCGGGCGACATTGCTGAGGACGCGCGTCGCATTCCGATCCAGCCGTTGAACGGACAGGGGGCGATTCGGCGCCCCACGCACCGGTGAACTGTCAGGACGGCGCAGGAGTGAAACTGCAGTGCTTGAATGCACCCCGTTCGTCACCGACGATGGTTCACCGTGACAGCTCGACCTTGTCTAGGGCATCCCAAATTTTCCCACCGGGGAGTATTGGAATGCCACTGAAAACCTAGGCAGGAGAACCATCGGCCCTGCGAGGTGCGGTGGGCGTCGACGTGGCATCACGCGCTTGCAAGTGCTCGAGGGTGCGTCGCTCTTCGCAAGCGCCCATGAGCATCGCGATGGATCGGGCATACCAGGACAGCTTCCGCTCTGGCGGAGGCTCGAGGTGGGACAGCGGGTTGGTGTGAGCAGCGGTCATGTTGAAGTGCTTCCGGTCAGACCCGTGCACCCTACCCGCAAAGTCCGATTCGGGCGATAAAGGATGCCTCTGGCCAGAAACTGAATCCCACCGCGACGCACGAGGCGCGGGTCCACTGGACTCGTCATTTCGACTGAGCAGACCTCGTGTTGACAATGCTGGTCACCCCAGCCGCATGATCCATGAGCGAGACAGCAGGCTCCGTACAACCTTGCCCACGGGTTGGCTCGTGCCGTTGCGTGTGCAAGCCAGGCCGCCTGAGGTCGCGCGCTTGACCTGACTGGTCTGTCATCCGACGCGCCCCGGCGCGTCTTCCCTGGCGTCAGTCGACGCCTCCCACGGGTCGCCGAGCAGCGCGAGGCGGCTTCCATTGCCCAACGGGCTTCCTGGCGGCCTGTGGCCGCTTCCCCCGCGAAGCGGGGTTTTCTGCGGGTTCAGGGGTTTGCGGTGCGGGGAGTGTCGCTGGCCACTGCCGGCTCACCTGCCTTCGGCGTCGACTCCAGCTGACCTCGCCAAATCTGGTGCATACCCTGGCGCATGCACCGTCGAGGCGCAAAAGATGATTGACTTGGGTTGCGAGGTAAAGAAGCTGCGCCGGGGAAACGAGATCCTGGAGTTGGCGAGTGGACGTAGATTCCACCAGACGCGAGTTCACCGTACCAAGGGGCAGGCCCTGGGCGCGTGTTCACGAAAGTGCACGGGTGGACGAAGACGCTTCTCCTGGGCAGCTACCGTCATCGGCAAATTCGAGGCAACCGCTTCCGTCGACGCGACTTTCGACTTCGTCATGGACGGCGTCAACCTGGTCGGCTGTGTCGTCTCTGAGGACAAGACCGTGAACTTCGAAGCTCTCATAACCTTCGCAGAGCCGGGCGGAGATGAGCTGCAAGTGGTTGACATAGGCCTCGTGCGAAGAATGCACAAGCTCGACTTCGGCCACGTTGAGCCTGACTACTCCGACGAGGACCCGACTTTCGAGAAGTACTAGACCCCAAGGCCTGCGAGCTTGCGCCGCGCCTCCGTTGCTTTGGCTCGGTCTTCCACCGTCTTCGCATAGGCGGCAAGCTCCTCGACGTCAGCGGCGAATTCAGCAGGATCGGGCAACGCTGGGGGCGCTTCTGCGCCACCTTCATGGGTGAACTTCGAGCAGCGCGTCATCCCGTTATAGACAGCGCTCGCATCGGTGTCGTCGACCGACACTGACTTTAGCCGCGTGGTTTCCACAGAGACGCGATAGCGTCGGACCGTGCTCTGCAGGAGCACATCCTCGACCAACTGCTCCCATGTGTCGCGCAACCGACGGTAGCCGCTGCGGACCGCATCGTTGTAGCCTTCGACATTTCCCTCCGTCTCCAATAACTTCTTGGCGTGTGTCGCCAAGGCACGGAGGTCGACGACGCGGTTCTTGAGCTTCTTGCCTTCGAACGGCAAGTCGTCTGAGCACAGGCCTTTGCGCCTCATCGTGGCTGCCAGATGCCGGTGCGCGAACTTCACACCCTGGTCCTCAGCGAAATCGGTGAGCGCCAGCGCGAAGGCGAGGTCATGCGTGAAGACGATGACCTGGCGCTTCTTTGCTTCGAGCACAAGCCGCCGTGCGATGCGCTCGCGCCGAAGATGGTCGAGAGACGAGACCGGGTCGTCGAAGATGAGGCCCGAGCGCCCGGGTTCCATGCCCATCTCTGCGAGGAAGAGGGCCAGGGCCACGACGCGCTGCTCGCCCTCGCTGAGGATGGCTGACAACTTGGCCTTTGCGAAGCGCGGCATGGTTCCGAGCTTGAGCTGCTGTACCCGAGCGCCCTTCTGACCCGTCATCTCCAACGTGACGGGCTGGCCGCGGATGCCAAGCGTATCCAGCTCTTTCGCGAAGGCAGTCCTCAGCTCTTCTGTGACGTGGGCGTCGTAGAGCTCGGTGGTCTTGCGTGTCACCGCGGCGGTTCCGCAGCTCTTGATGGCCTCACCAAATGCGTGGTCCCGCTGGTGCCACACGATTGCTTCAACGACCTTTGGCAGCAATGGGCCGAGTCGCTCCCTAGCATCCAGGTCAGCGAGTAGCTTGAGCTTGGCCGCTCGTTCTTCGGGGGTCATCGACTTTTCGAGCGTGGTCGCCTCTGCGCTTCTCGCTTTGACCCACGCCTCGATGGCGGCGAACGGTGCCTCCGGCAGCCCCGCAAGCGGCCCAATCTTGCGGTCGGGCGCCATCTCTGCGACTTGCGCTTTCCTGGCCATCAAAGCTTGTGCGAAGGCGCGCACTGCTGCTACGAGCTCAGGCTGCCCTTCACCCAGTTCTTGGAGCAGCGCCGTGTCGGAAGGAAAGTTGTCGAAGTTGAGCGTGTTGATGGCCCGAAAGAGTCGGATGGTGGTGTTACGCTGCTCCGTGAATTTCCTCTGGGCGTCGTTCTCCAGGAACTCCAAAAATGACTTCAACCGCGCCGTAGCCTCTCCGGTCAAAGGCTGTTTGAACCGCCCCGGATTTTGAGGAGGCTCCAACTCTTGAGAAGATGGAGCCATGAACAAGTCACCGAAGTTCTCCCCGGAAGTCCGCGAGCGTGCCGTACGCATGGTGCAGGAGCACCGAGCCGACTACCCGTCGCTGTGGGCAGCCAT
>CALRPU020000057.1:0-15086 GCA_943370175.1 Hydrogenophaga intermedia | reverse complement strand
TCGCGCAGAAGGCCTCGTTCGTCCAGACGATCAGCAGGTCCTGGTTGGTGATGACCACGCCTTGCGACACGGTACGCAGCGCCGCGTCGCTCATCTGCAGGCGGGCGTTGATGGCCTTGCGCTCGGTGATGTCCGCCTGAACGCCCATGACGCGGCGCACGCGGCCGTCGGCGCTGCATTCGGTGACCTGGCCCTGCACAAGGATCCAGCGGTAGCCGCCGTCGGTGTGGCGCAGCCGCGCTTCGTAAACATAGGGCGCTCCCACCGTGCTGTGGCCCAGTGCGTTGGCGGTCTTCACCGTCTCGCGGTCGTCAGGGTGCACCCGGTCGATCCAACCGTCGGCCAGAACCATGTCGCGCGGCACCGCGTCGCCGAGCATGACAAAGCAGGCCGCGGTGGCGTGCCAGCGCTCCCGGGTCACGTCCCAGTCCCACACGCCGATGCGCGCGGCGCCGGTCGCCAGGGTCAGGCGCTGGGCCAGGTTCTGGGCCTGGGCTTCGGCGTCGCCGGCGCGGCCCCACGCATTGGCCAGCTTGGAACACAACACCGCCACGGCCAGCGACCCCACGCCCCAGACGACCATCACCAGCAGGGCCAGGCGCCGCCAAGGCGCAAGCACGGCCGTGTTGGTCTGGCCGACCACCACCACGAGCTCGGGGTGGTTGGTGAGCGTGCGGTAGCCGAAGGTGCGCGACTTGCCGTCGAACTCGCTGACCTTGCGGAAGCTGCCCGACAGCGATTTCGACAGCGGCTCGTCGAACACCCGCAGCCCGGCCACGGTCTTGCCCAGCTGCGACTCGACCAGCGGGCTGCGCATCATCAGCACACCGTCGCGCCGCAGCAGCGCGATGGAGCCGTCGGGGCCGACGTCGACGCTGCGCCACAGCTTGTCGAAATAGCCCGGGTCGATGGACGCGCCGATCACACCGGCGAAGGCATTGCTGCCCTTGGGCGGTTTGAGACGGCGGGTGGCACTGATCAGCCAATGTGGCTCGGCGTCGCGGCTCACGATGGGCGGGCCGACATAGAAGCCCACCTCTGGTTGGGTGCTGTGGACCTGAAAGTAGGTTCGGTCGGCCATGCTCACGCCGAGCCGGGTGCTCGGGCTGCTGGCGTGTTGGAGCGCCCCGGATTCGTCGACGATCCACATCGCCCGCATGTAGGGTTGCTCGCGCTGCTGTTCGCGCAGCAGCGCGCTGACGCTGGCTTCGTCGACACTGCCGCCCTGGCTCATCTCGGCCAGCTGGTTGGCGGCGATCTGCAGGCGCTGGTCGGCGGCCTGCAGGGTGCGCGTGGTCTGCTCTTCGATGACGTGGGCAAAGGACTCGATGGTGTCTTGCGCCGAATTGAGCATCAGGCCGCGCAGGTGCCACAGCACGCCCGCCGACAAGGCGCCGGTGATCAGGATCACGCCGACGGCCAGCCACAGCAGCGCGCGGCGGTCCCGCAAGGCCAGGCGCTGGCGCGGCGCCGGCGGCAGTTCGAAGGAGCTGGGTTCCGGGGGCCGGGGGTCGGTCATGTGCTGAAAAAGGGTAGGGCGGTGCCGGACCACCGTGATCGAACTGCGAAACACCGCAAGGCCGTTGTGTTGAACGCGAGCATAGCCCGTGCGGGGCGCTCCCCCATGGGGCGCCACTGAAGCGCCTGGCCCGCCGGAACAGCGGCGCGCTGCTGCCGCTGTTCAGCCCATTGAACTCAAGTCGCCTCCCGCATAGTCGATATCACATTGATCATATTTATCGAAACTACCCGCGACGGGCCCCGCCCGTGAAGGACTTTCCATGCCTCAAGGTGTTTTCCTGCCTTCCCTGATCGCTGCGCTGCGTGCCCTGGTGTGCGTTGGCCTGTGGGCGGCCAGCGCCGTGCCCGCGGCGACTTCGACCGGCAGCATGGGCGTGCAGGCCACGGTCAGCAGCGCCTGTTCGGTGTCGGCCACGACGCTGAACTTTGGTGCGGCCATCGACCCGCTGAGTGCGTCGGTGCCGATCAATGTCAACACCAGCCTGTCGGTGCAGTGCACCAACACCACGCCTTACACGGTGGCCCTGGACGCGGGCACCAACGCCGGTGGCCCCGGCAATTTCAGCGCCCGCGCGATGAGCAGCGGCGCCAACACCCTGGCCTACCAGCTCTACACCGACGTCGGCCGCACCACGGTGTGGGGCGACGGCACGGCCAGCAGCAGCACCGTCGCGGGCACCGGCAGCGGCAGCGCGCAAACGCTGACTGTCTACGGCCGCTTGCCCAGCCTCAGCGGCGCGGTGCCCGGCGCCTACACCGACACGGTGGTGGTCACGGTCACCTACTGATCGAACGATTGCCTGCTCGTTCTTGCGACTGCCCGACCATGCCCACCTTGCCACCCATGTGCCGCCAACTTGCCAACCTTGCTGCCGCCCCCACCCTGCTGCGCTGGCGGGCGGCGCTGGCGGCGTTGCTCGCCGCGCCGTTGATGGCCGCCCCGATCAACGCCGGCGCGGCGCAGCTGGGCATCTCGCCCGTGCTGCTCAAGCTGGGGCCCGCCGCTGACCGCAGCAGCATGACCGTGACCAACCAGGGCCTGGAGCCGGTGATGATCCAGGCCGAGGTCGTGCATTGGCGCCGCTTGCCTGTGGGCACGCCGTCGGCTTCGGGCGGCGGGGCACCGGCGGGTGTGGCGCCACCGGCCGGCGACGCGTCGGACGACCTGATCATCAATCCACCGATGTTCCGCGTGATGCCGGGCCAGACTCAGGTTCTGCGCATCGGCCTGCGCCAGGGCGCGCCTGCCCACCAGGAATCGACTTACCGCGTGGTGCTGCGCGAGCTGCCATCGGCCGAGCCGACCGCGGCGGCGGGTGGGCAGGTCAAGGTGTTGATGGCGGTGCAAGTGCCGGTGTACGTGGAGCCGGTCAAGGTGGTGCGCCAGGCCCACTGGCAGGCCCAGGTCGACGCCGGCGGCCGGGTGCAGGTGCAGGTCCGCAACGACGGCAATGTGCACCTGCGCGTCAACCGCCTGCGCGTGGTCCAGGGCGGGCAGGGCGCGGTCGTGCAGTCGCCGGGGGTGGCCGGGGTGTTGTTTCCCGGTGAGCAGCGCCAGTTTGAATGGCGCGACCCGGCCGCCGCGGGTCAGCGCGAGGCGCGGCTGGAAGTGCTCACGGGCGAGGGCCCGGCGTTGCTGCCCCTGTCGGCGGCATCGCGCTGAGGCCGGCCCGGCGCTTGACCATGGCCATGCGGCCTTCGCGACGCGGCCCGCCGCGGTCGGTCCTGCTGGTGGCTCTGGTCTGTGCGGCGCCCACGGCTTCGGCCTGGGTGGAGCGCACGGGCGCCCAGGCCGCGAACGCCCCCTCTGTGTCGGCGCGCATGGAATTGCTCGACGTGCACTTGAACGGCGCCCTCGTGGAAGAAGGCGTGCGCGTGCACCGCCTGAGCGACGGCCAGCTGGCCTTGCCTGAGGCGCTGATGACCGCCTGGAACCTGCGCCCGCCCTTTGGCGAGCCCCTGTGGTTGTCGGGCCAGTCGCACCGCCGTGTCGGCGACTGGGCCGGTGTCAACGCGCGCCTGGACGAGGCGAGGCAGGCCCTGCACTTGAGCGCCGGACCGGCCGCCTTCGTGCCCACCGCGGTGGCCTTCGGCGCCCCCAACGCCGCCCCCGACGCCCGCCCGGCGGTGGGCGCGTACCTCAACTACGACGTGTTTGCGCAGCACCAGCAGGCCTCCGGCGCGCCCGGCAGCCGGGTGGGTGGTGCCCTGTTCGAGCTGGGCGTGTTCCGCGGCGCATGGCAGCTGCAACAAACCGGGCACTGGCGGCTGCGGCCCTCGGGTCAGGCCTCGTGGACACAGGGGCCGGCGCTCGGGCCGCGGTGGGTGCGGCTGGACACCACGCTCAGCTGGGACCGCCCCGGTGCGCTGGCCAGCCTGCGCCTGGGCGACGTGGTGGGCACCGGCGGCGCCTGGGGTCGGTCACTGCGCCTGACGGGCGTGCAGTGGTCGACGAACCCGGCATTGCAGCCCGGCCGCCGTCGATTGGCGGCGCCGCTGGTGCGTGGCGAGGCCGCGGTGCCCTCGACCGTTGATCTGGTGATCGACAACGTGCGGCAGGCGCAGGTGAATGTGCCCGCCGGCCCCTTCGAGCTGCCTGGCCTGCCAGTGGCCGCGGGCGCTGGCACCGTGCAGGTGGTGGTGCGCGACCTGCTGGGCCGCGAGCAGGTGTTGGTGCAACCGTACTTCGTCAACGCCGGCCTGCTGGCCCCGGGCGAGCAGGACCTGGCGCTGGAGGCGGGGCGCCTGCGGCGCGATCACGGTGCCCGCAGCAACGCCCATGGCCCGGCGCTGGCCGCGGCCACCGTGCGCCGCGGGCTCAGCGCGGGGCTCACCGGTGAGCTGCGGGCCGAGCTGATGGCGCGCCAGCAGACGGCGGGCATGGCGATGACCTGGCGGGCGCTGGACCGCGGCACGCTCAGCCCCAGCGTGGTGGCCAGCCGGTCCATGAACGGCGGTGGCCTGCAGCTGGCGCTGGCGGGCGACCATGTGGGGTCGCGCTTGAGCCTTCAGGCGCGCGCGGTGTGGTCGAGTGCCGGCTTTGTGCAGGCCGGTGGCACCGCCCTGGGCGGCGCGGCCACGCGGCTGCTGGCCACGGCGGGCTTGGGCTGGTCGCTGCCCGTGGGATCACTCAGCCTGAATCACCTGGTCTTGGACACCTGGGGCGGGGAGCGGCTGCAGTCCAGCACCGTCCAGTACGCTGGCTCGCTTGGGCCCTGGGGCCAATGGGCGTTGGTGGGCACCCGCCAGCAAGGCCGTGCGGCGAGCCAGGGTGTGGGCGTCTACCTGATGCATCCCTTGGGCGACGACACCGCCGTCACGGCGAGCGCAGGTCAACAGCGGGTGCGCGTGGCCACCGCCGCGCCCGCACCGGTCCAGGCGAACGAGCGGCGCACGAGTGGCGTGGCCTTGCAGGTCGAACGCAGCGCCCCTGCCGGCCTGGGCCTGGGTTACCGCCTGGTCCAGGAAGCCGGCACGCTGTCGCGCCGCCAGGCCGACCTGCAGTGGAACGGCGCGGCGCTCAGTGCGCAGCTGGGCCTGGCACAAGCGGCCGGGTCCACGGCGGTGCGGGTGGGGGCCAGCGGTGGTGTGGCGCTGATGCCCGAAGGTGTGCTGGTCGGCCGGCGCATCGATGGCGCCTTTGCGGTGGTGCAGGTCGACGGTCTGGCGGGGGTGCGCGTGAGCCGTGACAACCAGGTCGTGGCGCGCACGGACGCCCGGGGCCTGGCGCTGGTGTCCGGCCTGCGCGGCCACGAGGCCAACCGCATCGGACTGGACCCGGCCGACCTGCCCATGGACGCTCAGGTGGACGCGCTGCAAGCGGTGGTGGTGCCGGGCACGCGCAGCGGCGTGTCCGCGCGCTTCGCGGTGCGCCGCAACCGGGCGGCCACCTTGAAGCTGGTGCTGGCCGACGGCCAGGCGGTGCCGGTGGGCAGCCACATTGAGTTGGTGGATGGGGTGGCCCAGGCTCAGGCTCAGGCTCAGTACCCGGTCGGCTTGGGTGGCAAGGTGTTCCTGGTCGGGCTGGGCGACCGCAACCAGGTGGTGGTGCGCTGGTCAAGCCACCAGTGCACCGCCGACCTGGCCCTGGGCCCGGCCGACGTCGGCCTGCCCGACCTCGGCACCCGCGTGTGTCGACTGGTGGCCGCCTGAGCGCCCGATGACGACCGCCACCGGCTCTCAAGGCGCGCACGCCCGCCGTGCGGCCTGCGCGGCCCGTGGCCTGCACGCCGCGGCAGGGCGCGCTCGCGGCCTGGCGCTGGCGCTGTTGCTCATGCTGATCAGCGCACCTGGCCATGCGCTGTGCCTGGCGCCCTTGTGCAGTTGCAGCGTCAGCGTTGGCAGCCTGGTGTTCCCAGCCTACAACCCCTTGGCCAATCAGGCGTCGGACAGCACCGCCGATGCGGTGGTGCGCTGCACCGGCGCGGTCGGGTTGTCGATTCCCTACGACCTGGGCATGGGCGCCGGCAGCGCCGGCTCGTTCAGCCTGCGCCGGCTGCTGTCCGGTGCGTCGGGTTTGGGCTACAACCTGTTCGCCGACGCGGCCCGGTCCACCGTGTGGGGCGACGGCAGTGGTGGCAGCAACGTGCTCAGCAGCAGCGTGTCGATTGTTCTGCTGGGCCAGGCGGCGCAGCGTACCCACACCGTCCATGCGCGAATTCCGGCCGGGCAGACCGCGATGGTGCCGGGCAGCTACAGTGACGCGGTGTTGGTCACGCTCACCTACTACTGATCGGGCGCGGCGGTCCTTGGTTCTGGCGGGTGCTTCGCCGCTGGCCCCGGGGCCCGTCTTGCGCCCCGCCTTGACCATGAAGTCCCTGATGACCATCGGCGACGCGGCAGCGGCCACCGGGCTGTCGGCCAAGATGATCCGCCACTATGAACAGCTGGGCTTGCTGCCGGAAACCCACCGCAGCGACGCCGGTTACCGCCTGTACGGCGAGCGTGAGCTGTCGGTGTTGAGCTTCATCCAGCACGCGCGTCGGCTGGGGTTTTCGATCCGGCAGATCGGCGACCTGATCGGACTGTGGGGCCAGCGCGACCGTTCCAGCCGAGAGGTCAAGGCGCTCGCCCAGCAGCACCTGGACGAATTGAACGCCCGGTTGGTCGAGCTCCAGGCCATGAAGGACGGCTTGGAACGCCTGGTCGATGCCTGCCAGGGCGACGACGCTGCCGCGTGCCCCATCCTCGACGGCTTGGCCGCCGACAGCCCGAGCGCGCCGCCGGCCTGCCACGCCACGCCACGCCGCACGGGCGCCGATGCGCCGGGCCCAGCCCCCACCGCCGCGCCGAGCGCAGGCAAGGCCACCAACCCGGCGCACGACCTGATGGCCTGGACCCGCCTCGCCGTGCGATCCTGACGCCGCCGCCCCGACCTCGACCTGGTCACCGCCATTCACTCAGGAGTTCCATGCAAGCCGCGATCTACCGCAGCAAAGGCCCCGCCCGCGACGTGCTGCACCTTGACGAACTGCCCTTGCCCGAGCCTGCCGCGGGCCAGGTGCGGGTGCGCCTGGCCTTTTCGGGGGTCAATCCCTCGGACGTCAAGTCCCGTGCCGGGCTGGCCAACCCCGCGATGGACTCGCCCTTCGTGATTCCCCACAGCGACGGGGCCGGGGTGGTCGACGCGGTGGGCGCGGGCGTGGACGCGGCCTGGTTGGGCCGCCGCGTGTGGGTCTTCAATGGACAGTGGGGGCGGCCGATGGGCACCGCGGCCCAGGCCATCGCGCTGCCGGTGTCGCAGGTGGTGCCCTTGCCCGACGGGGTGGCGCTGGAAGTGGGGGCGTCCATCGGCATCCCGCTGATGACCGCCTGGCATGCGGTGGACGCCTGCGGCAGCTTGCTCGGCCGAACCGTGCTGGTGCCTGGTGCGGCCGGCGCGGTCGGCCAGTACGTGCTGCAGCTGGCCAAGCGGGCTGGGGCACGGGTCATCGCCTCGGTCAGCACCCCGGCCAAGGCGCAGCGCGTGCGCGACCTTGGCGCGGACGAGGTGGTGCTGTACCGCGACGAGCCCCTGGTGCCGCGGGTGAAGGCCCTCACCGGCGGCCAGGGCGTGGACGCGTTGATCGACGTCGACGCGGCCGGCCACGCCCCCCACTATGGCGATCTGCTTCGCTTTGGGGGTCAGGTGGTGGTGTACGGCTCGAATCAGGCGGTGGTGGGCATCCCGTTCCGCCCCGCCATCGTGGGTTTTGTGCACGTCTACTTCTTCATCGTCTACCGGTTGCCCGAGGAGGTGCTGCGCCGCACCACGGCGGGCATCGTTCAACGGCTGGCCGGCGGCGACCTGGTGCACCCGCCGGTGCAGGTGCACCCTTTGAAAGACATCGCGATCGCCCACGAGCGGGTCGAGCGGGGCGCCGACGCCAAAGTGCTGATCGCGCTGTGAGCGGGCAGAATCCGCTTGACCTTCTCGCCGTGGCAAGCCTGACGCTTCGCCGCACCTTGCACCCGACGCCCTTGACACCGCGCCACCTGGCCACCGCCCCCACCCCATGACCGCCCGCTTTCGGCATTGGTTGCTTTTGTGCCTGATCGCCCTGGCCCTGCCTGTGCAGAGCCTGGCGGCGGCGCGCATGCTCCATTGCGGGGGCGGCCAGCCTGCTGGCCTCGGCGCGGCGGTGGGCGCGGCACACCATGGCGACGTGGCCTTGCCAGGCGAGACGCATGGCCATGCCGGCCACCCTGTCGCCTTGGGCACCGCCACCGAGGTGCCGGTCGGCCATCACGCCCAGGCGATGGACCATACCGCGGCCCCCGCCCAAGCCGACGCGCCCCACCTGTCCCCCCACCACGGTTGCAGCGCCTGTGCCGCCTGCTGCGTGGCGCTGGCCTTGCCCCAGGCCCATCGGCCGTGGGCGTCGTTGCCAGCGGTGCCGGTTCAGGCCGATGAGCCGGTCGTGCCCGACGCCCGGTTCGAGACCACCGGCCCCGACCGACCACCCCGACGCCGGCACTGATCACCACCTCGGCCTGCGGGCCGTCCGGCGCACCGGCGCATCGCGCGGCGGTGCATCGTGGTTTCAGTCACTGGAGTCACCCATGACATTCGACATTCAGTCGCCCCGTTTCGGGCGCGCATTGCTGCTGGCCGCCGCCCTGGTCGGCCCCTGGGCGATCCAGGCCCAGGCCCAGGCCTCCACCTCGCTGCCCGGCCTGCCCACCGCCGCGGACCCCAGCGCCGCCGTGCCGCCCTTGGTTTATGCGTCGCCCTTGCGCCGCTACCGGCCGCTCGGCGAGACCCAGGTCGGCAACTGGAAGGACGCCAACGACACCGTCACCCGCATCGGTGGCTGGCGCGCGTACGCCCGCGAGGCGCAGGCCGACGCGCCGGCGGCGGCGTCGGGTGCCGCATCGGGTGCGGCTCCGGGTGCGGCGACGGTGCCGCCGCCCGCGCATGCGGGGCATGGCCGATGAGCGCCCGGACCCTGACTCTGGCGGCGCTGGCACTGAGCCTGGCCGGCTGCGCGTCCTTCAGCCCGGACGGTGGATTCGGGCCGGTCGAGCAGGCCGTGCAGACCCAGCTGGGCAAGGACCTGCGGTGGGCGCGCAGCGAGGCCGACCGCCGCGCCATCGACGCCCGGGTGGCCGAGCTGCTGGCCCGCCCGCTGGGCATCGACGACGCCGTGCAGGTCGCGCTGCTGAACAACCCCGGCCTGCAGGCCAGCTACTTTGACCTGGGCCTGGCCGAGGCCGACCTGGTGGCCGCCGGCCGGCTGCCCAACCCGGGCTTCGGCTTTTCGCGCCTCACGCGCGGCGACGAGGTGGAACTCGAGCGTGGCCTGCATTTCAACGTGGCGCGGCTGCTGGCCATGCCCTGGCTGAAAGCGGTCGAGGCGCGGCGCTTCGAGCAAGCCCAGCGCGATGCCGTGGCGCGGGTGCTGGCCCTGGCGGCCGACGCGCGCAAGGCCTGGGTGATGGCGGTGGCCGCGCAGGAATCGTTGCGCTACGCCCAGCAGGTGCTGCAGGCCGCCGAGGCCGGCGCCGAACTGGCGCGGCGCATGGCGCAGGTCGGCAACTTCAACAAGCTGCAGCAGGCGCGCGAGCAATCCTTCTACGCCGATGCCGCGGTGGCGGTGGTGCGGGCCCAGCAGCACCAGCACGCCTCGCGCGAGCGCCTGATCCGTGTGCTCGGCTTGTGGGGCCCGCAGATCGACTTTCGCCTGCCTCAGCGGCTGCCCGACCTGCCCGCCCAACCACCGGAATTGCCTGACATCGAACGCCGCGCGATGGCGCAGCGCCTGGACGTGCAGGCCGCCCGCCTGGCCGCGGAACGCACCGCAGAGCAGTTGGGGCTCAGCCGGGTCACGCGCCTGGTCAACGTGCTGGAGCTGGGCGTGGTGCGCAATGGTTCCAACGAGGCCCCGACCCAGCGCGGGTGGGAACTGACGCTGGCGCTGCCGCTGTTCGATGCCGGTGGCACCCGCGTGGCCCGCGCCGAGTCCACTTACCTTCAGGCGGTTCAGCACGTGGCGGAAGTGGCCATCACGGCCCGGTCGGAGGTCCGCGAGGCCTACGTCAACCTGCGTGCCAGCCACGACATCGCACGCCACTTGCGTGACGAGGTGCTGCCCTTGCGCCAGCGCATCGCCGACGAAAACCTGCTTCGCTACAACGGCATGCTGATCGGCGTCTTCGAGCTGCTGGCCGATGCGCGCGCGCAGATCGGCTCGGTCAACAGCGCCATCGAGGCCCTGCGCGACCACTGGCTGGCGCAGGCCGACCTCGACGCCGCGATGGTGGGCAAGCCCACGCGCTCGCCGGGCCCGGTCGCCGCGGGCCTTGGGGCCGCCAGCACCGAGGCCGCGGGGCACTGAGCCGCCCCCGGCCCGACACCACACGACAAGGATTCACCATGGTTTCACGACGTCATTTTCTGGGCGGTGCCGGGGTGGGCGCCGCCGCCGTGGCCAGCGCCACGGTCAGCCGCGTGGCGATGGCCGCGCTGCCCGAGCCGGTCATTCAGACCCGGCCCGACACCATGCCCCCGCTGGTGCCGCCGAGCGGGCGGCCCTACAACCCGGTCGTCACCCTGAACGGCTGGACCTTGCCCTGGCGCATGAATCAGGGCGTCAAGGAGTTCCACCTCGTGGCCGAGCCGGTGGTGCGCGAGATGGCGCCCGGCTTCAAGGCCCACCTGTGGGGCTACAACGGCCAAAGCCCGGGCCCCACCATCGAGGTGGTGGAGGGCGACCGGGTGCGCCTGTTCGTCACCAACCGCCTGGGCGAGCTGACCAGCATCCATTGGCATGGCCAGCGGCTGCCCAACGGCATGGACGGCGTGACCGGCCTCAACCAGCCGGGCATCCCGCCCGGCAAGACCTTCGTCTACGAGTTCGTGGCCCGGCGGCCAGGCACCTTCATGTACCACCCGCACGCCGATGAAATGGTGCAGATGGCCATGGGCATGATGGGTTTCTGGGTCACGCACCCCAAGGCCAGGCACCCGCTGATCGACGAGGTCGACCGCGACTTCTGCTTCCTGCTCAACGCCTACGACATTGAACCGGGCAGCGCCACGCCCAAGATCATGACGATGCTGGACTTCAACCTCTGGAGCTGGAACAGCCGCATCTTCCCGGGCATCGACCCGCTGGTGGTGCGCAAGAACGACCGGGTGCGCATCCGCGTGGGCAACCTGACGATGACCAACCACCCGATCCACCTGCACGGCCATGAGTTCACGGTCACCGGCACCGACGGCGGCCCCACGCCGCGCAGCGCCCGCTGGCCGGAGATCACCACCGACGTGGCCGTGGGCCAGATGCGTCAGATCGATTTCATCGCGGACGAGGAGGGCGACTGGGCCTTTCACTGCCACAAGAGCCACCACACGATGAACGCGATGGGCCACAACGTGCCCACGATGATCGGCGTGGACCACCGCGGCGTGGCGCGGCAGATCACGGGGCTGATCCCCGACTACATGGTCATGGGCGAACGCGGCATGAAGGACATGACCGAAATGGAGATGCCCCTGCCCGACAACACCGCCGCCATGATGACCGGCGCCGGCCCCTACGGTGCGGTCGGCATGGGCGGCATGTTCAGCGTGCTGAAGGTGCGGCGCGACCAGAAGCCGGGCGACTACAGCGACCCGGGCTGGTACGCCCACCCGCCAGGCACCGTGGCCCACGAATTCACCGGCAGCTTGCCCGAGCCCTCGCGCTTCAAGGCCGAGGGCCCAGGCGCGATGCCGTCGATGGCGGCGCCCAGCGCACCCCCCGGGCTGGAGGTGCAGATCAGAAAACCCACTGGGTCCCATGCTGGCCATTGATTCTGAGCTTGCATCCCAGCCCCATGTGGATGACCTGTTTTTCTCGTTGACGACCCCTGAAAGGAACCCCACCATGTTGAAGAGACTGTCGCGTGTTTTGTTCGCTTTTGCCGTGTCCACGGCGGCCCTGGCCCAGACCGCGCCTGCCGAGGGTGAGGTCCGCAAGATCGACAAGGACAACAAGAAGCTCACCATCAAGCACGGCGAAATCAGGCACCTGGACATGCCGCCCATGACCATGGTGTTCCAAGTCAAGGACGCGGCCATGCTGGACAAACTGAAAGCGGGGGACAAGATTCGGTTCACGGCCGAGCGGGTGGGCACGGGCATCATCGTGACGGAGGTGGCACCGATGCCGTGAACGGCGCGGCCCCGTTGCCCATGACAGGTTCTGCGCCCTCTGTGGTCGCCTGATTGGGGGGGCGTCGGGCCGCGCCACCACACTACCCTCCGGTGGCCGCCGGCACGCCGTGCCGCGTTGGAGGCACAGTTGGTTGGGTCAACAAGGTGGTTCATGTCCGATATTCGTCAGGCACACAGGCAGCGCATCAAAGAGTTGCTGGCATCCGAGCACCTCAACCCCGTCGCAGGCGCCGCGCTTCGTCGGCGCACCGCTCTGGAAGCCCTTGGGCTGGCCCGGCAAGTTCAGGACCGCCTGCTCGAAGCAGAGGCCCTGTGGGCCCTGGGGCGCGCCCGCACTCCCTTGATGCACCCCGCCGAGGCCCTGGCCGCGGTCCGCCAGGCGGAAGCCATCTACCGCGCCAACGACCGCCCGATGCAGGCGGCGGCCTGCAAGCTGGCGGCGGCGCGCGCGTTTCACGACCTGGGCGAAGAGTGCAATGCCGTGGCCGCTGCCCAAGCGGCCATTGATGAGCCCCTGCTGTCCGCCGCCGACCGGGCCTTCGCCTGCGTGATGGTGGCCCTGGCGCAAGGCCGCCTGGGCCAGCTCGACAGCGCCCTGGCCGTGTTGAACACCACCGGCCTGCCGTTGGCGCGGCGCTGCGGCGACCCCTTTCTGCTGGCGCAGGCCCATTGCGTGCGTGCCGTCACCCACATGATGGTGATGATGGTTCGCCGCAACCCGGCCGTCTGGCAAGGCCTGCCGGGCATCGCGCCCAACCCGGGCACGTCGGACCCGAGCCCCGCCTTGATCCAGGAGATGTTCGACGCGGCGGCGGCCGCGCTCCCAGGCGGTCGCCCATGGTCGTACGTCGATACCTCGCGCCTGCTGCTGGTGGGGCTGACCGCGCGGCGCGAAGCGGCCGAGCAAGCGATCTTCAGCCTGCAGGCTTTGGCCGACACGCTGGCCACCGACGACCCGCCGCGCGCCGTCTGGGCCGCCATTTCACAGGCGTCGGTGTTGAATCGCCTGGGCCAGTCGGCGCGCGCTGTCGAGGTGCTCGAGCGCGCCCTGGTGGTGGCCGAACAGATCGCGCAGACCTCGTTGGTCCGCGAGATCTGCCTGCACCTGTCCCGTCTGCAGGAGGGCCTGGGCGACAGCGCCAAGTCGCTGGTGGCCCACAAGCGCTTCACCGAGCTGCAATTGCGCAGTGCCTGGCTGGGCACGCAAGGCGCAGCGGCGGGCGAGCAATCTGTCATCGGCGAGGTGGTGGCGCTGAATGTGCCCACGCTGCGCAACCTCGAGCCGGCTCACGTGCGCCGGGCGCTGCGCTACATCACCGAGCACCTGGGCGAGTCCATCGCGGTGGACGACCTGGTGACGCACTGCGGTGTCAGCCGGCGCACGCTGGAAACCGCGTTCAAGGCGGCCCGCTCGCTCACCATCGCCGACTACATCAAGCAGCGCAAGCTGTCGGTGGCGGCCCGACAGCTGTCGACGTCCGACCGCAAGGTCCGCGAGGTGGCCACCGCGGTGGGTTACCGCTCCGCCGCGGCCTTCGCCCGCGACTTTCGCATTCAGTTCGGCTTGCCACCCACCGAGTGGCGTCAATCGACCGGGTGCGATGCCCTCGGCCCCGACACCGACTGAGGCTCGCCCACGCCGCCCCGCGCAGTCGCTCTTGGCTGCGGGGCTCTATGGCGCCTTGCTGAGCTTGATGTGGGTCAGCGAGGTGCTTGACTTTGTTCAACCCGCGCTGGCCGTGCCCGCGGCGCTGTACATCGCCAGCGGCCCCGTCGCCCTGCTGGTGGCCCAGCGCACGGCGTGGGCACGGCGGCAGCGTGACCCGTCGTTGACCCTTCACCGCATGCGTTTTGCGGTCAGCTGTGTGTTGCTGTGCTATGCCCTGAACCCGGTCTCGCGCAGCGTGCTGCTGATCCTGATGCCGTTGGTGATGCTCTTCGGCATGTTCGCGCTGACGCCGGACGAGTCGCACCACCTGCAGCGCCTGACGATCGCTGCCACGGCCACGTTGATGGCGGTGCTGGTCCACGTCTGGCCCGAGGTCTACGACCCCCGCATCGACCTGGTGAACATCGTGGTGCTGGTGGGCGTGCTCCCCACCTTGAATGCCGTGGCGTTGCGCATGTGGCGCTTGCGCCAAAACCTGGCCGCCCAGGGCCGCGAACTGGCCGAGGCCTTGGCTCACCTGGAGGGCCTGGTGCGCCGCGATGAGCTGACCGGCCTGCTGAACCGGCGAGGCATGGATGAGCGGCTGCGCGCGGTCGATGCCGCCGGCGCCGCGATGCGCCCGTGCTGCGTGGTCATGATCGACCTCGACCACTTCAAGCGCGTCAACGACGAGCTCGGTCACGCCGAAGGCGACGCCGTGCTGCAGCGCTTTGCCGCGATCGCCAGCCAGGCGCTGCGCGCCGGTGACGTGCTGTCCCGGTGGGGCGGTGAAGAGTTTGTGCTGTTGCTGCCGCAAACGCCGCCCGCGCAGGCCCTGCACGTGGTCGAGCGTCTGCGCACCGACGTGGCCGAGCAGCCCATGGGTCCGGCCACCGGCCGATGCCACGTCACCTTGTCGGCGGGCGTGACGCAGTGGGTGCTTGGCGAAGCCGCCGAATCGGTGCTGGACCGCGCCGACCAACTGGCCTACCAGGCCAAGCTCGCCGGGCGCAACCGCTGCATCAGCGACCTTCCGTTGACGGGGGATGGCCCATGACGAGGCCTGGGCTGCGGCGGTGGGTGTTGGCGCAAGCCCGCGCGCTGGGCGGCTTCGTGCTCGGCTGCCATGCCGACACCCGGGGACTCATGCGCTTGATGCTGCAAGTCGTCGTGATGCAAGGTGTGTGCGTCATTGGCCTGCAGCTGAACTTGCTGCTGGGCTTCGGCCACCACGAGGCCACGATGGCGCTGACCCTTGTCATCGCGGCCACGTCGCTG
>CALRPU020000056.1:0-16123 GCA_943370175.1 Hydrogenophaga intermedia | reverse complement strand
CGCCGGTCGCCGGTCGCCTCATGCTCATGGGCCGGGCGGGCCGAAGCCGGGGCCGACCCGACACAGCGCCTTGTCTCACGCCGATGCCTGGGTCGGCCTCCACCGTCGCCAAGCAGACAATGAAAAGCGCCCCGACCGTTGCCGGTCGGGGCGCGTTGTTCACACCGCGCAGGCGGTGCCCTGCGGTTCAGCGCGGTGCGGTCCCAGCCACAGCGAGGGCCGAGCCTCCCAAGACGGGCGCCGCCGACGCGGTGGCCGACGCGGCAGCGTCAGCCGCCGGTGCAGCCGCCGGGGCCGCGTAAGCCGGCAACGGTCCGGCCAACTCCGGGTGGGCCTTCAACATGCTCTTGCCGTACAAAGGCTTGTAAGCACCCTGGTGGCAGGTGGCGCAAGCGACCTTGGCCACATCGCCGGTCTCGCCCTTGCGGTGCGCCGGGAAGGTGTCCGTCAACGGCACCATGTACTGGTTGTTAAGATCACGCGCCATGCGGATGCCGTACCAGGCGGTGGCCCGTTGCGGCGGCGAATTTTCCCAAGAGGCAAAGGCCCGCGAGTTGTGGCAATAGGTGCAGTTCACGCCGAGCGAGGTGGACATGTGCTCCATCAGGCTGTAGGTGAACTCGGCCTGCTTCGTCGACATGCGGTTGCCCGTGGGCAGCGCCGTCGTGCCATTCACGCGGATGGGCTTGTCCTGCAGCAGGTAAGGCGTCAAGCCGTCGTAGGGCAGCGAGGCCAGGCCCACGCTGGGCGCTGCCTTGTTCTGGCCGGCGTCGTTGCCCAGCAGCGTGGCCGCCCGCTTTTGCGGGGCGGCCGTGAACCAGACATTGGCCGGCACGGGCTGACCGCGGTGGCAGGTGTAGCAAGTGACGCCGGTGGCGGCAACGTGCTGCTTCCAGTCGGCGTTGATGTGCTGCGTCATCTGGATCATGCGACGCGCCACCACCTTCGTGTACTTGTCGTCCAGCGCGAAGTTGGCACCGACGTGGCAGTAGTTGCAGCCGGCGTCGGGGCCTTCCTTCGGCGCCACCCACGCGGTGATGGACACCATGTGGCGGGCGAACTCACCCACGCTCAGGCTGCCGAGCACCTTGACGTTCTGGTAGACCTGCCCGGCCTTCGGGCCGTCCGGGCTGGCCAGGTCGGGCGACTCGGGCACCACGTTCTTGGGCGCCTCGGCGGCGACCGTGCGCGGGTTGTAGACCTGCACCATCGCCGTGCCGCGGAAGCCGTGCTGCACGCTGTCCGGCGGCGGGCGCTCGCAGCCCGTCAACAGGGCCACGGCGGCAATCAGCCCGGTCAGGGACAGTGATGAAAAGAGGCTGCGGCTCATGGCTTCACTCCCTGCAACAGGGCCGGATCAACCACCGGCGCAAAGACGGCCGGATAGGCCGGGGCGACGCCGTGCTTGACGGCCCAGAGGTACCAGTTGTCCACCACCGTGCCGGTCAGCAGGATGCCGATGCCGCCGGTCAGCGGGCACAGCACGGCAAACCACCAAGCGTAGCGGTGAATCGATTCCATCGTGGCGTTGAAGCCCATGGTCCAGCGCCAGAACAAGGCAGCGCGCTCGGACGCCGTGCCTCGGTCGACGATCTGCTCGATTTCACGGTCGCCACCGAAGCGGCTGACGGCCAGGATGGTCGCCCCGTGCATGGCAAACAGCAGGGCCGACCCGTACAGGAAGGCAATGCTCAGCATGTGGAAGGGGTTGTAGAACAGGTTGCCGTAACGAATGCTGAAGGCGGCCGTCCAGTCCAGGTGCGGGAAGATGCCGAACGGCACCGCCTCGCCCCAGCTGCCCATCAGCACCGGGCGGATGAAGCCCAGCACGAGGTACAGCCAGATCGCGGCCGCGAAAGCCCAGGCCACGTGCGTGCCCATGCCCAACTCGCGGGCCCGCTTGTACATGCGCACCTACCACAGCAAGAGCGAGACCGTCAGGAAGAGGCCGGCCATCAGCCACCAGCCGCCGTCGTTCAGCGGCGGCAACGACAGGCCATACGCCGGTGACGGCGGTTCCAGCGCCAGCCAGAACAGCTGGCGCACGAACTGGATGGGGTTCCAGTCCACCGAGGCCAACATGTTGAAGCCGATGATCCAGAAGGCCAGCAGGCCGAAGATCAAGGACGCCAGCCCCAAACCGCCCAGGTAAATGGGCCCGATCTGCGCATTGCCGAATCGCCCGGCCAGATGCCACAGGAATGGCGGCCCGGTGCGCGGCGAATTGCCGCGCGGCAGGGGCACGCCGTCGTGCAGTGGTCCGACCACTTGCACTTGCGTGAAGATGTTTTGGTATTCAGCCATGTGTGTCTCCCTGTCTCGCCCTCATCGGTGGTTGCGGTGGTCGATCCAGCTCAGCGCCAGATCGGGAGGTTGAGCCACCAGCCCCACCACTCGGGCCAGCCGCGGGTCCAGAACGGACCGCTGATCACGATGCACACCGCACTCCAGAACCCGGCGGACAGCGCCAGGAACAGGCCCAGGCGGTGAATGCCCAAGGTGCCGATGGAGTAGCCGATGGCGTCGCGGAAGAAGGTGTCCTCGTGCTCGGCGGTTTTCACCACTTCGCCCTTGGGCGGGTTGGTGGCCGACAGCACCAGGGCGCCGTGAAGCGACAGGGCAAACGTGGTGGCAAAAAAGAAACTCACCGCCAGCATGTGCGCCGGGTTGTAGTGGAAGTGCAGGTATTGATAACCGGTGTTCGACACCCAGTCGAGGTGGCTCATGATGCCGTACGGAAACCCGTGGCCCCAGGCGCCCATCAGGACCGGGCGAATCACCACCAGGGTCACGTAGGCGAAGATCGCCACACTGAAAGCAAACGGCACATGCAGGCCCATGCCCAGTTTTCGGCAAATTTCAACCTCGCGCAGCGCCCACGACGCAAAAGCGCCAATGGCACACACGGTGATCAGCTGCCACAAGCCGCCTTCGAGCAATGGCGCCATGCGCAAACCGTAAGACAGGTCGGGCGGTGCGATGTTGATTTGCCAGAGATTCCAAGTCGGCCCTTGCGAGGCGCCCCACAGAATCAAGACGGTGCCGAGAGCGGCAAAGAATATCGACATGACGCCAAAGAATCCAACGTAGAACGGTCCGACCCAGAAGTCGAACAAATCTCCGCCGATCAGTGTTCCGCCACGGACACGGTATTTTCTTTCAAAACTGAGTACGGCCATGTTCTTCTCCTCGGGACGGTCCGCGCTGGAACGATCAGCACAGGGTCACTCGCTTGTCGGGGTGGAGCGGCCTTGCGGCGCGCTCCACCATTGGGGCCAGATCGACTCCGACGGGCCTTACTTCGGCGCCGGCGTTGCGGCCGGCATGGCAGCGTTCGCGCTGGCCGTCGGCTTGGCGCCGTCGAGCCAGTTGAACTTGTTGGTGCTCAGCAGCACCAGGTGAATCATCGCCGCAAGGCCGAACAGGAACGCGCCCTGCACGACCATGGCACGCAGCGGATCGTATAAACGCCAGATTCTCCACATGATCAATTCTCCTAATTCAAATACGACATGAAGGTGTAAACCGAGGATTTGACGCCGCTGAACAGCGACTTCTGAGCCTCTGCGCCTGGCAACCAGACGCGCCAATTCCAGGTCAACAATTGCCCCACCACGGCAACGATCAGAAACACCAGAAAGCCCACCAGAAAAATACCGCCAAAGGCCCGTGTGTGGGTTTTTAGCAGCGGCTGGATCGAGCCGTTCGTCAGATGATTCATTTCATTCCCCTGTGTGTTGCTCAGGTCAACCCGTTATCGGTGGCTTACAGCCAGGAACGCCAGTTCCACACCAAAAAGTGTGCGACGACGGCAATGGCGGTGAAACCAATGAATCCCTGGACCCAATACTTGTGGAATTCCTGGGCCTCATCATCCGTCAGGCCGGATATCGAGCCTTTTCTCTCACTCATAGGATTTACTCCTCTTGCTCTGGCCTGTCGGCCGTTGGACACGAACTACGCTTGTGCCGCGCCAGACCCGCGCGGCCAGGGTGTTGCAGCCGAAGCTGCGGCACTCGGTGGGGACGGCGCGCCGGGCGCAGCCGTCCAGGTGAACGGGGCGGCTCATGCCGGCACCCCGCTCGATGTGAGCCCGTGGGCGGCCGCGACATGGCACGTGCCCACGCGGTCGGCCCCCGCGCTGCGGGCTTCTCGTTCGGCGCGGTCGCGCAGGCGCTTGGCCGCGGAGATCTGCACCAGCACCGGCTGCTGGCCGACCAGGTCGTCCAGCAGTTCCAGGGCGTCGTCGTCCCAGGCGCTTTGCTGGCCGTTGGCAGCGGCGCCGTCGGGCCGCGCCAGCGTGGCGTCGACCTTGTCCATGTCGCTGGCCAGCGGCAGGATGTGGAACAGCGCGTCGAACAGCGCGTTGCAGAACTCCTGGATCACGTAGGTCGCGCCGGCGTAGCCCATGAAGGGCGTGCCGGTGTGGCGCCGGATGATCGGCAGCGGGAAGGACGCCGGGATGAAGCTGGCGCGCATCGGCGACGCGCCGGGCCCGGCCCCGCCGCTGGCGGCGGCCTCGGCCAGGTACATGCGCTCGTTGTAGCTGCCGTAGACGACCAACGGCGCCTTGTCCTTGACAAGTTGCCGCACGGCCGCGTTGTCGGTCTTCTCACCCGGTTTGCGGGCCACCGCGAAGGCGCAGGGCAGGCCCATCTCGTCTTCCAGGAAGTGGCGCAGGCCGCGCGAATAGGTTTCGTTGGCCACCACCGCGAAGCTGGCGGTGCCGAAAAAGTCCTGCGTCACCGAGCGCCACAGGTCCCACACGGGCTTGATCGTGCTGTGCTTTTCGCGCTCGATGAAAGGCTCGGGGTCGAGGTTCAGCAATTCGCCGAGCTTGCGCAGGAACTTGGTGGTGCTGTGCAGGCCGATGGGCGCCTGCAGGTACGGGCGCTCCAGCGCCTCGCACAGCATGCGGCCGAACTCGCGGTACATGCAGATGTTGACGTCGGCTTCCACCAGCCGCGACACGTCGGCCACATGGCTGCCCAGCGGGAACACCATGTTGACCTCGGCACCGATGCCCTGCACCAGCCGGCGGATTTCCGCCAGGTCGCTGGGCATGTTGAAGGTGCCGTAGCTCGGGCCGATGATGTTCACGCGAGGCTTTTCGCCGGCCGGCCGTTCGGCGAATGGCTTGCGCGCCGGCACCTTCTTCATGCCGTACTCGGTCCACAACCAGAAGATGGCCCGGTTGGCGCATTGCCACTGGTCTTCGTCGATGGTGCGCGGCAGGAAGCGCAGGATGTTGGTGCCCTCGGGCGTCACGCCGCCGCCGATCATCTCGGCGATGGAGCCGGTGACGACGACGCTGGGCAGGTCGGGGTCAAGCGTGGCGTGGGCCCGCTTCATCGAACCCTCGGTGCCTTCGCGGCCAAGCTGCTCCTCGGCCAGGCCGGTCACGACGATGGGCAGCTCATGCGGGGGCAGCGCATCGGTGTAGTGCAGCACGCTGGTGACCGGCAGGTTCTCGCAGCCCACCGGGCCGTCGATGACCACCTGCAGGCCCTTGATCGCGGTGAACACATACACCGCGCCCCAGTAGCCACCCGCCCGATCGTGATCAAGCACCAGCATCAGATCATCTCCTCGGCCTTGCGCTTCTTGGCCCGCTTCTCCGCCATGCGGCGGGTGTCGGCCTTGAAGTCGGGACGGTCCTGGGGCACGCCGCTGGACGTTTCCCACACGCCGGAGGCATGGCCTTCGCCGGTGCCGCCGAAGAAGTCCTTCATCGCGTCAAACCGCGCCTTGTTGCCAATGGCCGCGTTGATCACGGTGGCCAGCGACCCCGCACCCGCCGGCCCCATCAACGGCCGCGCCGAGATGAGGTTGGTGAAGTACAACGCTGGCGTGGAAGCCTGCTTCGCCGCCTGCACCACCGGGGTGGTGCCAATGGCCAGGTCGGGCTTGAACTCATGCATCGCCGCCAGGTCTTGCTCCAGCGACGCGCGGAATTGCACGTGCACCCCGCGCGACTCCAGCCAGTCGCGGTCGGCTTCGTTCCACGCGGTGCGCGGGCAGGCGCTGCCCACGTAGCGCAGGTCGGCGCCGCTTTCCACCAGCAGGCGGCCCACCAGCAGTTCGGAGCCTTCGTAGCCGCTCAGCGTGATGCGGCCCTTGATCGGCGTGCGCGCCAGCGCGCCGCGGATCGCCGGCAGGAACTTGTTCTTGGCGGCGTCGATCTGCGCCTGCGGCACGTTGGCGGCGTGGCCGATGGCCTGCAGCCAGGCCTCGGTGCCGTCGTGACCGACCGGTGCCGAGCCGACGACCGGCCGGTTGGCCGCCTCGAACTCGCGCACGCTGGCCGTGTAGAAGGGGTGAATGGCGGCCACCGCCACGCTGTCCAGCGCGGCGTACAGCTCGCGCCATTCGCGGGTGGGCACCACCGGGCCGGCGGCCAGGCCCATGGGCTCGAGCATCATGCCGATGACCATCGGGTCGGCCGGGAACATCTCGCCCAGCAGGCTGATGGTCGGCTTCGCAGAGCGGCCCTGGCGCGGTGCCTGCACCGGGCCGGCCATCACCTCGCTGCGGGCATAGCGCAGCATGGCGCCGGCCAGCACGTCCTTGGCCTCCGCATGGGTCGGCACGCCGAAGCCCGGCACGTCGATGCCGATGATGCGCACGCCGTTGATGTCCTTGGGCAGGATCTGCAGCGGCACGCCGCTGGCCGTGGGCACGCACAGGTTGATGACGACGATGGCGTCGTACAGCGCCGGGTCGGCCTGCTGGTGCACCGCGTCGCGGATGTCCTCGAACAGCTTGCCGGTGACCAGGCTTTCGCTGTTGAAGGGCACGTAGCCCACGCTGCGGCGCGCCCCGTAGAAGTGGCTGGTGAAGGTCAGGCCGTAAACGCAGCAGGCCGAACCCGACAGGATGGTGGCGGTGCGCCGCATGCGCAGCCCCACGCGCAGCGAGCCGAAGGCCGGGCACATGCTTTGGGGCTGGTCGTGCGGGCCCTTGGGGTAGTCGCGGGCGTACTGGTCCAGCGTGTCGGTCTTGCCCGCTTGCCGGGCAGCCGCCAGCATCGTGTCCTTGCCGGAATGGCAACCCAGGCCGTCGGTCTGGGTGGCCGCCGGAACGCTCAACGGAACAATGGGAATCACGGGCGTGGTCATGGCGCGGGCGGTGTCGGTGGTCGGCTCAGACTTCGTCGTAGACGACTTCGAGGGTCTCGCGCTTCACTTCGGTCTTGCCGCACATGTCGAACTGGGTCGCAGGCTCAAGCACCACGTTGCGGCCCACGGTGTCGGCCGAGAACAGGCCGAGCAACGCGTCCTGGCTCATGGGCTTGGGGCGCACCGGCAGCGAGGTGCCGACGTTCTCGGCCAGCTCAGCGAACATCGGGCCCCACGGCGAGTCGGGTCGGCCGATGATTTCGTAGCTGGCGCTCTTGCGGCGAATGTCGTCGTTGGCGGGAATGGTTGACAGCACCGGGATGCCGACCTTGTCGGCAAACGCTGCGGCCTCGCCCGTGCCGTCATCGCGGTTGATCACCATGCCGGCCACGCCGACGTTGCCGCCGAGCTTGCGGAAGTACTCGACCGCGCTGCAAACGTTGTTGGCCACGTAGAGGCTTTGCAGGTCGTTGCTCGCCACGACGATGACCTTCTGGCACATGTCGCGTGCGATCGGCAGGCCGAACCCGCCGCACACCACGTCACCCAGGAAGTCGAGCAGCACGTAGTCGAAGCCCCACTCATGGAAGCCGAGCTTCTCGAGCAGTTCGAAGCCGTGGATGATCCCGCGACCACCGCAACCGCGGCCGACCTCGGGCCCACCGAGCTCCATCGCGTAGACGCCGTCGCGCTTGAAGCAGACGTCGCCGATCTGCACCGCCTCACCGGCGAGCTTCTTCTTTGAAGAGGTCTCGATGATGGTCGGGCAGGCTTTGCCGCCGAACAGCAAGCTGGTGGTGTCGCTTTTCGGGTCGCAACCGATCAGCAGCACCTTCTTGCCCTGCTGGGCCATCATGTAGCTGAGGTTGGCCAGCGTGAAGCTCTTGCCGATGCCGCCCTTGCCGTAGATGGCGATGATCTGGGTGGTCTTGGCCGCGGGCGAGGTCAGCGGCGCGTCGGGCTCGATGGCGGCCTCGGCGCGCAGGTCCTTCATCATGATCGTCACGGGGGACGGACGGGCGGCGGAGCCGGTGTTCGGGGACGTCATGAGCACGTTCTCCAGTCAAGGATCATCTTCAGGCAGCCCGGGTCATCGAAGGCCGTGCGGTAGGCACGGTCGGCGTGGTCGGGCTGGTCACGGTGCGACACCAGGCCGTCCAGCGACAGGTCGCCAGCGGCCACCAGATCGCGCACGGCCACCAGGTCGGAGGGTTGCCACTGCGCGGCCACCCGCAGCCGGGCCTCGCGCATGAAGGCCGGCGGAAAGATGAAGGACAGTGCGCGCTCGTAGAAGCCGGCCAGCACCACTTCGCCACCGGGCGCCAAGCGCGCAATCAGGCTGTCGAGGAGGCCAGCGTCACCGCTGACGTCGCAGATGCAGCGGTAGTTGCGGCGGTCGTCGTCGGCCGGGTCGATGACGCTGTAACCCTGAGCGCCTTCGCGGCGCTCGGCCCGCGTTTCCCAGACCGTCGGACGGGCGCCGGCCAGCACCGCCAGGCGAGCGATCATTCGACCCAGCACGCCGTGGCCGACGATCAGGTCGGGCTGTTCATGCAAGGGCACACCAGCCTGGGTGGCGCTGTGTGCGTGGTAAGCCGTGGCTGCCAGTGCCAACAGGGCACCGCGCTCGCCCAGGCGCTCCGGCACGGCGACAACCCGCGACCCTGCCACCACGATGCGCGACGCGGCGCCGCCGAACAAACCACGCACCTCGCCGTAGCAGCGTGCGCCGGGCACGAACACCGTGTCGCCAACCTGGTGGCCAGCGGTGGGGCCCGCTTGCCGCACCACGCCGACCGATTCGTAGCCGGGCACCAAGGGGTAGCCCATGCCGGGAAAAGCCGGCATGCGGCCCGACCACAGCAACTTTTCGGTGCCGGTGCTGATGCCGCTCCATTGGGTTTCGACGACGAGGTCGTCGGCGGTCACCGGGCACAGGTCAAGCCGGCTCAGGGCGATCCGCTCGGGCTGCTCGACGACGATGGCCAGGGTGTTCACGTGCTCATCCCTCGCGGCGCCATCGGGTGGGCGGACAGAGAGGTTGCACGGGTTCGGGGCATGACTGTCATCTTAGGCTGACTACTTGCGGTGTCAATAGAAACTTACAGTCAATCTGGTCGATGGCGCTGGGCAACCGGTCGATGTCAGGACGGCACGCGGGCCGTGATCACCTGCGCCTGCAGGGGCATCGGGGTGGCGCGCTGCTCGATGCGGTCGAAACCCGCCGCCGCCAACAAGGCGCGGTGGTCGCCGGCGCTGCGGGGCCGGCCCCGGCCCATCGCCAAGAGGTAGAAGCCAAAGTAGGCGTCGCCCATCGCTTCGGCGCCCGGCGTGCCGGCCATGGGCTCGGCGACGATCACCGTGCCGCCGGGCGGCAACGCCGCGCGCACCGCCGACAGGATGTGCAGCGCGTGGCGGTCCGAGTGATCGAACAACACGCGAACCAGGCTGACGACGTCGGCGCCGCGTGGCAGCGGGTCGTCCAGGAAGCTGCCGGCGTGCACTTCGGACCGGTTCGACAGCCCGTGCTGCGCCAGGCGCTGGCGCGCGAGCGCGGCAACGGGTGGCAAGTCAAAGACCTGCAGGCGCAAGGCCGGGGCACGATCTGCCACCGCGGCCGCGAAGGTGCCCTCGCCGCCGCCCACGTCCAACAGGCAACGGAAGCGACGCAGGTCGACCGCCTGCAGCACCTGCTCGGCCACCATCGGTTGCGACGAGGACATCAGCGCCGAATACGCGGCGGCCCGCTCCGGCGACATCGGCGCCTTCGCGTTGTCGGTGGTTGTCGACCCCGCGGCGCCGATGGCACCGCCTTCGGCATAAGGCCAATAGTCGGCCATGGCGCGGGGACCGGATTCGCCGCGCAGCAACGCCACGGGGTCGCGCAGGTCGGCGTACAGCGTGGCGTGGTGCTCGATCATCGACGTGATGGCGTCGTTGCCCACCATGGGCGCGCCGAGCGGACCCAGGCCGATGCGACCGCCGCGGCGGTGCTCCAGCAGGCGCAGCGAGACGGCCGCGGCCAGCAGGCGATCGGTCGCGGCCTCGTTCATGCCGATCAGCGGCGCCAGCGCCTGGGCGGTCTGCGGGCCATCGGCCAGCAGCTCGAACACCCGCAGGCGAACGCAGGCCAGCAGGACCTGGCTGTAGACGAAGCCCGCGACCAAGTCGAACAGGCCCGCGGCACGGCGGCGCGCGATCCAGCGCAGCCCCGGCGTCGATGCCGCCAGCCGCTGGAAGCGCCGGCTGGCCACGGTGCGGTCACGCCAGGCGCACCAGCGCTCCCAAGCCGAGGGCCGCTGCGCTTCGCCCACGAGGCTGGTCATGGGGCTCAGGCCGACGGCGTGGACGCGAGCGCGGCGCGCGCATCTCGCACCAGGTCGTCCGACCAGGCCTTCGGGATCAGGCGCTCGGACTCCATGCGGACCAGTGCCCGCAACTGCTGCGCACCCGCGCAGGCGGGCACGGCGTCGACGGCGGCCTCGACCAGTTCGCGGAAATGGTGAATGGCGCCGTCCAGGCCCAGCTGACGGGCCGAGCTGGGCCGGCACAAGGCCACGTCTTGACCCGGTGGCTTGCCCAGCCACGCCGGGTCGGCGGCCACGTCACGAATGTCGTCGGCCACCTGGTAGGCCTCGCCCAGGCATTCGCCCAAGGCGGCCCAGGGCTTGGCCTCGGCCCCGGCGGCCAAGGCGCCTGCCATGGTGGCGGCGGCGAACAAGGCGCCGGTCTTGGCTTGCTGGTAGGTGGCCAGGTTGACGCGAGGCTCGCATTCCCAAGCCTGCCCGGCCACGATGCCGTGGGGCATGCCCACGCCGCGGGCGACCGTGGCCAGCAGGCCCGGCAGCCGGGCCGGTGAGCGCGTGCCCGCCAGCGCGAGCGTCTGGAAGGCCAGCACGATCAAGGCGTCGCCAGCCAGCACCGCGAGGCTTTCACCGTAGGCGAAATGCACCGAGGCGCGCCCGCGGCGCGTCGGCGCGTCGTCGAAGCACGGCAGGTCGTCATGAACCAGCGAGGCGCAGTGCAGCAGCTCGATGGCGCTGGCGGCCGCCTCGGCCAAGTCCGGGTCGTCGTTGCCACAGGCCTGGGCCACGGCCAGGCAAAGCTGTGGCCGGATGCGGGCACCGCCAGGAAACACCGCGTGGCGGATGGCGCCGGCCAGCTTGGGCGGGCAGCCGTCGCCCTCGCCAGAGGCGACCGCCAGGGCCAGGTTGTGCTCGATTCGCGTGATGGGCTTCATGGGGGCTCCGTCGAGAACTCAGCACCCGGCCAAAGCCCGATGCGCATGCCGATGCGCGTTGTGTAACGCGAACGGATCACTGTAATGTGTCAATCAATGTAGACACATGCACCTGTTCCGTCAAGCCGAGTGCCGTCGGTCGCCCAGCGGCAAAGCACCGTGTGCAATTGCACCGAAACCGCGGCGAATGCGGGTCGACGCCTGGATTTGCAGCGCGAGCGAGGCGCAAAATGTGGGGATGCTGTCGATTCCACGCGATCAGTTCGAGCACCTCGGCGCCGACCAGAAACAGCGCTTCGTGGCCGCCTTGACCGCCCGACTGCGGCGCGACCACCCCCAGCCGACCCAGCCGATGAGCGACGCCGACGTCGCTGCGCTGATCGACACCGCCACGCGGCGGGCGGCCCTGTACGGGCTCACCGCCGAGGCGCATGTCCGCTTTTATGCCGGCCTGATGTTGCGCCAAGGCCACGATTTCGACGTCGATCCCGCCATGTCCTGGGCGGGAGAGATCCTGGAAGACGACGGCATTGGCGCCCATGACAAGGTGGCGCGCCTGGACGAGGTGCTGGTGTTTCTGGAACGCGGCGCCGCCGCCTGACGCCGACCCGACGCCCGAACGGACCCGACGATGAGCGACCTCAAACGCCCACTCGACCCCGCGGCGGTCAAGGCGGCCGACGACGCGTTCTACGCCCAGCACCCCGAGTTCATCGGCCCGGATGGCAAGCGCATCCCGTTGAGCGCAACGGACCCGGCGCAGGCCGCCCTGCGCCGCGAGTGGCGCAACAGTTATGTGGCCGCCGGCGGCGCGGTTGAGGGCGGTGAATCGCAAAAGCCACCGGGCTCGGGCTCGGAGACCTGCCCACCGTGCCCAGGCCATGGCGACGGCCCGGGTGGCGGCGGTGGTCCCGGCGGCGGCGGCGGCCCAAAGCCCGATCACCCGGGCGACAAGCCGGACAAGCCGGTGCCCACGCTGAAGGTGCGTTGGTCCAAGCCAGAGATCACGCCCGACCACAACAGCAGCTTTCCGCCGGCCACGTCGCCCACGGACGTGATCCCCGAGGAGGCCAAGGTTCGCCTGATCGGCGAGACCACGAACGTGCCCGACGGCACGATCGCGTCGATGCAAATCTTCCACTGCCAGTCGGGGGCGGCGGTGAACGAAGGCCGCTTCAACGACCTGCAGGTGCGCGGCGGCAAGGTCGTGGACCCGGGCACGAACCAGCCGCCGGAGTGGGTCTTCGACGCCCACCACGGGCTGTGGGACCCGTGGGACCAGCCGTACTACTTTTTCCAGTGCGACGTGTCCTACGAGGGCCTGCACCAGAAGACGCCTCAGGACTTCAAGACCCAGGCCGCGGCCTGCCTGCGCCTGACCTACTGGCATGCCTGCATTGCCGAAAGCAGCACCTTGGCGGGCGTCCTGCCCGAAGCCAATGCGGTGGCCGGCGTGCTCAATGGCGTGGCGCATTCCAAAGCGGCGGTGCAAAACCTCACCGTCGTGGGCATTCCCTTGTCCGACTGGGGATCGCTGCTGCGCAACACCTACGTCACCCACATGGCGAGCCACGGCAACGCCATCCGGCGCAGCGACAACAAGGGCATCGGGGTCAACGATCCGGGCGAAAGCACCTACAACAAGGCCGACTACCGCAGCATCGTCTTCATCACCCCGTCGCCCTACTTCGGGGACGCGCAAATTGCCGCGGCCGCGTCGGTGCCCAGCACGCCGCGTTACCTGTTCTATTCCAGCACCTGCCTGACCGGCTGGGAGCCCAGCTTTGCCAACGCCATGATCGCGCGGGGCACCCGCCATGTGCTGGCCTTCCGCGTGACCATCCCCGATGCCGAAGCACCGGCGCTGGCGGACAAGTTCTACAAGGCCTGGGCCAAGACCCGATTGGACCCGTCCAAGATTCCCGACTGCTTTTTCAAGACCGCCTGCGACCACTACCCCAACATGAAGCCCATCCTGTATGGCGCCGGCGGCGGCGCGATCCCGGCGCCCAAGAGCTGGATCGAGAACGTGGTGGACACCGTGGGCACCGCCTTGTCAGACTTGGGCGCGGCGATCGGTGACACGATCTCTGGCTGGTTCAAATAGCTCTGCTGGCGCACCCCATGCTTGACGATCCCTCACTGCAATCCATTGCCCTGGCCCGCGTCAACACGATGCTCGGCGACATGATGAAAGGCCGCGTCCGCGTGCAGGCGGACAACCACGAGCGCGGCTGGGATGGCATGCACCAGCGCCAGCTGTTCACCCAGCAGCTGCAGGCCTGGCATGAATTCCACGAGGTTCGCATCGGCGTCGGTGAAGACGGCACCGTGAACTTCTTCCACGACCCCAAGCGCTTCGAGGGCTCGACCTACGCCGAACTGCCGCGCGACGAGCTGCTGGCCATCTGCAGCACCACCGGCTTGCTGGGCAAGCGCATCGAATCGCTCACGCTGAGCAAGGGCGACCGGGACATGCTGGTCGTGGACCTGATGCAGCGCCACCACCGCCTGCCGGGCAGCCTGCGCTTTTTCATCAACGGCAGCACGCGCCAAGTGGCGGCGCTGCGCGCGAGCCCGACCCCATGAACGCGCAACAGGCCATTGCCGCCGCCCAGGTGGCCGCCCCACGCTTCGGCGTGCCGCCCGGCTTCCAGGTCAGCAGCGCCGACCTGCGCATCGTCGAACTGGTGGTGAATGCCCCCGTGGTGGACGCGCTGCCGCCCGAGGGCCCTGTGGTCGACCGCAGCGCGTGGGTGGTGACCTTCAGCGCCGAGCCACTTTGGGCTGAGTTGACGGTGGACGACCAGACCGGCGACGTGGTGCGCATTCGCCGCTCGCGCACGGCCGCCGCGGTCTGGCCGGCGGGCTCGGACGCCGACCCACCCCGGCCCCGCACCGACGGAGGCGACCGTGGCTGACATCCCGACCACCCCGGCCATGGCGCCCGCCGGCGCCCTTGAAGCCGCCCAGCGCTGGTTCATCGCCCTGCGCGAGCGCGAAATGGCGGCCCGAGGCCAGCCGCTGCCGCCCGGCGTGTTGGCGCAGCACCTGACGCTGGCGCTGGCCGACGGCCAGCCGGCACAGCACGGCACGCCCATGCGCCTGGGCCTGCAATCCCGCTTCAGCGACTGCACCGTGCGGCTGAATGCCCGCGACGGCGCGCTGGTGTCCTGGTACATCGATGCGCTGGCCCAAGGGGGCCACGACCTCTGGCCGGCACCGGACGCGCTGGCCCTGGCCACCGCGGTGGCTCAGCCACCGGCTCAGGCGGTCCTGAGCGAGCATGGCTACGAAACCATGGCCGACCGCTGCTTCTACCGCGCGCGCTGGACCCACGTGGAAGCAGGCCTCCCCGTTGAAGGCGACTACATCGAAGTGCTGGTCAACGGCAAGTTCAGGAAAGCTTTCTCGCTGGCACGGCGCTGGCGCGAGGTGCGCCTGGGCCAGGCGCCGCAGGCCCGATGACCGGCGCCCGCGGCCCTGCCACGGCCCACCGTTGCGGGCTGCCGACCCGCGCGCGACGCGTTCACCCCAAGGCCGTGCTCATTGCCGCGGCCTGGTGGCTGGGCTGTGCCAGCACCACGCTGGCCGCCCCGCCCGCTTCAGGAGCCCCCGCGATGTTTGCCGAGACCACTTACGCCGAATTGCGCCCCTACGCCGCCGCCGACCGCTTGGTTGCCGTGGTGCGCTGCGAGGCGATCGAGACCGTGTCGCTCGGCACCCGCAGCGAGCGCCAGCAAGCCCGGGTCACGGTGGTGGCCGCCGGAACGACGGCAGCGGCAGGGCCTGCACCGGGCACCCGAGTCGATCTGACACGCTATGCCCAAGGCGCCGCGCTGATGACCCGTGGCCAGACCTACCTGGTCGCCGCCTACCGCGACGCCCGCGACGGGCCGTGGGCCTTGCTGGAGGCCAAAGGCGTGGCGCCCGAAGCCGCCGCGGGCCTGCTGAGCTCAGCCCAGGCGGACCTCGCCGTGCGACTGTCCCGCTGACTCGCGCGCCAGCGGCGCGTGGGTTGCAGCCACCCGCTGATCCGTCCAGCGCGCGCGGCCCACCGGCGCGTCGTCTCCCGGCTGAGCATGACCCAGCCGCTGCCAGCGGCGGTGCTCGACGCGTTCAAACAGGTCGATCATCCACACCGCCCGGGCCCGGGGTCGCCACCAAGGCAGCTCGCCCTGCGGGCCGCGCGGCGGCCGCGACCGCATTGCCGCGTCAACCAGATAGCGCGTGGCCGCCAGCGGGGGCGTGGGCTCGGTGGCGGTGGACAAGGGCACGCTGACCAGCGATCGCAGCAGCAACTGGGCCTTGCGCCGCCCTGCCACGACCGCCCGCTGGCTGACCGAATCACAGCCGCGACGGGCCACTTCGTGGCCAATTTCCGCGTAGAGGTAACGCGCTGCGTTGATGCCGGGCCGGCAGGACAACGGCAGCTGGGCGATGCCACAGCGGACACGGTCGTAGAGGCGGTCGGCCGCGTCGAGCACCCGGCGCACCACCGCGGCCAGCGCCGGGCCGTGGACCGGTGCGGCCAGCCAGGCGTCAGGGTCCAGGCCGGCTTCGCGCATCCATTGACGGGGCAGGTACAGGCGCCCCATGCGGGCGTCCTCGCCCACGTCGCGCGCGATGTTGGACAACTGCATGGCCACGCCGAGGTCGCAGGCGCGGGACAGCCCGGCCTCGTCGCGGACGCCCATCAGCAGCGCCATCATCGCGCCGACCGTCCCGGCGACGCGGGCGGCATAGTCTTCCAGTTCGGCCAGGG
>CALRPU020000055.1:0-16908 GCA_943370175.1 Hydrogenophaga intermedia | reverse complement strand
TCTGGTCGTAGGCCTTCGCCTCGCCACCAAACTTCGTCGACAACACCGTCGTGATCGCCGCCGTCAGCGTCGTCTTGCCGTGATCAACGTGACCAATCGTGCCCACGTTCACGTGCGGCTTGGTACGCTCAAACTTGCCTTTTGCCATGCTCGAATCTCCGGGTAAAGAGCAGCGCCCGTGGTGTGTTTAAGGTTTCCGGTGAAGGCCTGAGTCCATTCGCCACGGGCAGCGAACGGGGCCTCACCGAAGACCGACTGATGCTTGAAAGCCTTACTTGGCGCGCGAGGTGATGATCGCGTCGGCCACGTTCTTCGGGGCTTCCGAGTAATGCTTGAACTCCATCGTGTACGTGGCGCGGCCTTGCGTGGCCGAGCGCAGCGTCGTCGAGTAGCCGAACATTTCCGACAGCGGCACTTCGGCGCGGATGATCTTGCCGCCACCCGGCATGTCGTCCATGCCCTGGACCATGCCACGGCGCGACGACAGGTCGCCCATCACCGTGCCGGCGTAGTCTTCCGGCGTTTCGACTTCCACCGCCATCATGGGCTCGAGAATCACCGGCGTGGCCTTGCGGCAACCGTCCTTGAAGCCGATGGACGCGGCCATCTTGAAGGCGTTTTCGTTCGAGTCCACTTCGTGGTACGAGCCGAAGGTCAGCGTGACCTTGACGTCGACGATCGGGAAACCCGCCAGCACGCCGTTCGGCAGCGTGTCGATCAAGCCCTTTTCAACCGCGGGAATGAACTCGCGCGGGACCACGCCGCCCTTGATGGCGTCGACGAACTCGAAGCCCTTGCCCGGCTCTTGCGGCTCGATCTTCAGCACGACGTGGCCGTACTGGCCCTTGCCGCCCGACTGACGAACGAACTTGCCTTCGACGTCGCTGACCGCCTTGCGGATGGTCTCGCGGTAAGCCACCTGCGGCTTGCCGACGTTGGCCTCCACACCGAACTCGCGCTTCATGCGGTCGACGATGATTTCCAGGTGCAATTCGCCCATGCCGGAAATGATGGTCTGACCCGATTCCTCGTCGGTGCGCACACGGAACGAGGGGTCTTCCGAGGCAAGGCGGCCCAGCGCGATGCCCATCTTTTCCTGGTCGGCCTTGGTCTTCGGCTCCACGGCCTGCGAAATCACCGGCTCCGGGAAGACCATCTTCACCAGCGTGATGATGGCGTCCGGGTCGCACAGGGTCTCGCCCGTGGTGACTTCCTTCAAGCCCACGCAAGCCGCGATGTCGCCCGCCAGAATTTCCTTGATTTCCTCACGCTGGTTGGCGTGCATCTGCAAGATCCGGCCGATGCGCTCCTTCTTGCCGCGGATCGGGTTGAAGACGGTCGAACCCGACTGCAGCACGCCCGAGTAGACGCGCACAAACGTGAGCTGACCAACGAACGGGTCCGTCATCAGCTTGAACGCGAGCGCAGCGAACTTCTCGCTGTCGGCGGCCTTGCGGGTGACTTCCTTGTCGTCGTCGTCCGTGCCCACCACCGGCGGAATGTCCACCGGCGACGGCAGATAGTCGATGACGGCGTCCAGCATGCGCTGAACACCCTTGTTCTTGAAGGCCGTGCCACACAGCATCGGCTGGATTTCACAGGCGATGGTGCGCGCGCGGATGGCGAGCTTGATCTCTTCCTCGGACAGGTCACCCGTCTCGAGGTACTTGTTCATCAGCTCTTCGCTCGACTCGGCGGCAGCCTCGAGCATGCCCTCGCGCCACTTCTTGGCGTCTTCGACCAAGTGAGCAGGGATGTCCTGGTAGTCGAACTTCATGCCTTGCGAAGCCTCGTCCCAGATGATGGCCTTCATCTTGAGCAGGTCGACCACGCCGGTGAAGGTGTCCTCCGCGCCGATGGGAATCACCACGGGCACCGGGTTGGCCTTCAGGCGCGTCTTCATCTGGTCAACGACCTTGAAGAAGTTGGCACCGGTGCGGTCCATCTTGTTGACGAAGGCCAGGCGCGGCACTTTGTATTTCGTGGCCTGGCGCCACACGGTTTCCGACTGCGGCTGCACACCACCCACGGCGCAATACACCATGCAGGCGCCGTCGAGCACGCGCATCGAGCGCTCAACTTCAATGGTGAAGTCGACGTGCCCGGGGGTGTCGATGATGTTGAAACGGTGCTCGGGGTAGGACATGTCCATGCCCTTCCAGAAGCAGGTCGTCGCCGCCGAGGTGATCGTGATGCCACGCTCTTGCTCCTGCTCCATCCAGTCCATGGTCGCGGCGCCGTCGTGCACTTCACCGATCTTGTGGTTCACACCGGTGTAGAACAAGATGCGTTCGGTGGTGGTGGTTTTGCCGGCATCGATGTGCGCGGAGATACCGATGTTGCGGTACCGCTCGATGGGGGTCTGACGGGCCATGAGTCACTCCAAATAGAGGGGCCGCCCGCGGGTTCGTAGAAACCCGGGAGGGGCGGCCGAGGGGCAGAAAGGAAATTTAGAAGCGGAAGTGCGAGAACGCCTTGTTGGCTTCGGCCATGCGGTGCACTTCGTCGCGCTTCTTCATCGCGCCGCCGCGGCCTTCAACGGCCTCGAGCAGTTCGTTCGCCAGGCGCTGGGCCATCGACTTCTCACCGCGCTTGCGGGCCGACTCCTTGAGCCAGCGCATGGCCAGGGCCACGCGACGCACCGGGCGAACTTCCACGGGAACTTGGTAGTTCGCACCGCCCACGCGGCGTGACTTAACTTCGACCATGGGCTTGATGTTGTTCAAGGCCACATTGAAGACCTCAAGGGGATCCTTGCCGGCCTTCTTTTCGACTTGCTCGAGTGCGCCGTAAATGATGCGCTCGGCCACAGCCTTCTTGCCCGACTCCATGATCACGTTCATGAACTTCGAGAGCTCAACCGATCCGAACTTGGGATCAGGCAGGATGTCCCGTTTGGGAACTTCGCGACGACGAGGCATTTCTCTTCCTTTTGCTTCAGTTGGCTCGGGCCTCAACCCTTGCCGCGGGCGCCACCATCATTGGGGCCACCCACTTACTCGACGGGCCAATGGCCGTCGAACGAACGCCGGTTGCTGAACCGACAGCGATGCGATCCGTGGATCAGGCCTTCTTCGGGCGCTTCGCGCCGTACTTCGAGCGGGACTGCTTGCGGTCTTTGACGCCCTGGAGGTCCAGAGAGCCGCGGACGATGTGGTAGCGCACACCCGGCAAGTCCTTGACACGACCACCGCGAACCAGCACGACGCTGTGTTCTTGCAGGTTGTGGCCTTCGCCGCCGATGTACGAGATGATTTCGAAGCCGTTGGTCAGGCGCACCTTGGCAACCTTGCGAAGTGCCGAGTTCGGCTTCTTCGGGGTCGTCGTGTAGACGCGCGTGCAGACGCCGCGGCGCTGGGGGCCGCCCTGCATGGCAGGCGACTTGGATTTCGTGGCCTCGGTCTCACGACCGTGACGCACGAGCTGGTTGATGGTTGGCATGTTGTAACTTGTTCCCGTTTGAAGTCACATTCGGTGAATGCAGCGCCCGATGGCCGCCCCTGGGCGGCCATGTTTTTTCAAGGTTTGCCGAGCACCCTGCAAAGCAGTTCGACCCGAAGCCAACGGGCGCCAGCGCTGAGCGCGATGCCATGGGTTGGTGAGCCGCCCGACAAAGAGCGCAGCGAAATCCGCCGAAAAGCCCTCGATTATATTCGTGCTCCTCCTGGCCCGCAAGTCTGCCGTCATCCATCGGCTGAAGGCTCCCCCTTGACCCCCCCTCGCATCGTGCTGGACACCAACGTGGTGTTCGACTGGTTGGTCTTCCGCGACCCGCGCTGTGCGGCGCTTGACGTCGCGATCCGCCGCGGTCATGTTCAGTGGCTGGCCGCGCCCTCTTTGCGAGACGAGTGCCAGCACGTGCTGGCGCGCGGGGTGGCCGCGGCGTGGCTGCCTGACCTGGCGCTGATCTGGGGCACTTGGGACGCCCACGCGACGATGTTGGCAGAGCCTTCCGCGCCGCATCACGGGCCTCTGGCGCGCTGCAGCGACCGCGACGACCAGAAATTCATCGACCTGGCCCGCCAGCACCGCGCGCGCTGGTTGTTGACGCGCGACCGTGCGGTGCTGAAGCTGGCGCGTCACGCCCGCGCGCTCGACCTGGCGATTCTCCGTCCGGAGGACTGGGCGAGCGCCATTGCCGCCTCGACCGCCCACACCGGCACCGCGTCCTGACATGAAAAAGGGCGGCCGAAGCCGCCCCCTGGTGCTCGACCGCAGATGACTGCGGCCGTCGGACCTTACTCGCCCGCTTCGCCGGCGGCGTCCACCGCGGCCATTTGCGCCGCAGCCAGCTCCTCAGCCTCCTGCTGCGCGATGGCACGGCGCTCGGCGTCGTCCATTTCTTCCTTCGCCTTGCGCGCCTGGTGGAAGGCCATGCCGGTGCCGGCCGGGATCAGGCGGCCGACGATGACGTTTTCCTTCAGACCGCGCAGCTCGTCGCGCTTGCCCATGATCGCGGCCTCGGTCAGCACGCGGGTGGTCTCCTGGAACGACGCCGCCGAGATGAAGCTGTCCGTGGACAACGAGGCCTTGGTGATGCCCAGCAGCACATCGGCGTGCGTGGCGATCATCTTGCCTTCGGCGACCATCTTGTCGTTGGTGTCCAGCAGCTCCGAGCGCTCCACCTGCTCGCCCACGATGTAGTGCGTGTCGCCAGCGTTGGTGATCTGCACGCGGCGCAGCATCTGGCGAACGATCACCTCGATGTGCTTGTCGTTGATCTTCACGCCCTGCAGACGGTAGACGTCTTGCACCTCGTCGACGATGTAGCGCGCCAGTTCCTCGATGCCCAGCAGGCGCAGGATGTCCTGCGGATCGGCCGGACCGTCGACGATGGACTCGCCCTTGTTGACCACCTGGCCTTCGTGGACCAGGATGTTCTTCTCCTTTGGCACGAGTTCCTCGTAGACCTTGCCGTCCGGGTCGGTGATCTGCAGGCGAACCTTGCCCTTGGTCTCCTTGCCGAAGGACACCGTGCCGGTCATCTCGGCCAGCGTGCCCTTGTCTTTCGGGCTGCGGGCTTCGAAGAGCTCGGCCACGCGCGGCAGACCACCGGTGATGTCGCGGGTCTTCTGGCCTTCAACAGGAATGCGCGCCAGCACTTCGCCCGGGGCCAGGTCCTGGCCGTCGCGGATCTGAATCAGCGAGCCGACCTGGAAGCCGATGGTCACCGAGTGGTCGGTGCCGGGGATCTTGACCTCGTTGCCCGACGAATCGAGCAGCTTGACCTGCGGGCGCACCACCTTGGCGGCACCGCGGCGCTTCGGGTCGATCACCACCAACGTGGACAGACCGGTCACCTCGTCGACCTGCTTGGCCACCGTCACACCCTCTTCGACGTTCTCGAACTTCGCCTTGCCGGCGAACTCGGTGATGATCGGTCGGGTCAGCGGGTCCCAGTTGGCCAGCACCGTGCCGGCCTTGACCTGTTGGTCAGGCTTGATCGCCAGCAGCGCACCGTAGGGCAGCTTGTGGCGCTCGCGCTCGCGGCCGTGCGGGTCGGAGATGATGATTTCGCCAGAACGCGAGATCACCACCAGGTCGCCCTTGCCGTTGGTCACGTAGCGCATGGTCGCGTTGAAGCCGATCTGACCGTCCGACTTCGCGTCCACGCTCGACGCCACGGCCGCACGCGAGGCCGCACCACCGATGTGGAAGGTGCGCATCGTCAACTGCGTGCCCGGCTCGCCGATCGACTGAGCAGCGATGACGCCGATGGCTTCGCCCTGGTTCACCAGGCCGCCGCGGCCCAGGTCACGGCCGTAGCACTTGGCGCAAATGCCGAAGCGCGTGTCGCAGGTCAGCGCGGTGCGGACCTTGACCTCGTCGACGCCGGCCGCCTCCAGCATGTCGAGGAGGTCCTCGTCGAGTAGCGTGCCGCCCGGCAGCAGCATCTGCTGGGTCTCGGGGTGCAGCACCTCGACCGCCGTGACGCGGCCGAGGATGCGGTCGCGCAGGCTTTCGATGACTTCGCCGCCTTCGACCAGCGCGCGCATCGCCATGCCGTTCTCGGTACCGCAGTCGTCCTCGATCACGACCAGGTCTTGCGTCACGTCGACGAGACGCCGGGTCAGGTAGCCCGAGTTCGCCGTCTTCAGCGCGGTGTCCGCCAGGCCTTTCCGGGCGCCGTGGGTCGAGATGAAGTACTGCAGCACGTTCAGGCCTTCACGGAAGTTCGCCGTGATGGGCGTCTCGATGATCGAACCGTCCGGCTTGGCCATCAGGCCCCGCATGCCCGCCAGCTGGCGGATCTGCGCGGCCGAGCCGCGGGCGCCGGAGTCGGCCATCATGTAGATGGAGTTGAACGACTCCTGGTCGACCTGCTTGCCGTGGCGGTCGGTGGTCTTCTGCTTGGACAGCTGCGACATCATGACCTTGCCGACTTCGTCGCCGGTCTTGCCCCAGATGTCGACCACCTTGTTGTAGCGCTCACCGGCGGTCACCAGGCCCGAGACGTACTGCTGCTCGATTTCCTTGACTTCCTTTTCGGCGCGCTCGATCAGGCCCTGCTTCTCCTTGGGCACCAGCATGTCGTCGATGGCGATCGAAATGCCGGCGCGCGTGGCGAGGCGGAAGCCGTTCTGCAACAGCTTGTCGGCGAAGACGACGGTTTCCTTCAGGCCGCACTTGCGGAAGCTGGTGTTGATCAGCCGCGAGATTTCCTTCTTCTTCAGCGCCTTGTTGATGTTGCTGAAGGGCAGGCCCTTGGGCAGGATCTCCGACAGCAACGCGCGGCCGACGGTGGTGTCGACCAGCTTGGTGCTGGGCACGAACTCGCCGGTGGCGGCGTCCTTGGTGTACTCGGTCAGGCGCACGCTGATCTTGGCGGTGATCTCCACCTCGCCGTTGTCGAGCGCGCGGTGCACCTCGCCCACATTGGAGAAGATGATGCCCTCGCCCTTGCCGTTGATGCGCTCGCGGGTGGCGTAGTACAGGCCCAGCACCACGTCCTGCGACGGCACGATCGACGGTTCGCCGTTGGCCGGGAACAGGATGTTGTTGGACGCCAGCATCAGCGTGCGGGCTTCCATCTGCGCCTCAATGGACAGCGGCACGTGCACGGCCATCTGGTCACCGTCGAAGTCGGCGTTGAAAGCCGAGCACACCAACGGGTGCAGCTGGATGGCCTTGCCTTCGATCAACACCGGCTCAAAGGCCTGGATGCCCAGGCGGTGCAGCGTCGGCGCGCGGTTCAGCATCACCGGGTGTTCCTTGATCACTTCTTCAAGGATGTCCCAGACCACCGGCGTGCCGCTTTCCACTTCCTTCTTCGCCGCCTTGATGGTCGTGGCGATGCCCATGGCTTCCAGGCGCGAGAAGATGAATGGCTTGAACAGCTCCAGCGCCATCAACTTGGGCAGACCGCACTGGTGCAGCTTCAAGGTGGGGCCGACCACGATGACCGAACGGCCCGAGTAGTCGACGCGCTTGCCCAGCAGGTTCTGGCGGAAGCGGCCGCTCTTGCCCTTGATCATGTCGGCCAGCGACTTCAGGGCGCGCTTGTTCGCACCCGTCATGGCCTTGCCGCGGCGGCCGTTGTCCAGCAGCGAATCGACCGCTTCCTGCAGCATGCGCTTTTCGTTGCGCACGATGATCTCCGGCGCCTTCAGTTCGAGCAGGCGGGCCAGGCGGTTGTTGCGGTTGATGACGCGGCGGTACAGGTCGTTCAGGTCGGAGGTCGCGAAGCGGCCACCGTCCAGCGGCACCAGCGGACGCAGGTCCGGCGGCAGCACCGGCAGCACGTCCATCACCATCCACTGGGGCTTGATGCCGGACTTCTTGAAGGCTTCCATCACCTTCAGGCGCTTGCTGTTCTTCTTGACCTTCAGCTCGGAGCCGGTCATGTCGCCGCGGAGCTTTTCGATCTCGATGTCGAGGTCGATTTCCTCCAGCAGCTTCTTGATGCCCTCGGCGCCCATCAGCGCGATGAACTCGTCGCCGAATTCGGTGCGCTTCGCGTCGTAATCGTCCTCGGTCATGATGCTGAACTTCTTCAGCGGGGTCATGCCGGGGTCCACCACCACGTAGGCTTCGAAGTACAGCACGCGCTCGATGTCGCGCAGCGTCATGTCGAGCACCAGGCCCAGGCGCGACGGCAGCGACTTCAGGAACCAGATGTGCGCGCACGGCGCGGCCAGGTCGATGTGACCCATGCGGTCGCGGCGAACCTTGGTCTGCGTGACTTCAACCCCGCACTTCTCGCAGATGACGCCGCGGTGCTTCAGGCGCTTGTACTTGCCGCACAGGCACTCGTAGTCCTTGATCGGGCCGAAGATCTTGGCGCAGAACAGGCCATCGCGTTCCGGCTTGAACGTCCGGTAGTTGATGGTCTCGGGCTTCTTCACCTCACCGAACGACCAGCTGCGGATCTTCTCCGGTGAAGCCAGGCCAATCTTGATGGCATCGAAATGCTCATCCGGGGTGAATTGCTTGAATAGATCGAGTAGTCCCTTCATGCATCTTCTCCTTAGTTGCGCTCGAGCTCGATGTCGATGCCGAGCGAACGAATTTCCTTGACCAGCACGTTGAAGGATTCCGGCATGCCGGCTTCGATCGCGTGTTCACCCTTGACGATGGACTCGTACACCTTGGTGCGGCCGTTCACGTCGTCCGACTTGACGGTCAGCATTTCCTGCAGCACGTAGCTCGCGCCGTAGGCCTCCAGCGCCCACACTTCCATCTCGCCGAAGCGCTGGCCACCGAACTGCGCCTTGCCGCCCAGCGGCTGCTGGGTGACGAGCGAGTACGGGCCGGTCGAGCGCGCGTGCATCTTGTCGTCCACCAGGTGGTGCAGTTTCAGCACGTGCATGTAGCCAACGGTGACCGGACGCTCGAAGGCATCGCCAGTGCGACCGTCGTGCAGCACGGCCTGGGTGCGGGTGTCGGTCAGGCCCTTGGCCTTGGCGATGTCGTCCGGGTAAGCCAGCTTCAGCATGCCGCGGATTTCCTCTTCGGCCGCGCCGTCGAACACCGGCGTGGCGAAGGGCACGCCCTTGCTCAGGTTGCCGGCCATCTCGATGACTTCACCGTCGCTCAGCTCGTCCAGGCGCTCGGTCTTGCCGCCCGACTTGTTGTACAGCTCGTCGAGGAACTTGCGGATCTCGGCCGCCCGGGCCTGCTGCTGCAGCATGTCGCCCAGGCGCTGGCCGATGCCCTTGCCGGCCCAGCCCAGGTGCACTTCCAGCACCTGACCGACGTTCATCCGCGAGGGCACGCCCAGCGGGTTCAGCACGATGTCGCACGGCGTGCCGTCGGCCATGTAGGGCATGTCTTCGATCGGGACGATCTTCGACACGACGCCCTTGTTGCCGTGGCGGCCGGCCATCTTGTCGCCCGGTTGCAGGCGACGCTTGACGGCCAGGTAGACCTTGACCATCTTCAACACGCCGGCCGGCAGCTCGTCGCCCTGCGTCAGCTTCTTGCGCTTCTCCTCGAAGGCCAGGTCGAAGCTGTGGCGGGTCTGCTCCAGCGAGTTCTTGATGCTTTCGAGCTGGTTGGCCACCTCGTCCTCGGCGGGACGGATGTCGAACCAGTGGTACTTCTCGACGCTGACCAGGTAGGCCTTGTCGATGACCGTGCCCTTGGCGATCTTCTGCGGGCCACCGTTGGCGACCTTGCCGATCAGCAGCTTTTCGATCCGGTCGAAGGCGTCGGCCTCGACGATGCGCAACTGGTCGTTCAGGTCCAGACGGAAGCGCTTCAGCTCGTCGTCGATGATCTGCTGGGCGCGCTTGTCGCGCTGGATGCCTTCGCGGGTGAAGACCTGCACATCGATGACCGTGCCGCTGGTGCCTTGGTCGACGCGCAGCGAAGTGTCCTTCACGTCGCTGGCCTTCTCGCCGAAGATGGCGCGCAGCAGCTTTTCTTCCGGCGTCAGCGTGGTCTCGCCCTTCGGCGTGACCTTGCCCACCAGCGTGTCGCCCGGGTTCACTTCAGCGCCCACGTAGACGATGCCCGATTCGTCGAGGCGAGCCAGTTGCTGCTCGCTCAGGTTCGGGATGTCGCGGGTGATTTCCTCGGCGCCCAGCTTGGTGTCGCGCGCCATCACCACCAGTTCCTCGATGTGGATCGAGGTGTAGCGGTCCTCGGCGACAACCCGCTCCGAGATCATGATCGAGTCTTCGAAGTTGTAGCCGTTCCAGGGCATGAACGCGACCAGCATGTTCTGACCCAGGGCCAGCTCGCCGATGTCGGTCGATGCGCCGTCGGCAATGATGTCCTCGGCTTCCACCTTGTCACCGCGCTTGACGATCGGGCGCTGGTGAATGTTGGTGTTCTGGTTCGAACGCTGGTACTTGATCAGGTTGTAGATGTCGACACCGACTTCGCCGGCCACGGTCTCGTTGTCGTTCACGCGGATCACGATGCGGTTCGTGTCCACGTAGTCGACCACGCCACCGCGGCGCGCGGCCACGACGGTGCCCGAGTCCTTGGCGGCCACGCGCTCGACGCCCGTGCCCACCAGTGCCTTTTCAGGCCGCAGGGTCGGCACCGCCTGGCGCTGCATGTTGGCGCCCATCAGCGCGCGGTTCGCGTCGTCGTGCTCCAGGAAGGGCACGAGCGAGGCGGCCACCGAGACGATCTGCGTCGGCGCCACGTCCATGTACTGGATGCGTTCGGCCGAGGTCAGGATCGACTCGCCGTTGTCGCGCGCGCTCACCAGCTCGTCCACCAGGCGACCGTCCTTGTCCAGCGTGGCGCTGGCCTGGGCGATCACGTACTTGCCCTCTTCGATGGCGGACAGGTAGTCGATCTGGTCGGTCACTTTGCTGTCGACCACGCGACGGTACGGCGTCTCGAGGAAGCCGTACTCGTTCAGCTGGGCGTACAGCGCCAGTGAGTTGATCAGGCCGATGTTCGGGCCTTCCGGCGTTTCGATCGGGCACACGCGGCCGTAGTGGGTCGGGTGCACGTCGCGCACCTCGAAGCCGGCGCGCTCGCGGGTCAGACCGCCCGGGCCGAGGGCCGAGACGCGGCGCTTGTGCGTGATCTCAGACAGCGGGTTCGTCTGGTCCATGAACTGCGACAGCTGCGAAGCACCGAAGAACTCCTTCAAGGCCGCGCTGATCGGCTTGGAGTTGATCAGGTCGTGCGGCATCAGGGCCTCGGTCTCGGCCTGGCCCAGACGCTCCTTGACGGCCTTCTCGATGCGGGCCAGACCCGAGCGATACTGGTTTTCGGCCAGTTCGCCCACGCAGCGCACGCGGCGGTTGCCGAGGTGGTCGATGTCGTCGACCTCGCCACGGCCATTGCGCAACTCGACCAGGATCTTGACCACATCCAGGATGTCGTCGTTGCTCAAGGTCATGGGGCCTTCGGGCATGTCGCGGCCCACCCGGGCGTTGAACTTCATGCGGCCCACGCGGGACAGGTCGTAGGTGTCGGCGTTGTAGAACAAGCGGTTGAACAGCGCTTCCACCGCGTCTTCCGTCGGCGGCTCGCCGGGGCGCATCATGCGGTAGATGGCCACGCGGGCGGCCAGCTGGTCGGCGGTTTCGTCAGTGGCCAGCGTCTGGCTGATGTAGGCGCCCTCGTCCAGCTCGTTGGTGTACAGGCACTGGATTTCCTTGATGCCGGCGGCGCGCAGCTTCTTCAGCAGCGAGTCGGTCAACTCGTCGTTGGCCTTGGCCAGGATCTCACCGGTGTCGGTGTCGACAATGTTGCGGGCCAGCATGCGCCCGGCCAGGTAGTCTTCCGGCACGCTGATGAATTGCGTCTCGGACTGCTCGATGGCGCGGGTGTGGCGCGCGGTGATGCGCTTGTCCTTCTCGACCACGACATTGCCGTTCTTGTCGGTGATGTCGAAGCGGGCGATCTCACCACGCAGGCGGTCGGCCACGAACTCCATCTGCGCGCCCGAGTCCATCAGGCGGAAGTTGTCGAAGACGAAGAAGTGGGCGAGGATCTGCTCGGGGTTCAGGCCGATGGCCTTCAGCAGGATCGTCACCGGCATCTTGCGGCGGCGGTCGACGCGGAAGTACAGGATGTCCTTCGGGTCGAACTCGAAGTCCAGCCAGGAGCCGCGGTAAGGGATGATGCGTGCCGAAAACAAAAGCTTGCCCGACGAATGGGTCTTGCCCTTGTCGTGCTCGAAGAACACACCCGGCGAGCGGTGCAGCTGGCTCACGATGACGCGCTCGGTGCCGTTCACGATGAACGAACCGTAGTCGGTCATCAGGGGCACTTCGCCCATGTACACCTCTTGCTCCTTGATCTCCTTGACCGTCTTCGCCTGGGGCGACTCGCGGTCATAAATGATCATCTGGAGCTTGGCGCGCACGGCGGCGGCGTAGGTCAGACCCCGCTGGCGGCATTCACGCGTGTCGAACGCGGGCTTCGCCATGTTGAACTCGATGAACTTCATTTCGACGAACCCGTTGTGCGAAACAATCGGGAACGCGGAGAGGAAGGCGGCCTGCAGGCCCTCGGGTTTGCGCTTCTGCGGTGGTACGTCCTTCTGCAGGAAGGCAACGTACGATTCCTTCTGCATCGTCAGCAGGTAAGGAACGTTGAGGACACTCTCACGCTTGCCGAAGCTCTTGCGGATCCGCTTGCGCTCGGTGTAGCTGTAGGGGGTTGTTTGCTGCGCCATAGGTGATTTCTCACTCCATCTCAGGGGAATCCGCCCGGCCCTGGCCTCATCCCCGTCGGCGACTGTCTTTCGAACATTGCGTTCGACGCTTGGTGGCTGGCCACTACCAGCCGCTGGCGGACAACCCCGGCATTGCACCGGAGCCCGACCAAACCCGTTCTCTGCAGTCGGATCAGAGAACACTTGGAAAACCCTCGATTGTCAGGCCGGGGGACTTCCAACTGTTCTTCAGGGGTCATTCGAACGATTGACCACCCAAAAACGATCCTGCTTGAAAGCACAACGGGCCGGGAACCGAAAACGGCTCCCAGCCCGGTGTGGCGAGCGCAATTACTTGAGCTCGGCCTTGGCGCCGGCTTCCACCAGCTTCTTGACAGCGGCTTCGGCGTCGGCCTTGGCGATCGCTTCCTTGACGTTCTTCGGGGCGCCGTCGACCAGGTCCTTGGCTTCCTTCAGACCCAGGCCGGTCAGTTCGCGCACGGCCTTGATGACCGAGACCTTGTTCGCGCCGGCTTCGAGCAGCACGACGTTGAACTCGGTCTTCTCTTCCACCGCGGCAGCGGCGCCACCGCCGCCACCAGCGGCCGGAGCGGCCATCGAAGCGGCGGACACGCCGAACTTCTCTTCAATGGCCTTGACCAGGTCATTGAGTTCCATGACGGACATGCTGTCCAGGGCGGTCAGGAAGGCGTCTTTGTCGAATGCCATGATGATTTCCTCGTATTCAGTGATTCAGTGGATGGGGCTCAGGCCGCTGCGGCTTCTTCGGCGGGCGCTTCCGCACCGCCACCGCGCTTCTCGGCCAGGGCTGCCACGACAGCAGCCATGCGCTGGACCGGCGACAACAGCAGGCCGGCGATCTGCGACAGCAAGACTTCCTTGCTGGGCACAGAGGCCAGGGCCTTCACGCCGTCGGCGTCCAGGGCCTTGCCGGCGTAAGCGCCGGCTTTGATGACGAGCTTGTCGTTGGTCTTGGCAAAGTCAGCGATGACTTTGGCAGCCGCGACAGCGTCTTCCGAAAAACCGTAGATCAGCGGGCCGACCATGGCATCCGAAGCCACCTCGAAAGGCGTGCCGGCAACCGCGCGACGGGCGAGCGTGTTCTTCAAAACATGAAGGTACACGCCCTTGTCGCGAGCTTGCCGACGCAGCGCGTCGAGGTGAGCCACGGTGAGGCCACGGTATTCAGCCAGCGCGAGCGTCTGCGAGCGGGCCGCTTGGGCCGCCACATCCGTCACCACGGTCTGCTTCTCGTTGCGATTGAGACTCAAGGTCTGCTCCTCACATCACGTGCAACGTGGCCGAAGCCTTGTTGCACACCAGGTTGCAGCGACCATCCGAGCTGAAACTGAATTCATCCCGGCGGGACCGCCATCTGCGCTGGCCATTAAGCCGACCCGGGGGCCGACACCAGCGGTCTTGGATGACCTGCCTGCCCGCGAACGGACTGGCAGCCCACCAAACTCCATCACGCAGCGGCGCCAGACTCGCGCCGCCGCATCAAACGGTTGATCAGGCTTGCGAGGCGGCGGCGTTGATCGAGGCGACATCGACGCGGGCACCGACGCCCATCGTTGACGACACCGCGACCTTGCGCAGGTACACGCCCTTGCTGGTGGCCGGCTTGGCCTTGTTCAGGGCCTCGATCAGCGCGCGCAGATTGCCCGCGAGCTTGTCCGAGTCGAACGAGCGGCGGCCAATGGTGCCGTGCACGATGCCGGCCTTGTCGACGCGGAATTGAACCTGACCGGCTTTGGCGTTGCGCACCGCGGTGGCGACGTCCGGGGTCACCGTGCCGACCTTCGGGTTCGGCATCAGGCCGCGCGGGCCGAGGATCTGACCCAGCGTACCGACGATCCGCATCGTGTCCGGCGAAGCGATCACGACGTCGAAATTCAGGTTGCCGGCCTTGACCTGTTCGGCCAGGTCGTCCATGCCGACGATGTCGGCGCCAGCAGCGCGCGCCTCTTCGGCCTTGGCCCCTTGGGCGAACACCGCCACACGCTTGGTCTTGCCGGTGCCGTTGGGCATCACGACGGCGCCGCGAACCACTTGGTCCGACTTCTTCGCATCGATGCCCAGTTGCACGGCCACGTCGATCGACTCATCGAACTTGGCGGTGGCGCACTCCTTGACGATCGCCAGGGCGCTGTCGAGGGTGTACAGCTTGGTCGACTCGACCTTGCCGGCCAACGCCTTTTGCTTCTTGGTGAGCTTTGCCATGATCAGACCACCCCTTCCACCGTCACGCCCATCGAGCGGGCCGAACCTGCGATCGTGCGAACCGCGGCGTCCAGGTCGGCCGCCGTCAGGTCCTTCATCTTGAGCTTCGCGATCTCTTCGATCTGAGCGCGCGTCATCTTGGCCACCTTCTGCGCGTTCGGACGCGGGGAACCCTTGTCCAGCTTCAATGCCTTCTTGATCAACACGGTGGCCGGCGGCGTCTTCAGGATGAAGGTGAACGACTTGTCCGCGAACGCGGTGATCACCACCGGCAGCACGAGGCCTGGCTCCATGCTGGAGGTCTGGGCGTTGAACGCCTTGCAGAACTCCATGATGTTCAGACCGCGCTGGCCCAGGGCCGGACCGATTGGCGGCGAGGGGTTGGCCTTGCCGGCCGGGACTTGCAGCTTGATGAAGCCGACTATCTTCTTTGCCATGATTTTCCTTGCAGTGCGCCCACCACCGAGGGGAGGGCGCCTGGAGTGCTAACGCCGGCGGCTGGTTACGCCGGCTCCTCGTGAAGGTGTCACGCCACCTTCGTCAACGGCCCGGGACGTCACCGCGCGTGCGCAGCAACCGCCCCCGAGCGGGGCTTTCTCAAACCTTTTCGACCTGACCGAAATCCAGCTCGACCGGCGTGGCACGACCAAAAATCGTGACCGAGACGCGCACCTTGGACTTGTCGTAATTCACGTCTTCAATGGCGCCATTGAAGTCGGTGAACGGCCCCTCCTTGACGCGGACCATCTCGCCCACCGACCACTCGACCTTTGGCCGCGGCTTCTCGATGCCTTCTTGCATCTGGTTGACGATCTTCATCACCTCGGCCTCGGAGATCGGGGCCGGGCGATTCTTGGCCCCACCGACGAAACCGGTGACCTTGCTGGTGTGCTTCACCAAATGCCAGGTGTCGTCCGCCATTTCCATCTCGACCAGCACATAGCCCGGAAAAAAGCGGCGCTCGGTCACGGCCTTCTTGCCGTTCTTGAGTTCGACCACCTCTTCCATCGGTACCAGGATGCGGCCGAACTTGTCCTGCATGCCCGAGCGATCGATCCGCTCGCGCAAGTTGCGCTCAACAGCCTTCTCCATGCCAGAGTAGGCGTGAACCACGTACCAGCGCTTGTTGCTCGGCGCTGCCACCGGTGCGGGGGCGGTGTCGCCGGTCACCAGGCTTCCCACGTTTTCATTGACGTCGCTCATCGCATCATCCTCAACGCTTCCAACCCAGGACCAGGTCGTACAACAACCACTCCAAGGTCTTGTCGGTCAACCACAGGAACAGCGCCATCACGACGACGAAGGCGAACACATAGCCCGTCATCTGCATGGCCTCTTTGCGGGTGGGCCAAACCACTTTGCGGACTTCGCGAATCGAGTCGCGCCCGTACGCGATCAACTGCTTGCCGGGCTCCGAGACCAAAAACACAGCCACCGCCGCCGCCAGCAGACCCAGCAGCGCCAGCACGCGCAGCCACAGGTCCTGCTTGCCCAGCGCGTAGAAGGCCGCGACCGCGGCCACCAGCAACACGGCTGCACCGGCCAATTTGGCCTTGTCAGCACCGGTGGACACGGTTTCGACGGAAGGGTTGGACATCTTCGAGATCACTCCAGGGCCATGCGGCGCAAATTCACCAGACAGGGCGTTGTCAATGCGCCCACCGACTTGGGCCACGCTGCCGGGCACTGCAGCGGCAAAGCCCGCAGGTGCGTTCAGCACTTGCGGGCCAGGGGCGCGATCAGCTTGGCGTCTGCGGGGTCAGGTTCAGGTTGAAACGGCTTGGGACTGACTTGTGGTGGCAGGGGCAGAGGGCATCGAACCCCCAACCTCTGGTTTTGGAGACCAGCGCTCTGCCAATTGAGCTATACCCCTGCAGTCAATCCTTCATCCGACAGCGACCTCAGTCGATGATCTTTGCCACGACGCCGGCGCCGACGGTGCGGCCGCCTTCACGGATGGCGAAGCGCAGGCCCTCTTCCATCGCGATCGGCGCGATCAGCTTCACCGTGATGCTCACGTTGTCGCCAGGCATCACCATTTCCTTGTCCTTCGGCAGCTCCACCGCCCCCGTCACGTCCGTCGTGCGGAAGTA
>CALRPU020000054.1:0-19387 GCA_943370175.1 Hydrogenophaga intermedia | reverse complement strand
GTGCGCGGCGGGCCGAGCGTCACACGACCGCCGCTTGGCGCAGCCGCCGGCTCACGGCCGCCAGCCCGGCCAAGGTGATCACCAGGCACACCAGCGCCGGACCCAGCCATTGCGCCCAGCTCATCGGCTCGCCCCGGAGCACCTGGTTCATCAGCGTGTGCTGGGCCAGCGCCGGCACCCAGCGCGCCCAGCCGGAGTCGCCGCCCAGCTGGAACAGGGACACCATTGGCAGCAGCGACACGGCCAACAACACCACCGTGCAGTTCGCCTGCGCCTCCTTGAAACTGCGGCAGCGGATGGCCACCGCCATCAGCGCCGCCGACAGCGCAGCAGCCAGCGGGATCAACACCCCCAGAAAGCCGATCGCCTCGCGCGGGCCGTACTGGAACAGCGACTGCAGCGTGTCGCTGCGCAACAGCCACTGCGCGGGCAGGAAGCTGAGGCTGCTCAAGACGGCTACCAACATGCCCACCGTGGCGACCGCGCCCCATTTGCCCAGCACCAGCGCGGCGTGCGAGGCCGGGTTCATCAGCAGGGGCTCGAGCGACCCGCGTTCCCGTTCGCCGGCGGTGGTGTCCAGCGCCGCGCTCAGCGCGCCGTACAGCACGGCCATGATGACGAAGTAGGGCAGCATGCCGGTGAGCTGGGCGGCCCGCGCCTGGCTGTTGGCAAGGTCTCGTTCGTTGACGGTGACGACGGTCATCACGTCTGGCGCCACGCCCAACAGCGCCAGCCCGAGCGACGCGCGTTCGCGGTTGAACGCGGCCAGCAGGCGCCCCAGCTGGGCGTCTGCGGTCTGGGCCTGGCGGTTGCTGCGGTTGGTGACCAACGCGACCTCGGGCGCGTCGCCCCGCTGCAGTTCGGCCTCGAAGTCGCTTGGCACGATCAACAGCGGGTCGTCGATGCGGTCGTCCTTCAGCCGGGCTTCATGGTCGGGGCCGGCTTCCTTGACCTCCCAGCTTTGGCGCTGGAAGAAGTTGACCAGCGTCGGCGCGTTCGCCTTGCCCTGGACCCAGACCACGCGCTGGTCGGCCCGGTCTTCCATCTTGCCGACGAGCATGGACAGGGCGAACAGCACCAGCGGCCCCATCAGGACGCTGGACAGCAGCACCACGGCCAGCGTTCGCCGGTCGCGCAGCGCGTCGACCAGCTCCTTGAGGTAAACCGCCCAGGCTGGGCGCCAGCCCGTCATGGGGCAGCCTCCGTGCGGGCGGTGGCCACCGTCGCCGGGGCAAAGGCCAGCCGGACAAAGGCTTCCTCAAAGTCCGCCGTGCCCGCGCGTTCGCGCAGCGCGTCCACCGTGCCAGTGGCCACGGTGCGCCCCCGCGCCACGACCACGACCTCGTCGCACAGCCGCTCGACCTCTTGCATGATGTGGCTGGAAAAGACGATGCACTTGCGGCCACCCTCGGGCGTTCGCAGCCGGCGCAGCACCTCGCGCAGGGCACGGGTGGCCAGCACGTCCAGGCCGTTGGTGGGTTCGTCCAGCACGATGTGGCTCGGGTCGTGCACGAGTGCCCGGGCCAGCGCGGTTTTCATGCGCTCGCCCTGGCTGAAGCCGGCGGTGCGGCGGTCGAGCAGGGGCTTCAGGTCGAGCAATTCGGCCAGCGTGTCGGCGCGTGCGCCCGCGGCGTCGGTCGACAGGCCGTGCAGCCGGCCGAAGTAGACGATGTTCTCGCGCGCGGTCAGGCGCGGGTACAGGCCGCGCGCGTCGGACAGCACGCCCAGCTGCGCCAGCGCCCGCCGGGGTTCGGTGGCCACATGGATGCCCGCCACGGTCATCCGACCAGCGTCGGGGGTGATCAAGCCGGCCAACATGCGCAAGGTGGTGGTCTTGCCGGCGCCGTTCGGGCCCAGCAAGCCGGTGATTCGGCCATCGGCCGCGGTGAAGCTGATGTCGCTGACGGCTTGAACCGGTGTTGGCCGGCCCTTGGTGCCCGACGGGGGCGGGAAGGCCTTGGCCACGTGTTGAACCTCGATCATGGGCGGGCCTCGCCGGGGGCTGGCAGCACCGCCGGCGGGCGCGGGATGCCGGTCACGCAGGCGCTGTCCACCGCCAGCGCGCTGGCGTTGTCGGGGGCGTCGATGAAGCGCAGCAGCAGGTCGCGCACGCAGCCCACGCCGATCAGGCCATGGCCGGCGTTCGGCACGACGCGGTGGCTGGCCAGTGGGCCCAGCGCGGCGGCCACCCGGGCGCCGTGGCGTGGCGGGGTCACCGGGTCCGCGCCCCCGCTGAGCACAAGCACCGGCTGGCGTGCCGGCGGGACACGGTAGAAGTCTGGCGGCACCGTGCCGCGGGGCCAGTCCGCGCAGGCGGGTTCGTACAGGGCGCGCGCGCTGTCGCCGAAATCACGCCCGGGGGCGTCGCGGCTGGCGGCCAGGCGCGGCAGGTCCTCGGCGCACACCACCGAGAAGTGCATGCCGATGGCCAGTGCCGACGCACCGCGCCCGGGTCGCCCGCTGGCCATTGCGTTCAGCCCGGCCAGCGGCTCGAAGCGCCCGGCCGCGGCTTCGGCCAGGGCCTGCGGCAGCGCGGACGCCAGCACTGGCGAGTACAGCGGCGTGCGCACGGCGGCCAGCAGCATGTCGCGCCTCAAGGTGAAGGATTCGGTCCGACCGGTGCGCGGGTCGCGCACCGACACCGGCCGCGGCAGGGCCGACAGCAGGGCGGCCCAGTCGCGGCGCAGTTGCGGGTGGGCGCGGGCGCAGGCGCTGTCGGCCGCGCACGCGGTGAACATGGCGTCCAGGGCGGCCTGCGCGTCCGTCGACATGCTGGCCGGCAGCGCCATGTCCGGCGGCGCGACGCCGTCCAGGATGGCGCGGCGCACCGTGTCGGGAAACTGCCGCATCAGCTCCAACGCGGCCCGCGTGCCGTAGGAGCCGCCGATCACGTTGACCTGCGGCGCGCCGAGTGCGCGTCGCACGGCGTCGATGTCCTGCATCGCCACCGTGGTCGTGAAGTGGCGCAGGCCGTCCAACCCGTTCAGTGCGGGCAGGGCGGCCAAGCGGTCGCGGCAGGCGCGCAGCAGGTCCAGTTGCTGGCGAAGGTCGCGTCCCTGGGCCAGGTCGGTGGTGCTTCGGTCGTCGCAGTCGAGCGCGGCGGATCGGCCCGTGCCGCGCTGGTCAATGAACACGAGGTCGCGCCGGGCGTTCAACCGTCGCAGCAGGGGCAGCACCGCGGGCGCCAGGGCGATCGCGCTCTGGCCTGGCCCACCGGCCAGCATCAACACCGGGTCGGGGCGTTTGCGGCGGGCGGCGGCCGGTGCCACGACGTAGTGCACGTCGATGCGGGCGCCGTCGGGCCGGGTGGGGTCCAGTGCGCGGCTGACGCTGCCGCAGCGCAGCTCATGGGCCACGCCGGGCAGGCGGCACGCTTGGGTTGGCGCGGGTCGATCGGCGGGCGAGACGGCGGCGGTCGATGGGGAGGCCGAGGCCGGTCCCGGTGCAGGTTCCGGTGCCTGCGTCTGTGGTTGTGGTTGTGGCTGTGCCTGCGCGTGGGCGTCCGGCATGGTGATCGCCCCCATCAGCGTGACGGTCAGTGTCGACAGCAAGGCGCTGCGCAAGGGCATCGGCAGAGAACGGAGGGCAGGGAACAACACGCGTTGAAGTGTGCCACCTTGGCCGGCCGCATCCACCCATGGCGATGCCGGTGGCGTCCCGGCGTCATGCCATCACGTGCTCGCGCGCCGTCGCCGTGTCAGGTGCGTTGCCAGGCCGCGACCAAGCCCTGTGCGCGACGGCAGCACGGCCGCCTCGCCCCGCGTGATGCCCATTCAACCCGCCCCCGCTTGCAGGAGCCGCCATGCCCGCACCGTCGCCCAGTCCCTTGTTCCCCAGCGCCAGAGTCGGTGCAGGCGTGGCGCCCGCGGTGCTGGCCGCCGCCACGTGCGCGGTGCTGACGACCGCGTCAGGCGGCGCTCTGGCGGTCACCTGTGAGGCCCGATCGGGCCCCGTGGCGCCCATGGTGGTCGAGCTGTACACCTCCGAAGGTTGCAGCTCATGCCCGCCGGCGGACCGCTGGTTGTCCGGCCTGAAGCGCCGCGACGACGTGCTGGCGCTGTCCTTCCACGTCAATTACTGGGACCGCCTCGGCTGGGCTGACCGCTTCGCGAGCCCGGCCTACACCGAGCGCCAGCGCGCCTTGATGGCGCCCAGCGGCGCCCGTTACGTCTACACGCCGCAGGTCATCGTCGACGGGGCGGATTGGCGCTCCTGGCCCAGCCTGCCCGCGACCCGTCGGCCCGCGCCCCTGGACCTGCAACTGCAACGCGACGGCGCCGCGTGGACCGCCGTGCTGCAGCCCCGCGCCGGGCAGCCACTGCCGTCGCGCTTGAGCGCGTATTGGGTTCAGCTGGAGGACGGCCACCGCAGCGACGTGCGTGCCGGGGAAAACGCGGGCGAAAAGCTCGCGCACGACCACGTGGTGCGCCAGTACCAGCCGGTGGACGCCTGGCCCAGCCAGCGCGGCCAGCGCCTGCAATGGACCCCGGCCCCGTCGGAAGCGCGCGACGCCGGGCTGCCGCGGCGCACAGCGCTGGTCGTCGTGGACCCTGCCACGCAGCGCCCGCTGCAGGCCCTGGTGGCAGGCTGCTGACCGCTGACCGCTGACCGCTGACCGCTGACCGCTCCCGCCAGCGCCCGCCTCAGCCCCCGTGCAGCAGGCGCGACAGCTCTCCGCTGGCGATCAGCCGGCCCAGGTCGTCGGCGCCGCCGACCAGCTGGCCCATCACGAACACCATCGGGAAGGTGGGCCAGCCGCTCCACATCTTCAGTGCATTGCGGGCGCGCCACTGGCTGACGTAGCTGCCGTAAGACAGGTAGTGGTGGGCCTGGCCCGCCGTGTCCAGCAGCTTGCGCGCCTTGCGGCAGTAGGGGTTGCCGGCCATGCCCACCACCAGCACCGGGTGGGACTGACTGGCCGCCTGCACGTTGTGCACGATGTCCGCGTGGTGCTGCAGCACCTGGTCGCGGATGGCGGGGTGAAGTCGGTGGTCGTCGAGGATGGGGCGGGGCATGGGGCCTCCGTGGGTCAGGTGGCCAGCACGCCGCGCTGGAAGTCGGCCACCGCCTGGTGGATCTCGGCGGTGGTGTTCATGACGAAGGGGCCGTACTGGGCGATGGGCTCGTTCAGCGGCTGGCCGGCCACCAGCAGCACATGAGCGGTGTCGCTGGCCTGTGCCGGCACGCTCAGGCGCAGGCCGTCTGCATGGGGGTCGGTGGTCAGCACGGCCATCTGGCCGGTGGGCACGGTGGCGCTTTGCGGGAAGCGGGGTTCCGCGTCCACGGTGACGCTGCCTTGGTGCACGAAGAAGAAGGCGTTGTGGCCCGCCGGGATCGCCTGGTCGAAGCGGCTGCCGGGTGGCAGCGCGATGTCGAGCACCAGGGGTTCGGTGGTCGGTCGGGTCACGGCCCCGGTCACGCCGTGGCTGGCACCGGCCACCACGCGCACCGTGACGCCATTGGCCAGGCTCAGCACCGGGACGCCGCTGGGGGGCACGTCGCGGTAGGCGGGTGGGCACAGCTTGTCCTTGGCCGCCAGGTTCACCCACAACTGAAAGCCGCTCATGCGGCCTTCGGTCTGCTCCGGCATTTCGCTGTGGATGATGCCGCGGCCGGCGGTCATCCATTGCACGCTGCCGGGTTCCAGCAGGCCCACGTTGCCCACGCTGTCGCGGTGGCGCATGCGGCCGTGCAGCATCAGCGTGACGGTTTCGAAGCCGCGGTGCGGGTGGTCGGGAAAGCCGCCGATGTAGTCGCTGGCGGCGTCGCTGCCAAAGGCGTCAAGCATCAGGAAGGGGTCCAGGCGGCGCTGCAGGTCCTGGGTCAGCACGCGCGTCAGCTTGACGCCCGCGCCGTCGGACGTGGGCTGGCCGCGCACCAGACGCTCGACGCTGCGCGAGCGCTGCACGGGCGTGGCCGCCGTGGGCGGGGTGCTGAGGGCGGACGCTGCAGGGGCGCTGGCGGTGTCGGTCGTGCTCATCGGGGGTCCTGGGTTGGGTTCGGGGGCCACGGCGGTGTCGACTGGCCAGCGGCGCCGGTTTGGCGACGACCACGAATGCTCTCATGTGGGGTGCCGCCGGGCGAATTCCAGGGGCTGGCGCGTCCCGGCGCCTGGCGCCCTCAACCCGCCCTCAACCCGCCCTCAACCCGCCCCCAGCGAAGTTGTCGTCGACCTTGTAAGGTTCAGCGCCGCGCGTCGACCGACCACCGAGAGCCCCGCCATGAACCGTTCCAGCCCCTTGCTTGCACATCGGCCCGCCCGTGGCCTCGGCCCGTCGGTGCCTTGGCGCTTGGGCGCGTGGGTTGCAACGGTGGGCTTGGCCGCGCTGCCGTTCGCCGCGCACGCCACGTCGGCCACGGCGCGGCCTGGACCGGGCGCCTACGCCGGTCGCCTGTGCGTGCAGCCTCTGACCGCGGCCGCCGACGCGGCGGCGCCGCCCCTGGGTTCGGCGTCGGGCACCGCGCCGCCGCCCGCCGATGCGGCCGGCCACTGCGGCCCGGTGGAGTTGACGCTGCAGGCCGGCAACCGGGCCAGTGTGCGGTTCAGCGACATCGTCTACCGACTGCAGTTGCACAGCAGTCAGGTGGACGTGGTGCTGATGCACGGCGCCATGCAGATCGACGGCTTCACCACCGACTACGACTGGCAGGGCTCGACGCTGCGCTTCAGCGACCGCGACAAGGGCCTGAGCTACCGCGTGCACTTTGACGCGCGGCCGGCGCGGGCCAGCCGCTGAGGCCGGCCACGCGGTCGGCGCGCCGACCGTCGACGCTCAGGCCGCCTTGCCGTCGGCCGCGGGCTTCAGCAAGCCGTCGCACACCGCGCGCTGCGGGTCACCCGCAGGCAGCGCTTGGCAGATGCCGTCCAGCTGCTGCTGCAGGCGCTGCAGCGTGGCCGACGCCGGGCTGCCTGCCGGCGCGGCGCTGGCCCAGCCGCTGAGTTTCGCGCCGACGCGCTGCAGCGACCGGGCGCTGCGCTCGTAAAAGGCGTTTGGCTGTGCGGCCGCGTCGGCAAAGACCTGTTGGGCCGCGCGTTCGATGCGGGCCGTGTCCTGCGGTGCCAGTTCCACCAGCGCGGTCACGTGGCTCGCGCCCCATTGCAGCCGGGTCGCCGGGCCCACGCTTTTCTTGTGCGCTTCCTCGTACCAGCGCAGGGCGTCGGCGGTGTCGCCGCGCTGGCGCGCGTTGCTCGCCAGCGCGCTCATCAGGTAGTAAGGCGAGTGGCTCTTGGCCAGGTTGGCCTTCAGCAGCGCGTCGGAGGCGTCCATCAGGCCGGCCTGCCCGAGCACGTAGGCGCCCGTGGTGATGACGGCCTGCCGCTCGTAGCCGTTGCTGATCTCGCGGTCATCGCGGGCCACCTGGTCGCGCACCTCGGCCAGCAGGGTGTCGGGCAGGGCGACCGTCTGGCCCTTGGGCACGTCCAGCCGCAGCAATTGCACCCGGGCCAGTTGGGCGGTCAAGCGGTCGGCGCGCGACAGGCTGCTGTCCCGGGCCAGCGCACGCAGTGTCGTGTCGAAGCGGGTCTTCAGCGCGCTGCGTTCCGCCGAGCCGGCGGCGGTCAAGGCACGGGCCAGGTCGGGCGCGCGGTTGCTCAGCACGTCCATCTGGGCCCGCGAACGGGTCGGGTCGGCCAGCAGCTTGAGCACGCGGTCGCGGCTGGCGGCGTCGGCCACTGGCGGCGATTTGTCGTTGCCGGCGGCGGCCAGCGCCTGCAGCAGCAGGCGGTCGGCGGTGTCGGCCTGGGCGGCCGGGATGCGTTCGGCCAACTGCTTGAGCAAGGCCGGCACCTGGTCCTTGGGCACCAGCTGCTGCTCGTCGGTGTCCCACGAATAGAACGCCAGCATGCGCCAGTCGGCCGGGCTCAGCTTGCCGGCGCCGGTGCGGGCGTCGGCGAGCACGGCCTTCAGTGGCCGCTGCGCGTTCATGCCCAGGGTCAGCACTTCCGTGTACTGCACGGCATCCACCTCGCCGGGCAGGCGGGTCAGCTCTCGGCCGTCACTGGCGAACAACACCATGGTCGGGTAGCCGCGCACCTTGAATCGGGTGCCCAGTTTCTGCGCTCCGGGGCTGTCGCCGTCGATGTAGACCGGCACGAAGGCGCGCGATCGGGCCACGAAGTCCGCGCGGTTGAACAGCGTTGCCTGCACCTGGTTGCACGGCGGGCACCACTTGGCGCCCCAATACAGGAACAGCGGCTTGCGTTCGGCCTGGGCGCGAGCGAAGGCGGCGTCCACCTCGGCCTCCGTGCTGCCCTGCACCCAGGCGATGCCGGCGCTGCCCTGGGCCGCGCCCGCGGTGGCGGGCGTGGCGGCCACGCTGCTCAGAGGCACCGCCCAGGGCAGGCCAGCGATCAGCGTGGCCAGGCTCAGGCGGCGGAGGGCGGATGTCGTCGTGCGCATGGGGGCTCCTCATTCGGCGGTTCGGCGGGTGGCGCCGAAAGCGGGTGCCCGATTGTGCTGCAGCGGTGATGCCGCCGCCCGCACGGGGACGGCTGCTGCCGGCCCGTCAGGGCGCGGTTCACAGCGCCGCCTGGTCGTCCTCGGCCTGCCAGCCCGGCAGCGGTGAGGCCCGGGCCAGCGCCATCCACAGGCCGAAGCCCATGCGCATGGGCCGCTTGGGGGCGGCGCGCGCCACGTCCAGCGTGGTCTCTCCCGCGATCAGCACACCGCATTCGGGCGGCACCTCGTCGGGGTCGGCGATGCCCTCGGCCAGCACGTACCAGCATTCGCTGCTGATCTGCAGGTAGGCCGCCCGTTTGGCGGGGCGGCGCAAGTCGCTGAGCAGGTCGGCGCGCTTGACCTTGATCTCGTGCACCGTGGGCGTCAGGTAGGCCTCGACCGTGGTGTGGCGCACTGAAAAGACATCGGGCATCGCCATCACCCAGGGCCCGTCTTCCAAGGGCTTGCTGCGCAGGCTCAAGCCCCGCCAGGCCAGGCGGCCGGCGCGCAACTGGGTGGTGGCCACGCGCTCGACCAGGGCCTCGTGGGCGTCGAAGGCGCGGCGGTTGCGGTGGAGGGTGTCGGCCAGCACCTGGAGGCCGGCGTCGGTGACGCGCAGCGTGTCGTGGCCCGTCGGTTGGCGCACGCGCTCCAGCAGCCCGGCGGCGAGCAGTTCCACCTCCACCAGGTCCTGGCAGGGCCAACCGGCCGAGCGCCACACCGCGCGCAGCCGACGCCGGTGCACGGCGCCCAACGTCACTCGCTGACTTTCACGCCTTTCCAGAACGCGACGCGGCCTTTGATTTCGCGCGCGGCGTCGCTCGGCTCCGGGTAGTACCAGACGGCGTTCTCGTTCATGTCGCCGTTGACCATCAGGCTGAGGTAGTGCGCCTGCCCCTTCCAAGGGCAGCTGGTGCGGTGGTTGCTGAAGGTGACGTGCTGGCGGTTCAGGGCCGATTCGGGAAAGTAGTGGTTGCCTTCGACGACCACCGTGTCGTCGCTCTCGGCGATGGTGACGCCGTTCCAGGTGGCTTTCATGACGTGTCTCCGTGGGGGCAGCGGCTGCTGCGGTGCGGTCATCGTAGTGCGCCCGGGGTGGCCCTGGCGTGGCGGGGTTCAGGGGTAGCGTGCAGCGGCCCGGCGCAGGCGGTCGGCGATGCCGCGGGCCAGCGCCTTGTCGCTGACGACCTCCACGCTGTCGCCGTGGCGCAGGATGTCCATGGTCAGCTCGGTCGGGTCGCTGTAGGGCACCTGCAGTTCGTAGCGCCCGTCGGTCAGCCAGCGCGACTTCTGCTGCGGGTGCCATTCTTCCTCGGCCACCCATTGCGCGGCATCGGCCTCGAAGCGCAGCGTGGCCCACTTGATGCGGCTGCCGTCGCCGCTGTAGATGCCGTAGCCAGCGTCCAGGGCCGCTTCCAGGTCCTTCACGGACACGGGGCGGGCTTTGGTGTCCAGCGCACGGGCCTCGCGCACAGCGTCCAGCGCGAAGCGGCGCAGGGCGTTGCTCTCGTGGCACCAGGCGTCCAGGTACCAGGTGTTGCGGTAGTGCACCAGGCGCTGCGGCGACACCTCGCGCGTGCTTTCGGCGCGGTCGCTGCGTTTGAAGTAGCGCAACCACACGCGCTTGCGCTGGATCAACGCGCTGCCCAGCAGCTCGAAATGGCGGCTGGGCGCGCGACGCCGCGCCGTGCCGATCACCTTGACGCGGCGCATCAGCTCGCGCGCCTCGCCCACGTCGGCGCCCAGCATGCCCTGCAGCTTGTCCATCATCGGCGCGATGTGGCGTGCCAGCACGCCGTCGTCGTCCAGCCCGGCCATCAGCTGGTGCATGGTCAGCAGGGCATGGATTTCCTGTTCGCTGAACCAAAGGCCTGGCAGTTCGTACTGAGCGCTGCGCGCGCCGGCGGCCGTCGGCGACAGGCGGTAGCCGTTGTCAGCGCGGTCGTAGACGATGGGGGCGTCCATGCGGTCACGCAGGTACTGCAGGTCGCGCTTGAGGGTGGCGGGCGACACCTCCAGCTCGCTGCGCAGGGTCTCGAAGCTGACGCTGCCGCGGTTGCGCAGCAGCAATTCGATCTTGTAGAAGCGTTCGGTGCGGTCCATGGGTTTCTCCGGGCTGCCCGGGCTCACTGGGTGAGCCAGTCGCGGCAGCTTAGTGGCATGGCCTTGGTTTGAAAAGGGATTTTTTCAGGATCACGCCATGAGCTTGTGGCGCTCGACACTGACCCGGTCGAATCAACCTGCACAGGAGTTCCGCATGAGCACCTTCCACGCCGATGAGGTTCAAGCCCTCGCCGCTGTCGCCGTCAACGCTGCGGCCGCCGCTGCCGCAAGCGCTGCCACCGTGAGCGCCGCCACCGGCCTCACGTTGCACGAGCAGGTGGGATTCGAATTGGGCTGGGACCATGCCCATCACCGCCTCACCCCGCCTGCGCCCCACGACCAGATGCCATCGGCGCTGCTCAACGGTCTGCGCGCCGGCCAGGCGGTGTTCGGCGACCGGACGCTGCGCGCGCCGCGACCGGTGCGCAAGTGGCTGCAGTTGCGCCTGCACGCCTGGCTGCGCGGGCGCAGCGTTGAGCTGATGCAGGTCACACCACACTACCTCGCGCAGATCGACGTCGCCCATTGCCCGATCACCCGCGCGCCGCTGACCCACGGCACGATGCAGCCCACCGACGCCTCGATCGACCGCGTCCGCAACGACGCCGGTTACGCGGCGGGCAACCTCGCGGTGATCAGCGCGCTGGCCAACCGCGCCAAGGGCCGCCGTGGCTTCGCCGAGTCGATGACCGAAGTGCGCGTGCTCACCGACCGCCCGGTGCTGGACGTTGACGGTTTGGGCGCCGCGGCCTGGTCACGCATCGCCATCCTGTGCAGCTTTGTCGAGGCCATGCCGCATGCCGACGCGGCAGCCTTGCCACTGCGCGTGCTGCCGCCACCGCGCCTGCACCTGCTCAACCCGGTGCAGGCGCTGCAGGCGCTGATCAGCCAGCAGTTGACGCGGCCGGGCTGGGCCGAGCGCAGCAAGCGCTTCGAGGCCCTGCTGCCCGGCAAGCCGACCAAGCGGGCCTACCAGCAGTTTTTCCACGCCCTGCTGCCCCGCGTGCTGGAGTCGGCGCCCCCGGCCGTGCGCCGCGCGGAAACCCCAGCGCACCGCCAGTGCCTGCGTTGGGCCGTCGAGGACGCCTGGCGCAATCCCCTGGTGCTGCGCCGCTGGACCGACTTCGCACGATTGCTCGATGCGGCCACCTGCCAGCACCTCGTGGAGCGCGCTTCGGCCCTGAAGCTCTGCACCCAGCGGGCCCTGGTGCACGGTGACCAGCAAGCCACGGAAGGCTGGCAGCTGGACACCCGCGGCTACCTCCCCGACGGCGTGGTGCGGCCAGGCAGGCCGCAGGACCTGGTGCGCTTGTCGGGCGGTGGTGCCCCCATCAAGCCCGACACCACCAGGACCCCGGACGCGCAACTCGACCTGGTGCTGGGCTGACCCTGCCGCAGCGCGCCGCGCGCGCCGCGGCAAAAATAGAATCGGGCATGACCGATGGCCAGGCGACCCCCGATCCCGATCTGGACCTCGACCCCGCGGCCGTCGCCCTCACCCGTTCCATCGGCCGCATCCGACTGCGCCACCTGCAGTGCTTCTTGGCGGTGGCCGACGCCGGTCAGCTCGGCCGCGCGGCGCTGCAGTTGTCGATCACCCAGCCCGCGGTCAGCAAGACGCTGAAGGAGTTGGAGGACCTGCTGGGCTGTCCGCTGTTCGTGCGCGGGCGCGCTGGTGTCACGATGACGGCGGCAGCGGCGGCCTTCTACCGCCATGCCAGCAGTTCGGTGCAATCCTTGAGCGCGGCCGTGCACAGCGTGGTGGGCCGGCCCGACGCCTCGGCGCTGCGCCTGGGCGTGCTGCCCACCATCGCGCCGGTGCTCCTGCCGCCGCTGCTGAGCCAGCCGGGGTGCGCGGTGCCCGGTGCCACCGTGCAGGTGCACACCGGGCGCAACACCGCTTTGCTGACGCAGTTGCGCTCGCGCGAGTTGGACGCGGTCATCGCCCGCCTCAGCGACCCCGAGGCCATGGCCGGCCTGAGCTTCGAGCCGCTTTACACCGAGCCCCTGGGCCTGATTGCGCGCCGCGACCACCCGCTGTCCGCGGCCGCGCGCGCCAGTGGCGACCGCGCTTCGCCGGCGCTGCTGCGCGGCCTGGCGGGCGTGCCATGGGTGCTGCCCTTGCCGGGCACGCTGTTGCGCCAGGTGGCCGACGCCTTCCTTGCGGGCCACCGGCTGCAACCGCGCCACGGGGTGGTCGAAACCCTCGACACCGCGCTGGCAGCGGCGCTGGTTCAGGGCGGCGATGCCGTGTGGATCGCGCCGCGGGGCATCACCCGCGTGGCCGCCGGGCTCGATGCCTGGCCATTGGCGCTGTCGCCGCACGAGCAGGTCGGCTTGATCCTGCGCAGCGACACGCCGACGCCGCCCGCGCTCGCCACGTTGTTGGAGGCGCTGCGCCAGCTGGCCCGCAGCCGGCCCCGGGCCAGCTGAGCCGCACGCTGGTGGCGCGGCCGCGCCCTGGCCCTGAGCCCACAGGCCATCACCAACCGTCATCCCCGCTGGCGCCAAATTTCATGGCGCGGCGACCTGTCGTGCGGGCGGTGCGTCCCCTACAGTGCCGGGCGCCGCCCGCGTGGCGGACCACCCACCAAGGAGACCCCATGGGACGCCAGCCGCAACCCGGCGATGAATTCCTGATGCGAGACACCACCTCGCACGCCCCGGCCCACGCCCCGGCCTACAAGACCAGCGTCTTGCGCAGCCCGCGCAATGCCTTGATATCGCTGCAGCAGTCGCTGTCCGAGGTCACGGCGCCGGTGTTCGACCCCCGTGAGCTGGGGCCGCTCGACCATGACCTGATCCTCAATTGCGCCCACCCGGACCAGCCGCACGGCCTGCCGGTGGGCGAGCGCATCGTGGTGCACGGGACCGTGCGCGATCAGTTTGGCCGCCCGGTGCGCAACGCGCTGGTGGAGGTGTGGCAGGCCAACGCCAGCGGCCGCTACCGCCACAAGAAGGACCAGTACATCGGCGCGCTCGACCCCAACTTCGGTGGCTGCGGGCGCATGCTGACGGACGCGGACGGCCACTACGTCTACCGCACCATCCGGCCGGGCCCCTACCCCTGGCGCAACCGCATCAACGATTGGCGCCCGGCGCACATCCACTACGCCATCTCCGGCGACGGCTGGGTGCAGCGCCTGATCACGCAGATGTACTTCGAAGGCGACCCGTTGATTGCCACCTGCCCCATTGTCAGGACCATTCCCAGCGAGGAGCAGATCCGCGGCCTGATCGCGCTGCAGGACCCGGGCGCGTTCGTGCAGCTCGACAGCCGCGCCTACCGCTTCGACATCGTGCTGCGCGGCCAGCGTGCCACCCACTTCGAGAACCGCGTGCAAAGCCTGCCCCAAGGAGCCCCGCGATGAGCCAGCAGACCTTCCTTCCCCCGCTGCGCGAGACCGCGTCGCAGACCGCCGGTCCCTATGTGCACATCGGCCTGGCCCCGCAGCAGGCCGGCTTCGACATCTTCGACAACAACTTTGGCAATGGGCTGGTCACGCCGCACACGCTGGGCGAGCGCATCCGGGTGGAAGGCACCGTGATCGACGGCTCGGGCACGCTGGTGCGCGACGCTTTGATCGAGCTGTGGCAGGCCAACGCCGCCGGCAAGTACGCGCACCCCGGTGACCGCCAGCCCGGGAAGGCCATCGACCCGGGCTTTCGCGGCTGGGGCCGGGCCTGCACCGACTTCGACACCGGCCTGTACCACTTCGACACCATCAAGCCGGGGCGGGTCATGGGCCGCAATGGCCGCCTGATGGCGCCCCACCTCAACCTGTGGATCGTCGCGCGCGGCATCAACATGGGGCTCAACACCCGCGTCTACTTCAGCGACGAGGCGGCCGCCAACGCCGAGGACCCGGTCATCAATCTGATCGAGTGGACCGTGCGCCGCGACACGCTCATTGCCCAGCGGACGCAGCGCGATGGCCAGGTGGTCTACCGGTTCGACATCGTGCTGCAGGGCGAGCGCGAGACGGTGTTCTTCGACACCTGAGGCGCCATGCGGCCTGGCCGGGGCCGCTGCCTGCTGGTGGGCAAGCACACCGCCAGGCAGGCAGACCGACCGGCCACGCCCAGGTCGCGCTTGGGGTGATCCTGGCGAGGCCGCTACCATCGCCACCCGGCCCGAAGCGCGTGCGCGCGGACGGTCGCCGAGTGGCCCTGTTCCTGCGCCCATGCCTTCCCCCGTTCCCGCCCCCCACCGTTCACCGCGCGATCGCGATGTCACGCCGCGTGCGGCCGAGCGCACGCGTCGGTGGCAGCGTCTGCCGTGGTTGTGGGCGGTGCTGGCGCTGGCCACGGTCGGCGGCGTTGGCGGCTGGGGCGCTGTGCATTGGCAGCAATTGCGCCTGGCGCAGGCCCAGCGCGATGTCGTGCAGCGCGCCGAGCAGCAACAGCGCGACCAGGTGCTGCACTGGCTGAGGCTGGCCACCGAAGGGCGCGATGCGGGGCCGGCGGCCGATGGGGCCGGTGCGGCCGGTGCGCTGGCCTCCCCTGTGGCCGCACCTGCACCGTCCGCCCGGCTCGCCACGGGGCTGAACCCGTTTCCAGACGCCGCCACTGCCCTTGCCGCGCTGTCGCCGATGCTGGCGCGCGCCCCCGACGACCCGTTGCTGCAGGCGACCACCGCCGCCGTGCTCGGGCTCCTTGCAGAGCAGGCGTTGTTCGCCACCGCGGGCGAAGCGGCGGCCCCTGGCCCCTTGAAGCGGCTCCCCTTGGGCGACGCTGCGTCGGCCCCGAGCGGCGCGGCGCCGCCGGCGGCCGCCACGGCGGAGGGCGATGCCCCGCCGGCCGAGTTGCTCGAGCGCGCCGTGGCCCTCGGCGAACAAGCCTGGCCCCGTCTGCACGCTGCGCACCCGGCCTGGGCGCTGCGCCACCTGCGCCACCTGCGCCTGAGCGCCTGGCTGCTGCATCGCGCCGGTCGGCTGGGCGCCGCGGTCGGCCGTTTGGAGCAGGCCAGCGCGCACCTGCAAGACGACGGCCCAGCCCCCTTGGGCGACGACCCGTCGTGGCAGGTGGCCGGCCGCGCCGAGCGGGCAGCGCTGGCGCTGACGTCCCTGCGGTGGTCCCTTGACGCCTACCGTCTCGGGGCCTCCGCGCGGCACGCGAGCGCCGCCGAGTCGCTGCTGCAGCGATTGAAGGCCGCGTCAGCGCAGTGGCCCACCTTGGCGGCGGTTCACAGTTTTGATTGGCCCGACGGGTTGGCCGCCGGGGCGCCCGAGGCGGAGATCGACCACCGCCTCGCCCAGATCCACCTCGCCTTGGCCGAGGTGGCCGACCGCCAGGACGACCTGGTGGCGATGGGCCGGGAGGCCGAGGCCGCCGCCGCGCTCCACCAGGCGCTGGCCGGCGCGGCCCTGGACGCCGACCGCCCCCGATGGCGCCAGGCGTTGGCCAACGACCGGCAGTGGCTGGCCTTGGCTCGGCTGCGCCAGGGTGATCCGGCGTCGGCGCTGACCTTGTGCGACCAGGCCTGGGCCATGGCCGCGTCGGCGGGCGCGCCACCGGCGGTCGATGGGCGCGCCGCCATCGACCTGCCGCGTCTGGCCGTCACACGGGGGCGTGCGTTGGCGGCGCTGGACCGCCACGATGAGGCGCTGGACGCTTTCGAGTGGGCTCTGGGCGCCTGGTCGGCGCGCCTGGCACGCGGCGACGACCCGGTGTTGCGTTTGCACATCGCCAGGTTGCAGGCCTGGCGGGCCATCAGCCTGCGCGCCGAGGGCGAGTCGGTCACCGCCTTGCCGCTGTTGGGCACGGCCGTTGCCGCGCTTCGTGGCCTGGCAAGCGCCGGCGACCCGAAAACCGTGGACCTGCACCGCGAGGCGCTGCTCGCGCTGGCCGAGGCCGCGGCCCACCTGGCCCAGATGGACCCCGCCGAGGCGCCGGTGCTGAAACCCGAAGCCGCTGCGGCCCTGCGCGAAGCCGCCAGCCTGCAGCGCCTGGGCGAAGACCACCAGCGCCTGTTGGGCGCACTCGGACTGCCCTTGCCCGCCAGCCAAGGCGGCTGAGGTGCGCGGGCCCAGGCCCGGGCGCGCTCCCCGGCGATCGGGGACGCCGGGAGCGACCCGCGTGCCGTTGCGCGTTGGTTCAACCAGCCCGGCGGTCGGCGTCTGCCGGCCGGTCAAGGCGCTGTCATGCCCGCCACCCAAGCCCGCCACCGAAGGACGCCATCATCGAGCGTCATCACCGAGCGCCATCACCGAGCGCCATCACCAAGCCCCATCACCGCCTGCGGTCACCGCCCGATCACGAGCGGGTGGTCCGCCACCCACACCACGGGGGCGCCTGCCGGGGCGCGGCCCAGGCGCATGTCGACGTCTTTGCGCTCGTCGGCGTCCAGCCGGCGGTACAGGCCGTCGCGCAGGTTGGCCGGGTCGCCGGCCACGAACAACTGAGAGGTCCATTCGCCCAGGCTCGGGTGGCGCACCCGCACATGGATGTGCGGGCAACGGCCCGGGTAGGGCGTGGGCTTGATCGTGCGGAAACGGTAGCGCCCGGCTTCGTCGCTGCGGCTCAAGCCAAACCCTTGAAAGCCGGCGTCGACGGCGCGGCCCTCGCCGCGCGGGTGTCGGTAGCTGCCGTGCACGTCGCATTGCCAAATTTCCACCTCGGCGCGGTCGATGGGCCGACCGCGCGGGTCCAGCACCTGGCCGCCCAAGTCCAGCCATTCGCCCAGCGCGCCGGCGGCCGCCTCGCCAGCGGGGCGCTGCACCTGCGTCAGGTCGGCATCCCAGTCCAGCTGGCGGGCGCGGTAGCTGGGCGGCGGGTAGAACGGCCCTTCCGTCATCGCTGGCAGGGTGGCGTGGCCGATGGCCGGCATCGACAGCCAGGCCGCGCCACCCGCCAGCGCGTGCAGTGCGCGGCGGCGGCCGGTCGTCGCGTGGGCCGGCGCCCGGGTCATGTCGAACGGGTGAGGCGAGGTCATCTCAAGTCCTTGATCAAGGGTGATTCAGCGCTGCGACCCCGGCCGACCACCAAGGTTCAACCGGCCTTGCGGCGGGCCAGCACCGCGTCGCTCAGCACCTGCAACACCGCCGCCGAATCGTCCCAGCCAATGCAGGCGTCGGTGATGCTCTGGCCATAGGCGAGGCGACCCGGGTCGTCCTTGCCCGGCGTGAACTTCTGCGCGCCGGCCACCAGGTGGCTTTCGACCATCACGCCGAAGATGCGGCGGCTGCCGCCCGCCATCTGCGCGCCGATGTCGCGGGCCACCTCGATCTGCAACTGGTGCTGCTTGCTGCTGTTGGCGTGGGAGCAGTCGACCATCAGCGTGCCCGGCAGCTTGGCGGCCTCCAGTTCCTTGCAGGCGGCTTCGACGTCGGCCGCGCGGTAGTTGGGTGCCTTGCCGCCGCGCAGGATCACGTGGCAGTCCTTGTTGCCCTTGGTTTCGACGATGGCCACCTGCCCGTTCTTGTGCACGCTCAGGAAGTGATGCGGCCGGGCGGCGGCCTGGATGGCGTCGGTGGCGATCTTGATGTTGCCGTCGGTGCCATTCTTGAAGCCGATCGGCGCCGACAGCCCGGACGACAGCTCGCGGTGCACCTGGCTTTCGGTGGTGCGCGCGCCGATGGCGCCCCAGCTGATCAGGTCACCGATGTACTGCGGGCTGATGGTGTCGAGGAACTCGCTGCCCGCCGGCACGCCCTGGCGATTGATCTCCAGCAGCAGCTGCCGGGCGATGCGCAGGCCCTCGTCGATGCGGTAGCTCTCGTCCAGGTAGGGGTCGTTGATCAGGCCCTTCCAGCCCACCGTGGTGCGCGGCTTCTCGAAATAGACGCGCATCACGATTTCCAGCGTGCCGGCGAAATGATCGCGCTGGGCCTTCAGGCGCCGGGCGTACTCCAGCGCCGCGGCCGGGTCGTGGATCGAGCACGGGCCCATGATCACCAGCAGCCGGTCGTCCTTTCCGCTGATGATCTCGCGGATGTGGCTGCGCGTGCCGGCCACCAGGGCCTCGACCGGCGTGCCGCTGATCGGGAAGAACCGGATCAGGTGTTCGGGGGGCGGCAGCGGGGTCACGTCCTTGATCCTTTCGTCGTCGGTTCGGCTGGTCTTTTCGCTGTGCGCATACCAGGGCTCCGTGGCGTTGGTGGACTTGTTGGGCATCGTGGTCTCCGGGATCGACAAACTGAGGGCGAAAAAAAACCGCCGGGGGTGACCCGGCGGTTTGGGGGATTCGGCGGCGCTGACTGGCTTACGCGCTGGCCTCTCCTCCGCCGGGGCGGTGCGAGAACCAAAAGTAAGCAAAGTAAAACTTGCCAGTGCACATGCCGCAAATGGTAGCACGCGTGGCGCGCGGCGCCCCCGCGCAGTGTTGCCGCGGCCGCACACCACGGCGCTGCGGTGCATTCGGCGCGTGGCCACGGGCGCTTCGCGACCTGGGCCGGCGGCCCGTCGCAAGGCAGGGGCACACGGCTGCTGCCTTGCCTAGCATGACCCCATCCAAAAGCTTCCGGGAGGACACGATGCTGCAGGCCGTGGCGGTTGAAAAGTCATTCGGCCCCCGTGCCGTGGTCCAGGGCCTGTCGCTGCAGGCGCGGCCCGGCGAGGTGCTGGGCTTGCTGGGGCCCAACGGTGCAGGCAAGTCAACGACCGTGTCCCTGCTTTGTGCCTTGACCGTGCCCGATCGCGGCCAGGTTCGCTGGATCGAGGGCGACCGATCGCTCGACTCGGTGCGCGATGCCGACGCGTTCAAGCGCCACATCGGGCTGGTGCCCCAGGACATCGCACTGCACGAGCAACTCAGCGCGATGGCCAACCTGCAGCTGTTCGCCGCCTTGCACGGCCTGGACCGGGCGCTGTCCACACGCCGGGCCCGCGAGGTGCTGGACCGGGTC
>CALRPU020000053.1:0-19502 GCA_943370175.1 Hydrogenophaga intermedia | reverse complement strand
CAGCGGGCTGCCACTGGGCGGATGCGTCTTCGAGTCCGACCTGGGCATGCTGGACGCGAGCCTGGAGGTGCAGCTGGCCGGCTTGAAGCGCCTGCTCGACGCGGAAGCCGAGCGCCAGTCCGGCAGCGACCCCGAGCCACCGCACCTCGACGATGACGTGACGTCCCCCCGATGACGCCCCTGCCATGACGACCATGGACCACTACATGCAGGCCGTGCGCAGCCAGGTGGTGGGGCGGCCGCTGGTCAAGCGCACCGGCAAGGTGGTCGAGGTCATTGGCACGCTGATGAAGGTGACCGGGCTGGACACCCGCCTGGGCGAGCTGTGCGAACTGCTGGACGGCCGTGGCGACGTGTTGCAGACGGCCGAGGTGGTGGGCTTCGCCCAGGGGCGGTCGATCCTGTCGCCGTTCGGCTCGATCCTGGGCGTGGGCGCAGGGCACCGCGTGGTGGGCCTGGGGCAGGTGCTGTCGGTGCCGGTGGGCGCGGCGGTGCTGGGCCGCGTGGTCGACAGCCTGGGCCGGCCCATCGACGGCAAGGGCCCGGTCCGCGCCACCGAGTTTCGCCCGGTGTTCGCGCTGCCGCCCACGCCAATGGAGCGGCAGATGATCGAGCACCCGTTGTCCACCGGCGTGAAGATCATCGACGGGCTGATGACGCTGGGCGAGGGCCAGCGCATGGGCATCTTCGCGCCGGCCGGCGTGGGCAAGAGCACCTTGATGGGCATGCTGGCGCGCGGCACCGCCTGCGACATCGCGGTGATCGCGCTGATCGGCGAGCGCGGCCGCGAGGTGCGCGAATTCATCGAGATCATCCTGGGCGAGTCGGGCATGGCGCGCTCGGTGGTGGTGTGCGCCACCTCCGACCGTTCGTCCATCGAACGCGCCAAGGCCGCGCACGCGGCCACCGCCATCGCCGAGTATTTTCGCGACCAGGGCCTGAAGGTGCTGCTGATGATGGACTCGCTGACCCGCTTCGCCCGGGCCCAGCGCGAGATCGGCCTGGCCGCGGGCGAGCCCCCGGCGCGCCGTGGCTTTCCGCCGTCGGTGTTCGCCGAGATCCCGCGCCTGCTGGAGCGCGCCGGCATGGGCGCCACCGGGTCCATCACCGCGCTGTACACCGTGCTGGCGGAGGACGAGTCCGGCGGCGACCCGATCGCCGAGGAGGTGCGCGGCATCCTGGACGGCCACATGATCCTGTCGCGCAAGATCGCGGCCAAGAACCAGTACCCCGCCATCGACGTGCTGGGCAGCCTGAGCCGCGTGATGTCGCAGATCGTGCCGCGTGGCCACCAGCAGGCCGCGGGCCGGCTGCGCCGCCTGATGGCCAAGTACGACGAGATGGAAATGCTGGTGCAGATGGGCGAGTACAAGCCTGGCGCCGACGCGCTGGCCGACGAGGCGGTCAACAAGGACCCGGCCATCCGCGGCTTCCTGAACCAGGCCACGGACGACCTGTGGGACTTCGACCGCACCGTCGACGAACTGGCCGGCCTGGCGGATCCGCCATGACGGTGGCCGTGTGGCGGCTGGTCCAGCGCATCAAGGCGCGCCGCGCCGGCGAGCAGGAGGCCACGGTGCAGGACGCCCGCGCGCAGCTGGCCCAGGGCCAGCGCCAGCTCGACGCCAGCCGCGAGGACCGGGCCCGGCGCGAGGCCGAGCTGGCCGGTGTGCAAGGCCTGGTCGATGCCCTGCTGGACGGCAGCACCCGCTACCGGCCCGAGCTGATGCTGCGCCGGCGCGAGCAGCTGGAGGCCGGGCGCGAGGCCGTCAGCGCCGCCCAGCGCACCGTGGACCGCGCCGAGTCGCAGGTGCGCACCTTGTCCGAGGAACTGCGCGCGGCGCGCCAGCAGCTGCAGCTGCTGCAGCAACAGGAAAAGCGCGCGGCCGAGCACCTGCAGCGCGCCCTGACGGCGATCGACAACGCGATGGAAGACCGCCAGGACGAAGACAGCGAGGAGGCCGCCGTGGCCCGCCTGCTGGCCGCGCGCCGCGCCGCGCCCATGGAGCCCGGGCATGCATGAAGGCTTGGAAAAATGGCTGCTGCTGATGGACAGCGGCGAAGGCATCAAGACGCTGATGGCCTTGTTGTCGCTGTCCAGCACCCGCATGCTGGCGGTGATGCTGGTGTTGCCCTGCACCTCGTCGCAGCGCATGCCGGGCATGACGCGCGCCGGGTTGCCGCTGTGGCTTGGCCTGTACATCGCCTGGGGCCAGCCCGTCGACGCCCTCAGCCCGCTCAGCACGCTGTCGCTGGGGGTGCTGTTCCTCAAGGAGGCCTTCATCGGCTTCCTGATCGGTTTCGCGGCCTCGTCGATCTTCTGGGTGGCCGAAGGCGTCGGCTCGATGATCGACAACCTGGCGGGCTACAACAACGTGCAGCAGAGCAACCCGCAGAGCTCCGACCAGAGCACGCCCGTGGGCAACATGATGAGCGAGCTGTCGATCTTCTCGTTCTACTTTTTAGGCGGCATGCTGTCGCTGGTGGGCGTGCTGTTCGACAGCTACACCTGGTGGCCGCTGGCCCAGGTGGTGCCCAGTGGCACCGACCTGCTGGCGCGCTTCGCGCAGGCCCAGCTGGCCTCCTACATGGCCGCGGTGGCGCAGATCGCCGGGCCGGTGCTGCTGGTGCTCACCTTGATCGACCTGTCCTTCGGCCTGCTGAGCAAGACCGCCGAAAAACTGGAGCCCAACGGCATGGCCCAACCCGTCAAAGGGGCGGCCACCATGGTGTTGCTGTCGCTGCTGCTGGCCGTGTTCTTCCACCAGTTCCGCGCCGACTTTGCCTTGGTCAACTTTGGCAAGACCTTGCAGCGCGCATTGGCAATCCCGGGCTGAGGGCGCCGCACAGGCGCCGAAGGCATCCCCGCATGGCGGTGGGCAGGCGCTTCAGGCACCATCGGCGCATGCCTTACCGGATCAACTGGGAGCCCCGCGGGGTCTATCGCACCTATTTCGGGAATGTGACGATCGATGAGCGCCGCCAGTCCTTCGACGAGATCTGCACCGACCCGCGCTTCGATGCGCTGCGCTTCAGCATCACCGACTACCTGGCGGTGCAGCAGTACGAGGTGCAAAGCGCGGCCACCGAGGAGATCGCGGCCTTGCACGTGCCGGCCAGCTTCACCAACCCGAACATCCTGATCGCGGCGGTGGTGGATCAGCCGCCGATCATCGAGGCCATTCGCCATTTCATGGCGCTGCGCATGGCCCGCTACCACTACGAGATGTTCGCCACCGTGGCCTCGGCGCGGCACTGGATCGCCACCCACCCGCACCAACCCAACGTATGACCCGCCGACGCGCGATGCTGGCCGGCGCGGCCGGGGCCGCGGTGCTGGGCTTGTGGGGGTGTTCCAGCGCGCCGCGCAACGGGCCGTCGGCCCGCCCGCCCGCGCCGGCGGTGCCCTTCCCGCAGGGCAACGACGTGGCCATCCAGGCCTTGGGCCTGGTGGGCACGCCTTACCGCCTGGGCGGCAACGACCTGGACCAGGGGGTGGACTGCAGCGCCTTCATTGGCCTCGTCTACCGCCGTGCCACCGGCTTGCCGCTGCCGCGCACGGTGGCATTGATGCAGTTGTACGGCCGGGCCGTCGAGCGCGACGACGCGGCCCCGGGCGACATTGTGCTGTTCACGCCCGAGCGGGCCAGCGTGCCCACCCACGGTGGCGTGGTGGTGGGCGGCGGCCGGTTCGTGCACGCACCGTCCACCGGTGGCCGGGTGCGGGTGGATTCGCTGGCGCTGCCGCACTGGGCGCGCCAGCGCTGGACGGTGCGCCGGCCCTGAGGGTGGGGGCAGCGTGCCGCCGGTCAGCGCACTGCCAGTCATCGCACTGCCATTTGCCGCCAGCGCGCGCTGAACTCCACCATCCGAGCCCGGTTCTTGCCGAAGTCGTACAGGCCGGCCAATGAGCGCGAGCGGAAGTGGATCAACTGCTGGGCCGGGTCGATCTGGAATTCCACCTGGTCCCGAAAGCCCAGGGTGGGCGTGGTGAACACCGTGTCCACCGTCAGGTCGCCCACCTTCAGGCTGTCGACTTCCGGGTAGGTGCCCAGCACCTGCCGCAGCAGGGCGCGGGCGTTCTCGGGGCCGCCGGTGTACCTCAATGGCGGCAGGTCGCTGGTGGCCGACGAGCTGACGCAGTTGGTCGGCAGCGCGCAGGCCAGCGCCTGCGGCGCCGGCGCGCCGGGGGCGGCCTGGCCGGCCGGCGTGGCGCAGCCGTTCAAGCCGATCAGCCCGACGGCGCCGGCCACCAGCCAGGCGCGGGCGCCGAGCGGGCGAGGGCGCAAGGCCTGGCCGCACCGCACGGGGCGCTGGGTGGTGCCGGTGGAACGGGATGGGGTGTGGCGGAGGTGGAGGCTCAGGCGGAGGCGGGGGCGGGGGCGGTTCATGGCAGCAATCATGGGGCAGGAAGGGTCGTCAGGTCGAGCGATGGGTCATGGGCCAGCACGCGGTTGCGGCCGGCTCAGGCGCCCGGCCACGGCCCAGCCCAGTGCCGGCACGCGCCGCTCCTGCGCCCCTTGGCTGCGCAGCGCTTCGATCACCTCGCCCACCCACTCCCCGTGCCCATGGGCGCCCACAGCCGCCACCACGGTGCCGTCGGTGGCGCGCAACAGGGCGGCAAAGTCGACCAGGCGCGCCGGGCCGCCGTCGTGCCCGACCCGCAGGCCGCTGGTGGCCCGTTGCACGCGGCCGTCGGGCGGCGCCAGCCCCCCGAAGGTGACCGTGACGCGCGTGCGCAGACCGGCCATGGCCCGGTGCTTGCGCCACCGGGCGCACCCTGCCCACCGCCCCCGCCTTCACCGCATCATTGCCCCCACCGACCTGGAGCCCCGATGAACCACCCGCCCCCCGACCGCACGCTCGTCACTGGCGCCCTGCTGTTGGCCGACCCGTCCTCCCCCGCCGCCCCGGCGCCGGCCGACGTGCTGATCGACGGCGGACAGGTGCGCGCCATTGCCGCGCCCGGCGCGCTGGACACGGCCGGCGCGCGGCACCGCATCGACGCCCGCGACCACCTGCTGATGCCGGGCCTGGTCAACGCCCACACCCACGCGCACGGCGCGCTCGGCCGTGGCGCGGTGGCCGACGTGGCGCTGGAGGGTTTTCTGGCGGCGTCGCCGTCGATCAACGGCCAGCGCAGCACCGACGACCTGGCCCTCAGCGCCACGCTCAGCGCGGTCGAACAGCTGCAACGCGGCTGCACCGCCGCCTTCGACGTCAGCGGCGAATGGCCACGCCCGACGCTGGCCGGGCTGCACGCGGTGGCCGGGGCCTACGCCGCGGTGGGCCTGCGCGCCGTGGTGGCGCCGATGTTGGCCGACCGCAGCCTGTTCGAGGCCTTCCCCGACCTGCTGCAGGGCCTGCCCGACGCGTTGCGCCCGGCCGCTGCTGCGCTGCGCACGGCCAGCGCGGCCGAGCAGCTGGCCGTGGTGCGTGCCGCCGTGGCCGACTGGCCTTTCGACCCCGCGCAAGTGCGCCTGGGCGTGGCGCCCACCATCCCGCTGCACTGCAGCGACGAATTGCTGCAGGGCTGTGCCGCGCTGTCGCTGGCCCACGGCCTGCCGCTGCAGACCCACCTGGCCGAAAGCCGAACCCAGGCCGTGAGCGGCGCCCAGCGCCACGGCTGCAGCCTGGTCACGCACCTGGCGCGGCTGGGCGTGCTGTCACCGCGCTTCAGCGCCGCGCACGCGGTGTGGATCGACGACGCGGACATGGCCGTGCTGGCCGCCGCCGGGGCCACCGTGGTGCACAACCCATTGAGCAACCTGCGCCTGGGCTCAGGCATCGCGCCGGTGCGCCGCATGCTGGACGCCGGCTTGCGCGTGGCGCTGGGCACGGATGGTGCCAACACCTCCGACACCCAGAACCTGTTCGAGGCGGCGCGCCTGGCCACCGGCCTGTCGCGCGTGGTCGACGCCGACGAGTCGCGCTGGATCGGCGCGGCCACCGCACTGGCCATGGCCACGCGGCACAGCGCCCATGCCCTGGGCTGGAGCGACCGGCTGGGCGCGGTCGAAGTCGGGCGCGCCGCCGACTTGCTGCTGGTCGACCTGCGCCAGGCGCACTTCGTGCCCCTGCGCGACCCGGTGCGCCAACTGGTGCATGGTGAATGCGGCGTGGGCGTGGCCACGGTGCTGGTGGGCGGTCGCACCATGGTCGACCGCGGCCGCGTGACCACGGTGGACGAAGCCGCGCTGCGCCGCCGTGCCCAGGCCGCGGCCGAGCGCCTGGACGCGCTGAACGCCGACGGCCGCAGCCTGGCGCAGGCGCTGCGGCCCTGGGTCAGCGCCTACTGTTGCGGCATGGGCCCGCGTGTGCGGCCCGGCGCCCCGTGGGCCGCCTGGGCGGTGTCGGCGTCGGGGGCGGGCGCCGGCGTTTGACCGCGCTGGCGCGTGCGCACTGGCACCGCCCCATGCGCCGAGCCCGCCCAGCCTCAACGCCGCCAGTGGATGCGGCCTTCGCTGCTTTCGGTCACCAGGTAGTCGCCGGCGCGGCGGATCACGCCGACCCGGACGAAGGCGGCCTGACCGTCCGGCTGGGCCCAGAACTCGGTGCCGCCGCGCACCTGCCAGCGGCCGCTGAACTCCACGCGGCCACCGCCGTCGTAACTCCAGTTGCCGCCGCCGCCGGCCGAGCGCACGGACTGCCGCACCCGGCCGTCCTGCGTCAGCTCCAGCGTGCGCACGGTGCTGAGCGACGCAAAGCCACCGGCCCCACCGGGGCTGTTGAGCTGCGACTCGCTGACCCACCGGCCGACGAAGGCCGGGTCCACGCGGCCCCCGTTCGCGGACGCTGATCCGCCCGGGACGGCGGTGCCGTTGGCCGCCGTCGGCGCTCCGACGCGGCGCATCGCGAAGCTCGTCGCCTGGGCGCTGCCCGCGGGCCGCAGGCTCAACGTCAGGTCGTCGCCGGCGATCACGGCCGACAGGCCGATCACCGGCTGGCCGCTTTGCGGGTTCAAGATGTTGCCTTGCACCGTGCGGCCCTGCAGCGTGCCGCTGATGGGCAGCGAGGCGCCGGCCTCGTCGATGCTGCCAGCCACCCGCGCGCCATCGAAGCGTAATGTCAGCGTGGTGTCCACGCCGTTCTGGCTGCCCTGCCAGCTGAGGGTGCGCGACGCGGTTTGCGCGGCCGCGGGCGCGGCGAGGGTCAGGGCGGCGGTGCAGATCGACGTGGCAACGGCGGTCAGCATGGCGGTGGCGAGGCGGCGGTTCATGGCGGGTTCCTGGGGTGGGCTTGCCGTCCTGACGTGGCGGCCTGGGCTGTGGATGCAGTCGCCGCGGCGGATGACCGAGTTTGGCCAAGACAGTGTGACCTTGTTCACGCCGCACGCTGTGTTTGACCTTGTCCCAGGGTCAGGGCGCACCATGCGGGCACCTCATGACCCAGGGCATCACCGTGACCACGATCGCCAGCCCCAACGACGGCCCCACCGACGGCCCCAACGACGGCCCCACCGACGGACCCGACCGCGCCCCCGACAGCGGCCTCCCACCCAGCGCCGCCACCGAGCCCGCCAGCGGCCCGTTCGGCGTTCTTGCCGACCGGCAGTGGACCCTGCCGATCGACGGCATGACCTGCGCGTCCTGCGCGGGTCGGGTGGAAAAGGCGCTGAAGAAGTTGCCTGGCGTGGTCGACGCCAGCGTCAACCTCGCCACCGAGTCCGCCACCGTGCAGGGCGGCGCGGGCGTGGACCTGCCCGCGCTCACGGCCGCGGTGGTGCGGGCCGGCTACACCGTGCGCCAGGCCGCGGTGGACCTGCCCATTGGCGGCATGACCTGCGCGTCCTGCGCCGGTCGGGTGGAAAAGGCCTTGCGCCGCGTGCCCGGCGTCACCGCAGCAGAGGTCAACCTGGCCACCGAAACCGCCCACGTGACCGCCCTCGCGTCGACCGACCGCGCCACGCTGGCGGCGGCCGTGGTGCGCGCCGGCTACACGGTGCCGGAGCTTGGCCCCGCCTCGCCCGCGGCCAGCGCGACCGGCGCTGCCGGTCCCGCCAGCCCAGCCCACCGCACCGTGGCCCCGCCCCAAGGCCCCGCCGCCGCGGCCGTCGCCGCTGCCCGCGGCTGGGTTGGCGCGCTGCCCGCCTGGTGGCCGATCGCCGCGGGCGCGGCCTTGTCGCTGCCGCTGGTGTGGCCGATGCTGGGCATGCTCTTCGGCCAGGACTGGGCCTTGACCGGGTGGTGGCAGTGGGCGCTGGCCACGCCGGTGCAGTTCGGCCTGGGCGCGCGCTTTTACCGCGCCGGCTGGAGGGCGCTGCGCGCCGGGGCCGGCAACATGGACCTGCTCGTGGCCCTGGGCACCAGCGCCGGTTACGGCCTGAGCGTCTACCTGCTGTTCGCCCACGCCGGCCACGGCATGAGCGGTCACTTGTACTTTGAATCGTCCGCCGTGGTGATCACGCTGGTGCTGCTCGGCAAATGGCTGGAAGCCCGCGCCAAGCGCCAGACCACCGAGGCCATCCGCGCCCTGAACGCGCTGCGCCCCGACACCGCCCGCGTGCGCCGCGCCGACGGCGACGTCGACCTGCCCCTGACCGATGTGCGCGTGGGCGATTTGGTGGTGATCCGGCCCGGGGAACGGGTGCCGGTGGACGGCGTGGTGGAAGACGGCAGCAGCCAGGTCGACGAGTCGCTGATCACCGGCGAAAGCTTGCCGGTGGCCAAGCACGCAGGCGACGCCGTGACCGGCGGCGCGATCAACGCCGAAGGGCTGCTGTTGGTGCGCACGCGGGCGCTGGGCGCGGAGTCGACGCTGGCGCGCATCGTGCGCATGGTCGAGTCGGCCCAGGCCCACAAAGCGCCCATCCAGCGGCTGGTCGACCAGGTGAGCGCGGTCTTCGTGCCGACGGTGCTGGCCGTCGCGGCCGTCACGCTGCTGGCCTGGGGCCTGGGCACCGGCCAATGGGAGCCGGCCATCCTCAACGCGGTGGCGGTGCTCGTCATCGCCTGTCCGTGCGCGCTCGGCCTGGCCACGCCCACGGCCATCATGGCCGGCACCGGCGTGGCGGCCCGCCACGGCATCCTGATCAAGGACGCCCAGGCGCTGGAAACCGCCCACCGCGTCAACACCGTTGCCTTCGACAAGACCGGCACGCTGACCGAAGGCCGGCCGCGGCTGGTGGCGGCGGAATGCCCGCCCACCGCGTTCGACGCCCACGCCATCACCAACGCCAACGCCAACGCCAACGCCAACGCCAACGCCAACGCCGCACTCTCCGGCCTCAGCGCCCGTGCCGCCGGCACAGTCCCCGACCCCGACCCGGGCCCCGATGCGCCGCGCCGCGCCCTGCTGGCCGCCAGCGGCGCCTTGCAGGCCGGCAGCGAGCACCCGCTGGCCCGCGCCGTGATGGCGGTGCTGGCCGCCGAGTCCATCGCCGTGCCCGCCGCCGCCGACCTGCGGGCCGTGGCCGGGCGCGGCATGGCCGCCCGGGTGGGCGGGCGCGAGCTGCGGCTGGGCAGCGGCCGCTACATGCAGGCGCTGGGCGTCGACCTGGCCGCCCTGCAGCCCCGTGCCGATGCGCTGCAGGCCGATGGCCGCACCGTGTCCTGGCTGGCCGAACTGCCCGCGGTGCCGGGGGCCGCGGCGTCCGACGCCACGCCGGGCGACCCGCCCACCGCCCCTCGCCTGATTGGTCTGCTGGCCTTCGGCGACGCCCTCAAGCCGACCGCCGCGGCGGCGGTGCAGGCGCTGCAGCGGGCCGGCGTGCGCACGGTGCTGGTGACCGGCGACAACCGCGGCAGCGCCGAGGCCGTGGGCCGCGCGTTGGGCATCGACCGCATCGAGGCCGAGGTGCTGCCCGAGCACAAGGCCGCGCTGGTGGCGCAGTTGCGCCAGCAGGGCGCGACGGTGGCGATGGTGGGCGACGGCATCAACGACGCCCCGGCGCTGGCCGCGGCCGACGTGGGCATTGCCATGGCCACCGGCACCGACGTGGCGATGAAGGCCGCGGGCGTCACGCTGATGCGCGGCGACCCGGCGCTGGTCGCGGCCACGCTGGACGTGTCGCGGCGCACCTACCGCAAGATCCGCCAGAACCTGTTCTGGGCGTTTGCCTACAACCTGGTCGGCATCCCGATGGCCGCCTTCGGCCTGCTCAACCCGATGGTGGCCGGTGCGGCCATGGCCTTCAGCAGCGTCAGTGTGGTGGCCAACGCGCTGCTGCTGCGCCGCTGGACGCCGCCAGGCAACGGCCCCGGTCGCTGAGCTGCTGGCCTCGGTGCCGGGGCGAAGTTGCGGTGAACGCGCGGTGAATGCGCCGTTGATGTGCCGCGGATGTGTGGCCCAGGCGTGGTCAGATCAGGCGCACCGTGGTGCGTGCGCGGCCGCCGCGGCCTGCCGAGCGCGAGCTCGACTTCGGTGCGGGCCGCGGCTCGGTCACGCTGCAAAAGCCGCGCAGGCCGGCCAGGTTCAGGATCGTGACGCCACCGAACTCGATGCGCAGCAGGCCGGCGCGCTCCAGCTCGTGCAGCGCCTCGTTCGTGCGTTGGCGTGACACCGCCGACAACAGGCCGATTTCTTCCTGGCTCAGTTGCACGAAGTTGCTGGTGCGCGGGTAGAGGTTGGGGTCGAACAGGCTGGCCAGGCAGCGCGCCACGCGCGCGTCCGGGCCGAGCAGGCGGTCGTACTCCACCAGGCCGATGAACAAACTCAGCCGCGCGTTCAGGTGCGACAACAAGAAGCGGTTGAATGGCAGGCTGCTGGACACGAGGCGCTCAAACGTGTGGCGCGGCACACACGCCAGGTGGGTAGGCCGAACGGCCACCCCGTCGTAACGCCAAACCCCCGCTTTCAGCAAAGACCCCTCGCCGGCCCAGCCCCCGGCGGGCACGCCGGTGAAGGTCGACAGGCGTCCATCGGGCTGCGACACCGACATTTTCACCAGGCCGTCGATCACCCCGAACCAGCAATCCGCCGGTTCGCCGCACCGCACGGCGTAGCCGCCCACCGGGATGTGGCGGTCGTACGCCTCGTCCACCACCTGGTCGAGTTCCTCCGGTGTCAGGGTGGACGCCCAAAGGCTTTCGCGCAGCATCGTTTTGAGAGTCGACATGGAACTACCTGTCAATGGCCTGAATGGGTCAACGAGCGAAAACGCAATCCGGATGCAGAGGAAAACGCTAGTCGAAGTTGTCGTCGCGACGACAACATTGATAGAGGTGCCCACGCATTATCGGTAAGCGGTGCCACAAATGGAGACAATGATGAATAGCGAAAAAGTGATTCAAACCGAAGTCGAGGTCGAGACGCCGGACGCGCCCGGAACGCTGACCCGCCGATCTCTCCTCACCTACGCTGTGCAAGCGCCGGTGTTGACGGTGGCGGCCGGTTTCGGTGCCAACCTTGTCACCCCGGGCACCGCGAACGCGGCTTTGCCACTGACCCCGCCCGACACCGTCGACTACTACGACGTGGGCGACTCGCTGGTGCAGACGGCGCTGCCGACGATGCCGCTGGTGAAGGTCACCATCACCGACAAGGGCCGGGTCGAGCTGCAACTGCCCCGCCTGGAAGCCGGTCAGGGCATCTCCACGTCGGTGGCCATCATGCTGGCCGATGAATTGGGCGTGCCCGTCAGCTTGATCGACGTTCCCGCGGCCGATGCGTCGCCGGAACTGATCTTCAATCAGATTTCTGGTGGCTCGGCCGCCGTGCGGTGCTTCGACGCCGGCATGCCGCTGATCGCCGCCGTGCTGCGCACCAAGCTGCTGCTGGCCGGCGCCCTGCGCCTGGGCACGTCGTCGTCGTCGTTGAGCATCCGCGGCGACGCCGTGGTCAGCGCCGACGGCCGCTCGGCCAGCCTGGCGTCGTTGAGCGCCAGCGCCTCCGGCATCGCGCTGCCCAGCACGCTGATCGGCCGCCCGGCCGGTCAGCCCCGTGTGATCGGTAAGCCACAGCGCCGCATCGATGGCTTGGACATCGTGACGGGCAAGAAGAAGTTCACGATGGACCAGGACGTGCCCAAGGCCCGTCCGGCCATGGTGCGCATGCCCACGCAGATGAACGGCAAGGTGCTCGGCGTGGGCCCGGAGAGCATCGCCCGCGCCAAGGCCGCGTTCCCGAACATCAAGGTCATCGTGATTCCCACCGGCGGCACGATCGTGAAGATCCCGCCCGGCGTGGCGGTGGTGGCCGACACCTTTGGCGAGGCCTGGGCCGCGGCCAACATGCTGGACATCGTCTGTGGTGACGGCCCGATGGCCGGCATGTCCGACGAGACCATCAAGGCGCGCCTGAAGCGCAACCTGTTGCCGCTGGGCGTGCCGCCGCTGGGCGCACTGAGCGTGGGTGGTGACTTCGAATGGCTGGCCGCCACGCACGCTCCGCTGGAGGTGGAGTGCTGCATCGCCGATGTGCGCCCCGACCGCGCCGAGTTCTGGGCCGGCCTGCAGTGCCCGATCATTTCGCAGCAGTCGGTGGCCAGCGACTTGGGGTTGCCAATCAGCAAGGTCAAGACCCACGTGGTTCCGTCGGGCGGCTCCTTCGGCCGCCGCCTGTTCTGGGACCCGATGCAGATCGCCGCGCAGGTGTCCAAGCTGGCTGGCGAGCCTGTCAAGCTGATGTACCACCGCAGCGACGACGTGCGCCACACCCGCCTGCGCCCGCCGCAAGTGCACCGTGTGGCCGCCAACATCCTGCTGGGTCAGGTGGTGAGCTACAAGCAGACCGTGGCCGCCGTGCGCCTGGACGCACGCCACGGCTACGGCGAGCCGATCACCGCGATCGGTGGCTCGCTGCCGCCGGCGGTCGCGCAAACCGTGGGCAACCTGGCGTACGAGCAGGTGTTCTTCAAGACCATGGTGGCCTCGCCCTACAACTTTGGCGTCAGCGCCAAGGTGCTGGTGCCGGTGGCGATCGACATGAACACGGTGTCCTACCGCTCGGTGCACATCCAGCCGGCGCGCACGATTGAAGAGATCGTCGTTGACGAGATCGCGCACAAGATGGGCCGTGATCCGTACGAGTTCCGCATGAGCTTCCTGCGCCTGCCGCGCGCCCGTGCCGTGCTGCGCACGGTGGCGGAGAAGGGCAATTGGGGTCGAAAGATGCCAGCCGGCACCGCTCAAGGCATCGCCGTGCACCAGGAGTCGCGTTCGTTCACCGCGGTGCTGGTCGAGATGGACTGCACGAACCCGGCCGACCCGAAGGTCACCAAGGCCGTGATCGCCATCGACGTGGGCAAGACCATCAACCCGCTGGGCGTGGAAAACCAGGTGATGGGCGCCTTCGCCGAGGCCTTGAGCCTGACGGTGCGCACCGGCCTGAACTTCGTCAACGGCCTGCCGCTGCAGTCGAGCTACACCGACTACAACTTCGCCAAGCTGAAGGACTACCCGAAGCAGATCGAGGTGCACATCGCGCCGGACGCTGGCCAGGGCGTGGGTGGTCTGGGCGAGGTGGGCCTGTCGGCGGCGTCTGGCGCCATCGCCAACGCCTATGCCCGCGCCATGAAGCTCAAGGAAAAGGGCACGCCGATCCGCAAGTTCCCGCTGGTGCCGAAGGTGCTCACCCCCGACACCGCGACGGTCAAGCCCGGCAAGCTCGCAGAGCCCGTGTTCATCCCGCTCTGAGCGACATCGATTACAGGAGACATCCAAATGGCATCAATCACGATCAACGTCAACGGCCAGGACAAGACGGTCGATTCGTCGCCGGACCTCGCGCTGCTGTGGGTGCTGCGCGACAAGCTCAACATCAACGGCCCGAAGTACGGCTGCGGCATCAACGCGTGCAAAGCCTGCACCTGCCTGGTGAATGGCGAAGCCCGCACGGTGTGCTCGACCCGTGTTGGTGATACGAATTTGCGCACGGTGGTGACGATCGAAGGCTTGGCCGAGTCGATCCCGAAGGCGCAGCGGGTGGTGGTCGACGGGGTCGAACTGCACCCGGTGCAGGCCGCCTGGCTGGACCTGGACGTGGCCCAGTGCGGCTTCTGCCAACCCGGCCAGATCATGGCCGCGGTGGGCTTGCTCAAGCGCACCAACAACTGCCCGACCGACGCGCAGATCGACGAAATCGACAACATCTGCCGCTGCGGCACCTACGGCCGCATCCGCGCCGCCATCAAGAAGGCGGCCGCGATGATGGGGGGCTGCGTGAACTGATTCCCAGAGGGAACACCCCGGCCCCGCGACACGTCGCGGGGCCAGCATTGAACTCGATTGCGCTTTGCCGGGCTGGTTGCTGACCGCCCGGCATTTTTATGGGCTGTGCTCCCGCACGGCCGGCGTCGTGGTGTCGAGGGGCCCTGCGCAGCCACCTGCGGCCCCCCGGTGGGCACGGGCGCTTCGCGGACTTCAGGCGACACTCACGGCTTGATCGACCGGCCCCGCTCGGGGCCGGTGGCAGTTCCACGGAGACCTTTGACCATGTCCACGAAACCCTGGCTAGACACCTACCGCGCCAGCGGCCTTCCCGCCACCGTCGACGCCGACGCGCACCCAAGCGTCGTGGCCTTGCTGGAATCGGCCATGGCCCGCTTCGCCGACCGCCCGGCCTTCCGAGCCTTCGGCCAAACGCTGAGCTATGCCGACGTCGACCGCCAGTCGGCGGCGTTCTGCGCGTGGCTGCAGACCACGCTGGGCGTCAAGAAGGGCGACCGCGTGGCGGTGATGCTGCCCAATTTCCTGGCCTTCCCCATCGCCTTCCTGGGCATCGCCCGCGCCGGCGCGATCCAGGTGAATGTGAACCCGCTGTACACCCCGCGCGAGCTGGAGCACCAGCTCAACGATTCGGGCAGCGAGGTCATCGTCCTCTTCAATGGGTCCACGCCGACGCTGGCCGATGTCATCGGCAAGACCGGCATCCGCACGGTGATCACCGTGGCGCCGGGCGATGGCACGGGCGCGGCCTTGCCGTCCCCGCCGGTGGACGCGCGGCTGCAGCAGCCCATCGCCTTCGCCGACGCGCTGGCCCAGGGCGCTGCCCTGACGCGCGAGCCGGTGGCGCTGAGCGGTGGCGACCTGCTGTTCCTGCAGTACACCGGCGGCACCACCGGGCTGTCCAAGGGCGCGGCGCTGACGCACCGCAACCTGATCGCCAACGTCGAGCAGTTCAAGGCCGTGATGCCCGAGGCCATGCGCCCAGGCGAAGAGGTGGTGGTGACGGCCATCCCGCTGTACCACATCTTCGCGCTGATGGTGAACTTCATCACCTACTTCGCGGTGGGCGCCGAGAACTGGCTGGTGGCCAACCCGCGCGACATGGACGGCTTCGTCAACACGATGGCGCAGGCCCGCCCCACGGTGTTCACCGGCGTGAACACGCTGTACGCTGGCTTGACGATGCACCCGCGCATCGGCGAGGTGGACTTCTCGCGGCTGCGCCTGGCGGCCGGCGGCGGCGCGGCGGTGGTGGCGGCCACTTCGGCGCGCTGGCAGGCGATCACCGGTGGGTTCATCCGCGAGGGCTATGGGCTGTCCGAGACCAGCCCGGTCGTGTCCTTCAACCCGGGCAACGTGCAGCAGTTCACCGGCACCACCGGCTTGCCGGTGCCCGGCACCGACATCAAGCTGCTGGCCGACGATGGCAGCGAGGTGCCCTTGGGCGAATCGGGCGAGGTCTGCGTGAAGGGCCCGCAGGTGATGGGCGGTTACTGGAATCAGCCCGAGGCCAACGCCGCCGCCTTCACCGCCGACGGCTACTTCCGCACCGGCGACGTGGGCGTGATCACGCCCGAGGGTTACTTGAAGATCGTCGACCGCAAGAAGGACATGGTCATCGTGTCGGGCTTCAACGTCTACCCGAACGAGGTCGAGGCCGTGGCCAGCGCCTGCGCCGGTGTGGCGGAGTGCGCCTGCGTGGGCGTGCCCGACGACAAGACCGGCGAGGCGGTCAAGCTCTTCGTCGTGCGCCTGCCGGGCGCCACCCTGACCGAGGACGAGCTGGTGGCGCACTGCCGGCAAGCCATGACCGCCTACAAGGTGCCCAAGCTGATCCGCTTCGTCGACGCGCTGCCCAAGTCCACCGTGGGCAAGATCCTGCGGCGCGAACTGCGCCACGTGGACTGAGGGCCGGCGGCCATGGGGTTCTACGACGTGCTGGCCCGGGGCGTGGCCTTGGTGGGGGTGGGCGCCATCCGCTGGCGCCGGCGTTGGCACACGGCGCGCACGCCGGCGGTGGGCGCCACGCCCAGCATCCCGCCAGCGCGGCCCCAGGGCAGCATCCCCACCTTGAAAATGCCCACCGCCAAGGGGTGGGTCGCAGGCCACGTGCCGTCGGCGGCGGCGGGCTTGAAGGTCAACGCCTTTGCGTCCGGCTTGAAGCACCCGCGCTGGCTGCATGTGCTGCCCAACGGCGACGTGACGGTGGCCGAGGCGCTGCAAGGCAGTGGCCGGCCGCGCACGCTGTACGACCACGCGATGGTGGCCACGCTGCACCGCGCCGCCGCCATCGGCGACAGCCCCAACCGCATCACCTTGCTGCGCGACGCCGACGGCGATGGCGTGGCCGAGCAGCGCCACGTCTTCTTGCAGCACCAGCGCCAGCCCTTTGGCATGGCCTTGGTGGGCAGCACCTTTTACGTGGGCAACACCGACGGGGTGATGGCCTTCGACTACACCCCCGGCGCCACCCAACTCAGCGGTGACGGCCGGCGCCTGAGCACCTTCAAGCCCGGCGGCCACTGGACCCGCAGCCTGCTGGCCAGCCCCGATGGCCAGCGCCTTTACGTGGGCGTGGGCTCGCTGAGCAACATCGGCGAACACGGCCTGGACAAGGAAACCGGCCGCGCCTGCGTCCATGAACTCGACCTGGCCAGCGGCGACTGCCGCGTGTTCGCCGAGGGCCTGCGCAACCCGGTCGGCCTGGCCTGGGAACCTGGCACCCAGCGCCTGTGGACCGTCGTGAACGAACGCGATGGCCTGGGCGACGAAACCCCGCCCGACTACCTGACCTCGGTCACCGAGGGTGGCTTCTACGGCTGGCCGTACTGTTACTGGGGTCGCACGGTGGACGACCGCGTGCCGCAGGACGCCGCCCGGGTGGCCAGCGCCTTGACGCCGGACTACGCGCTGGGCGGCCACACCGCCTCGCTGGGCCTGTGCTGGATGCCCGCCGGCACGCTGCCGGGCTTCGACACCGACGGCATGGTCATCGGCCAGCACGGCTCATGGAACCGCAGCCTGCTCAGCGGCTACAAGGTCATCTTCGTGCCCTTCGCCAACGGCCGGCCCAGCGGGCCGCCGCGCGACATCCTGTGGGGCTTCCTCGCGCCGGACGAATCGGTGTCCTACGGCCGCCCGGTGGGCGTGGTCATCGGCCCGGACCAGCGCTCGCTGCTGGTGGCGGACGACGTGGGCGACGTGGTGTGGCGGGTGGCCGCCGGCACCGCAGCGTGAGGGCAGCGGACGCGGTGACCGGTGATGCTGATGGCGGGCGAAAGCGTCATGTCGATGACGACATAACGGTCCGATCTGTTTCCACTCAATTTGCCCCATCGCAGGCAATGACATAGGCGAATGAGGCCAGGCTGCCGCCACGCTGGGGGCGCGGAGCGCTGTATATACTGGGTGATCACGATTGCCTGGTGGACGTGCCATGACGCTTCGATTCTTCCGCCGCCTGGGCTTGGCAGCCGCCTTGTGGGCCGGCGGGGCCGCGCACGCGGGCGAGGTCACCGTGTCGGCCGCGGCCAGTTTGACCAACGCCCTGCGCGACATCGCCCCGCTGTTTGAAGCCGCCCACCCGGGCGCCAAGCTGCAGTTGAACTTCGGCGCGTCGGGCGCCTTGCTGGCGCAGATTGCCAAGGGCGCACCGGTCGATGTCTTCGTCAGCGCCGACCAGGAGACGATGGACCAGGCGCAGGCCCAGGGCCTCGTCAAGCCGGGTCAGCGCCGCGACGTGGTGTCGAACACGCTGGTCGTCATCGTGCCGGCGGCGAGCACCCAGCCGCCAAGGGCCGTGGCCGACCTGGCCGGCGCCCGCTACGCCCGCATCGCCGTCGGGCTGCCGGCCAGCGTGCCAGTGGGCCGCTACACCAAGGGCGTGCTGGAAGCCGCGTCGCTGTGGGGCGCCATCGAACCCAAGGTGATCGGTGCCCAGAACGTGCGCCAGGCGCTGGACTACGTGGCCCGGGCCGAGGCGGACGCTGGCTTCGTCTACGCCACCGACGCGGCCGTGATGCCCGACAAGGTCAAGGTGGCGCTGACCGTGCCCACCGCCCGACCCATCCTGTACCCGGCGGCCACGCTGGCGGGCGCGCCCAACCCGGCCGAGGCCGCGCGCTTCGTCGACTTCCTGGTCGCGCCCGCGGCGCAGGCGGTGCTCGCGCGCCACGGCTTCGGCAAGCCCTGAGCCCCTTCGGCATGTCGCAAGCCTGGATCGCACTGGCCCTGACCTTGAAGGTGGCGGGCTGGGCCACCGCGCTGAACCTGGTGTTCGGCGTGGCCACGGGCTACGCGATGTCGCGTTGGCGCTTTCCCGGCCGCGACCTGCTGGACGCCGTGCTGACCCTGCCGATGGTGATGCCGCCCACCGTGCTGGGCTACTACCTGCTGGTCGTCATCGGCAGCCAGGGCGTGCTGGGCGCGTGGCTGCTGCAGCACTTCGGCATCCGGCTGATCTTCACGTGGCAGGCCGCGGTCATCGCCGCCACCATCGTGTCGTTTCCGCTGGTGTTCAAGGCGGCCCGCGCCGCCTTCGAGAACGTCGACCCGCAGTTCGAGGACGCCGCCCGCACCTTGGGCGTCAGCGAGTGGGGCGTGTTCTTTCGCGTGTCGCTGCCGCTGGCGTGGCGGGGCATCCTGGCCGGGTTGCTGCTGTCGTTCGCGCGGGCGCTGGGCGAGTTCGGTGCCACGCTGATGGTGGCCGGCAGCATCGCCGGCAAGACGCAGACGCTGTCGATCGCGGTGTACGAGGCGGTGCAGGCCGGGCAGGACGACACCGCCAACTTCCTGGTGGCCATCACCTCGCTGACCTGCGTCGCCGTGCTGCTGAGCGCCGGTCGCCTGCTGCCTGGCCGCGTGATGCAGCGGGCCTGAGGCGATGCTCGTCTGGGACCTCGCCCTCATCAAGCACCTGCGCCACGGCAGCAGCCGCTTTTTGCTGGACGTGCGCTTCTGCAGCGCGGCGCGGCGGGTGGTGCTGTTCGGCCCGTCGGGTTCGGGCAAGACGCAGACGCTGCGCATGATCGCCGGCATCAGCCGGCCGGACCGCGGCCACGTGCGCATCGCCGGGCGCGAGCTGTGCAACCTGGCGAAGGATCTGCAGCTGAGCCCACAAGACCGGCGCGTGGGCTTTGTGTTCCAGGACTACGCGCTGTTCCCGCACCTGACCGTGCAGCAAAACATCGCTTTCGCGCTGCACCAGGGCTGGCGCAACCCGCTGCGCGCGCGGCGCGGGCGCGGCACCGACCCGCGCGCCGAACGGTGGATCGAGCAGTTCCAGCTGCAGGCGGTGGCCAGCCACTACCCGCACCAGTTGTCGGGCGGCCAGCGCCAGCGCACGGCGCTGGCCCGCGCCTTGGTCAATGACCCCACCGCCTTGCTGCTGGACGAGCC
>CALRPU020000052.1:0-19566 GCA_943370175.1 Hydrogenophaga intermedia | reverse complement strand
TCGAAAAACTCGTTCTCCATCTGGGCCAGGCGCTGCACCGCCGCCAATGGCGTGGTCTCCAGCGGCCTCTCCCCCGAGGCGTGCAAATGCAACAGGTGACCCATGTTGCCGTGCCAGGCCACCACGCCAGGCCCAGAGATCGTCTTCGTGGCGCCGGCTGGAAAGAGGTAGTTGGCGCAGGACGAAAAGCAGTTGCCGATGACTTCAACGTCGAGGCGGCGGTTGCGAATTTCGGTGGCGATGGCGAGGGCCGACTCCACCAGCCCGCCCCCGGACGCGAGCAACACCCGAGACACCTCCCCGCGGCCCACCGCCCGTTGGAACGCCACGGCCGTGGCCTCGGTGATCGGCCCTTGGATCAAGACCGTCGCGCCTGAAACAACCACGGACGGCGGCGCCGACGCGGCGCAGCCGGCCAGCGCGAGCAGGGTGGCGATGGCGGCCATGAACGCCGCCACGATGCCGGGCCGCCGGGTGAGCCCGTGCGGATGGGGATGGGCGGTCGACCCGTGCGGCACGAGAAGACGCGGCGTCCTCATCGGCCCCGTGGCGCGCGTGGGCACGACCCCGTGGTCGGCATCACCCCCCGTGGCCCGCATGACAAACGGCCTCGATGTTGTGACCATCCGGCCCCAGCACAAATGCCGCGTAGTAGTTGGCGTGGTAGTGCGGCCGCAGGCCCGGCGCGCCGTGGTCTTGACCCCCCGCCGCCAACGCAGCTTGGTAGAACGCGTCGACTTCGCCCCGGGTTTCGGCCACGAAGGCGAGGTGAAGGGGTGCGGGCTTCTCACCCGACAGGAACAAGCACAGGGACGCCCCGTGCCGCAAGCACAGCTCGATGCCATGCGCCGGCGCGCCTTCGCCACCCACCGTGAGGCCGAGGGGCGCGAGCGCCGCGGTGAAAAACGCCTTGCTCGCCTCGTAATCGCTGACGCCGAATTTCACGTGATCAAACATGGGGGCGCCTGCGCAGTGAAGAGGTCGGGCGCGGCGCGGGTCAACCCGACGCCTGCTGCTGCGCCTGGTGGGCCTCGATGCGCGGCTGCAGCGCCGCGCGGCGCGCCAGGCTGGGCGCGGACCACACTGTGTCTCGGTCGTAGTACTCGGCAAAGGCCCGGGCGCCCTCGGGCAAGACGACCCATGGCTGTTTGGACGCCGTGAAAATGTGCACGTCTGGCGGCAGCAAGTCGGGTTGATCGAGCGACCCCACCCGCACAAAGCTCACGACCGGGCCCGACCCGGCATAGTGGCTCCAGACGGCCAGCTTGCAGTGCGGGCACCGCGCCACCTGCTGCCCGAACCCGCTGTCGGACGGCGTGTGCACCCGCTCGGGCGACACCCCCAGGCTCACCACCCGGTCCGATTCAATCATCGCGTTCAACGCAAAGGACGACCCCGACTCACGCTGACACCACCGACAGTGGCAACAGTGCACCACCAGTGGCGCCGACATCAACCGGTAGCGAACGGCCCGGCAGTCGCAGCCCCCTTCGATGGGGAATGGCACGGTGGGTGGCATGGTCGGTGAGTTCGGCTGGTCGTGAAGATCGGTGGGGGGCGCGCTGGCAACGACCGATCCCGGGTGGGGCACGCGCTGGGTGTCGAATCTAACGTGCAGCGTCCGGCCGGTCCAGGGGGCCGATCCGCGCGCCTGGGCGCTGGCTCGCCACGGGCCGGGCGCCTGCGCCCGACGCCATCAGACGTCCAACGGGCCAATGAGGCCCGAGCCGCGGTGCCGCAGGGCCTTTGCATCGGCCTCGGCGTCGCGGGCCATCTCGGCCCTGAGCTTGGCAATGGCCGCCGCATCCTGCGCCAGCCGATCCAGATCCGCCGGGCTGAACAGCATGCTTTCAGGCAAGGCGGCGTGGCAGGACTCGCAGGACTTGACGCGTCGGTTGAAGACGGCAAAGCCGCATTGGGGGCAAGCGTAGCGGGGCGCTGGGTTTTGCATTCAAGGACCTTCACAAGGCGGCGGAAGTGTGTGAATGGAGAACACCGTGATCGTTCCGGTCATTGGCGTTGATCGCGCTCAAGGCCAACCTGGCCTGTGCCGTCGCTGGACGACGGGGACCGCCCCTGCGCCGGGTCAGGCCGCACCGCTTGGGCCCCCACCCACTTGACGAGCTGCAAGACGGGCAGGTGGTCCCCCCAAAGCTGCGGAAACACCTCGACGGGACAGTAGCCCAGGTGCTCATAAAAGCCCCTTGTCAAGGCGTACTCCGCGCTGGGGTGGGAAGGCGCCAGCGTCTTGACTTGCAACACGTCGACCTGCCGCTCGGCAAGCCACGCCTCGACGTGCCGATGCAGCAATCGCCCAATGCCCTTGTCGCGGTGAGCCGCCTCGACGGCGATGCAGTGCAGCTCCCAGGACCGAGGGAACTGCTGGCGAACGGTCATGAACGCCACCGGCTCATCGGCGATGGCAACGAACGTGGGATGGCGCGCTGAGTCGCTGACGTACTGCCGCAACGACGCTTCGATGCCAAACCACTGAGGCAGGGAGCGCAAGATCCTTTCAACGTGGGCCGAAGAGGACGTCGACGGGCCGATGAACTGCAAAGTCTTCACTTGCACGGTCTGGGTCTCAAGTTCAACGGCGCCGTGGGGCCTGGCGGCGCCTTGACCAGAATGAAGGAATGGACCATGCCGCAGCAGGCACCCGTGAAAGCGCCGTGGAATCACTCAGATCGTCATCCGTCACTGAACGGGCGAACCCAAGAAACCGGGGACATGCTGCAGTGCCATGCCATCGCGCATCCTGGCTTCCAACCAATCCTTGATGAAGCCGGCGAATGGACCGCTGAGCACCAACTGACGGCCCGTGCATTGGCCGAGTTGCCCGTGCGTTGACGCCGTGGGCCACCGGGGCTTCGCGTTGGCCGGATCAGTGGGGTATGGCGACGTGGGGGCCAGCTTGAAAGGGAGGCTCAAACGGCCGCATGCCCCACTGCGTTCGGTTGAACGAATGTTCAGAACTCACCTCTCGACCGCTTGATTTTCGCGCTCAACTTGCACTTGACCACCTTGGTAGGTCTTGACAGCGAGCTTGAATGCATGAAACAGGCCCGGACCGGCACCCACGACCAACAGTGGCAGCGCCAGCTGTGCCAGCAGAGCTTCGCGCGGCAAAGCCCGCCAAACCAGAACCCAGGCCGCGGCGCAAATCGCAACACTTGCTGTGCCGAGCGCCACAGAGACCGGCCTGCCCAGTTCCCCGTCGGGTTGACTGCGAAGAAGCTGATTTGTCATGGATCGAATCTCTGCGTGATGACCAACATGCGAGGTGCCCGGCGCATCGGGGCATGCCGCCGCTTCCGGTTGAACGATGGGTTAAACCGCACCTGGCTCAGGCTGTGTGGGTCGACTGATTGAAATGAACCCTTGCGCATCGAGTTCGCTGCATTCCTTCCAGGTCTTGGCGCCTTCGGGTCCGTCGCTTGGAACGACGAGCGGGACAACGCCAACCTTGGGCAAGTACATGAATGATGTCTTCATGCTTCGGCTGGTAGGAGCGGACACATAAAGGAATCTTCGTTCACCGGCTTTGACTGCAAGACTTGAAGCAGGCATGGATTCTGAGCGGCCCATCGGTGAAGATGCAATTTGATAGGACCCAGGCGCAACCACAGTAAGGGTGTAGGTCGCCGGCCCGAGCACAGCAACCTTCTTGGCATCGAAATACACCGGAAGTGTCGACTTGTCGTGGGGTGCGCGCAGCAAGTAGACGATTGCTTTGCCTGGAGGTGCATCTTGGAGAGGCACGATGGGTGGCAAGTCCTTCGGACTGAAGGTCTTTGGAGTCGCGCATCCACCAAGAACAACCGTGGTGGCGAGAAGAAAACTTCTTCGGCGGCATGGCATCTGGTGGGGCCTCAAGTTGGAGTGAGCCACACACCGCGATGGCTCCGGTTGAGCGAATGGTCAGGCCGCATTCGCCACGAGCCTGGCCGTCAATTCTGGCGCATTGACGAGTCGTGCCGCGCTTTCACCAAAAGCCTTGATCGATTCGTAGTCGGTGAGCAATTCAAGAGACAACTTGGCCCGGCTTTCCTTTCGTTGGACGCCGAAGTAACCATCCATGACCTCGACCCGTACGCCAATCGAACCCATCGCGCCGACTGGGTACACCTGAAGCCTTAGCAGGACTTCCTGCAGTTCGGGCGGATCGGCTCCATCACGCCAGTAGCCTCCCTGCAACGTGATTTCCGTGTTGGGTGGCATAGGAAATGTCGTTGCAAGCAAGCGGCCAAACGCTTGAATCTCGGTGCAATGAAACCATGCCGACCCCACGCCCGCGTAGTCGCCACGGCGCACCTGTGCAACCAGTTCGCCGGTGCCATCTGTGTCTGGCTTGAAACGCAGTTCAAGCAGCGGAGGATTCATGGGTATGCGGCCTAACGTCCGAGCCAACCGAAACCGTGGGGCGTGGCGTCGTTTCGAGCAGAATGAAATGGAGGCCCAAACGGTTGGATGCTTTACGGCTTCCGGTTGAACGAATGGTTAGCGAAGTAATCGGCCCGCTGCCGCAAATCGCGCCTCAGAAACTCTGTGCAGTGGCGACGACCGCACGCCTGTGGCAAGGTGGAAGGTGGTGCCGCGCAAGACCGATTTGGCAATGGTGCGTACTGCCCGCGGGTTAGCGTGGTCCTGGGTTGCGTCATCGACATTGGTGAATCGCTGCGGCAGTTCACAGCTGCTGCGGCGATATCCCGTTTGAGAGAGTGAGCATGACGACGTACCCGGTGCGGCGCCACCTTCCAAACTCGATGATGGAGCAAGCCATGGCACAGCGCAAACCCTGCGTCAGCCTCAAGCCCGGCGCCAGCCGGGCGGCCCTGACGATCACTCACCCCAACGCCGCCGGCATCGACATCGGCAGCGCGGCCCACTACGTGGCCGTGCCCCCGGACCGTGACGATGAGCCGGTGCGCGAGTTCAGCAGTTTCACCATCGACCTCAAAGGCATCGCAGATTGGTTGACCGCCTGCCGTGTCGACACGGTGGCGATGGAGTCCACCGGGGTGTACTGGATCCCGCTGTACGAGCTGCTGGAGTCGCGCGGCTTCACCGTGCTGCTGGTCAATGCCCGGCACGTCAAGAACGTCTCGGGCCGCAAGTCCGACGTGCTGGACTGTCAGTGGCTGCAGCAGTTGTTGACCTACGGCCTGCTGCGCGGCGCCTTCCGCCCGGCCGACCAGGTGTGTGTGTTGCGCGCGCTGTGGCGCCAGCGCGGCATGTTGCTGCGCAGCCAGGGCCGGCATGTGCAGCACATGCAGAAGGCGCTCACGCAGATGAACATCCAACTCGCCAACGTCATCGCCGATGTGGTGGGCGAGACGGGGCAGAAGATCCTGCGCGCCATCGTCGCCGGTGAACGCGATGGCCAGGTGCTGGCCGCGCTGAAGAACGTGCGCATCCGCGCCAGCGAGGACGAGATCGCCAAGAGCCTGCAGGGTCACTGGCGATGCGAGCACCTGTTTGCGCTGAAGCAGGCGCTGGCTGCCTTTGACTTCGTGGGCACGCAGCTCGCCGAGGTCGACCAGAAGATCGAATCGCAGTTGACGCTGCTGCAGGTTCACGACGGTGACCCTGCCAAGGGCAAGAAGCGCGGCCGCGCCCGCAATGCGCCGAAGTTCGATCTGCGCACGATGCTGTTACGCGTGTGCGGCGTGGACCTCACGCGCATCGACGGCATCGACGTGACCACAGCGCTGGCGGTGGTCAGCGAGACGGGCACGGACATGTCGCGCTTCCCCTCGGTCAAGCACTTCACCTGCTGGCTGGGCTTGTGCCCTGGCACCAAGATCACCGGGGGCAAAACGATCAGTGGCAAGACCAAGCGGTGTGCCAACCGGGCAGCCCAGGCGCTGCGCTTGGCAGCGGCCGCGCTGCGCAGCAGCCAGTCCGCCCTGGGCGCGTACTTCAGGCGGCTGTCAGCGCGCATGGACAAACCCAAGGCCGTGACCGCTGCCGCCCACAAGTTGGCGCGCCTGATCTACACGATGCTCACCAAGGGCGAGGAATACACCGACCAAGGCCAGGAGTACTACGAACAGCGATACCGCGAACGCGTGCTGCACAACCTCTCCCAGCGAGCCCAGAAGATGGGCATGCGGCTCGTCGCGACTGAGCAGACCGCCTGAAAACTTCATTGCGGATCAACTAGTTAGGAGGAGTTTCTTGAGAGACCTCACTGCTACGGTCTTTGCGTTGAGAGAGGGGAGCTGGCCGCCGAAGAGGGTGCGCTAGCAGCAGCTGGTATCTGAACGTCAGCAGACGCTGATTGAGGTGCAGGCCAAATGCGATCAGCAACTTTTGTCGCCGCGGCGCCGCCCAGAGCACCTAATAGCGCAGAGAATATCGCTACGACTGTACTGTCAGAATTGCGCTGCCAAAATGTACGAGGATCCTGCGCAGCTATTGGTTGAACAAATGCAAACCGACGTACATGTATAAAGCCGACACGAAGTAACCAAATCAAGTTTGCCAAAATAACCCATATCTCAAGGTAACTGTATGGCTTGATATATGGCAACGCAAAAAAGAGCTGAATCCCCCAAGTACTAGTCACCAAATACCAGAAGTTGTAAAGAAGTCTAGGACGTCTTTCACATTCCTCGATCTTCGACACAAGCTGTGTGTAAATGCCTGTTGCTTTGAGGTCGCTGCTTCCGATGTATAGTTTTGCCGATGTGGGATAGAAATCGATCGACAAGTACGGTTCGCGCGCAGTAATTTTCACCACCTTCGGCGACTTTCCTCGGGACTCGACAACAAACTCTTCTACGGAGTCAAATTCGATGTCATCGGCAACAAAGCGGACGTCTTGGCACTGCTCAAGTATTTCCATAAGCCGGTTCAGATCACCGCCCATCATCACGAGTGGTCGGAATTCTTTGGAGCGGTGAGTATCGAGTCGCTTCACGGTGTTTGGTGGGGTCTAACGTGATATAGCCCGACGCCCCAACACCCTCCCCGTCGTGATAAAGCGGCCGGGCTGGGCGCGGGTGCCGCGCAAGTGCTTGTCAGCGTTCAGTTTCCCCCATGGGTGGGCAAGCCGCATCCACGATATGAGGACTAAAAATCGATGGATGAATGTTGCCACGCCAGAAGATCCAACGGCCGCTCCGCCGCCCAAGTTGCTCACCGCTGCGCGCGCGCGAATGCGCATGCTCCACTATTCGTTGCGCACCGAGTCGGCCTACGTGCAGTGGATGCGCCGCTTCATCCTTCATCACGACAAGCGCCACCCTTTGACCATGGGTGCGCCGGAGGTCACCGCATTCCTCAGTCACTTGGCAAGCGACCGGCAGGTGGCCGCCGCCACTCAAAACCAGGCCAAGTCCGCCATCTTGTTCATGTACAAGGAAGTGCTGCAGGTGAAGCTGCCCTGGCTGACGGAGGTGGTGACGGCGAAGTCTTCACAGCGCTTGCCCGTGGTGCTCACGCAGGGGGAAGTGCGCGACTTGTTGCTGCAACTGAGCGGCGAGATGCACCTGGTCGTTGCGCTGCTCTATGGCACGGGCATGCGCTTGCTGGAGGGCTTGCGCCTGCGGGTGAAGGACATTGAGTTTCACCGCCGCGAAATCACGGTGCGCGATGGCAAGGGCGGCAAGGACCGCATGACCGTGCTGCCCGAAAACCTGCTGGGAGCGCTGCAGGCGCAGCTCGCACGCACCCAGGCGCGCCACCTGGCCGACCTGGCTTCGGGGCGCGGCGACGTGCACCTGCCCTTCGCGCTGGCGGCCAAGTACCCGCAAGCGGGGCGGCAGTGGGGGTGGCAGTACGTCTTCCCCAGCCCCGTCCTGAGCATCGACCCGCGCAGCGGGGTGGAACGTCGCCACCACCTCGGCGAAAGCGGGGTGCAGAAGGCCGTGGCCATGGCGGCACGGCGGGCAGGCATTCACAAGCCATGCACGCCGCACGTGCTTCGGCACTCATTTGCCACCCACATGCTGCAGTCGGGCTACGACATCCGAACGGTGCAAGACCTGCTGGGCCATGCCGATGTCAGCACCACCATGATCTACACCCACGTGATGAACAAGGGCGGCCGCGGGGTGCTCAGCCCGTTGGACGGCTTGTGACGGTTGCGCCACACCGCCCGCCCCTTCCTCACCCCCGCAAGGCAAACGGCCAATCGGGCGCCTGGCCCCGCAGCACCTCCCAGGCCCGCGCCAGTTGCAACACGCCCAGGTCGTCGTGGCGCTGGCCGATGACCTGCAGGCCGATGGGCAGGCCGGAGGGGGTGAGGCCGGCGTGGACGCTGGCGGCGGGTTGTTCGCTCATGTTGAACGGCAGGGTGAAGCCGATGTGTTCGAGCGGGTGGGCGGGGTCGTTGGTGGGGCTGGGCAGCTCGGCCGCAAAGGGCGGGATGGGCGAGGTGGGCGACAGCACGAAGTCGAAGGGCGCGCAGGCGGCCACGGCGGCGTCGCGCAGCGCGGCCATCTGGCTGAAACCGCGGAACACGCGTTCGCCGCTCAGGCCGGCCCCGCCCCGCGCCCAGTCGACGATGTAGGGCAGCACTTTGGCGCGGCGCTCGTCGGGCAGGGCCGACAGGTCCAGCCAGGACCGGGTGCGCCAGAAGTCGTCCATGCCGTCCAGCATGGCGCGGGTCAGGAAGGGCGGCACCTCGTCGACGTGGGCGCCGGCCGCGGCAAACGCCTGGGCGGCGGCCACCACGGCCTGGCGCACGGCGGGGTCGACGGGCAGGCCGAAGCCGGCGTCCAGCCACAGGCCAATGCGCAGGCCGCGCGGGTCGCGCTCCAGTTGGTGCCAGGGAATGTCCTGCCAGGGCAACGCCGTGGCGTCGCGCGGGTCGGGGCGGCTCAGCGGGCCCATCATCAGCGCGGCGTCGGCCACGGTGCGGGTCATGGGGCCGGCCACGCGGCCGGCGTAGGGCGGGTGGATGGGAATGCGCCCGCCGCTGGGCTTCAACGCGAACACCCCGCACCAGCCCGCCGGCAGCCGCACCGAGCCGCCAATGTCGGTGCCCACGTGCAGCGGCCCGTAGCCGGCGGCGGCGGCCGCCGCGGCACCGGCGCTGCTGCCGCCGGGGTTCTTGCTCAGGTCCCAGGGGTTGCGGGTCAGCGGGTGAAAGCTGGACACACCCGAGGACAACATGCCATAGTCGGGCATGGTGGTCTTGCCCAGGATGACGGCGCCCGCCTCGCGCAGGCGGGCCGCGGGCGGGGCGTCGCGCGGGGCCGGGGTGAGCACGGTGGCGGCGGTGCCCAGCGGCACGGGCGTGCCGGCGGTGGCGATGTTTTCCTTGAGGGTGGCGGGCACGCCGTCCAGCGGGCCTTGCGGGGCGCCCGCGCGCCAGCGGGCTTCGGACGCCTGAGCCTGGGCCAGCGCGCCGGCCGCATCCAGCGCGTAGGTGGCGTGCAGGCGCGGCTCGCAGGCTTCGATGTGGGCCAGGGTGTCGCGCACCACCTCGACCGGGGACAGGGTGCCGGCGCGGTAGGCGGCCAGCAGCTCGGTGGCGCTGAGTTGGTGCAGGGGCTGGGTCACGGGGTCTCCTTGCAAGGCGGGCCGGGCTTGGGTCGGACGGCGGGCAGCACGCCCGGTGGCCGATGCCTTGGGTGGCGCGGCCCCATGCCCGTCACCCCTACTGCCAGCTCAACGCCGCGAGGTCGTTGGCAAACACCGGCGAGCTGCTCCACAGCCCGCGCAGGCCTTTGCGCGCCACGGCGAACTGGGGCAGCTGGTAGAGGTAGACGTTGACCGCGTCGTTGGCCAGCTGGCGTTGGATGTCGCCCAGCAGGCGGGTGCGGGTCTTGGCGTCGGCGCTGGCGTTGTAGCGGGCCAGCAGCTCGCGGTAGGCCTTGCTGTCGTAGCCGTAGTAGTAGGCGGGGTCGGCGTAGCGGTCGAAGTCCAGCGGCTCCACGTGGCTGATCATCGTCAGGTCGAAGTTGCCCTTGAAGGCGCCGCTGAGCCACTGCGCCCATTCCACGTTTTCGATCTTCGCGTTGACGCCCACCTTGGCCAGTTGCGCGGCCACGATCTCACCGCCCTTGCGCGCGTACTGCGGCGGCGGCAGTGTCAGGGTGACGTTCAGCGGCAGCGTCACGCCCGCTTCCTTCAGCAGGGCGCGGGCCTTGTCGGGGTTGTAGGGGTTGACGCCGGTCAGGTCGATGTAGCCCGCGTCGCTGGGCACCATGTGGCTGCCGATGGGCGCGCCAAAGCCCTCCATCGACCCGTCGACGATGGCCTTGCGGTCGATGGCCGCGGCCAGCGCGCGGCGCACCCGCACGTCGTCAAAGGGCTTGCGCTTGTTGTTGATGGACACCAGCGTCTTGCCCTCGGTGCCGCCCACCACCACGCTGAAACGCTTGTCGGCCTGGAACTGGGCCAGGCTTTGCGGCGCGCCAAAGCGCGGCATGCCGTCGATGTCGCCGGCCAGCAGCGCGGTGACCTGCGCGGCCGGGTCGTTGATGAAGCGGAACTGCACCCGCTTCAGCGCCACGTTGGCCGCGTTGCGGTGGCCGTCCCACTTGACGAGGGTGATCGACGAGCCTTTGGCCCAGTTGCCCAGCTTGTAGGGCCCGGTGCCCACCGGCTGCGTGGCCGCGTTGGCGGCGGACTTGGGGTCGAGGATGACGGCTGGGTTTTCGCCCAGGCGAAACAGCAGGTTGCCGTCGGGCTGGTTGAGCACCAGGATGACGGTGTAGGGGTCGGGCGTGTCGATGCGGCTGAGGTTGCTGAACACCGACTTCTTCAGCTTGTTGGTGCTGCCGTCGGCACGGGCGCGTTCGAAGCTGAACTTGACGTCGCTGGCGTCGAAGGCCTCGCCGTCCTGGAACTTGACGCCGCGCTTCAGGCGGAAGGTGTAGACCTTGCCGTCGGGGTCGACGCCCCAGCTCTCGGCCAGCAGCGGCACCACCTTGCCGTCCATGCCGATCTTGGTGAGGCCTTCAAAGATGTTGTAGTGCACCACTTCGCCGATGGCGGCGGCGGGCGCGCTGGTGGGGTCGAGCCCGGTGGGCTCCAGCACCATGCCCAGCACGGCCTGGTCCTTGCGGGACTGGGCTTGCGCGGTCGGCGTGGTCCCCAGGGCCCATGCCGTGCTCACGGCGGCGGTCAGGGCAATCAGGAAGGGGCGGCGGGAAAGAAACAGGGTCATCGCACGGCAAGGTTCAATGGGTCGTTCACGGGGACGGCGCCGCCGTGGGCGCGACTGTACGGCCTGCCAGGCGCGGCACGGCGGCCAGCAGCTTCTGGGTGCAGGGGTGCCGAGGGGCGGTGAACACGCGCTCGGGCGGGCCTTGCTCGACGATGCGGCCGGCTTGCATCACGGCCACCTCGTCGCACAAGTGGTTGACCACCGCCAGGTCGTGGCTGATCAGCAAGTAGCTCAGGCCATGAGCCTCGCGCAGGTCCTGCATCAGGTTGAGCACCTGGGCCTGCACCGACACGTCCAGCGCGCTGACGGGCTCGTCGGCCACGATCAGCTGGGGCCGGGTGATCAGGGCCCGCGCGATGGCAATGCGCTGCCGCTGGCCCCCGGAAAACTCATGCGGGTAGCGCGCGGCGTCGCTGGCGCGCAGGCCCACGGCGTCCAGCACCTCGGCCACGCGGTGGTCGACGCGGGCGCGTGCGTCGCCGGTCAGGGCGGCGGGCGTGGCGTGCAGCGGCTCGGCCACGCTGCGGCCGATGGGCACGCGCGGGTCGAGCGATCCAAACGGGTCCTGGAACACCATCTGAAAGTCCTTGCGCGCCGCGCGCAGCGCAGCGGCGCCCAGGCGGTGCAGGTCCTGACCCAGCAGGCGCACGCTGCCGCCACTGGGTGCCTCCAACGCCATCACCAGCCGGGCCAGCGTGGACTTGCCCGAGCCCGACTCACCGACGATGCCCAGGCTGCGCCCGCGCTGCAACGCGAAGCTGACACCGTCCACCGCGTGCAGGTGCGGCGGCGGCTGCCACAGGTGCCGGCGCGGCAGCGCGTAGGTCTTGCGGAGGTGTTGCACTTCGAGCAAGGGCACGGCGGTGGGCGCGGGGGTGGTCATGGGGCGGCGGCGCGTTGCAAGGCGGGCTCGCACGGCCACGGGGACCAGCAACGCACGGTGTGGTCGGCCGGCGCCATCGCCGTGGGCGGTGTGGCGGCCTCCCAGATGGCACCGGTCGCAAGCACCGGCAGCGCCTGAACCGGCGGCCCGTCGCGGTGGCACTCGGCGAGCGCGCGGTCACAGCGCGGGGCAAAAGCGCAACCGGGCGGCATGTCGTGCAGCGCCGGCACGCGGCCTGGGATGGTGGCCAAACGCTGGCCACGCGGTGCCTCCAGCCGCGGGCGCGCAGCAAACAGGCCGCGCGTGTAAGGGTGGGCCAGGCGGTCGAACACGGCGGCGGTGGGGCCGCTGTCCACCACCTGCCCGGCGTACATCACCATGGCGCGCTGAACGCTGCGCGACATCACCGCCAGGTCGTGGCTGATCAACAGCATCGCCATGCCGCCATCGGCCACCAGCTTGGCCAGCAGGTCGAGGATGTCTTGCTGCAGCGTGGCGTCCAGCGCGGTGGTGGGCTCGTCGGCGATCAGCAGGTCGGGCTGGCAGCTGAGCGCCGCAGCGATCATCACCCGCTGGCGCTGGCCGCCGGACAGCTGGTGCGGGTAGGCGTCCAGCCGCTGGGCGGCTTGCGGCAGTTGCACCCGGTCCAGCAAGCGCAGCGCCTCGGCGCGGGCAGCGCGACCGGACAGGCCACGGTGCAGCCTCAGCGCCTCGCCCACCTGGCGGCCGATGGGCTGCAAGGGGTTCAGCGCGGTCATCGGCTCCTGAAACACCATGGCGATGCGCGCCCCGCGCAGCCGGCACCAGGTGGCGTCGTCGGCGCCGATCAAGGGCTGGCCGTCGAAATCCAGCCGACCGCTGACGCGCGCGCCCGGCGGCAGCAGACCCATCAGCGCCAGCGCGGTCAGCGACTTGCCGCAGCCGCTCTCGCCGATCAAGCCCAGGGTGTCGCCACGCTGCAGCCGCAGGCTGACACCGCGCAGCGCCTGGACCGGGCCGTGGGCGGTGGGCAGCGCGACGCGCAGGTCCTCAAGCTCGAGCAGCGGCGGGGGGCAAGGGGGCATCGGGCGGCGTGGGGGGATCGACGCCGCGGATTCTCACCGTGTTTGAGTCGCATCGCCGGTGTCCGTCGCGGTCACCGACGCCGACACCCTCGCCGCCTCACCCGCGGCGCCACAGCCACAAGCCGAGCCACAGCATCCAAAGCGACAGCAGGCTGACGGCCAGCGCCACCGGCACCGCCAGCGGCGCGCCGAAGGTGGGCAGCGCCAAGCCGGCCAGCAGCAAGCTCACGACCACGCCGAGCAGGGCCAGGCTGACGGGCATGGTCGGGGTCGGCGCCGCGAGCGGGGCAGGCAGCGGGCCGACGGCCCCCGGGCGGTGGGCGTCGGGCGGGCGCGGCACCGTGCCGGCACGGGCCGCGACCGCACGGGTGGCGGCAGCCGAGGGCACCGCCCGCGCCCCACCCCGCCGAGCCAGCAGCGCGGCCACACACAGCGGCCCCAACGACAGGGCCATCAGCAGGCTCACGCCCAGCACCTCGCCGATGCCGCCGCCGTAGGTCGTCAGCGCCGTGAACAGGGCTTCGATGCGCTCACGTTCCGTCGGGCCGGCGCTGGCGTGCGCGGCGGCCAGGGCGGGCATCACCGTCAGCCAGCGCAGGATGCCCAGGCCACGGGCCAGGGCGGACGCCGCGCCGAAAGCCGCCACGCTGGCGCCCAGCGGGCTGGCCAGGCCGCCGGGCAGGCGCGCGGCCAGGCCGATCATCAGCGGCAGGATCAGCAGCGAGTACAGCAGGTACAGGCCATACCCCGCCATGACGCCGCCCGGCGCCGCAGCGACCGCGGCCAGCTGCCGTGCGGCCGGCCAGTCCAGCGACGCCGGCCAGCCGATGGCGGCGCCCAGCACCGCCACCGGGGCCAGGGCCAGCACCGACTCCAGCACCAGCAGCGCCGCCAGCGGGCGGGTGCCGCGGCGCGGCGGCGGGGCGACTGCAGGCTCGGGCAGTGCGGTGGACTGGGCGGGCGGGTCGGATGTGGCGGGGGTGTGAGGCACCGCAGCCGCGGGCGAGGAGAAGATCAGCGTGGACATGGGAGCTCCTGGACGGTTGGGAGGGTGGGTGGAAGGTCGCAGCGAGGCGCGGTGACTGAGGGCGCTGAAACGGCGGCGCGGTGCAAAGGTGACGCGGCAAGACGGCGAATGGGCGATCGCCGGTGGGCGACATCAGGTGGGCGAGGTCCGGCTGGCGGCGGTGGATCGCCGCGGCGGCGCCGCGGCGCATCAGGTCGGCACGGCAGCGGCCCGCTCGGGCGGCCGGTCGAACAAGCCCTGCAAGATGTGACGCAGGGCCAGGTCGAGCGGCGTGGCGGGCAGCGGGCCGATGGCCTGCTGCAGGCGGCGACCGTCCAGCGCGTGCGGCACGCGCCACAGGTAGCTCATGCGCGCCAGCTCGCGCCACAGCGGCACCACCACGCCCAGGGCGCGCAGCACCGGCCAAGGCAGCATGCCGCGGCGCAGCGGCGCATCGCCCACCAGGCCGAGGCGCCGGGCGGCCGACTCGGTGGCGTCGAGCAGCTGCCGGTTGGTCAGCGTGTGGCCGGCAAAGTGCAGGCACTCGAGCGTCGGCAGCGTCGGGTCGGGTCGCGGCGCTGCGGGCCGCTGGGCCAGGCGCACGAAGGCCTGCGCCAGGTCGGGCAGGTAGGCCCAGGCGTGCGGCAGGTCCAGCGGGCCCGGCGAGGTCAGCTTGCCGTGGCGCAGGTCCTTGACCACCACTTGGTCCACCCAGGTGCCGGTGCCGGCACCGAAGAAGTCGCCCGCGCGCAGCACGGTGCTGCGCAAGGGGCGCACGGGGTCGGCGGCACGCTCGGCCAGTTCCCGCTCGATCTGGCGGCGCAGTTCGCCCTTGCGGGTGGTGGGGTGCTGAGGCGTGTCTTCGCTGATCAACGCAGGCATGCCCTCACCGTGGTTGTAGACATTGCCCGGCAACATGAAGCGCGCGTCCAGCCGCTGGGCCAGGTCCATGCCGGCGCGCGCCATGGGCAGCAGGTCGGTGTCCCAGCGGGTGTAGTCCGGGTTGACGGCGTGCACCAGCGCGCTGGCACCGCGCGCCAGGTCGGCCAGCGTGCTGGTGGCGAACAAGGGCGCATCGACGCGAACGACGGACGCCGGCATGGCCCCGGCCAAGGGACGGCGCGCCTGCGCCAGCACGCGCCAGCCGGCGGCGGCAAAGGCCAAGGTGGCGGCCTGGCCGAAGCGCCCGTTGGCGCCCAGGATCAACACGGTGGGGGCGGTCATGAAGGGCTCCGTTGGGGTGGTCATGGCGCCAGTGTGGGCGCACCACCGCCCATGCACCATTCACGAAAATGGCAAGCAAGCTATGCTGATTTGCATGACGAAGATCGCCGCACCAATCGCCGCACCAACGGCCGCACCACCCCCCACCGCGCCCGCCCGCCAGCGAACCCCACCAAGGTCGACCACCGCCGACCCCTTCGACTGGCGGCTGGTGCGCAGCTTCCTGGCGGTGCTGGAGGCCGGCAGCCTGATGGGCGCGGCGCGGCGGCTGCGCGCGCAACAGCCCACGCTCAGCCGCCACCTGGCCGAGCTGGAATCGCAACTGGGCGCCCCACTGTTCGAACGCACCGGGCGCGGCGTGGTGCCCACGCCGACCGCGCTGGCCATCGCCGACGCTGCCCGACAAATGCGCGACGGCGCCGAGGCACTGCAGCGCAAGCTGGCCGGCGAGCAAAACCGCGCCACCGGCACGGTGCGCATTTCCACCAGCATGGTCGCGGCCACCTACTTGCTGCCGCCGGTGCTGGCCGAGTTGCGCCGCCTGGAGCCAGGCATCCAGCTGGAACTGGTGGCCAGCAACCAGATCACCAACCTGCTGCGCCGCGAAGCCGACATCGCGCTGCGCATGGTGCGGCCCGCCCAGGCCTCGCTGGTGGCGCGCAAGCTGGGCGAGATCGGCATCGGTGCCTACGCGCACAGCAGCTACCTGGCGCGCGCCGGCACGCCCCGGGTGCCCGCCGACCTGTTGCGCCACGAGCTGATCGGCTATGCCGACGACGACACCATCGAGCGCGGGTTTGCAGCGATGGGCCAGGTGCTGCCGCGCGGGGCCTTCGCGCTGCGCACCGACGACCAGGTGGCCTACGGCCGGCTGCTGGCCAGCGGCGCGGGCATTGGCTTTGTGGCGCACTACAACGTGCGGCACTGGCCCGGGGTGCAGCGCGTGCTGCCCGACTTGCCGATTCCTTCGCTGCCGTGCTGGCTGGCGGTGCACCGCGAAATCCGCGGCAACGCGCTGGTGCGGCGGGTGTACGACCACCTGGCCCAGACGGTGCCACCGCTCATCACCGCCACGGCGGGCCCCGCATGACGGCCTGCCGGCGCTCAGGCCCTCAAGGCACCGCCGCGACCGAGGCTCATGGCGACAGCGGCGGCAGCGTCGCACCCCGTTCGTTCAGCCACGCCCACACGCGCTGCTTGTGGGCGTAGATCGGCGAGTCCGGCGCCGGCGTGCGCGACTTCAGCAGCCGCGCCAGGCTCAGTCGCGCGCCGGGCGGGTCGGGGTCGGCGCCCAGTTCCAGCAGGCACCACACCACGTCCCAATCGCCGGCCACGGCCGCGTCGGTCACCAGCGCATCGCCGGCGCGGGTGCGCAGCTCCAGGTTGGCGCCCTGGGACTTCATCCAGCGGATGGCCTCGCAGTGGCGGTCGTTGACGAAGCGCATCAGCACCGGGTCGCCATCGGCGCGCCGCGCGTTGGGGTTGCCGCCAGCGGCAATCAGCGCCTGCAGGATGGCGGGCGCACTGCGGTAGTTGTCGACCGCCAGGCTGATGGCGCTGCGGCCGTCGGCGGCCACCAGGTTGGGCTGCGCGCCACGCGCCAGCAAGGCGGCCACCGCGGCCGGGCGCTGCGCGTCCACGGCCAGCATCAGCGGGGTGACTTCGCTGACGCCGCGCAGGTTGACGTCGACGCCGGCGGCCAGCGCGGCGTTGACGCCGCCCGCGTCGTCGGCGCGGATCGCGGCCTCCAGCCGCGCGGCCGGGCCCTTGGGAAAAAACTCAGTGCTCATCTGTCCTCCTGCATTGCCCGAGCACGCCAGGCAGAGTGCCAGCATGGCCGCCAGCGCAAGGCCCGGGCGGGCCCGGGCCGACGCGGCACCGACCGGGTTGCCCGGCGCGGTGGCGGCGCGTGGGGCGCCATCGGCGCGCTGCTCGGGGCGCTTGATCATCCACATGACGCCAGAAAATCCTTCAAGACCTGGCGGTCCGCGGCCACGCTGTCGACCATCGGGTCCAGCACGCGGTCCATCTTGTGCTGGGCCAGTTTGCCCAGCGTCGCGCGGTCGGACTTGGCGCCCAGCAGGTTGGCCACGGTGCTGCCGCTTTGGTGCACCACTTCCTTCATGTCGGCATGCACTGGCGGAAAGCCGGCCATCGGCCGCCCGGCCGCCACGTCGGCGCGCATCTGCGCGATCTTGCGGTCCAGCTCGCCCAGGTAGCGCGCGCGGTCGATGGCAAAGCGCGGGTCGTCGTCCGCGTCGCTCTGGGCTGGGCTGCGGTACTTCAGCTGAATGGGGTTGATGCCGCGGCCCTCGCCGGCCAGCTCGGTGCGCAGGAACTGCGCGTTGGCCAGCACGCGGTCCGGCTCGCTGGTGTTGTTCATGAAGGTCAGGAACTCGTTCTCGGCGTTGAAGGCCTGGGTGCGCTGGGCCAGGCGCTTGAAGTCGGTGGCGCCGGTGCGCGCCAGCGAAGCCGGGTGCAGGCCGGCGGAGTTGAACACATAGACGCGGGCGTCCGGGTTGACGAGCCCCGCCTCCTGCGCCAGGCCGCCGCCCTTGGAGTAACCGGCCAGGTCGAAGCGCACGTCGTGGGCGTCGAGCAAGCCGGCGAGCTTGCGGGCGGCCTTGTACTGGTCGGTGTCCAGGCCGTCGCCGTTGCGGGTGTTGGTCTGCCAGTCCACCAGGCTGTTGGGCTGGGTGTCGCGCGAGACCATGATCAGCCGGCCGTTGGCTTCATTTCGAAACAAGGCGGCGCGGTAGCCGGTGGCGTCGTTGCGCAGGTCTTCGGCGCGGATCGAGCCGGTCGGCAGGCCGAGTTGCCGGCACAGCGTGGCCGGGTCGTCGGACAGCCGGGTCAGGCAGTGGCGGGTCGCAGGCGCGCTGCCGTCCTCGTCACCGAGCTGGTTCATCTCGGACGCGGCGCGCGCATAGGGCAGCGCCTCGCGGTAGCGGTTGAAGCGCCGCAACGTGGGGCCGATGGTGTAGGCGCGCTGCCGGCACGGGGGTGAATCGCTGGCGTACATCACCGGGCGGTCCATCGACGGCGGCCCGTGGGCTGGCACCGCCAGCCCACCCAGCACCTCGGCGCGCTGGGCCACGGCGGTCGACAGCGTGTTGTCGGCCGCCACCTTGCCGGCGCAGGCCCGGGCGCACCCCACGCAGTCGGTGGCTTTCCTCTCGCGCGAGAAACCGGTGGCGGCGCCCATCCTCAGTCGTCGTCCAGCGGCAGGTCGAAGTCGGTGAAGCGCACATGCCCCCGCTGCGACAGGAAGATCTTCATGGCCGTGGTGGGCTGCGGCTGGGCCTGCGCGCGCTCGATGCCCCGCTCAGGGTCCACGCCGTCGGCGCGGCAGGCCAGCGCGTAGGTGAGCAAGACCGCGGCGTCGTGTTCGGTCAGGCGCGCGGTGCGAAAGCGCTGCTCGCGGCAGAGGTCGGCCACGGTCGCAGAGCGCGCCGCGAGCGCCTGCAAGGCAGGGCTGAGGGCACGCTGCGCCACGAACCGGCCCACGCGGCGTTCAAAAGTGGTCAGCAACAGTTCGTCATGCTGCTGTTGGTCAAAGGTCAGCACAGCGCCAGCAGGTCGTTGAACGAACGCCCGATTCTGCTCAGCTTGGGCATCCCCCCTGTGACGGAATGTTCAAGGGCCCGCTCAGGCGCGCCCGCGGGCGAGGCGCGGGTCCAGCCGGTCGCGCAGGCCGTCGCCCAGCAGGTTCAGGCCCAGCACGCTGGCGGCGATGGCCAGGCCCGGCCACAGCGCCAGCAGCGGCGCCTGGAACATCAGCGCCTGCGCCTCGTTGAGCATGCGGCCCCAGCTGGGCGCGGGCGGCTGCACGCCCAGCCCCAGGTAGCTCAGCGCGGCGTCGGCGAGGATGGCGGTGGCGAACTGGATGGTGGCCTGCACGATCAACACGCTGGCGATGTTGGGGAGCACATGGCGCAGCGTGATGCGCAGCGGGCCCAGGCCGCAAGCGCGCGCGGCCAGCACGTGGTCGCGCGCCCACACCGAGCGCGCCGCGTTGCGGCTGATGCGCGCGAACAGCGGCAGGTTGTACAGCGCGATCGCCACCACCGAGGTCATCAGGCCAGGCCCTTGCAGCGCGGCCAGCATGATCGCCGTGAGCAGCGCCGGAAAGGCAAAGCTGAAGTCGACCGCGCGCATCAGCAGCTCGTCCAGCCAGCCGCCGCGGGCCGCGGCGAGCAGGCCCAGCGCCACGCCCGCCAACAGGCCGGCGCCGACCGCCAGCACGCCCACGGCCAGCGCCTGG
>CALRPU020000051.1:0-19842 GCA_943370175.1 Hydrogenophaga intermedia | reverse complement strand
GTGATGCGCCGTGGTGAATTGCTGGCGCAAACCCCACCAGCGGTTGCGCAACTGAGCTTGCCGGGGCGCCCATCCTCTGTGGACTGGACACGACAGTCGCCCGGGTCAGGCCCACACACCCCCCGCTAGAATCAATTTCACATCGTTTTTCTGACCCATCAGGCCCTTCATGAAACTCCTCGGTTCCCTTACCAGCCCTTACGTGCGCAAGGTGCGCATCGTGCTGGCCGAGAAGAAGCTCGACTTCCAACTGGTGCTGGAAGACGTCTGGGCCAGCGACAAGATCCTCGAGTCCAACCCATTGGGCAAGGTGCCTTGCCTGGTGATGGAAGGTGGCGAAGCCCTGTTCGACTCCCGGGTGATCGTCGAGTACGTCGACATCCTGTCGCCGGTGGGCAAGCTGATTCCCGACCGAGGCCGCGAGCGCGCCGAAGTGCGCACCTGGGAAGCGCTGGCCGACGGCCTGCTGGACGCCGCCATCCTGGCGCGCCTGGAGCAAACCTGGGTGGGCCGCACCGATGAACAGCGCAGCCCGGCCTGGGTCGAGCGCCAGATGCAGAAGATCCACGCCGCGGTGGCCGCCATGTCGCGCGGGCTGGCGGACAAGCCGTGGTGCACCGGCATCCACCTGTCGCTGGCCGACATCGCGGTCGGCTGCGCCCTGGCCTACCTGGACTTCCGCTTTCCTCAGATCGACTGGCGCTCGGGCAACCCGAACCTGGCCAAGTTGATGGTCAAGCTCAACGCGCGCCAGAGCTTCATCGACACCGCCCCGCCGGCCTGACGCGCTGACCCCAGCCCGCGTCGGCGCTGCGCCGGCGTGCCGGCGGTGTTCACGCGGGCGTGTGACCCGGGTCGGCCACCGCGAAGCTTTCGGCTTGGGCCATCGGCCAGTAGTAGCGAAACACCTGGTTTGGCAACTCACCCCCCAGCAACGCCCCCGGCTTGACGAAGGGCAGCAGGTTGGCGAGCAGTTTGACGCCGCCATCGCTGTGGCGCCGCACGATGTGCGAGGCGGTGATCTGCCCCGGGTGCTGCAGGCCCGCCGCCTGCACCAACTCCTTCAGGGCTTTCAGCGTGTTGGCGTGGTAGTGCTCCACGCGCAGGGCTTTGGTGGGCACCACGAGCGCCTGCTGGCGGGCCGGGTCCTGCGTGGTGACGCCGGTCGGGCAGTGGCCGGTGTGGCAGCTTTGCGCCTGGATGCAGCCCAGCGCGAACATGAAGCCGCGCGCGGAATTGCACCAGTCCGCGCCCAGCGCCATCATCCGCGCGATGTCGAAGGCGCTGACCACCTTGCCGGCGCAGCCGATCTTGACCTTCGCGCGCAGGTTCAGGCCCACCAATGTGTTGTGCACCAGCAGCAGGCCTTCTTGCAGCGGGGCGCCGACGTGGTCGGTGAATTCTAGCGGCGCCGCGCCGGTGCCACCCTCGGCGCCGTCCACCACGATGAAATCCGGCGTGATGCCGGTGGCCACCATGGCCTTGGCGAGGGCGAACCATTCCCACGGGTGGCCGATGCACAGCTTGAAGCCGGTGGGCTTGCCGCCGGACAGCTCGCGCAGCCGGGCGATGAACTGCATCATGCCGATCGGCGTGCCGAAGGCGCTGTGGCTGGCGGGGGACACGCAGTCCACCCCCACCGGCACACCGCGCGCCTCGGCGATTTCGGGCGTCACTTTGGGCCCGGGCAGCACCCCGCCGTGGCCGGGCTTGGCGCCCTGGCTCAGCTTCAGCTCGATCATCTTGACCTGCGGGTCGCGGGCGTTTTCGGCGAAGCGGTCTTCGTCGAAACGGCCGTCCGCATGGCGGCAGCCGAAGTAGCCTGAGCCGATCTCCCAGATCAGGTCGCCCCCATTGGCGCGGTGGTGCCGGCTGATGCTGCCTTCACCGGTGTCGTGGGCAAATCCGCCGGCCTTGGCGCCCGCGTTCAGCGCCAGGATGGCGTTGGCGCTGAGCGCGCCGAAGCTCATCGCCGAGATGTTGAACACGCTGGCGCTGTAGGGCTGCGGCAGGCCGTCGCCGATCAGCACGCGGAAGTCGTGGGTGGGCAGGTCGGTGGGCTGCATCGAGTGGTTGATCCACTCGTAGCCGTTGGCGCCGACGTCGCGTTGCGTGCCGAAGGGGCGCTTGTCGGAATCGCCCTTGGCGCGCTGGTAGACCAGCGAGCGCTGCTGTCGCGAGAAGGGCAGGGCGTCGCTGTCGGATTCGATGAAGTATTGGCGGATCTCGGGGCGGATGAACTCGAACAAGAAGCGCATGTGCCCGATCACCGGGTAGTTGCGCAGCACCGAGTGGCGGGTCTGGCGGGTGTCGCGCAGGCCCAGCAGCACCAGGAACAGGAAGACCGGCAGCAGCCAGCCGCCGGTCTGGAAGGCCACCCAGGTGAAGGCACTGAGCAGCAGGCCGATGCCGCAAGCCAGCCAGGTGGCGTAGCGCAACGGGAACTGCTCGTTGAGTCGGATCAGCCAGGTGGGCATGGGGGCGTCGTGGGCGGTCGTGGGCCGGGGGTGTCCGTCATCGTAGTGCCGGCCACCGCGGATGGCGCACAGGAATTCCCGTGGGCCACACGGCAACGCCGTCCCCGGCGCGGGGTGCGCCGGCGGTCGGACTATCGGCCCACGCTGTCCGCGTCGCTGAAGAACGCCGCCAAGCCCGCTGCGGTGGCGTGCGGCAGCTCTTCCGGGATGAAATGCCCGGCCGGCATGGGCATGGGATGCACCGTGGCCTCGCACTGTGCCTGCCACAGCGCGACCGGGTCGAACAGCCGGTGCACCACGCCACGCTCGCCCCACATCACCAGCGCGTCGCAGGCGATGCGCTGGCCGGCAGCGCGCGAGGCGCGGTCGTGGTCCAGGTCGATGCCGGCCGAGGCGCGGTAGTCCTCGCAGGCGCCGTGGATGGCCGCCGGCCGCGCGAAGCTGGCCTCGTAGGCCGCCAGCGCCTCGGGTTCGATGTGGGCCAGCCCGCGGCTGCCCCACCCCCCCAGCTTGGCATGCAGGTAGCCGATGGGGTCGCCGCCGATCATGCGTTCGGGCAACGGTTGGGGCTGGATCAGGTGGAACCAGTGGTAGTAGGCGGTGGCGAAGCGCTGGTCGGTGGCGGCGTACATGTCCAGCGTGGGGGCGATGTCGATCAGCGCCAGCCGGCTGACCGCACCCGGGTGGTCGAGTGCCAGCCGGTGGGCAACGCGGGCACCGCGGTCGTGGCCCACCAGGCCAAAGCGCGCGTGGCCCAGCGCGGCCATCAAGCCCACCAGCAAGGCGGCCTGCGTCCGCTTGCTGTAGTTGGCGTGGTCGGCGTCGCCCGGCGGGTGGTCGGCGTCGCCGTGGCCACGCAGGTCCGGCAACACCAGCCGGTGCCGGTTCGACAGGGCCTGGGCCACCCGGTGCCACATCGCATGGGTTTGTGGAAAGCCGTGCACCAGCATCAGCGGCGGTGCATCGGCCGGGCCGCCCACGCGGGCGGCCACGGTGCCGCCCGGCACCTCAAGCCGAACGCGGTCGAAGCCATCGAACCAGGCGGTGGGCGCCATGCCTCAGCGGCCCGTCTCGTTGCTCAGCACCAGGCTGAACAGCTCGGCCATCGAGCGGAACAGCCCCTCGCCCAGGAAGCTGAAATAGCGTTCGGTGTCGGAGTACAGCACCAGCACGCCGCGCCGCTCGTCCACGTTGGACATCAGTCGAAGGGCGATCGCGCTGCGGATGCCGTGCTGGCGCGCCACGTCGCGCCACGGCCCGTAAACGGACCATGGCGAGACGCTGTAGATCTGCGAGCCGCGGCCGTCGATGGCCTGGAACACCGGGCCGCGCGCGGTGAGCCAGTTGCGCTCGATGCGCAGCGCGCGGGCATAGGGAGCGGCGCGGCCGGCCACGATCTGCGGGCGCACCTCGCAGGCGTCGGGTTGGCCGAACCAGGTCCAGGCCAGCGCGATCCGCGGGGCCATCGAGGTCAGTGCGTCGCAGTAGCTCTGCAGCACTTGTTCCGGCACTTCGCGGACGTCGGTGGCGGGGCGTTCTCGCCGCATCGCGCGGGTGATGCGGTCCTGTTCCTGCGGGACGTCCAGCACCGAGTCGGTGGCGTGCCCGGTCCGGGTGGGGGTCTGCGGGGGTGCGGTCATCGATCTCCTGGGCGCTGGAAGGGCCTTGCGTGGTGTCACAGCACGGTGCCCGGGCACTCTACCAAAGGCCCTCAAGGCCGTCGGTGCGCTCGGTCAATGGCGCCCGGCGTTGCGCCCGCGCCCGAAATGCGGCGATCATCGGCGCCCTGTTTGCACCGTTCGAGGTTGTCGCCATGCCCGTTGTCGCCCGTCGCTGTTCGACGTTTGTTCCTGCCCGTGCCGCCGCCCTTTCCCGTGCCCATGCCGCGGCCGTCTCGCTCGCGCTTGCCCTGCTGGCCGGCCTCAGCGGCCCGCTGGCCGCGGCGCCCGTGACCACCCCCAGTGGCCTGACCTACGAGAGCCTCAAGGAGGGCGCCGGCGACAGCCCCAAGGCGAGCGACCGGGTGACGGTGCACTACCGCGGCACGCTGCCCGGCGGCAAGGAATTCGACAGCAGCTACAGCCGCGGCCGCCCCGCCACCTTTCCGCTCAGCGGCGTGATCCCCTGCTGGACGGAGGGCGTGCAGCGCATGAAGCCGGGCGGCAAGGCGCGGCTGACTTGCCCGCCGGGCATCGCCTACGGCGAGCGCGGGGCGGGTGGCGGGGTGATCCCGCCGAACGCGACGCTGAATTTCGAGGTCGAGCTGATCGAGATCGCCAAGTAGGCGCGTCGCGTCTCCGGGGCGCTGGTCGGTGCGTTCCGGGCCATGCCGTGAGGCCGAACCGTAGAATCCGGCTTTTCACGGACGAACCGCCCATGGCCCTGGCTCCAAAGGGGAGCGCCCCGCCGATCTTCGACCTGAAGAGCGCCACGCTGCCACTGGTGGCGCTGGTGCTGAAAAGCACCGATCTCGCCGACCTGCGGCGCGAACTGCAGGCCCGGCTCGGCGACACCCCGAACTTCTTCAGCAACGACCCCGTTCTGATCGACCTGAGCACGGTGGCGGATGCCGCCGAGCCCATCGATTTCGAGGCCCTGTGCGTGCTGTTGCGGGCCCATCGCATGCGACCGGTCGCCGTGCGCGGCGGCAATGCAGCGCAGCGCGACGCGGCGCTGGCTGCCGGCCTGAGCGAGGCCGACGACGACGCCGCGCTGCCCGAGCCGCCCCGCGCCGAGCCACCGGCGCGCGAGGTGGTGCGGGAGGTGGTTCATGAGGTGGTGCGCGACGTCGTCCGCGAGGTTCATTCGCCGGGCCCACTGACCGTGGTCGACCGCCCGATGCGCTCGGGCCAGCAGGTCTACGCCAAGGGTGGCGACCTGGTGGTGCTCGCGGTGGTCAACGTGGGCGCCGAATTGATCGCCGACGGCAGCATCCATGTTTACGCGCCGCTGCGCGGCAAGGCGATCGCCGGGGCGCGTGGCAACGCGCAGGCGCGCATCTTCAGCACCTGCCTGGAGCCCGAACTCATTGCCATCGCCGGCACCTACCGCACCGCCGAGAACCCGCTGCCCGACGAGGTGCGCGGCAAGGCCGCCCAGGTCCGTCTGGACGGCGACAAGCTGGTGATGGAGCCCTTGAAGCTGTGACCCCCGGGCCGGGCGAACCGCGTGCCTGTGCACCGCCCGCCCGGTCGATCCTCGAACAAGAACATTTTTGAAAGGACCTGCACCCATGGCCCGAATCGTTGTCGTGACCTCTGGCAAGGGCGGGGTGGGCAAGACCACCACCAGCGCCAGCTTCGCGTCCGGCCTGGCGCTGCGCGGCTTCAAGACCGCGGTGATCGACTTCGACGTCGGCCTGCGCAACCTCGACCTGATCATGGGCTGCGAGCGCCGCGTGGTCTACGACCTGATCAACGTCATCAACGGCGAGGCCAACCTCAACCAGACGCTGATCAAGGACAAGCAGGTCGACAAGCTGTTCGTGCTGCCCGCCTCGCAAACCCGCGACAAGGACGCCCTGACCAAGGACGGCGTCGAGAAGATCCTCAAGGACCTCGCCGACATGGGCTTCGAGTACATCGTCTGCGACTCGCCAGCGGGCATCGAGAGCGGGGCCCTGCTGGCCATGCATTTCGCCGACGAAGCGCTGGTGGTGACCAACCCCGAGGTGTCCAGCGTGCGCGACTCGGACCGCATCCTGGGCATGCTCAGCTCGAAGACCCGGCGCGCGGTCGAAGGCCCCGAGCCCGTCAAGGAGCACCTGCTGATCACCCGCTACAACCCGCTGCGCGTCGAGGACGGGCAGATGCTCTCGCTGACCGACATCCAGGAAATCCTGCGCATCCCGCTGATCGGGGTGATCCCCGAATCGGAAGCGGTGCTGCAGGCGTCCAACCAGGGCGTGCCGGCCATCCACCAGGAGGGCGCGGACGTGTCCGAGGCCTACAAGGACCTGGTCGCCCGCTTTCTGGGTGAAGACCGGCCGATGCGCTTCACCGACGCGGTGAAGCCGGGCTTCTTCAAGCGCCTGTTTGGCGGGAGGTGAACCGCATGTCCCTGCTTTCCTTCCTGCTGGGTGAAAAGAAGAAGTCTGCCAGCGTCGCCAAGGAGCGCTTGCAGATCATCCTGGCCCATGAACGCAGCAGCACCCGCAGTGCCCAGCCCGACTACCTGCCGCAGCTGCAGCGCGAACTGGTGGCGGTGATTTCCAAGTACGTGTCTATCAACCCCGACGACATCAAGGTGAGCCTGGAGAAGCAGGACAACCTCGAGGTGCTCGAAGTCAAGATCGAGTTGCCCGAGGCGGGCCGCTGACGTGACCCGGTCGCCGCCGCCGGCCGGTGGGCAAAGGCCCCCGACACCCGAGGCGGGCCGCCGCCAGGCCTTGCGTGGCTTGGGCGCCGGCGGCATGGCGGTGGGCGCGGCGGGCGTCACCTTGAGCAGGGTGACATCGGCCTGGGTCGGCCTGGTCGCGTGGCGGACGGCCACGGCGGCCACCACCAACCCGCCGCCGGCCGCGCCGATGCCGCCCTGGCTGCCCCGCCTGAGCGGCAACACCGTCGCCCTGCTGGGCGAAGTCCACGACAACCCGCTGCACCACCAGCAGCGGCTGGCGGTGTTGCAGCGCGCGGTGCAGGCCGGCTGGCGCCCCACCGTGGCGATGGAGCAATTCGACCGCGAACGCCAGGCCGACCTGGACCGCGCCCGCCGCGAGCGCCCCAATGACGCCCAGCACCTGATCGACCAGGCCTCGGGCGGCCCCGGTGGCTGGGACTGGGACCTTTACCGCCCGCTGCTGGCCTTCGTGCTCGACGCCGGCCTGCCGCTGCGGGCCGCCAACCTGTCGATGGACGACACGCGCAAACTGGTGCGTGGCGGCCTGGCGGCGGTGTTTCAGCCCGACGAGCTGGCCGCCTTGGGCCTGGACCGCAGCCTGCCGGCGGCCGTTCAGGCCGAGCACGAGCGGGAGATCGACCGCGGTCACTGTGGCGCCTTGCCGGCCAAGGCCTGGCCGGCCATGGCGCGGGCCCAGCAGGCCCGCGACGCCGTGATGGCCGCCGTCGTGGCCCGAGCCGCCGCCGAGTCGCCGACGCAGGGCGTGGTCTTGCTCGCGGGCAATGGCCATGTGCGCCGCGACCTTGGCGTGCCGCTGTGGCTCGCGGCGCCGTGGCGTGCGCGCGCTTTCAGCGTGGGCTTCATCGAGTCGACCGAGCGCTGGGCCGCTGGCAGCTTCGATGCGGTCGTCACCACGGCGCCCGCCGAGCGCGAGGACCCGTGTCTCGCGTTCCGGCCGCCCGCCGCCACGCCAACCCGCTGATTCGGCCTGTCCTCGGGCGGTCGGGCATCACCCGGTGGCCCAGAACCGAACGCCAGTGGGGGCGAAGGCCTCGTCGGTGGCGGCAAGACGCCGCCCCACAAAGGCCGGGACTGCGGTGGCGGCTGCGACGACGGCGGCGCGGTCTGACGCGCGAATGGACGCCCGGTCTGGCGCCCCGCTCGGCGACGGCCGCTCAGCTGGCCTGACCCAGGGATTCCGGCGCCGCCGACCCGGCCACCGCCGCGTCGGCGGGCACCGCGTCCAGGCGGATGTCGCTGTGCACCTTGCCGGCGTGCAGCATCACCACCCGTTTGGCCGCGCGGATGGTTTCTGGGCGGTGCGCCACCACGATGCGGGTGATGTCGGCCTGCCGAATGGCGTTGTTCACCGCCTGCTCCAGCGCGATGTCGAGGTGGCTGGTGGCCTCGTCCAACAGCAGGATGCGCGGGCGGCGGTACAGCGCACGGGCCAGCAGCAGCCGCTGCTTCTGTCCGCCCGACATGGACGAGCCCATGTCGCCGATCAAGGTCTCGTAGCCCATCGGCATCGCAGCGATGTCGTCGTGGATGGCGGCCATGCGCGCGCATTGCTCCAGCAGCGCACGGTCGGGCTGGGTGGCGAAGAAGCAGATGTTGTCGGCCACGCTGCCGGCCAGCAGCTGGTCGTCCTGCATCACCACGCCGATCGACTGGCGGAATTGGTCCAGGTTCTGGTGCGACAGCGGTTCGCCGCCGATCAGCACCTCGCCGCTGCTCGGCTGCAGCAGGCTGCTCATCACCTTCAGCAAGGTCGTCTTGCCGCAGCCGGATTGGCCCACGATGGCCACCGAGTCACCGGCGTCGATGTGCAGGTCGATGCCGTCCAGGATCCAGGGTTCGTTCTCGCCGTAGCGGAAGCGCACCTGCTTGAGCGTGACCGACGCTTCGCCGCTGGTGCCCGTGGCGCGCAAGGCATGGTCTGCGCTGGGTTCGGGCTCGGTCAGCACGATGTCGGCCAGGCGCTCGCTGTGCAGGCGCAGCATGCGCAGCTCCACGCCGCGGTCGATCAGCGCGCTGACCCGCCGGGTGAACTGGTCCTTGTAGGCGATGAAGGCCAGCATGGCGCCCACGCTCAGCGCCTGGTCCAGCACCTTCTGCGCGGCCAGCCACACCACCAGGATCATCAACAGGCCCTGCAGCGCGCCGTTCGCGGTGCGGAAGATCAGCCCCAGCTTCTGCGTGGCGAGCTGCCGGTTGATGGTCTCCACCAGCAGGTTCAGCCAGTGCGTGCGCCGCGTTTCCTGCCCGACCATCAACTTGATGGTCTTGATGGCGCGCACGGTTTCCAGGAAGTGGGCGTCGCGGCGCGCCGCCCACACGATGGACTCCATCGTGGCCTCGTGCAGGGGCGAATAAAGCGCCCACCGCAGCAACCCGTACAGCAACACCGCCGTCACCACCACCGCGGTCAACGCCGGGCTGAGCAGCAACATGATGGCGAGCGTCACCACGGCGAACAGACCGTCGAGCACGGCCTCGACCAGGTCGGTGGTCAGCGCCTTCTGGATCGTCTCCATCGACTCGAAGCGCGACATGATGTCGCCCAGGTGCCGCGACTCGAAGAAGCTGGCCGGCAGCTGCTGCAGGTGGCTGAACAGGCTGCCCCGTGTTTGCACCTGCAGCGACGCCGAGATCGCCATCAGCATCCAGCCGCGCATCGCCGTGAAGCTGACCTGCAGCACCACCACCAGCGCAAAGCCCAGCGCCAGCGTCACCAGCAGGTCGCGGTCGGCGCTGACCAGCGCGTTGTCGACCACCCACTGCATGAAGAAGGGCTGCACCAGCAGAAACAGCTCGATGGCCAGGGCCAGCGCGAAGACCTGCCCCAGCGAGCGCTTCAACCCGGTGATCTTGCCGAACAGGTCGCGCAGGCGCAGCGCCGGCGGCGGGGTGGCGGCCTTGAACTGCTGGGTCGGGCTCAACTCGAGCGCCACGCCGGAAAAGTGGTCCGACACCTTGCTCATCGGCACGCGGCGCACGCCCACCGCCGGGTCGTGCACCACCACCTCGTCGCGGCCCACCGAGGCCAACACCACAAAGTGATTCAAGTCCCAGTGCAGGATGCACGGCAGCTGCAGCTGGTTCAGCTCGTGCAGCTCCAGGCGCAGTGCACGCGAGCCCAGGCCGACGCGGCTGGCCACGCTGATCAGGTCGCTGAGCCGCGCGCCCTTGATCGACACGCCAAAGCGGCGCCGCAATTCGGTCAAGTCGGTGCCGCCGCCGTGGTAGGCCGACACCATGGCCAGGCAGGCCAGGCCGCATTCGGCGGCTTCGGACTGGAACAGGCTGGGCAGCTTGCGCCGCCAGCCGAGGTCGAGTTTTCCAAGCAGGTCCATGGGGCGGCCTTCAGAGCTTGCCGCTCAGGGTGAACAGGGGTTCCAGCACCCACTCGTAGAGCTTGCGGCGCTCCAGCAGGATGTCGGAATCGAGCTGCATGCCCGGCTGCAGCGCCTGCTCCTTGCCGTAGGCGGTGATGCTTTGCCGGTCCAGGGTGACCACCACGCGGTAGACCGGCTCGGCCGGGCCGGTCAGGCTGGTCAGGCCGGCCAGCGACTGCGGCAATTCCGCCGGTCCGATGGCCGACCTGGAGATCGTCTTGACGGTGCCCTCGGCGTGGCCGAACTTCTGGTACGGGTAGGCCTGGTAGCGCAGCAGCACCGGCTGGCCAGGCTGGATGAAGCCGATCGAGCGGCTGGGCACATAGAGGTGGGCTTGCAATTTGCCGCCCTCGGGCACGATGCTCAGCAACGGCGTGAAGTTGTCCGCGGTGCTGCCCACGTCGGCTTGCAGCGAGGCCACGGTGCCGCTTTGCGGCGCCTCGATGACGAAGCGGCGGCGCGCCTCCGACACCGCCAGGTCGCCTTCCAGCTCAGCCACCGCGCGGCGCAAGGCCTCGATCTGTGTTTGCGCGCGCAGCGGCAGGTCTTGCAGCTCGCTTTGCAGCGTGACCATCTCGCGCTGGCGTTCGGCGCGGGTGCGCAGCAGCGCGCGGTGGCGGGCGCGCTGGTCGAGCTCGGCCTCTTCGGTCTGCTGCAGCTGCGCTTGCGAGGCGAAGCCCTTGGCATGCAGGTCGCGCACCCGTTCGGCTGAACTCTTGGCCAGGGCCATGCGCGACTCCTGCACGGCAATCTCGCTGCTGAACTGCGCGATTTCCTCGCGCATGGCCTTCAGGCGGCGCTCGACGCTGGCCTTCTGCTGCGCGAGCTGCTGGCCTTGTTGTTCGATTTCGCTTTCCAGGCTGATGCGGCGCGACGACAGCGAGCGCGCGACGCCGGCCTCGGTGGCACCCAGCCGGGCGCTCTGGCGTTCGGTCGACAACACCACCAGCGCGTCGCCGCGCTGCACGGTGGCGCCTTCTTGCACCTTGACCTCGCTGATGACGCCGGGCTGCGGCGTGATCACCCGCACCAGGCCCTTTTCCGGCACCAGCCAGCCCGACACGCGGGCCTTGCGGGTGAACTCACCGAACACGGCCAGCACCAGCAGGCCGATCACGGCCAGGATCGCGACGGTGCTGAACACGCTGTGGCTGGCCTTGGGAGCCAACAGCACGGTGCCCATCCATTGGGTGCGCTGCGCCGTCAGGGCTTCCAGTCGGAACAGGCCGGACTCGGCACCGGCCGTTGCGGCCACCGGGGTGCTGGGGGCCGCGGGTTGGGTCGCAGCGGCCGTGGTCAGGGCGTCGGACATGGTGGGTGAGGCTCGGGCCGGCGGTGACAGGGCGGCCGGGGGGGTGGGCGTCGTGGGGCGGAGCCGTCAAGGCGTGGAAGTGAAAAGGGCGTCGCAGCGCGACGCCCCGAGCAAGGGCGGGCAGGGCGCCCGCCCGGCATCCGGCCAATCAGGCGGTGGCCGAGGTCGGTGCCAGCGACAGCAGGTTCGGGATCTGCAGGCCCAGGCCCAGCGCGCCGAGCAGGCTGCCGACGGTGCCGGTGCCGCTGGTGATGGCTTGCAGGTTGATGTTCTGGCCAACCAGCAGGTTGCCCAGGTTCAGGCCCAGGCCGCCGGAGACGGTGGTGATTTCGGTGGTGGTGAGTGCGCGCATCGTGGTTCCTTGAAAGTTTTCGTAGAGTGCATCCGATGAGTTGCATCGGACGGTTGGACTCTAGATGCGAGAAATGACATCGTAAATTGATCGATATAGACATATTGGCCTACTTTTTTGGCCAAGGCGCTCAACTGCGGGGGGGTTTTGCCAATTTCGTAACAAGGTGTCGGGTTTTGCGCGCGCGCCGCTTCGGGCCGGTCCGAGGCGCCGCCTCGCGGCCCATCGACCCCAGGCGGTCAGGAACTCCGCGGCCACACGACAATCGGAGTGGACGCAGACGGCGTTCCCTTCGCACCCCGTGGCGCACCCCGCGGTGCACCCCAGCGCACTTCAGCCCAGGTCGGGCCAGGGCAGCATGAAACCTCAGATCAGTCACTTCGCAGATTGGGCGCGCCGGGCCGGCCGCGCGCTGGGCGCCGGCGCGCTCGCCTGCGCCGCCGCCCTGGGCACCTGGGCGCCCGCGCAGGCGCAGCCGGTCAAGACCGACCACGTCACCGCCGAGCTGGTGGCACTGGCCACCGCCGCGGTGCCCGGGCAGCCGACCAAGATCGGCCTGCGCCTCCAGCACATTCCCCACTGGCACACCTACTGGCGCAACCCGGGCGATTCCGGTTTGCCGACGACGATCGCCTGGACGCTGCCGGACGGCGCCACCGTGGGCGAGATCGAGTGGCCGGCGCCTAAGCGCCTGCCCATCGGGCCGCTGGTCAATTACGGCTACGAGGACGACCTGCTGCTGCCGCTGGACCTGATGGTCCCGGCCAGCGCCCGGCCGGGCAGCAAGTTCACGGTCAAGGCGCAAGCGCGCTGGCTGGTGTGTCAGGACGTCTGCATCCCCGAGGAGGCCGAGCTGAGCCTGGTCCTGGACGTCGCTGACGCCGGCGTCACCCCCGGCCAGACCGCGCTGGCCCCGCAATTCGCCCAGGCCGCAGCCCAAGGGGCGCGGCCCTGGTCCGGCTGGAAGGCCGAGCTGCAACGCAGCGGCAATGAGCTCATGCTGCTGATGGAAACGGCCGACGGTCGCGCCCCGCCGGCCAACCCGGTGGTTCACTTCTTCCCGTACACCGAGCAACTGATCGAGCCCGCCCGCCACGAGCTGTACCGCACCGACCGTGGCTACGCCTTGCGCCTGGGCCTGATGGCCAATGCCCAGCTGCCGGCCCAATTCGACGGCATCGCGGTGGTGCAGTCGGCGGACCCGAACGCCCCGGTCGGCCTGTGGGGCGGCAGCCACCGCAGCGCCGAGCTGACGGCAGCGGTGCGCACCGTGGACGCCATCGCGCTGCCGGCCGGCGCGGTGCGCCTGGACGACAGCGCCAGCCCGGCCGCGTCCACCGACGCCGCGCGCGGCAGCGTGGGCACCGCCGCGGGCACGGGCGGTGCCGCTGGCGGCGCGCGCTTGGGCGTGCTGGCTGCGCTGGCCTTGGCCTTTCTCGGCGGCATGGTGCTGAACCTGATGCCCTGCGTGTTCCCGGTCTTGTCGATCAAATTGCTCGGTCTGGCGCAACAGGGCAGCGACCGCCGCGGTTTGCGCACCCATGCCGCGGCCTACAGCGCCGGTGTGGTGCTGAGCTTTCTCGGCTTGGCGGCGGCGCTGCTGGCCTTGCGCGCGGCGGGCGGCGCGGTGGGTTGGGGCTTCCAGCTGCAGGAGCCGGGCGTGGTGTTTGTGCTGGCGCTGCTGTTCTTCGCGCTCGGCCTCAACCTGCTCGGTGCCTTCGAGTTCGGCAACCTGTTGCCGCAGGGCCTGGCCGGTTGGCGGGCCCAGCGGCCCGGCCTGGACGCCTTTGGTTCGGGCGTGCTGGCGGTGCTGGCCGCCAGCCCGTGCACGGCGCCGTTCATGGGCGCGGCGCTGGGCTTTGCCATCACCGAGCCGGCGCCGGTGGCGCTGGCCGTGTTCGCCGCCTTGGGCGTGGGCATGGCGCTGCCGTACGCGCTGCTGGTGCTGGCGCCGGGCTGGCGCGACCGCCTGCCGCGACCAGGCCCCTGGATGCTGCGCCTGAAGCAGGGCCTGGCCTTCCCGATGTTCGCCACCGTGGTGTGGCTGCTGTGGGTGCTGGGGCTGCAGACCGGCGTGGACACCACCGCGCGCGTGCTGCTGGCGCTCGTGGGGCTGGGTTTCAGCGCCTGGCTGGCCGGGGTGTTGCGCAGCCGGCCCCGCACGGCCTCGTTCGCCGGGCTGGTCCTGGTGGGCGCGGTGGCGGCGCTGGGCCATTGGAGCTGGCCGACCGCGGCCGGCGCTGGCGACGTGGCCGGTGCGTCCGCGAACGCTGGCGGCAAGGGCACGGCGCCTGGCGGTGGGGCGGGCACGGCCGCACAAGGCGCCGCTGCGCCCGCCTGGCAGCCCTACAGCGACAGCGCCGTGCAGCAGCACCTGGCGGCCGGCCGCACGGTGTTTGTCGACTTCACGGCCGCCTGGTGCGTGAGTTGCCAGGTCAACAAGCGCCTGGTGCTCAACACCGACGCCACGCAGGCCGACTTCAAGCGCGCCAACGTCGTGCTGATGCGGGCCGACTGGACCTCTCGCGACGCCGAGATCACCGCCGCGCTGGCCCGCCTGGGCCGCAACGGCGTGCCGGTCTACGCTTTGATGCGCCCGGGCAAGGAACCGATGCTGCTGCCGGAGATTCTCACCGCCGGCGCCGTTCGCGACGCCCTGGCCACGGTGCAGGCCGCCACCCCGGTGGCTGCGCCCAGCTGACCGCAGCCCGCTGACCGTGATCGCCAGCAAGCTTTCAACCCGTCAACCTGTCATCCACTGGAGTTGTTCATGCGCCCCACACGCCCGATGTTTGCCCGCCGTGTCGTCATGCACTCGATGGCCGCGGCCCTGCTGAGCCCGCTGGTCTTGCCGCTGACCACCGGCGTGGCCACCGCCGCCACGGTGGGCGTGGCCGCGCCCGCCTTCGAGCTGAAGGACACGAGTGGCAAGACCGTCAAGCTGTCCGACTTCAAAGGCAGCCACGTGGTGCTGGAGTGGACCAACCCGGGCTGCCCCTTTGTGGTCAAGCACTACGGCGCGCAGAACATGCAGGGTCTGCAGAAGGACTACACCGCCAAGAAGGTGGTGTGGCTGAGCATCAATTCGACCGCCAAGAGCGCCAGCGACTACCTGGAGCCGGTCGCGCTGCAAGCCAAGCTGACCAAGGACTGGGGCGCCGCCCCCACCGCGGTGCTGATGGACGAGTCCGGCGCGGTGGGCAAGGCTTACGGGGCCAAGACCACGCCGCACATGTACGTCATCGACCCGCAGGGCAAACTGGTCTACGCCGGCGGCATCGACGACAAGCGCACCGCCAACCCGGCGGACATCAAGGGCGCCAAGAACTTCGTCAAGGCCGCGCTCGACGAAAGCCTGGCGGGCAAGCCCGTCAGCACGCCCACCGCCACGCCCTACGGCTGCAGCGTCAAGTACGACGCGGGTTGATCACCCGCTGACGCGCGTGGCGCGTCGGGCGGGGACGTTGGCTGACCGGCCACCCGTCCAGCACGGGTGAGTTCTTCGGCCGGCCCATCACCTGTCTCGCCCGCGCGACCACACCGCGCGGCCGGCGTCCGCGTCAGAACGCCGCGATGCCGGTGATGGCCCGGCCGAGGATCAGCGCGTGGATGTCGTGCGTGCCCTCGTAGGTGTTGACCACCTCCAGGTTCACCAGGTGGCGGGCCACGCCGAATTCGTCGCTGATGCCGTTGCCGCCCAGCATGTCGCGGGCGGTGCGGGCGATGTCCAACGCCTTGCCGCAGCTGTTGCGCTTCATGATGCTGGTGACCTCGGGCGCCGCCGTGCCTTCGTCCTTCATGCGGCCCAGGCGCAGGCAGCCTTGCAGGCCCAGCGCGATCTCGGTTTCCATGTCGGCCAGCTTCTTCTGGATCAGCTGGTTGGCGGCCAGCGGCTTGCCGAACTGCTTGCGGTCCAGGGTGTATTGGCGGGCGGTGTTGAAGCAGAACTCGGCGGCACCCAGCGCGCCCCAGGCAATGCCGTAACGGGCCGAGTTCAGGCAGGTGAACGGGCCTTTCAGGCCGCGCACCTCGGGGAAGGCGTTTTCCTCGGGGCAGAACACGTTGTCCATCACGATCTCGCCGGTCAGCGAGGCCTTCAGGCCGACCTTGCCGTGCACCGCCGGGGCGCTCAGGCCCTTCCAGCCCTTCTCCAGGATGAAGCCGCGGATCGCACCCTCGTCGTCCTTGGCCCAGACCACGAAGACGTCGGCGAAGGGGCTGTTGGTGATCCACATCTTCGCGCCGCTCAGGCTGTAGCCGCCGTCGACCTTGCGGGCACGGGTGACCATGCTGCCCGGATCGCTGCCGTGGTTGGGCTCGGTCAGGCCGAAGCAGCCGATCCAGTGGCCGCTGGCCAGCTTGGGCAGGTACTTCTGCTTTTGCGCTTCGGTGCCGAATTCGTTGATGGGCACCATCACCAGCGAGGACTGCACGCTCATCATCGAGCGGTAACCGCTGTCCACCCGCTCGACCTCGCGAGCGACCAAGCCGTAGCACACGTAGTTCAAGCCGGCGCCGCCGTACTGCTCGGGGATGGTGGCGCCCAGCAGGCCCAGTTCGCCCATCTCGCGGAAGATGGCCGGGTCGGTCTTCTCATGGCGGAAGGCCTCGGTCACGCGGGGCATCAGCCGGTCTTGGCAGTAGGCGCGGGCCGATTCACGCACCATCCGCTCGTCGTCGGTCAACTGGCTGTCGAGCAACAGCGGGTCGTCCCACTGGAAGCTGGCTTTGGCGGGGCGGGACATGGCGTACTCCTGAAGATGTGAACCGATGGCAGCGGGGAGGCGGCTGGGCTGCGCGGGTCGGGTGCGCACCACCGGCCCTTGACCGCTGTACTGCTGTGCAGAACAATATTCCGAGCGCTCTGCCGTGCACGGATTGTCTTCGCGCCCACCCCGCCGCGTCAATCGATGGCCGCTTGGCCCCAGCGCAGGCCTGGTCTGCCCCGCCCGAACCCCCAGCCCACCCATGCCCTCACCCGCCCCGCCGCCGTCCGCCCCGCGCCCCAAGGAGGACCGCCACTTCGTCACCGCCCTGGCCCGCGGTCTGGAAGTGCTGGCCTGCTACCGCAGCAGCGACAAGGCGCTGGGCAACCAGGACATCGCACAGCGTTGCAAGCTGCCCAAGTCCACGGTGTCCCGGCTGACGGCCACACTGACCCGCCTGGGCTACCTGGTGCAGGCCGAAGACAGCGGCAAGTACCGGCTGGGCACGGCCACGCTGTCCCTGGGCAGCGCGATGCTGGCGCGCATGGACGTGCGCCAGGTGGCGCGGCCCATGATGCAGGAGCTGGCCGACTTTTCCCGCGCCATGGTGTCGCTCGGCACGCGCGACCGCTTTTCGATGATCTACGTCGAGAACTGCCGCTCCAGCGCCGCGCTGACCTTGAGCCTGGACGTGGGCTCGCGCATCCCGGTGGCCACCTCCGCCATCGGCCGGGCGTGGCTGGCCGCGGTTGCCGAGCGCGAGCGCGTTGACTTCATGGAGCGGGTGCAGGAAATGGACGAGCTGGCCTGGCCCGACATCCGGCAAGGCATCGACCGCGCGCTGAGCGACCACAAGACCCTGGGCGTGACCTGCTCCTTTGGCGAGTGGCAAAAGGACGTCAACGGCATCGCCCGCGCGTTTTCGCCGGGCAACGGGTTGCCGCCGATGGCCATCAACTGTGGCGGGCCGTCGTTTCACCTGTCCAAGGAATTCCTGCTGGCCGAGGTGCGCCCGCGCCTGATCGACGTCGCCCAGCGGCTGGAGGCCGCCCTGCTGCGCTGAGCGCAGGCGGTCCCGCCCGCGGGCCTGCGGGATAGACCCGGCAGACCGCCCGCCCCGCCGGCGCTAGGATGTTCGACTTCTGAAACAGTGTTCTGCAATGCAGAAGTCGACCATGGCCAGCGACGTGCAAAGCCAGTTCACCGGCACCCAGCCGGTGGCCCCGCAACATGCCTTCGACCTCGACCGGCTGGTGGCGTGGCTGCGCCCGCGCGTCGCGGGCTTCGACGGCGCGGTGTCGGTGGCGCAGTTCAAAGGCGGGCAGTCGAACCCGACCTACCGGCTCACGGCCGGTGAGCGGGCCTACGTGCTGCGCCGCAAGCCGCCGGGCACGCTGCTGCCCTCGGCTCACGCGGTGGACCGCGAGTTCCGCGTCATCTCGGCGCTTCATGGCACTGCCGTGCCAGTCGCCCGCCCGCACGCGCTGTGCGAAGACCCGGACGTCATCGGCTCGGCCTTCTACCTGATGGATTGCGTGGAAGGCCGCGTGCTGTGGGACCCGACGCTGCCGGGCATGACGCCCGCCGAGCGTGGCCTGATCTTCGACGAAATGAACCGCGTGATCGCGGCCTTGCACGGTGTGGACCCGGCGGCCGTGGGCCTGGGCGACCACGGCAAGGCGGGCGACTACCTGGCCCGCCAGGTGGGCCGCTGGACCAAACAGTACCGCGCCGCCGAAACCGAGCCCATCGAGGCCATGAACCGCCTGATCGACTGGCTGCCCCAGCGCATTCCCGCCAGCGACGCCGACCCGGCCGTCACGCGCATCGTGCACGGCGACTACCGCCTGGACAACGTGATCTTCCACCCCACCGCGCCGCGCATCCTGGCCGTGCTCGACTGGGAGCTGTCCACGCTCGGCCACCCGATGGTCGACTTCGCTTACCACTGCATGACCTGGCGCATGCAGGGCGAAGGCAGCCGCGGCCTGGCCGGCGTGGACCTGGGGGCGCTCGGCATTCCCGACGAAGCGGCCTACCTGCGCCGCTACCTCGACCGCGTGCAATCGGCTTCGGGTCGCAGCGGTGACAGCGTGCCGGACGCGGAATGGGCCTACTACCTGGTGTTCAACATGTTTCGACTGGTGGGCATCCTGCAGGGCATCACCGCCCGCGCCTTGCAGGGCAATGCCTCGAACAGCCGCGCCCTGGAGGCCGGCAAACGCGCCCGCCCCCTGGCCGAACAGGCCTGGCGGCTGGCCCAGGCGATCTCCTGATCGCCCCCTGATCGACCCTCGATCGACCCCCGAAAGGACACCCCATGGACTTCGAACACAGCGACAAGGTCAAGGACCTGCAGAAGCGCGTCAGCGACTTCACCAACGAACACATCCTGCCGGCCGAAGCCCGCTTCGAAGCCGAAATGGCCGCCGCCCGCGCCGCCGGCAACGCCTGGCAACCCGCGCCGGTAATGGAGGAACTGAAGGCCAAGGCCCGCGCCGCCGGCCTGTGGAACCTGTTCCTGCCCGAGTCGAAGTACGGCGCCGGCCTGACCAACCTCGAATACGCGCCGCTGTGCGAAATCATGGGGCGCTCGGCCATCGGCGCCGAGCCTTTCAACTGCTCGGCGCCCGACACCGGCAACATGGAGACCCTGGTGCGCTACGGCACGCCCGAGCAGCAGGAGCAATGGCTCAAGCCGCTGCTGGACGGCACCATCCGCAGCGCCTTCGCCATGACCGAGCCGGCGGTGGCGTCCAGCGACGCCACCAACATCGAAGCCCGCATCGAGCGCGACGACGACCACTACGTGATCAACGGCCGCAAGTGGTGGACCAGCGGCGCCAACGACCCGCGCTGCAAGATCCTGATCTTCATGGGCAAGACCGACCCGAGCCACCAGAACCGCCACCAGCAGCAGTCGATGGTGCTGGTGCCGATGGACACGCCCGGGGTCCGGGTGCTGCGCCACCTGCCGGTGTTCGGCTACGACGACGCGCCCCATGGCCACGCCGAGGTGGACTTCAAGGACGTGCGGGTGCCGGTCAGCAACATCCTGCTGGGCGAAGGCCGCGGCTTCGAGATCTCGCAAGGCCGCCTGGGCCCGGGCCGCATCCACCACTGCATGCGCCTGATCGGCCGCGCCGAGCGGGCGCTGGAAATGATGTGCCAGCGCGCGCTCAGCCGCACCGCCTTCGGCCGCAAGGTGGCCGACCAGGGCGTCACCCGCGAGCGCATCGCCAATTCGCGCATCCTGATC
>CALRPU020000050.1:0-21989 GCA_943370175.1 Hydrogenophaga intermedia | reverse complement strand
AGGCTGGCGCCGTTGGCCAGGCCCAGCACGCTGCCCACCAGGCGCGACAACATCAGGCCCATGAAGAACGTGAAGGCCAGCAGCACGGGCACGCCGGCGGCCGAGTTCTTGGTTTTCTCGATGGCGAACATCAGGCCGAAGGAGCCGACCAGGAAGACCACCAGGCTGATGCCGGGCGACATCATGCGCGAGATGCCGGTGGCCACGCCGATCCAGGCGCCCAGCACGGTGGGCACCATCGACAGCGCGAGCAGCCAATAGGTGTTGCGCAGCACGCGGTTGCGCTCCGCCTTCGACAGGCTGGAGCCGGCGTAACCGGAATAGGCGTCTTGTAGGGTCTGGTTCATGCGACCTCCTGCTGGTGAACGAGTGAGCGGTGGGACTCGGCGCGCGGATTCTAGTTCCGCGCACCGGCGCCGAGGCGCCTGTCCCGAGACCGATACAGTTGGGCTTTTCAACCTCAAATTCAAGCGTCGATCACCATGAATTCCAAGCCCTACCTGACCCTTGCCGACGTCAAGAAGATCGCCGCCGCCAGCGAGGCCGAGGCCCTCGCCAATGGCTGGGCGGTCAGCATCGCCATCGTGGACGACGGCGGCCACCTGTTGTGGCAGCAGCGGCTGGACGGCGCGGCGCCCATTTCGGCCCACATCGCGCCGTCGAAGGCACGCACGGCGGCCGTCGGGCGCCGTGAAAGCCGCCTGTACGAGGAAATGATCAACCAGGGCCGGGTGTCGTTTCTCAGCGCCCCGACGCTTGAAGGGCTGCTCGAGGGGGGCGTGCCGATCACGGTGGACGGGCATTGCGTCGGCGCGGTGGGCGTCAGCGGGGTCAAATCCAGCGAGGACGCCCAGATTGCGAAGGCTGGCATTGCGGCCCTGATCACCTGAGGCCGTTGGCGGCTGGGTCAGGCCCCATCCTGGGGCGGACCAGCCCGGCGCAGCACCCGGGTGGGCTATACTCGACGGGTTTACCCGCAATCAGCCTGCCCTGTCGAAACCTCCTGTTGTTTCCTCCCCCGGACACCAGCCGCGGCGCACCCTTGTGCGCCCGTAGGCCGCACTGGGCACGCACCAACGGAGAATCCCCGTGCTGCCCGTTCTGCCCCAATCGATACTCGCTTTAGCAGACGGCACGGTCTTTCAGGGCCATGCGTTCGGCGCCGCCGGACACACGGTGGGCGAGGTGGTGTTCAACACCTCGCTGACCGGCTACCAGGAAATCCTCACCGACCCGAGCTACTGCCGGCAGATCGTCACCCTGACGTATCCGCACATTGGCAACACCGGCGTCAATGACGAGGATGTCGAGGCCCCCAAAGTCCATGCCGCCGGCCTGATCATCAAGGACCTTCCGGTCCTGGCCTCCAACTTCCGGCAAACGTCGACGCTGGCCGACTACCTCGCCCGTGAAGGCATCGTCGCCATCGCTGGGATCGACACCCGACAACTGACGCGCCGCCTGCGCACCACCGGTGCCCAGAATGGCTGCCTCTTGTCGCTGCCGCTGGGCACGCCCCTGACGGATGCCCACCGGGCAGACGCGGTCGCCCGGGCGAGGGCAGCGCCGTCGATGGCGGGCCAGGACCTGGCTCAGGTCGTCAGTCGCAAGGCGCCCGGCGCCTGGACGCAGACCGAATGGGTGCTGGGGTCGGGCTATGGCGAGCAAGCCGCCGGCAAGCACCACGTGGTGGCCTACGACTTCGGGGTCAAGCACAACATCCTGCGCATGCTGGCGAGCCGCGGTTGCCAGGTCACCGTGGTGCCCGCCCGCACGCCCGCCAGCGACGTGCTGGCGCTCCAACCCGAGGGCATTTTTCTGAGCAACGGCCCGGGCGACCCCGAACCCTGTGACTACGCCATCAGCGCCACGCGCACGCTCATCGACAGCGGCTTGCCCACGTTCGGCATCTGCCTGGGTCACCAGATCCTGGCCCTGGCCTCTGGCGCGCGCACCTTCAAGATGAAGTTCGGCCATCACGGCGCCAACCATCCCGTGAAGGACCTGGACAGCGGTCGCGTCAGCATCACCAGCCAAAACCACGGGTTCGCGGTGGACGCCGACTCGCTGCCTGCCAATTTGCGTCCAACGCACGTCAGCTTGTTCGACGGCACGCTGCAGGGCCTGGCCCGCACCGACCGCCCGGCCTTCTGCTTCCAGGGTCACCCGGAAGCCTCGCCGGGCCCCCACGACATTGGCTACCTGTTTGATCGCTTCGTCGGCCTGATGGCAGCACGTGCGACGGAGACCTCCCATGCCTAAGCGCAGCGACCTGCACAGCATCCTCATCATCGGCGCGGGCCCGATCATCATCGGCCAGGCCTGCGAGTTCGACTACTCCGGCGCCCAAGCCTGCAAGGCCCTGCGCGAAGAGGGCTACCGGGTCGTGCTGGTCAACAGCAACCCGGCGACCATCATGACCGACCCGGAGATGGCCGACGCGACCTACATCGAGCCCATCACCTGGCAGGTGGTCGAGAAGATCATCGCCAAGGAGCGCAATGCCCACCCGCAAGAAAAGATGGCCGTCCTGCCAACCATGGGCGGCCAGACGGCATTGAACTGCGCACTCGACCTGCACCGCCATGGCGTGCTGGCAAAGTACGGTGTCGAGATGATCGGCGCCAACGAGCACGCGATTGAAAAGGCCGAAGACCGCTTGAAGTTCAAGGATGCGATGACCAGCATCGGCCTGGGCTCGGCCAAGAGCGGCATCGCGCATTCCCTGGAGGAGGCCTGGTCGGTTCAGAAGCGCATCCAGGCCGACATCGGCGGCGCGGGCTTCCCGATGGTCATCCGACCCAGCTTCACGCTGGGCGGCACCGGTGGCGGCATTGCCTACAACCCCGAGGAATTCGAGGAAATCTGCAAGCGCGGGCTCGACCTGTCACCCACCAAGGAACTGCTGATCGAGGAGTCATTGATCGGCTGGAAGGAGTACGAGATGGAGGTGGTCCGCGACCGCGCGGACAACTGCATCATCGTGTGCTCCATCGAGAACCTGGACCCGATGGGCATCCACACCGGCGACTCGATCACCGTGGCCCCGGCGCAGACCCTGACCGACAAGGAGTACCAGCTGCTGCGCAACGCCAGCATCGCCATCCTGCGCGAGATTGGCGTCGACACCGGCGGCTCCAACGTCCAGTTCTCGATCAACCCGAAGGACGGCCGCATGGTCGTCATCGAGATGAACCCGCGCGTCAGCCGCTCGTCGGCGCTGGCTTCCAAAGCGACAGGTTTTCCGATCGCCAAGGTCGCGGCCAAGCTGGCGATCGGCTACACCTTGGATGAGCTCCGCAACGACATCACCGGTGGTTCCACGCCGGCCAGCTTCGAGCCCAGCATCGACTACGTTGTCACCAAGATCCCGCGCTTCGCGTTCGAGAAGTTCCCCGCGGCCGACTCGCACCTGACCACCCAGATGAAGTCGGTGGGTGAAGTGATGGCCATGGGCCGCACCTTCCAGGAAAGTTTCCAAAAGGCCCTTCGTGGCCTGGAAACCGGCATCGACGGTTTGACCGAGCGCAGCAACGACCGTGACGAGGTGATCGAGGAGATCGGCGAAGCCGGACCCGAGCGCATCTTGTACGTCGGCGACGCGTTCCGCCTGGGCCTGAGCCTGGACGAGGTGTTCGAGGAAACTGCCATCGACCCGTGGTTCCTGGCGCAGATCAAGCAGCTGATCGACATCGAAGCCGAGGTGCGCGCCCGCACGGTCGACGACCTGAGTGCCGATGAGCTTCGCTTCCTGAAGCAGAAGGGCTTCTCGGATCGCCGGCTGGCCACGCTGATGGGCACCCACCAGCACGCCGTGCGCGGGCGCCGTCACGCGCTGGGCGTGCGCCCGGTCTACAAGCGGGTGGACACCTGTGCGGCCGAATTCGCCACGCAGACCGCCTACCTGTACTCCAGTTACGAGACCGCGGGCGCCGAGTGCGAGGCCGAGCCGACCGACCGCAAGAAGATCATGGTGCTGGGCGGCGGTCCCAACCGGATCGGCCAGGGCATCGAGTTCGACTACTGCTGTGTCCATGCGGCGCTCGCCATGCGCGAGGACGGCTACGAGACCATCATGGTCAACTGCAATCCGGAAACCGTGTCGACCGACTACGACACCTCGGACCGGCTGTACTTCGAGCCCGTGACGCTGGAGGACGTGCTCGAGATCGTCGACAAGGAAAAGCCGACCGGCGTGATCGTCCAGTACGGCGGACAGACGCCCCTGAAGCTGGCGCTGGACCTGGAGCGCGCCGGCGTGCCCATCGTCGGCACAACGCCGGACAGCATCGACATCGCCGAAGACCGCGAGCGTTTCCAGCAGCTGCTGCACGCGCTGGGCCTGAAGCAGCCGCCCAACCGCACGGCCCGCACCGAGGAGCAGGCACTGACCCTGGCCCGCGAAATCGGCTACCCGCTGGTCGTTCGCCCGAGTTATGTGCTGGGCGGACGGGCGATGGAGATCGTGCACGGCGACAAGGACCTGGAGCGTTACATGCGCGAGGCGGTCAAGGTCAGCGAGAAGTCGCCGGTGCTGCTGGACCGCTTCCTCGATGACGCGATCGAGGTCGATGTCGACTGCATCGCCGACGGATCCGAGGGACCGGACGGCGTGATGATCGGCGGCATCATGGAACACGTCGAGCAGGCGGGCATCCACTCGGGCGACTCGGCGTGCTCGCTGCCGCCGTACTCCTTGCCTGCGGCCTTGCAGGACGAACTGCGCCGGCAGACCACCCTGATGGCGCGCGCGCTGAAGGTCAAGGGTTTGATGAATGTGCAGTTCGCGATCCAGGGCGACACCTCAGGCGACGCGTCTCAGGCGGTGGTCTATGTGCTCGAAGTGAACCCCCGTGCGTCGCGCACCGTGCCTTTCGTTTCCAAGGCCACTGGCCAGCCCCTGGCCAAGATCGCGGCCCGCTGCATGGTGGGGCAACACCTGGCCGATCAGCGGGGCCTGGGCGGACGGGTGCCGCACGAGGTGGTGCCGCCTTACTTCAGCGTCAAGGAAGCGGTGTTCCCGTTCAACAAGTTCCCGGGCGTCGACCCGATCCTGGGCCCGGAAATGCGGTCCACCGGCGAGGTCATGGGCGCCGGCCGCAGCTTCGGCGAGGCGATGCTCAAGAGCCAGTTGGGGGCAGGGTCTCGTCTGCCGAGCAAAGGCACGGTGTGCATCACCGTGAAGGACAGCGACAAGGCTCGGGCGGTGGTGGTGGCCAAGGACCTGGTCGCACTCGGCTTCAGCATCGTGGCCACCAAGGGCACGGCGGCGGCCATCGCCGCGGCTGGGGTGCCGGTGCACGCCGTCAACAAGGTCAAGGACGGCCGCCCGCACATCGTCGACATGATCAAGGCCGGTGACATCCAGCTGGTCTTCACGACGGTGGACGAAACCCGCACGGCGATTGCCGACTCGCGGCACATTCGTCAGGCCGCGCTGGCCAACCGGGTGACTTACTACACCAGCATGGCCGGCTGCGAAGCGGCGGTTGAAGGCATGAAGCACCAAGACGATCTGGTGGTGTTCTCCCTTCAAGAGTTGCACACCGAGTTGCACTAAACTCCGCCGATTCAACCGCCGCCAGCCTGTCTGGCGGCGGATTCATTTTTGCTCCAGGATTTCAGGATGAACACGATCCCGCTGACCACCCGTGGCGCTGAAAAGCTCAAGGAAGAATTGCACCGCTTGAAGACGGTCGAGCGGCATGCGGTCATCCAGGCCATCGCCGAGGCGAGGGCGCAGGGCGATCTGTCCGAGAACGCCGAGTACGAGGCGGCCAAGGACAAGCAGGGGTTCATCGAGGGCCGCATCCTCGAAATCGAGGGCAAGCTGGCCGCCGCGCAGATCATCGATCCCAAGTCCTTGAACGCCGAGGGCCGCGTGGTCTTTGGGTCCACCGTGGCCCTCGAAGAAGAAGAGAGCGGCGCGAAGGTCACGTACCAAATCGTCGGCGACGACGAAGCCGACCTGAAGCTCGGACTTGTTTCGATCAGCTCACCGATCGCACGAGCGCTGATCGGCAAAGAAGTGGGCGACGTGGCCGAGGTTCGGGCCCCCGGTGGCGTGAAGAGCTACGAGATTGTTGAAGTCCGCTACATCTGAACACTGGCCCGACCAGCTTGCCGCGCTGCTGGCGGTGTTGTGGGCCGGGGTCATCCTGACCCTGGCCGCGATCGCTGCGCCGGCGGTCTTTGCAGTGGCCAATCGGCCCGATGCCGGCCGCATCGTCGGAAAGATGTTCGCGGCGGAAGCCAACCTGGGCCTGGTGGTGGGCATCGCCTTGCTGGTGCTGATCCGCGCTCAGGCCCGCCGCCGGGCGATGCAAGGGCGTGGCAGCCAGTTCAGCGTGAATCTGGGCTTGGTTCTGGGCGCCTTGTTGTGCACGGTGCTGGGCTATCACGCATTGCAGCCGATGATGGCGGCCGCTCGCGTGGGTCAGGGCGCCTTGTCATTCGGCGCCCTGCACGGCATCTCGGCGGGTTTCTTCGGGTTGAAGGGCCTGGTGTTGCTGGCGCTCGGGTGGCGCTTGCTAAGCGCGGGAGCGCGCACTGCCGCAGCTCGGCCGACGGGCGATGTCAGTCGGCCACCTTTTTCTTGACGCTGGTCACGCGTTTGCGGGCGCGCTTGATTTCACCGCCCACGGTCAAGCGCTCGTTCCCCATCACCCGAATCTTCTTGACCTGGGGTCGGTGGTTGCCGCTTTTCGAGAACTTCAACACTTTGACCACCTTCGGGCCCGGCCGACGGTCGTCACGGTCCGCCTTGTCCTTGACGGGCACGGGCCGCCACAGCACCAGCAGCTTGCCGATGTGCTGAATCGGGGCGGCGTTCAATCGGTCTGACAGCGTCGCGAGCATTTCGTCGCGGGTGATGCGCTCGTCGGACAGCACGCGGACCTTGATCAGGCCGTGGGCATTGAGCGCCGCGTCGGTTTCCTTGACGACCGCATCGGTGAGACCATCGCCACCCACCATGACCACTGGGTCCAGGTGATGGGCGTCGGAACGTTTTTCCTTGCGCTGGGCAGGGGTGAGGTGAATGGCAGGCATCTCCGTATTATCGACTGACGATGAAAACGCAAACCAAGAGCAAGAAGGTCAACAAGGCGTGGTTGAACGACCACGTCAACGACACGTACGTGAAGCTGGCGCAGAAGGAGGGCTACCGCGCACGCGCCGCCTACAAACTCAAGGAAATTGACGAGGCGTTGGGGCTGGTGAAGCCGGGGCAGCGCGTGGTGGACCTGGGCGCGACCCCTGGCGCGTGGAGTCAATACATCCGCCGCCGGTTCGCGCCGAAGGAGTCGGGTGTGGGCGGGGCCGCGGTGGGCGCGCTCAACGGCACCATCATCGCGCTGGACCTGCTGGACCTGGAGCCGATCGAAGGGGTTCAGTTCATCAAGGGCGACTTTCGGGAGCCGGCCGTGCTGGCCGAGCTGGAGCAGGCCTTGGGCGGATTGCCGGTGGACCTGGTGGTGTCCGACATGGCGCCCAACCTGTCGGGCATCGGCAGCGCCGACACCGCACGCATCGTTCACCTCGTGGAGCTGGCGGTCGACTTTGCGCAGGTTCACTTGACGCCCGGCGGGGCCCTTGTGTGCAAGGTGTTTCATGGCGGCGGTTACGACGAGCTGGTCCGGCTGTTCCGCAACACCTTCAAGGTGGTCAAGGCGATCAAGCCGAAGGCGTCACGTGACCGTTCGTCCGAAACCTTTTTGGTTGGGATGGTTCTGAAGCGGTCCTGATGGCCATTGCCAGAGATCACCCGTGACAAACCGGGTGTATTTGGCGACGGTGCTTGGGGTTGACTGTCATAAAATCATCCTCAAATGAGCAAGATGGATATGGGATGCGGCCGCGTGCGGCGACCGCGCCAAAGTGGTTTTGACCGGGACAAGGAGCCGCGGTGAACAATCAATGGTTCTCAAAAGTGGCTGTTTGGCTGGTGATTGCACTCGTGCTGTTCACCGTCTTCAAGCAGTTTGATCGGGGCGCAGCCCAGGGCAGCCAGATCGGGTACTCCGATTTCCTGGAGGAAGTGCGCAGCAAGCGTGTCAAGGCGGTGACCTTGCAAGAGGGGCCGTCTGGCACCGAAATCATCGCGGTCACCACCGACGACAAGCGGCTGCGCAGCACCGCCACCTACCTTGACCGCGGTCTGGTGGGTGACCTGATCGCCAACAACGTCAAGTTCGACGTCAAGCCGCGCGAGGAGCCTTCGGTGCTCATGAGCATCCTGGTGTCGTGGGGCCCGATGTTGCTGCTGATCGGCGTCTGGATCTACTTCATGCGCCAGATGCAGGGTGGGGGCAAGGGCGGCGCGTTCAGCTTCGGCAAGAGCAAGGCGCGCATGCTCGACGAGGCGAACAACTCGACGACCTTCGCCGACGTGGCTGGCTGCGATGAAGCCAAGGAAGAGGTCAAGGAGCTGGTCGATTTCCTGAAGGACCCGCAGCGCTTTCAGAAGCTGGGCGGTCGCATTCCCCGAGGCGTGTTGCTGGTCGGCCCCCCGGGCACCGGCAAGACCCTGCTGGCCAAAGCGATCGCGGGTGAAGCCAAGGTGCCATTTTTCAGCATCTCGGGTTCCGACTTTGTCGAGATGTTTGTGGGCGTCGGTGCAGCCCGCGTGCGCGACATGTTCGAGCAAGCCAAGAAAAGCGCGCCCTGCATCATCTTCGTCGACGAAATTGACGCCGTGGGCCGCCATCGGGGTGCCGGTCTGGGTGGCGGTAACGACGAGCGTGAGCAGACCCTCAATCAGATGCTGGTCGAGATGGACGGTTTCGAGACCAACCTCGGCGTGATCGTGATGGCCGCGACCAACCGCCCTGACATCCTGGACCCCGCGCTGCTGCGCCCCGGCCGCTTCGACCGTCAGGTGTATGTCACGCTGCCCGATGTGCGCGGCCGCGAACAGATCCTCACCGTCCACATGCGCAAGGTCCCGGTGGGTCAGGACATCCGCGCCGACATCCTGGCGCGGGGAACGCCCGGCTTTTCCGGCGCCGACCTGGCCAATCTGGTCAACGAGGCCGCCTTGTTTGCTGCCCGGCGCAATGGCCGCGTGGTCGAGATGATCGACTTCGAAAAGGCCAAGGACAAGATCATGATGGGCCCTGAGCGCAAGTCCATGGTCATGCCCGAGGAGGAGCGCAAGAACACGGCCTACCATGAGGCAGGCCACGCTCTGGTGGCCCGCCTGATGCCGAAGACCGACCCGGTGCACAAGGTCACAGTGATCCCGCGCGGTCGCGCCCTGGGCGTGACGATGCAGCTGCCCGAGGGCGACCGCTACAGCATGGACAAGGAGCGCATGCTCAGCACCATATCGGTGTTGTTCGGTGGTCGCATCGCGGAAGAGGTGTTCATGAACCAGATGACCACCGGCGCCAGCAATGACTTCGAACGTGCCACCTCCATCGCGCGGGACATGGTCACCCGTTACGGCATGACCGACGAGCTGGGTCCGATGGTCTACGCCGAAAACGAGGGCGAGGTCTTTCTGGGTCGCTCCGTGACCAAAACCACCTCGATGTCCGAGGAAACGATGCGCAAGGTTGACGGCGTGATCCGCCGCATCATCGACGAGCAATACGGCATCGCGCGGAAGCTGATCGAGGACAACAAAGACAAGATGCACGCGATGGCGAAGGCGCTGCTCGAATGGGAAACCATTGACGCCGAGCAGATCGACGACATCATGAACGGCAAGCCTCCCCGCGCCCCGAAGGACTGGAGCCCGAGCAACACCCGGCCGCCGAGCGGTCCAAACACGGCGGTGGGCACCGACAGCGCACCGGCCGCCGCTTGATTCGCCTCGCCGGGGTTCCCCCCGGCGCATGCCGCACCACACGGGGCTTCGGCCCCGTTTTTCATCTCGCCGCCGCCCTTGCCGCCGGCGGCCGGTGCCTCGGCCTATGACCGTCTGGAACACCACCCGCCACCCCATCGACCTGTCACGGCCACGCGTCATGGGCATCGTCAATGTGACGCCCGACTCCTTCTCGGACGGTGGGCTTCACGTTGGCAGCGCCTCGGCGATCGCCCATTGCGAGGCTCTGCTGCGCGAGGGGGCGGACATCCTGGACCTCGGTGGCGAGTCGACCCGGCCCGGGGCTCGCCCGGTGGACGCTGAGGTCGAGTGGGCCCGCATCGAGCCCGTGCTGAAGGCCGCCTTGGGTCTGGGCTGCCCTGTGTCGGTGGACACAATGAAGGCCGAGGTGATGCGCCGGGCGCTCGACTTGGGCGTGGACATCATCAATGACGTGCAGGCGTTGCGCGGCCCGGGCGCGCTGGCGGTGGTGGCGCCCAGCCGGGCGGGCATTTGCCTGATGCACATGGTTGGCGAGCCTCGGTCCATGCAAGTCGAGCCACCACGCTACGGTGACGTCGTCGACGCCGTGGGCCTGTTCCTGCGCCAACGCGTGCAGGCCCTTCAGGCGCTCGGTGTCGACGCAGGCCGCATCGTGCTCGACCCCGGCATTGGTTTTGGCAAAACCGTGGACGACAATTTCGCGCTGTTGGCCAGGCAGAGGGAACTGCTGGCGCTGGGCCATCCGCTGTTGGCAGGCTGGTCGCGGAAGTCGTCCATCGGGGCCGTCACGGGTCGCCCGGCCGACCAGCGGCTCGCGGGCAGCCTTGCGGCGGCCCTCGCGGCGCTGGCACAGGGCGCGAGCGTGCTGCGGGTGCACGATGTGGCCGCCACCGTCGACGCGGTGAAGGTCTGGGTGGCGGCCGGCCAGTGGCGCCCCGACAGCCACGGCTGACCCAAACAAGATGGACATGACATGAGCAGAACCTATTTCGGCACCGACGGCATCCGCGGCACAGTGGGTCGAGCCCCGATCACGCCTGACTTCATGCTGCGCTTGGGTCACGCGGTTGGCCGCGTCCTGCGCCGCACCGAAGACCGGCCCACGGTGCTGATCGGCAAGGACACGCGCATTTCCGGCTACATGATCGAGTCGGCCTTGGAGGCGGGGTTTGCCTCGGCCGGCGTCAACGTCTTGTTGACCGGGCCACTGCCTACCCCCGGCGTGGCTTACCTGACCCGCGCCTTGCGCCTGAACCTGGGGGTGGTCATCAGCGCCTCGCACAATCCGTTCGAGGACAACGGCATCAAGTTCTTTTCGGCCCGGGGCGAAAAGCTGCCTGACCAGTGGGAGCAGGACGTCGAGGCCATGCTGGCCAGCGGCGCGGAGTGGGTCGACTCGAAGTCGCTGGGCCGGGCGCGTCGGGTCAACGACGCGCCAGGCCGCTACATCGAGTTCTGCAAGAACAGCTGCGGGCCGGACGTGTCCCTGAAGGGCATGAAACTGGTGGTTGACGCAGCCCATGGCGCGGCCTACCAAGTGGCGCCAGCCGTCTTTCACGAACTGGGCGCCGAGGTGGTCTCCATCGGCTGCGCACCGAACGGATTCAACATCAACCTGGACCATGGCGCCACCGCCCCGGCGGCCTTGTCGGCGGCCGTGCCCGCGCACGGCGCACAGTACGGCATCGCGCTGGACGGTGACGCGGACCGCCTGCTGGTCGTTGACGCCACGGGCCGCCGTTACAACGGCGACGAACTGCTCTATGTGATGGCGATGGACTGCCTGTCACAAGGCCAGGCCGTGCCGGGCGTGGTGGGAACCTTGATGACCAACCTGGCGGTGGAGCTGGCGCTCAAGGCGCAGGGCATCCCGATGGTGCGCGCCAAAGTCGGCGACCGCTACGTGCTCGAGCAGTTGTCACAGCGTGGCTGGCAACTGGGTGGCGAGGGCTCGGGCCACCTGCTGTCGTTGGACAAGCATTCCACCGGCGACGGCATCATCAGCGCACTGCAGGTGTTGCAGGCGGTGCAGCGGAGTGGCAAGACGCTGGCGCAAATGCTGGCCGATGTCCGCCTGTACCCGCAGGTGTTGATCAATGTGCGGCTGAAGCCTGGGCACGACTGGCAGGCGAACCACGCACTCGCCCACGAGCGTGCCGCTGTGGAGGCGTCGTTGGCCGGGCGAGGTCGCGTGCTGATTCGGGCGTCCGGCACCGAGCCGCTGCTTCGCATCATGGTTGAAGCGGACCAACAGGACTTGGCGCAAACGAGCGCAGACCGACTCGTGGCAGCCGCTGGCGTCGTGGCCTGAGCCGACTGTGGCCGCGATGGCGGCCGCAGTCGTCACCGGTGGCGTTCAGCGCGCCGGTGGCATCAGCACCCGGTCGACAATGTGAATGACGCCGTTGGTGGCGTTGACGTCGGCCTCGGTCACCACGGCGTCTTCCGCGGTGACGAAGGTGCCTGCTTTGGCCAAGCCGATGTTCGCGCCCTGAACCGTCTTTTCCGGCCCGTTCTTGACCTCGGCGCTGCTGAGCTTGCGGGCCACCACGTGGTAGCTGAGCACCGCTTTCAAACGCGCGGGGTCCTTGGCCAGCCCGTCCAGCGTGGCCTTGGGCACCGCCTTGAACGCGTCGTCGCTGGGCGCAAACACGGTGTAGGGGCCCGGCCCATTGAGTGTCTGGGTCAGCCCCGCGCTGGCAACCAGTTGGTTGAAAGTGGACAGGTCAGGCCGGCGGGCGGCGGTTTCTGCGATGGTGGCGGGCGCGGGGGACGTCGCGCAGCCAGTGGCGAGGGCCAGGGCGGCCAAGGCGGCGGCGATGCCGCGGGTCGAACGGATCATGGGCTTCCTCAGGTGGTTTGATCATCGGGTGGTGCGGTGACCCTCGGCGGGTGCTTCGACCGACCCTGTCACGACGGTAAGCCGTTCGCGTGACGATTCCATGACGGCAGCGTGACAGTGGCCGTCACAGGTCGGGCGACGCGCCGTGTCACCGGGTTGTCACGAAGGGCTTCTACAGTGCTGGCTGTCGTCAACGAAGAGCCCGGGCTGCCCCGGAGAAGGTGTTCACATGACATTTGCAACGATTCGTCAATCCACCGTGGCCGTGCTGCTGGTGGCCGGTGCGGCATCGGCCTGGGCGCAGGACGTGACGGGCGCAGGCGCCTCCTTCCCCGCGCCGCTGTACGCCAAGTGGGCCGACGCCTACAACAAGGCCACGGGCGTGCGGATCAACTACCAATCGGTCGGTTCCGGTGCCGGCATGCGTCAAATCCGTGGCAAGACGGTGGATTTCGGTGCCTCCGACGCGCCGTTGAAGGACGACGAGTTGGCCAAGGACGGTCTGGTGCAGTTTCCGACCGTCATCGGTGGCGTGATCCCGGTGGTCAACATCAAGGGCGTGCAGCCTGGCCAGATCAAGCTCACCGGCGCCGTGTTGGGCGACATCTACCTGGGCAAGATCACGAAGTGGAACGACGCCGCGCTCACGGCGCTGAATCCAGGTGTGCCACTGCCTGACGCGGCAATTTCGGTGGTCCGCCGCGCCGATGGCTCGGGCACCAGTTTCATCTTCACGAACTACCTGTCGAAGGTCAACCCGGAGTGGAAGACCAAGGTTGGCGAGGGCACCGCGGTGAACTGGCCCACCGGCGCCGGTGGCAAAGGCAACGAAGGCGTGGCGGCGTTCGTGAACCGCCTGCCCAACTCGATCGGCTACGTCGAGTACGCCTACGTCAAGCAGAACAAGATGACCTACACCTTGCTGCGCAACCAGGCTGGCAACTTCGTGGCCCCGGACGATGCGAATTTCAAGGCGGCGGCCGCCGGCGCGGATTGGGCCAAGTCGTTCTATCAGGTCCTCACCGAGCAGCCCGGCAAGGACGCCTGGCCGATCACCGGTGCCACGTTCATCATGATGCACAAAGCGCAGGACAAGGCGGCTCAGGCCAGCAACGCGCTGAAGTTCTTCGATTGGGCCTACAACGGCGGCGACCAAATGGCCAGCGAGCTGGAGTACGTGCCGCTGCCCGACGCGGTGAAGGCCCTGGTGCGCAAGCAGTGGGCCGAAATCAAGGACGCGAGCGGCAAGCCGATCGCCAGCAAGTGATGGGTCGGGCGCCTTGGTGGCGCCCGAATTGCATGCGCCCGACTGCCTGCTGAATCGCTGCGTTCAGCAACCGCCCGGAGGAAACGTGGCCGCTACACTTCCTGCTACCCCCTACGACAAGAACGACGCGATGCCGCGCAGCCAACCAAAGGGCGATCCGCCGATCGCGCGCAGGGCCAGTCCGCTGCCCGACCGCATTTTTTCGCTGCTGTCTCACGCCGCGGCCTGGCTGACCTTGCTGTTGCTGGCGGCCATCATCGGGTCGCTGGTGGTGGGCGCCTGGCCTGCCATTCGCGAGTACGGGCTGGGCTTCCTGACCAGCACCGAATGGGACCCGGTCCAAAACAAGTACGGCGGTCTGGTGATGATCTACGGCACGCTGGCCACGTCGGCCATCGCGCTGGTGATTGCCGTGCCGGTGAGTTTTGGCATCGCCTTGTTCCTCACGGAACTGGCGCCAGGCTGGCTGCGCCGCCCGCTGGGCATTGCGGTGGAACTGTTGGCGGCCGTGCCGTCGATCGTCTACGGCATGTGGGGTTTGCTGGTGTTCAGCCCAGTCTTGTCGACCTATGTGCAGCAGCCCTTGCAGCGGCTGCTGGCGGACGTCCCAGTGCTGCGAGAACTGGTGTCGGGCGCGCCGGTGGGCATCGGCATTCTCTCGGCCGGCATCATCCTCGCCATCATGATCATTCCGTTCATTGCGGCGGTGATGCGCGACGTGTTCGAAGTGACCCCGCCCATGTTGAAGGAGTCGGCTTATGGGCTGGGCTCCACCACCTGGGAAGTGGTTTCGCGGGTGGTGTTGCCGTACACCAAGACAGGCGTGGTCGGCGGCATCATGCTGGGCTTGGGTCGGGCCTTGGGCGAGACCATGGCCGTGACCTTCGTGATCGGCAATTTCAACCAGCTCAACAGCCTGTCGCTGTTTGAAGCGGCCAACAGCATCACCTCGGCTTTGGCCAATGAATTTGCCGAGGCCAGCGAGGGCTTGCACCAGGCCTCGTTGATCTACCTCGGTCTCGTGCTGTTTTTCATCACCTTCGTCGTGTTGTCCCTGTCGAAGCTGTTGTTGCTGCAACTCAAGAAGAGCGAAGGAACGCGGTCATGAGCGCGCAGGTCCCCAATTCACTCTTCGTGCTGGAAGGCAGCCGCCTGGCCAAGCACCGGCAGCGCAAGCTGACCAACGCGGTCGCGCTCACGCTCTCGCTGGGCGCCATGGCCTTCGGGCTGTTTTGGTTGGGCTGGATCCTGATCGAAACCTTCCGCCTGGGCTTCAGCGGTTTGACGCTCGCCACCTTCACGGAGATGACCCCGCCGCCGCAGGCCGAGATCGGCGGGCTCGCCAACGCCATCGTGGGTTCTTTGATGATGGTCACGCTGGCCACCTTCGTCGGCACGCCCATCGGCGTGATGGCGGGCATCTACCTGGCTGAGTATGGGCAGCGGACGCGGCTCGGTTCACTGACGCGGTTCATCAATGACATCCTGCTGTCCGCCCCGTCGATCGTGATCGGTCTGTTCGTCTACGCGGTGGTGGTCGCGCAGCTGAAAAGCTACTCCGCCTTTGCCGGCGTGCTGGCCCTGGCCTTGATTGTGATTCCCGTGGTCATCCGCACCACCGAGAACATGCTGTCGCTGATCCCGAACGCCCTGCGCGAGGCGGCCTACGCCTTGGGCACGCCGAAGTGGAAAGTCATCCTCAGCATCACGCTGAAGTCGGCGCGTGCGGGGGTCATGACCGGGGTGCTGCTGGCGTTTGCGCGCATCGCCGGCGAGACGGCGCCGCTGTTGTTCACCGCGCTCTCCAACCAATTCTGGACGCTGAACCTGGGCGAGCCCATGGCCAGCCTGCCGGTCACGATCTTCAAGTTTGCGATGAGCCCCTACGAGAACTGGCAGAAGCTGGCCTGGGCCGGTGTGCTGCTGATCACGCTGGGTGTGCTGGCACTGAACATCATTGCGCGCACCTTCCTGCGCGAAAAGAACTGAACCTGCTTCGGCCTCTCCTGAAGGACACGCCCATGGACAAGAAAGTTGACCTGACGATCACCGAGAAGCCCAAGCTGTCGGTGCGCAATCTGAACTTCTATTACGGCAAGTTCCACGCGCTCAAGAACATCAACCTCGAGATCCCCGAAAAAAAGGTCACTGCGTTCATCGGGCCGTCAGGTTGTGGCAAGTCCACCCTGCTGCGCACCTTCAACCGGATGTTCGAGCTCTACCCCGATCAGCGCGCCGAAGGCGAGATCGTGCTCGACGGTGAGAACATCCTGACCTCGAAGTACGATGTTTCGTTGATTCGCGCCAAGGTCGGCATGGTTTTTCAGAAGCCGACGCCTTTCCCGATGTCGATCTACGACAACATCACGTTTGGCGTGAAGCTGTTCGAGAACCTGCCCCGCGTTGAGATGGACGAGCGCGTCGAGTGGGCGCTGAAAAAGGCGGCGCTGTGGAACGAGGTCAAGGACAAGCTGAACCAGAGCGGTGCTGGCCTGTCCGGTGGCCAGCAGCAGCGGCTGTGCATTGCGCGCGGCATTGCCATCAAGCCGGAAGTCTTGCTGCTGGACGAGCCGTGTTCGGCGCTGGACCCGATCTCCACCGGCAAGATCGAGGAATTGATCCACGAACTCAAGACGGACTACACGGTCGTCATCGTGACCCACAACATGCAGCAGGCGGCCCGCAGTTCGGACTACACCGCCTACATGTACCTCGGTGACCTCATCGAATTCGGTCCCACCTCGGAGCTCTTCATGAAGCCGAAGAAGAAGGACACCGAGGACTACATCACCGGCCGCTTCGGTTGATCCATACAAGGAACGCACCGTGACCGACAAACACCTTTCGACTCAGTTCGACGCCGAGCTCAGTGGCATTTCCACCCGCGTGCTCGAGATGGGCGGCCTGGTTGAATCCCAGTTGGCCCAGGCCGTGTACGCGTTGACCCACTTCAGCGAGGAGACGGCCGCGCAGGTGCTGCGCCTCGAAGAGCAGGTCAACGCCATGGAAGTGGAAATCGACAGTGACTTGTCCACCATCATCGCGCGGCGCCAGCCCACGGCGCGGGACCTGCGCCTGTTGATCGCAATCAGCAAAACCATCGCCAATCTGGAGCGGGTCGGTGACGAGGCGGCGCGCATCGCCCGCACGGTGCAACGGCTGATCAGCACCGGCGTGTCGGGCCGCATGCGTCTGCCGGTGAACGACCTGGCGTACGAGTCCGAGCTGGCGGTGGCTCAGCTCCGCAAGTCGCTCGATGCCTTTGCCCGCCTCGACGTTGAGCGGGCGGTGGAGGTGTTGAAGCAGGACGACCAGATCGACCAGGAGTTTGAAGGCCTGGTACGCAAGTTGATCACCTTCATGATGGAGGACCCGCGAACCATCTCGTCGAGCATCGACTTGATCTTCGTGGCGAAGGCCATTGAGCGCGTGGGCGATCACGCCAAGAACGTGGCCGAGGCGATCATCTACGTGGTCAAGGGCACCGACGTTCGGCACAACTCGGTCAGCGCCGTCGAGACGATGGTGCGCTGATGACCTGCGCGCACACCCGGTTCCCGCTGCAGGCGCTGCGCCCATGAGCCGCATCCTCATTGTGGAAGACGAGCCGGCGATCGCGGAGCTGATCGCCATCAACCTGCGCCACGCCGGCTTCGAGGTGACGTTGGCCGAGACGCCCGAGCAGGCGCAGTCGGACATCGACCGCGTGCTGCCCGACCTCGTGGTGCTGGACTGGATGCTGCCCGGCCAAAGCGGGCTGTCGCTCGCCAAGCGCTGGCGCACCCAGGCGCGCACCCGGGACCTGCCGCTGATCATGCTGACGGCCCGTGGCGAAGAGGGGGACAAGATCGCCGGCCTTGACGCGGGGGCCGATGACTATTTGACCAAGCCTTTCTCCACCAATGAATTGCTGGCGCGGATCCGAGCCGTGCTGCGGCGCAAGGCGCCCGAGGCGCTGGACACCGCGGTGCAGGTCGGTGAGCTTCGGCTCGACCCCTCGACCCGACGGGTGTCGCGCCATGACACCGAGGTGCGGATCGGACCGACCGAATTTCGCCTGCTGCATTTCTTGATGACCCACCCGGAGCGGGTTCACAGCCGGGCCCAATTGCTCGACCGCGTCTGGGGCGACCACGTGTTCATCGAAGAGCGCACGGTGGACGTTCACGTCAAGCGCCTTCGGGAGGCTTTGGCGCCCGTCGATTGCGCGCGCATGATCGACACCGTGCGTGGTGCCGGCTACCGCTTCACCCAACAGCCGAGCCCCCACACCGCCGCGACCGGGACCGCGCAAGCGGCTTCGCACTGAACCGCGCCTGCCTCCCATGACGTGGCTTCTATCGCGCGTGATCGTGAGCGCGTTGTTGACTTTTCTCGGCGCTCAGCTGGGGATGCTGGTCGGGCTTCGATGGGGGGTGCCGTCGTTTGGCGCAGCGGTGGGGGGCGCGCTTGCGGCCGCTGGCGTCGCCTTGCTCGAATCGTTGCGGGCTCAGCGCCTGCTCCACTGGCTGCGCAGTGACCGGTCGCGCGAAGCGCCGCGCGACCCTGGCATCTGGGGCGAGCTGGGCTATCGCGCCGAGCGCGGCTTTCGGCTGCTGGACCAGCGCGTCTCCTCGGAAACCCAGCGGCTCGACCAGTTCTTGTCGGCCATCGAGGCCTCGCCGAATGGGGTCATGGTGCTTGACCCAGTCGATCAGATTGAATGGATCAACTCGTCGGCGGCGGACCAATTTGGCCTTGATCCGGCGCGAGATCGTCGTCAGCGGGTGACCAACCTGGTGCGATCGCCGGACTTCGTGGCCTACCTTCAGGCCGCCACCTACCGCGAACCGCTGATGTTTCAGGGCCCGCGTGGTCGAGGCACCTTGCTGGTCATCATCCGGCACTTTGGCGACGGCATGAAGCTGGTGCTGTCGCAGGACGTCACCGAGCGCGAGCGCAATGAGGCGATGCGGCGCGACTTTGTGGCCAACGTTTCGCACGAGATCCGCACGCCGCTGACCGTGTTGTCGGGTTTCGTCGAAACCATGGGCAACTTGCCGCTGACCGACGTCGAGCGGCGCCGCGTGATCGAGCTGATGGGCCAGCAGACCCAGCGCATGCAAAGCCTTGTCGCGGACTTGCTCATCTTGGCGCAGCTGGAGGGCAGCCCACGGCCGCCCGCCGACCGTTGGTTTTCCGTCCAGAAGCTGCTGCAGCAAGCCAGCGCCGATGCGATGGCACTCAGCGGTGGTCGACATCAAATTCAAGTGCCCACGGCGATCGCCTGCCAGTTGGCTGGCACTGAGCCGGAGTTGCTGAGTGCCGTGTCCAACCTCATGACCAACGCGGTGCGCTACACACCGACCGGTGGTTCGGTGGAGCTGAGGTGGATCCTCCGCGACGACGGCAGTGGCGAGATCGACGTGCGCGACACGGGCATTGGCATCGCGAAAGAACACATCGCCCGCGTCACGGAGCGCTTCTACCGCGTGGACGGCAGCCGATCGCGCGACACCGGTGGGACGGGGCTGGGTCTGTCCATCGTCAAACACGTGGTGCAACGTCACGGCGGCGAGTTGGAGATCCGCAGCGAGCTGGGCAAAGGCTCGTGTTTCAAGCTGGTGTTTCCCGCCGCACGCGTGCGCCGGGTGGACGGAGTCGTGGCCGGCAGGGCATCCGACGTGCTGGCGTTGACGCCATTCAACTGAGCGTTGGGCCGAAGGGTCTCAGCGCTTCAACCTGCCGGTCGGCGCCGGTAAATGGCCGTCAGCTCAACCCGATCGGTGGGCCGCCTGACGCGGGCCACCAGCTCCCAGCCTGCCGGCGTCACCTCGCTGCCGTCGCGCCGTTCCTGCCGGATCAGGTGGTCGCAACGGGTGTCGGTCACGGTACGCACCGCGTCGACACGGTAGCCCCCCAGCTGCTCGATCGCTGCGATGCGTGAGCGTGTGGCTCCGGGCATTGAAACGCACCCGCTGCGTGGCAGGTGCTGCGCCACCCGCTGCACCAGGGGGCGGTCGCTGCGTGCGTAGTCCAGCAGCGGCAGCCACAAGGTCATCAGCAGCGTCCAGCTCAATGCCACGCCGCTGGCCGGCAGCACCATGCTCTTCCACAACGGGTGTCGATGCCGCCCTGTGCGCCAGCACACCAACGCCACCCACGCCACGGTGGCCGCAATGCCGAGCATCAACTCGATCAGCGAGAACCGGGCTACAAAGCCCGGTGCGAGCTTCTGGATGTTGGCGGCCGGTTGCGCCGGCATGCCCGTGTGCATCGACCCGTAGACGACCCAGATGGCCAGCGCGCTCAGACTGAAGAAAAACACCGAGAACCAGTCGATGGCCGCGCCACCACTTCGGCCGAGCGTGGGCAAGGCAAATGCCGCCAGCACCGCCAGCGCAGGAATGCCCAGCATCAGGGCACGGTCAACACCGCCCATCGCGGTGCTGGCCAGCAAGGCGGTCACGGCCATCCCGGCCGGCACAGCAATGTGCAGCTTCATCCCATGGCGGCGCCAACGCCACAGCGTCAGCAAGGCCAGCGGCAGCGTCGGCCACGTGAACCACGCCATCTGACGCACGACGCTGGTCCAGTCGCCCCATTCGTCGGGCGGGCTCACGCGCCAATGCCAGGCCCCCAACAGGTGCGCGACGGTGGCGGCAATGGCCGTGCCCAACACCATCGCCATGGCGTGCAGCGCAGGCCGCTGGGTGCGCGACCACGCGAAGTACGAAGCACCCGTCACGCCCAGCACGCAGGCAATCGCCGGCGCGCCGCTGGCGGCCAGCGCTGGCAGCCCCAACAGGGTGGCTGCGAGCGATGTTCGTGTTCGCGCCTGAGCCGATGCCATGGCGTACATCAGGCTTGCGACACTCGCCAGCTGGGCGAGCTCTGGCGTGGTTTCATGACCCAGTTGCAGCAGGCCCAGCGTGGCCATCATCGCGAGCAGGGCGCCGTCGGCGATGGCGCGCGCGTAATCGGTGGGGTCCGCTTCGCCACCGAAGGCAAACGGCAGTGGCTGGGCATCGCTGCTGCGCGCCAGGTGGTAAGCGCTGTACCAGGTGGCGGCCAAGGCCAACAGCAGCAGCACGGCGAACGGCAAGCGCGCGGCCAGCGCGGCGTCCACCCAGGGCGACAACGCGCGGATCGTCAAGCCCCCGAGCCAGTAGGGCAGCAAGGCGCCATCGGCGGGCAGGCCACCCAGGCTTGGGGCCCACCATGGCGAATGGCCTTGGGCGATGCTCGCCATGTAGCCGAAGGAGGTGATGTCCGCGTTGCGCCACGGGTCGCGTCCGAACAGGCCAGGCAGCAGGTAGGCACCGCAGAACAGCAGCAAGGCCGGGCGCGGCAGACGCTGGGCCGCGCGGTGGGTGACAAGGGCTGGGTTGGGGGTGATCACCAGGCGAGCAAGGTCAGGTCGGTCGATCGAACATGATGCCTGCAACGAGGTCAGGCGACTTGCCAGGCGTCACCGGATCCTCACGCGCCGACATGAAAAAGGCAGCCCGTGGGCTGCCTTGGGTCGGTGGAACGTCGTGTTCCCGACTGAAATTACTTCTTGATGCCGACGCGGGCAAACTTGGTGCGGAACTTCTCGACGCGACCACCCAGCGAGTCGACGCTTTTCTGCGTGCCGGTATAAAACGGGTGCGATTCGCTGGTGGTTTCCAGCTTGAACAGCGGCAGCTTGCGGCCGTCTTCCATGTCGATCATTTCCTTCGTCTGGGCGCAAGAGCGCGTGACGAACTTGAAACCGTTCGACAGGTCCACGAAACAGATGTCGCGGTAGTTGGGGTGGATGTTGTCTTTCATGGACGCCTCTGCGCTGGTGTTGTGGAAGCCACGCCGAACCCTTCGGCGCACTTTCCGTGAGCGGAAAACCTCGAATTATAGCGCGGTCATGCTCAACCGCCGCGACGCATCATGTCGAAGAAGTCGAGGTTGTTCTTGGTCTGCTTCATCTTGTCCAGCACGAACTCCATCGCCTCGATCTCGTCCATGTTGTAGAGCAGCTTGCGCAGGATCCAGGTCTTTTGCAGGATCTCCGGCTTCAGCAGCAATTCCTCGCGGCGGGTGCCGGTCTT
>CALRPU020000049.1:0-21994 GCA_943370175.1 Hydrogenophaga intermedia | reverse complement strand
CGGGCTGGCCCGCGCCGAGCAGCGCGCCCTGCCGGCCGGCCCCGACGCCAGCCCGGTGCTGGTGCAACCCCTGAGCCGCCATGACGCCCTGGACTGGAAGCAGGTGCTGCTGGCCGGGGACCGCAGCCTCAAGCTGCGCCGCGACGGGCCGGCCGTCGACCTGCGCTACCGCCACGCCGACGGCACGCTGGACCGCGACGGCTACATCGCCGCCTGCCACCTGCTGCGCGACGTGCGCGCCAACCAGACCGTGCAGATCGACCCGCACCTGCTGGACGTGCTGTGCGGCATCCAGCGCTGGATGGACTTCAACGGCCAGGTGTCGACCATCGAGATCACCTCGGGCTACCGCACCGTCAAGACCAACGATTCGGCCGAGGGCTCGGGCCGCCATTCGATGCACCTGTACGGCAAGGCCGCGGACATCATGGTGCCGGGCGCGCCCGGCAAGCTGATCGGGCAGATGGTGCAGCGCTTCAACAACGAGGGCGGCACGGGCATCTACCTGGGCCGCGATTTCGTTCACGTGGACACCGGCGAGGCGCGCACCTGGGTCAGCGGGCTGATCCGGCGCGCCACGCAGAAAAGACGCGCGCGCCGGCGGCGCTGACGGGCCCTCCCCCACCGCCGACCAGGGATCACATCTCCCCGGCCGCCATCTGCGACAGCACGTCAGGCTGCATCAGCTCGTCCAGCGCCGGGTCAGCGCGGTTCCACCACAGGCCCAGCACCAGGGCCACGCTGACCGCGCCCAGGCCCAGGCCCAGGCCCAGCACCGACCCCAAGCGCCACGGCCGTTGACGCCCACCAGGTCCGGCCACCGGCCCGCCCGCCAAACCCGCCGATGCCGACGCCGACCCTGCCGCCCCCGCCAGGCCCCCTGCCCCGGGCGCCACCGCCCGGCCTGCGGCGGTCCCCGCAGCCGTCCCCGGCCAATCCGCCATCACGCGGGCGTGCAGCCGGGCCAGTGCCGCAGCGTCGCGCTCGGGCGGCAGCTGGCGCAGCGCGGCCTTCAGGCCCGGGTCGTCGGCGGTGGGGTCGGCCGCCGGCGCGGCCGGCGGCGCGGGAATACGCGGTGAAACAGGGTCGGTCATGGTGTGCCTGGGCTCAGGTGGCTGCGCAGGGCGATGCGGGCGCGGTGCAGCAGCTGGTGGGCAGCGTTGGGGTCGATGTCGAGGGCCTGCGCGATGTCGGCCGCCGTGGCGTCGGCGTAGGCCCACATCACGATGGCCATGCGCTGGCGCTTGGGCAGGCGGGCCAGCGCGGCCGCCAAGGCGGGGTGCGACGTCGCCCCGGACCGCCCCGTGGCGGGGTCGGCCGCGTGCACGGCGTCGTCATGGCCGTGCTGCACCTGGCGCGCATCGCTGATCATGGCCAGGTCGTCGGGGTCGGTGGCCGCTTCGCGCCGGGCCACCAGGTGGCTGCGGCAGCGGTTGATGACGATGGTGTTGAAGTACGTGGACAGGCGCGCGCCATGGGTGTCGGTGGGCGCGCTGCGCCACAGCCGCACGAAGGCGTCCTGCACGGCGTCGTCGGCGTCTTCGGCGCGGCCCAGCAACTGCTGCGCCAGGCTCAGGGCCTGCGGCATCAGCTGGCGCACCAGGGCGTGCGCGCTGGCGGCGTTGCCGCCGCGCGCGTCGTGCCAAAGGCGCCAATCGTCACCGGGCGGCGCGTCGTCGGCACGCCGGGGCGCCAGGCCCAGCCACCGGCTCAGGCGCGACACGCCGGCCATCCGGTCCTCCCACCCGGGCCCGCGGAGGCGGCGCGGCGGGGCCCGCGCCGCGCTTTGCTCGGCGGCGGGCTGATCCCTGCGGTGGACGCCGCGCTCATCGGGACGGCAGCTTCTCGCGCAGCGCCGCGCGTTCTTCGGGGCTGAGCTTGTCCAGCATCTCGCGGCGTTCTTGCAGCAGCTGGCGGCGCTCGCGCGGGGTCATCGCCTGCAGGCTCTCGCGGCGTTCGCGGGCCAGCCGCTCGCGTTCTTCTGGGGGCAGTTGCTGCCACCGCTCGCGCGTCTGGCCGGCGATGGCGCGGCGCTCGGCCGGGCTCAGGCCCTCCAGGCGCTCGCGCAGCCGGCGCCGGAAGTCGGCGCGCTCGGCCGGCGACACCCGCTGCAGCTGCTCGCGCAGTTCGGCGCGCCGGGCGTCTTGCTGCTCGGGGCTCATGCGCACCCAAGCGGCCGGGTCGGGCACCTCGATGGTCTGGCTGACCCGCCACAGGCGCGGTGGCCCGGGCGGGTGCCCTGAATCGAGCGCCCCGGGCGGCGCGGTGTGAAACGCCGGTGCCGTTCGAGGGGCCGGCGCGGTGCGAAAGGCCGGCGCGGTTCGCGAGGCGGGCGCGGCGAGGTCCGATGGCGCGGACGCGGGCGCCAACGTGGACGCCTGGAACGAAACGTCCGTTGGCAACGGTGCCGGTGTCGGCCATTGCGCCTGCGCCTGCGCCTGCGCCTGCGCCACGCCCCACCCCGCCAGCGGTATCCAGCCCACCAGAGCCGCCGCCATCAGGGCAGACGCTGCCCGCCCACCGCGCGGCGCCCCCGCGCGGCCCGGCCCGGCGCCCAGGGGCTTCAAGCGCGCCACAGGCCCTCCAGTCCCTGGGGCGCGCCCGGCAGGATGCTGCGCGACAGCGCCGCGCTGGACACGCCCAGGTGGCGCTGCACCACCGGCGCGATGAGGGCGCGCAGGTCGGTCGTGGCGCGCAGGTCGCGCGCCTCGAACAGGCGTTCGCGCGACAGGCCCGGCCAGTCCGCGAGCACCCGCCCGCCCGCCACCGCGCCGCCGGCCAGGAAGGCCGCGCCCGCGGTGCCGTGGTCGGTGCCGTTGCTGCCGTTGAGCACCGCCGAGCGGCCGAACTCGGTCATCACCAGCACGGTGGTGTCGGCCCAGCGCGCGCCCAGTTCGCTGCGCAATGCCGCCAGGCCGTTGTCCAGGCCCGCCAGCAGGCCCACCAGGCGGGCGGCCTGGCCGGTGTGGGTGTCCCAGCCGTTGGCGTCGAGCCAGGCCACGGCCGGGCCGTTGGGCGCGGCCAGGAAGCGGCCGGCCTGCCGTGCCAGCGCCACGAAGTTGGCGCCGCCGGTGCCCGGGCCGGTCATGCCGCCCAGGGTGCCGGGCAGGTGCTGCTGCACCGCGCGCTCGAACAGCGGGGCCAGCTCGCGGTCGGCCTGGTACAGCGGGGCCAGGCGGGCCAGCAGGTCGCCGTCGGCGGGCGGGGCCTGCGTGGGCGCCCAGCTGGTGGCGCCGGGCGCGCCGCGCAGCCCCAGCGGAATGGACGGGCCCATGGCCAGGCCTTGCCCGTCGTTCAGCGCCAGCGCCCGGCCCAGCCAGCCGGTCGACAGCTCGAAGGGCCGGCCGCCGCCGCTTTCCAGCAGTTGCTGGGCGTCGAAGTGGGACCGCTCGCGGTAGGCGCTGGCCACCGCGTGCACCACCAGCAACTCGCCGGACCGGAACCATTGGTGCAGCGTGGGCAGCGAGGGGTGCAGCGCGAACAGGCCGTCCAGCGCCAGCGGCGCGGGTTGGGCGGCGTCGGCCGCGGTGGGCGGGCGCAAGGTGGACCAGGCCGGGTCGCCCACGGCCGGCACGGCGGCCAGGCCGTCCAGCGCGCCGCGCAGCAACACCACCACCAGGCGGCCCTGGCCGACCGGCGCGGCCGGCGTGGCCGCCGCGAGGGCCAGCCGCGCCGTCGGCCCCGCCAGCAACGCCCCCGCCGCCGCCTGCGCCAGCCAGCGCCGGCGGCCCGGCGAAGGGACGGTCAAGGCCTCGGGCCGCCCGGGCATTCGCGCCGCGGGCTCCCAGGGGTCGTCGCCTTGGTGCAAGGCGGCCAGGTCGTGCGGCCACAGGCCTTGGGGGTCGGTCGGGTTGCTCATGGGCGGGCCCTTGCCTGGAGGCGGAAGAACGGTGGGGGGGAGGACGGCGGTGGCATGGCGCGCGGCGCGCGTCAGCGGCGCTGGAAATCGGGGCTGGCCAGCAGCAGCGCCAGGGCCTGGCGCGGGCTTTCGGCGCGGTCGATCTGCTGGCGGGTGTCGGCGCTCAGGTCGTCGCCAAAAGCCAGCGCCGCCAGTTGCCGGGCGTCGGCCAGCGTGGCGTGGTCTTCGGCCATCGCGGCGGCCCACTGCACCCGCTTCCACAAGGCGTCGGGCGCCATCCAGTCCTCGCGCAGGTCGGGCCAGCCTTGCGGCGAGGGCGCGCGGCCGGGCGGCTGGCCCATTTCGGTCAGGGTGGCCACCAGCCGGGGCACGCGCTGCACCGGCAGCTTCAGCAGGCGGTGGGCGGACAGCACCAGTTCCTCCGGCCGCTTGAACTTGGCCGGGCGGTCGGCGGCCCAGGCGAGCGGGCTGGCGAACAGCGCGTCGGCGACGCTGCGCAGGTCGCCGTCGGTGGCGGTGAAGCGCGCGGCCAGCGCGTCGACCAGCGCCGCCGGCGGCTCGTCGGACACGAAATGCCGCACCAGCTTGGTCGACACGAAGCGCGCGGTGGACGGGTGGCGGGCCAGGTCGTCGAACAGCCGATCCACCGCCTCCGGGCCTTCCGGGTAGCGCTTGCCCATCACCGTCTTCGGGCCGGGTTCGTGCAGCGCGGGGTTGAACTCGGCGGCGTCGCTGCCGTCGCGGCGCACGGTCCAGCCGGTCAGCAGGCGGGCGAGCTCGGTGACGTCGGCCTGGGTGTAGCCGCCGTGCACGCCCACGGTGTGCAGCTCCAGCAGTTCGCGGGCCAGGTTTTCATTGAGGCCGCGCTCGCGCCGGCGGCCGGCGCGCGAGTGGGGGCCAATGGACTGCGCGTTGTCCAGGTACAGCAGCATGCCCGGGTGCAGGGTGGCGGCGCGCAGCAGGGTGCGGAACGGGCCGGTCGCGTGGGGGCGGATGGCCTCGCATTCGTGCGGGCCGACGAGGCCGGCGGTGGCGCCCTTGGTGGCGGCCACGCAGAAGTGGTTGCCCCAGAAACGCACCCAGCGTTCGACCACCGGCGTGGGCGTGGTCACCACCTGCTGCCAGCGGCGTTGCCAGGACTCGAGCGTGGCGCGGCGCAGCAGGGCGCGGGGGTCGTCGGCCGCGCGGCGATCGGCGCCGGGGGCCGAGGCGGCGCCGTCCACCGGCCCGGCGGCCCGGCGCGCGGCGCGCTCGGCGTCGGCCCGCGCGGGCGGGGCCATGGCCTCCCCGGCGCCGGAGGCCGGCGCGGCGGGCGCCATCGCGTTGGCGGCCTGCAGCGTCAGGGCGTTCTGCAGCACCCGGCGGGTCAGCGGCGCGATGTCGGCCGTGCCCAGCAGGCCGGTCTGGTCCAGCGGCGCCGGGGCGTCGAACTGGGCCCGCACCCAGCCGCGCGGGTCGGAGCGCAGCGGCGCCAGGCTGGTTTCAGAAAAACCAAAACGGTGGGCGGCAAGGGCAGGTGGGTTCATGGTGTGTGCGTGGTCGGCCGAGGTTGAACCAGCGGCGGTGTGCGGTCTTACGCCGCGGCAGCTTGCCCCTGCGCCGCAGTCGGGATTGCGCTTTGGCGTCGTAAGCGGCCGGCGGGCCCGCGGTTCAACCAGCACGGGCAAGCCCTTGCCCGCCGCGGTCGAAGCCTCAGTGGTCGGCCGCGGGCCCCAAGACACCGCCCCCACGGGCCCACCGGGAGAACCCATGAACGCCCTGACTTCGTCCCCTGGAAAGCGCCAACGCCAGACCGCCGCCGCCGACCGACCCGTTCGACCCGCTGGCGCCGAGCCCTCGGCCTGGCCCGGCGCCGGCGCAGGCGCGCCCAGCGACCAGGCCCGCCCGACACAGCGCGACCGCCTGTCGGTGTGGACGCCCCTCGCAGCAGCCGCCGGCAGCGTTGCCGCGGCCTTGCTGCTGACCTTGGGCAGCCCCAAGGCCCAGGCACAGACGCCGGCCGAACAACGCATCGACCAGCGGCAAGACCGCCAAGCGCAGCGAATCGAGCAGGGCGTGGCCTCGGGCGAGCTGACCCGCCGCGAGGCCCGCCGGCTGCAACGCCAGCAGGCGGGTGTGGCGGCGGCCGAAGCGCGCGCCGAGTCCGACGGCCGACTGACCCGGCGGGAAGCCGCCCGCCTTGAACGCCGCCAGGACCGCACCAGCGCGCGCATCTACCGCCAGAAGCACGACCGGCAAGAGCGGCCGAACTGAGCGGATTTGTTGGGGCGCATCGTCGGGCGGGCTCGCCGAGCCGCCGCGCGGCGCGCCCTTGATGGGCGGCCGCCGTGCGCGTTCGTGGTGTGCGGTCGAATGGCGCGCCCGCAACGCGCGCCCACACGGCGCCAACGCGGCGCGCTGGTCAAGCCGGTGACAGACGCGCAGCGCCGGTTTGTGCGAAGGTCGGGGTTTCCCCGAAGCCGCCCTCCGCATGCGCACCACCCCGCCCGCCGGCCCCGCCGCCCCGTCCAGCGCCCCGATTCCGGTGCTGGCCATCGCCGGGCTGGCCCTGGCCGCGATGGCCAGCGGCGTGTCGCTGCGCCTCGCCGACGCCCTGCTGCCCCGCTTGGCGCAGGACTTCGCCATCAGCCTGGGTGAAGCCTCCCAGGTGATCACCGCCTTCGCCATCGCCTACGGGCTGGCGCAACTGGTGTTCGGCCCGCTGGGCGACCGCTACGGCAAGTACCGGGTCATCGCCTGGGCCTGCGCGGCGTCGGCGCTGACCTCGCTGCTGTGCGCGCTGGCGCCCAGCCACCACGCGCTGATGGGCGCCCGGCTGCTGGCCGGCACCACGGCGGCGGCGGTCATTCCGCTGTCGATGGCGTGGATCGGCGACAACGTGGCCTACGAGCGGCGTCAGCCGGTGCTGGCGCGTTTCCTGATCGGCCAGATCGCCGGCTTCGCCAGCGGCGTGTGGGCCGGCGGCTACGCGGCCGAGCACCTGGACTGGCGCGTGCCCTTCGTCGGCCTGGCGGTGTTCTTCGCGCTGGTCGGGCTGACCCTGCAATGGGTGCGCCGCGGCCTGCCGCCGGCCGCGGTGGCGGCCAGCGGACCGGCCACGCAGGGCCGGGCGCTGACCCGCATGGCCGGGGAATTCCGCGCCATCGGGCGGCTGCCGTGGGCGCGGGTGGTGCTGCTGACCGTCTTCCTGGAAGGCGCCACGCTGTACGGGCCCTTCGCCTTCGTGGCCGCCCACCTGCACCTGCGCTTCGGCCTGCCCCTGTCGCAGGTGGGCGCGCTGGTGATGCTGTTCGCGCTGGGTGGCCTGAGCTTCGCGCTGGGCTCGCAGACCCTGGTGCGGCGGCTGGGCGAGCGCCGGCTGGTGGCCTGGGGGTCGGGCCTGATGGCGCTGGCCATGCTGACCATCGCCACCGCGCCGGTGTGGTGGCTGGCCATGCCGGCCTGCCTGCTGATGGGCTTGGGTTTCTACATGATGCACAACACCCTGCAGACCCACGCCACCCAGATGTCGCCCGAGCGCCGCGGCGCGGCCGTGGCGTCCTTCGCTTCGTGCTTTTTCATCGGCCAGTCGGTGGGCGTGGGCGTGGCCGGGCTGCTGGTGGGCCAGGTCGGCACGGCCTGGGTGATCGGCACCGGCGCGCTGTGCGTGCTGGGCGTGGCCTGGAACTTCAACCGCCAGCGGCAGGACAAGCTGCCCGCCGGGGCGCAGCCGACGTTGCGCTGAAGGGCGCCGGCGCAGCGAGCCTCAAACGGCCTCGGTCACCCGCGCCATGGCGTGCAGGTCGCCGGTGCGGCCGTCCATGCGCCAGCCACCGCGCTGCACGCCTTCCAGCACGAAGCCCACGCTGCGGTAAAGCCGCTGTGCCACCTGGTTGTCCGGGTGCACGGTCAGTTCCACCCGCGTCAGGCCGCGGGCGTCCGCGCCGGCCAGCGCGGCGGTGATCAGCGCCCGGCCCAGGCCCTGACCGCGGGCGTCGGCGCGCACCGCCATGCCCAGGGTGCCCACGTGCCGGCGCGCGTCCGGCCGCTGCCGCAGCACGTCGCACCAGCCCAGCAGCGCGTTGCCGCGCAGGGCCACCACGTGGGCGTCGCCGGCGTCGAGGATGGAAAGGTAATACGCCCGCGCTTCCTCGCGCGGCCCGCCCTGCGTGAAGGCCATGAAGCGCCGCTCGCGGCACACCGCGTCGAACACCGCGTGCAGGCGGTCGAAGTGCGCTTCGTTCAGCGGCTCGATGGTGAGGTCGTCGGTCATGGGGTGGGTAGCGTGGGCGGCGTGGGCGGCAGGGGTGGGCGGCTCAGACCGGCTGCAGGGGCCGGCCGGGCACCGGCGCGTGCACGACGTCGATGCGGTCGCCGGGCCGAACCGCACCCGACGCCAGCACCACGCCCATCACCCCCGCCTTGCGCACCAGCGCGCCGTCGGCCGCGCGGTCCAGCACGGCGGCCAGCAGGCCGGGGCGAAAGGCCTCGATCTGCGCGCAGGGGTTGCGCAGGCCGGTGACGCAGACCTCGGCCGTGGCGCCAAGGCGCAGCACCGTGCCCTCGGCCAGGGCCAGCAGGTCCAGGCCTCGGGTGGTGATGTTTTCGCCGAGCTGGCCCGGGTCCACGGGCAGGCCGCGGGCGTGCAGTTCGTCCAGCAGCTCGGCGTGAATCAAGTGAACCTGCCGCAGGTTGGGCTGGCTGGGGTCGCGCGCCACCCGCGACCGGTGCTGAACCGTGACGCCCGCGTGCCCGTCGCCCACCACCCCGTGGCCGGCACGCAGTTCGATGAGGGGCCAGGCGTCTTTCGAGAAGGCGTGCCCCGCCCTCGCATGCACGGCCTGCACGGTGGCGGAAGGCTTGGCGGTCGTCATGGGTCGGGAGGTGGGGGGCTTGCGCGGTCGGGACGGTGGGCGGCTTGCGCGCCCGGGACGGCGGGCGGCCCGGGCGCGCCGGCTCAGCGCGCCGCCATCGCCTTGGCCACTTCGTTCGTGCCCTGGGCGGCGCCGCTCTGGGGCACCACCTCGCCGTCGCGGTTGCTGATGTCGGCGAAGCGGGCGGCCACCTGGTCGGCCGCGTCGGGGCCGCTGCCGATGTGCACGCCCTGGGTCAGGGTGATGTGGGCGGTTTCGAAGGTGCCGGCGCCGGCGCACAGGATGGTGCGGGTGGGCGCGTCGTCGCTGGCCAGGAACACCACGCCCGGCGACACCGATTCCGGCGTCAGCGCCGCCAGCACCGCCTCGGGCATCAGCCCCTCGGTCATGCGGGTGGCGGCGGTGGGGGCCAGGCAATTGACGCGGATGTTGTCCTTGGCGCCTTCGATGGCCAGCGTCTGCATCAGCCCGACCAGCGCCATCTTGGCCGCGCCGTAGTTGGCCTGGCCGAAGTTGCCGTAGAGGCCGGACGACGAGGTCGTCATCACGATGCGGCCGTGCTTTTGCGCCCGCATGGTGTCCCAGACCGCCTTGCTGCAAATCGCCGCGCCCATCAGGTGCACGTCCAGCACGAGGCGGAAGTCGGCCAGGTCCATCTTGGCGAAGCTCTTGTCGCGCAGGATGCCGGCGTTGTTGACGAGGATGTCGATGCGGCCCCAGGCGGCCAGCGTGTCGGCCACCATCGCGGCCACGCCCGCCTCGTCGGTCACCGAGGCGCCATTGGCCATGGCCGTGCCGCCGGCGGCCTGGATCTCGGCCACCACCGCGTCGGCGGCGGTCACCTCGCGCCCGTCGGGGCCGGGCACGGCGCGGCCGAAGTCGTTGACCACGACCTTCGCGCCCCGCGCCGCCAGGGCCAGGGCATGCTGGCGACCCAGGCCACCGCCGGCGCCGGTGACGATGGCGACTTTGCCTTCGAGTGAGATGCTCATGTGGGTTCTCAGAAAATCTGGTATGGTCGTTTGAGTGAACCGAGGGCCGTCCATCGGCCCCGCGTGCCCCCTGGGAGACACCCTCCCGTGCGGGCAGCGCGCACACTATCAGAAACGCGCCGCGGCGCCCTGCCCTTCCGGCGGCGGCCCACCCCGGCGCCCCACCGCCCGCGGACCGGCCCGTCAGAGCGCCGACCGCCCTGCTGGAGACCGCTGGATGTCCCTGTTCTCGCTCGACGGCCAGGTCGCCGTCATCACCGGCTCGACCCGCGGCATCGGCCTGGCCATCGCCGAGCGCATGGCCGAAGCCGGGGCGCGGGTGGTGATTTCCTCGCGCAAGGCCGACGCCTGCGCGGCGGTCAGCGCCGCGCTCAATGCGCGGTTCGGTGCCGGCCGCGCCGTCGCCATCCCGGCCAGCCTGGGCGACAAGGCCCAGCTGCAGCACCTGGTGACCGAGGCCACGGCCCAGCTCGGCAAAATCGACATCCTGGTATGCAATGCCGCGTCGAACCCGTATCACGGCCCGATGGCCGGCATCAGCGACGAGCAGTTCCGCAAGGTGCTGGACAACAACGTCATTGCCAACCACTGGCTGATCCAGTTCACGCTGCCGCAGATGGTTGAGCGGCGCAACGGCGCGGTGATCATCGTGTCGTCCATCGGCGGGCTGCGCGGCTCGCCGGTGATCGGCGCCTACAACATCAGCAAGGCCGCCGACCTTCAACTGGCGCGCAACCTGGCGGTGGAAGTGGGGCCGCACAACGTGCGGGTGAACTGCATTGCGCCGGGCCTGATCAAGACCGACTTCGCCCGCGCGCTGTGGGAAGACCCGGTGGCGCTGAAGGCCCGCACCGACGCCACCCCGCTGCGACGCATCGGCGAGCCCGACGAGATCGCCGGGGCGGCGGTGTTCCTGGCCTCGAAGGCCGGCTCCTTCATGACCGGCCAGCACCTCGTCATCGACGGCGGCGTCACCATCTAGCCCTGCCCGAGCGAACCCCATTGAACCGCGCCGACCCCTGGTCGACCCCGCAACGATCCCACGACCTCACCCTGGAGCCCTCCGCATGAGCACCCCGATCAACCCCTGCGTCAGCCTCGACACCCGCGGCGGCGTGGCCATCGTGACAATGAACAAGGCGCCGGTCAACGGCCTCGGCTTCGAGCTGCGCGAGGGCATTGCGCTGGCCCTCGACCACGCCAACGCCGACCCGGCGGTGCAGGCCATCGTGCTGACCGGCACCGCGCGCGCCTTCAGCGGTGGCGCCGACGTGACCGAGTTCGGCACGCCCAAGTCGCTGCGCGAACCGAACCTGCGCGTGGTCATCTCGCTGCTGGAGGACAACCCCAAGCCGGTGGTGGCCGCCATCGCCGGCCAGTGCCTGGGCGGCGGGCTGGAGCTGGCCATGGGCTGCCACTTTCGCGTGGCGCTGGCCGACGCCACGCTGGGCCTGCCCGAAGTGAAGCTGGGCCTGCTGCCCGGCGCCGGCGGCACGCAGCGGCTGCCGCGGCTGATCGGCCTGGAGCCGGCGCTGAACATGATCGTCAGCGGCGCGCCAGTGGCCGCGGCCAAGCTCAAGGGCACCGCGCTGCTGGACGAGGTGGTCGACGCGGACCTGGTCGACCACGCGGTGAAGCTCGCCGAGGCCGTGGTCGCCGAGCAGCGCCCGAAGCGCCGCGCCCGCGACCTGAAGGTGAAGGACCCGCAGGCCGAGGCCTTCCTGCAGTTCGCGCGCAACACGGTGGCGGCCACGTCGAAAAACTTCCCAGCGCCGCTGAAGTGCGTCGAGGCGGTGGCGAACGCGGTCGGCAAGCCCTTCGACGAGGCGGTGAAGGCCGAGCGCGAGATGTTCCTGGCGCTGATGAACACGCCCGAGTCGCGCGCGCTGCGCCATGTGTTCGCCGCCGAGCGCGCGGCCTCCAAGCTGCCCGACGTGCCCGAGGACACCCCGCTGCGCGCCGTCGCCAAGGTGGGCGTCATCGGCGCGGGCACGATGGGCGGCGGCATCACGATGAACTTCCTGAACGCCGGCATCCCGGTGGTGCTGCTGGAAACCAAGCAGGAAGCGCTGGACCGCGGCGTGGCCACCATCCGCAAGAACTACGAGAACTCGGCCAAGAAGGGCAAGCTGAGCGCCGAGCAGGTGGAACAGCGCATGGCCATGGTCACGCCCACGCTGGGCTACGACAGCTTCCGCGACGTGGACCTGGTGGTGGAAGCCGTGTTCGAGAACATGGGCGTGAAGGAAACCGTGTTCCGCACGCTGGACGAGGTGTGCAAGCCCGGCGCCATCCTGGCGTCCAACACCTCCTACCTCGACCTGAACCAGATCGCCGGCTTCACCGCCCGCCCGCAGGACGTGATCGGCCTGCACTTCTTCAGCCCGGCCAACGTGATGCGGCTGCTGGAGGTGGTGCGCGGCGCCCGCACCGCGCCCGACGTGCTGGCCACCTGCATGGCGCTGGCCAAGAAGATCAAGAAGGTGGCGGTGGTGTCCGGCGTGTGCGACGGCTTCATCGGCAACCGCATGCTGGCGCGCTACGGCGCGGCCGCCTTCGGCCTGGTCAACGCCGGCGCCACGCCGCAGCAGGTGGACAACGCGCTGCAGAAGTTCGGCCTGGCAATGGGCCCCTTCCGCATGGGCGACCTGGCCGGCCTGGACATCGGCTGGGCCACGCGCAAGCGCAAGGCGGCCGAGGCCGGCGTGGAGATGAAGCCGGTGGTGGCCGACCTGCTGTGCGAGGCCGGTCGCTTCGGCCAGAAGACGGGCGCGGGCTGGTACCGCTACGAGGCCGGCAAGCGCGACCCGATCCCCGACGACTTCACCGCCCGGCTGATCGACGACTACCGCGCCGCCAACGGCATCACCCCGCGCGCCATCAGCGACGCCGAGGTGGTCGAACGCTGCCTGTATGCCCTGGTCAATGAGGGCGCCCGCATTCTGGAAGAGGGCATCGCCGCCCGCGCCTCCGACCTCGACCTCGTCTACCTGAACGGCTACGGCCACCCGCTGCACCGTGGCGGGCCGATGCTGTACGCCGACACCGTGGGCCTGCCGAACGTGGTGAGGGCGCTGAAGCGCTTCGCCGCCGAGCCGGGCGCCGACCCCTCCTGGCAGCCCGCCCCGCTGCTGCTGAAACTGGCCGCCGAAGGCCGCGGCTTCAACGCCTGAGCAAGGACCCGAACACCATGACCGACGCCGTCATCGTCTCCACCGCCCGCACCGGCCTGGCCAAGAGCTGGAAGGGTGCCTTCAACATGACCTATGGCGCCACGCTGGGCGGCCACGCCATCGAGCACGCCGTGAAGCGCGCGGGCATCGACCCGGCCGAAGTCGAGGACGTGATCCTCGGCGGCAGCCTGAGCGAAGGCACCACCGGCGGCAACATCGCCCGCGTGGCCGCGCTGCGCGCCGGCCTGCCGGTCACCACCGCCGGCGTCACCATCAACCGCTTCTGCTCGTCGGGCCTGCAGGCGATTGCGATGGCGGCGCAGCGCGTCATCGTCGACCAGGTGCCGGTGATGGTGGCCGGCGGCGTGGAAAGCATCAGCTGCGTGCAGAACGAGGTCAACCGCCACATGCGCGTCGACCCCGAGATGATGGCCCGCAAGCCCGAGATCTACTGGACCATGCTGCAGACCGCCGAGCAGGTGGCAAAGCGCTACGGCATCAGCAAGCAGGCCCAGGACGAATACGGCGTGCGCAGCCAGCTGCGCGCCGCCGCGGCCCAGGCCGCCGGCAAGTTCAAGGACGAGATCGTGCCGATGACCACCGTCATGGGCGTGGTCGACGCCAGCGGCCGGCTGACCCGCAAGGAAGTGACGATCAGCGCCGACGAGGGCATCCGCCCCGACACCACGCTGGAAGGCGTGGCGAAGATCCGCGCCGCGCTGCCCGGCGGCGTGGTGACGGCCGGCAACGCCAGCCAGTTCAGCGACGGCGCGTCGGCCTGCGTGGTGATGAACGCCAAGCTCGCCGAGCAGCGCGGCCTCCAGCCCCTGGGCATCTTCCGCGGGTTTGCCGTGGCCGGCTGCGAGCCCGACGAAATGGGCATCGGCCCGGTGTTTGCCGTGCCGCGCCTGCTGCAGCGCGCGGGCCTGAAGGTCTCGGACATCGGCCTGTGGGAGCTCAACGAAGCCTTCGCCTGCCAGGTGATCTACAGCCGCGACACGCTGGGCATTCCCGACGAGTTGTTGAACGTCAACGGCGGCGCCATCGCGGTGGGCCACCCCTACGGCGTCAGCGGCTCGCGGCTGGTGGGCCACGCGCTGATCGAAGGCAAGCGCCGCGGCGCGAAGCACGTGGTGGTGACGATGTGCATCGGGGGCGGACAGGGCGCGGCCGGCCTGTTCGAGGTGGTGTGAGCGGCCCGCGCCACGCCGGCGGGAGCCGCCGATGAGCACCGCCGTGCACGTGCTCGCCCGGCTGCCCGACGAGGGCGCGCCGAACCTGCTGTTCCTGCTGTTCCACGGCCACGCGCAGGACGAGTCGGCGATGTCGCCGCTGGCCCAGGCGCTGGCCGCCGAGTACCCGCAGGCCGCTGTGCTCAGCGTGCGCGCGCCGCAGCCGGCGGACGTGCTGCCGGGCCGCGAGGCCTCGGTGGGCTACCAGTTCTTCTCGCGGCTGGGCGTGGACGACGACAACCGCGCCGAACGCGTGCTGGCCGCGGTGCCGGGCTTCGTGGCCCAGGTGCGCGCGCTGCAGCAGCGCTTTCGCATCGACTGGGACCGCACCGCGCTGGCCGGGTTTTCGCAAGGCGCCATCGTGGCGCTGGAAGCGGTGCAGGCCGAACCGAAGCTGGCGAGCCGCGTGCTGGCCTTCGGCGGGCGCCACGCGCTGCAGCCACGGCACTGGCCCGAGGACACCACCTTCCACCTGCTGCACGGCCTGAACGACCCGGTGGTGCCGTGGGCGCCCATCGTCGATTCGGCCGAGCGCTTCGTGGCGCTGGGCGGTGACGTCACCGCCGACGTGCTGCCCGACGTCGGCCACGAACTGCACCCGGCGCTGATCGACAAGGCGCTGGAGCACCTGCGCAACTTCCTGCCCAAGAAGGTGTGGCGCGACGCGGTGAACGAGGCGCCGCTGATGGGGCGCGCGGCCTCGAGCCGCGAACTGGAGTAGCGCGGGCGCTGCCGGCACGCGGGCTCAGCCGTTCGGGTGCGCCTGGGCCCAGTCGCCGAGGCCGCCCGCGGCGCCGAAGCCGAGGTCCAGTGGCAGCCGGTGGGCCGACAACACGCTGGGGTCGCTGGACTCGGCGCTGCCAAACCTCAACGTCGCGTCGCGGCCGTGGAAGATGTCCTGCAGGCTCAGGAAGCCGAAGGGGGCGTGGACGGCAGCGTGGGCGTCCGAGGCGGTGGGCGCCGTGGTGGCCAGGCCGCGGTCGGCGGTCGGGGCGCTCACGCTGTGGACCAGGCCCGCCGACAACGACACCGCGAGCGCGGCGCTGGCGGCGTCGCCATGGGCGGACGTCAGCGCATCGGCGCTGGCCGCCGTTGGCGTCGGCGTCGCGTTGGGCGTGGCCGCGGGCGCGGTCAGCACGTCGATGAACACCGTGCTGCTGGACGTGCCGCCACGGCCGTCGTCCACCGTGATGACAAAGCGGTCGCTGCCGGTGTGGCCCGCGTCGGGGGTGTAGACAAAGCGCCCGTCCGCCGTCACCGCCACGCTGCCGTGCGCGGGCGCGTCGGTGGCGCTGAAGCGCAAGGGGTCGAGGTCGATGTCGCTGGCCCGCACCAGGCCGGCCACGGCAACGCCGGGGGCGGTCTGGTAACGGTAGTCGGCGGTGCCGGCGATCAGGTTGGGGCTGGGATCGGGCACGGCGGCGTCTTCCGGCCCGAAGGGGGCGGTGCCGGCCACCGGCGCGTCGTTGACCGCCTGCACCACCACGTTGACCCGCGCCACGGCCGACTCGCGGCCCAGTGTGTCGATCACGCTGTACACCACCGGCCCCGGGTCGCCGTGGAAGTTGGGTGCCGGCGCGAAGCGCAGCGACTGCGCGTCGGCCGCGCTGATCAAGCTGCCGTCGGCAATCGGCCGGCCAGCCGCGGTGTACAGCACGCCGCCGGTGGGCACGGTCACCACATGCACCTGAACGGCGCTGGCGCCCGGGTTGGTGGCGCCAAGGCGCAAGCCCATGGTCTGGTCCTCGACGCCGGTGACGGTGGTGTCCGCCACGGTGGGGGCCGAGCGATCCACCGTGACGCCCGCCCGCGCCGTGCCGCCGCTGCGGGCCGGCGCCGCGTCGGCGCCCGCGTTGCCGAACAACGGCCTTGAAGCGGCCAGCGACGCGGCCGTCGGGCCGAACGGCGCAGCAAACGGCGCACCCGCGTCGCCCAGCCCCGCCACCCGGGCGGCCTCCTGCAAGGAGGATGCCGCCGGGTCGGCGCGCAGGGCGGCGTCGGCGGACAAGGCGCGCAGGTCGGACGCATTGGGCGTGCTGGACGCCGCCTGGCGGCCCATCGCCTGCATCAGCGACGACAGCGCCGCCACCGGCCCGGTGTCGGCCACCAGTTGCACATAACCGTCTTCGGAGGTGACGATGGTCTCGCCACGCTGCACGAGGTCGCCCACGTCCAGCCAGCGCACCTTGCCGTCCAATCCCCGGGCGAGGGCCCGGCCCTGGATGGCAAACACCTTGCCGGTGGCGGTTTGGGTGACTCGGGCCATGGTGCACGGCGCGGCAGCGCTGAAATTGAGGGTTGCGGCCATCCTGCCATCCCCCACGCGGGGCGATCGCCGGAAAAGCGCGTGCGCAGCGTGCCACACCCGCCGGCGCGGCGCCAGTCATGACGGTGTGGCGCGAAAGCCCGCGGCGCGGCGCCGCCGGCTCAGAAAAACGCCATCGTCCGCACCTCGATGCTCTCACGCTTGGGCGCGTTGGGCGGCGTGGTCGGGTCCTCGAAGGCGGTGTGGCCCATGAAGCGGGCGCGGCCGTCGGTCTCGCTGTCGTAGGTCTTCAGCAACAGCGCGTGATCGGCTTCCATCTGCGGGAAGTAATACCAGCGGTGCGCGGGGTTGTGGCGCATCACATAGATCTCGCCGGTGCGCTCGCGGTATTTCAGGTCCATGCGCAGCATGTCGGCGGGGTCGTGCGTGGTGGCGTCGCACATGGCCAGCGGCAATTCCTCCACGCGGCGGTACAGCGGCTTCCACACATTGAAGAAGGCCACACGGCGCGACAACAGCGCGTCGGCCTCGTCGGGCAGGATGTCGCGCACCCGCTGCGGGCCGCTCTTGACGGTGTAGTCGCTGTGCACGAGCAGCACCGCGGGGCGCTGCACGGTGGTCTGCACCTTCAGGTCGGCGGGCAGGCGCTTGCGGATGGTGTGGTCGAACACCACCACCCGCTGCGCGCCGGTGTGCCGCTTCACGTGGTCGACGACCTGGGCGTAAAAGGTGGACTTCACCGCCGCGTCGTCGTCGAACTGGTCGAAGCACGTGCCGCCCGACGCCGGCAGGAAGGGATGGATCTCGAAGCCCTCGCGGTCGGCCGAGAACTGCGCCGCCCGCGACCAGCCGTCGTGGATGTCGACCGCCTGCAGGTCGGTTCCTGGCGGGTTCAGCTTCACGCCCGGGTCGGGCTCGTAGAAGTAGTAGTCCGGCGGGATGCCGTTGTCGACGCTGTAGTTCAGCGTCGCGCGGACAGAGGCAGTGCGCATGGGGTCGGGTCTGGACGTGAGGTCGGCGCGGGGGCGCGGTGGGCGGCGCCGTCAGGCCGCCGCGGCGGCCCGGTCGGTGGTGAAGCCCTGGCCGACCCAGGTGCGGTCCCAGCAGGGCAGGTTCTCCACCCGCTCCAGCAGCCAGCGGCGCAGGTTCGGGTGAGGGTCCAGCGGCAGTTGCTGCCAGCCGTGCAGGTGCATGGGCGCGGCCAGCGCGATGTCGGCGATGGTGGGCTGGCTGCCGCCGGCCACCCAGGTGTGCTGCGCGAGGCGGGCGTCCAGGATGCCGGCCAGCTTGTGGAACTGGGCGGCCTGCGCGTCCAGCACGGCCGGGTCGGGAGCGCCGCCGAGCAGCGGCTTCACGCAGTTCTCCACCAGGAACACGTAGCACGACGGGAACCACGACGACGACTCCCACAGCAGCCAGCGGTTGATGTCGGCGCGGGTTTTCAGGTCGGTCGGGTAAGCGGTCGCGTTGCCCACCTTGTCGGCGGCGTATTGCAGGATGGCGTTCGATTCCCACAGCACCAGGTCGCCGTCGACCATCGCCGGGATCGACGCGTTCGGGTTGATCGCGGTGTACTCCGGTGACTTTTGCTGGCCTTGAAAGTAGTCGACGTGCACCTTCTCGAACGGCGCGCCAATCAGGTCGAGGCCGGCCAGCACCTTGCGGCAGTTGACGGTGATGGGGTCTGCGTAAATCTTCATTCGGCTTGTCTCCGTGGGGGGTCGGGGGTGGTCACGGGCGGTCTGGCGCCGCCTGTCGGGCAGTCTACGGATTGACCTGCGGCGGGGCAGCTGCTCGAATGCGAACGGTTTGTCCACCCACTGGAAACAATGGCGCCATGGCAATTTCCACCGACATGCTCCAGGCCTTCGTCCAGGTGGCCGACCACCGCAGCGTCAGCGCGGCGGCGGTGGCGCTGGGCGTCGGCAAAAGCGTGGTCAGCAAACGCGTGGCGCTGCTCGAAGCAGCGCTGAAGGCGACTTTGTTCAGCCGCAGCACCCGCAAGGTGGCGCTGACGCCCGCCGGCGAGGCTTACCTCGACTTCGCCCGCCGCACGCTGGCCGAGCTGAACAGCGGCGAGGAACGGTTGCGCGACTTGCGCTCCGAGCTGAGCGGGCTGATCCGTGTGACAGCGCCGGTGTCCTGGGGCCAGCACGTGCTGGCGCGCCGCCTGCCCGATTTCTTGAAACTGCACCCGGGCGTCGAGGTGGAGCTGCAACTCGCCGACCGCCTGATGGACATCGCCCACGAACGCATCGACCTCGCCATGCGCTGGAGCGTGACCCCGCCGGCCGCCGACCTGAGCGCCGTGCCGGTGGCCGACGTGGCCTGGGTCATCGTCGCCGCCCCGGACTACCTGGCCCAGGCCGGCCCGCTGCAACGCCCCGAGGACCTGACCGGCCACCCCTGCCTGGGCTACTGGCGCGAGGCAGGCGACGACCACTGGCTGCTGAGCCAGCACGATGACCAGCGCGCCGTGAAGGTGGGCGGTCGCTACCACGCGAACAACGCCGAGTCGGTGGCGGCCGCGACCGAGGCCGGGCTGGGCGTTGGCCTCTTGCCCGACTACCTGTGCACCACCGGCCTGGCCCGCGGCACGCTGCGCCGGGTGCTGCCGGACTGGACACCGCAAACCCGCTTCGGCACGCGCATCACCGCGCTGGCGGTGCCCGAGCGCATGCGCTTCGTGCGCAACCAGGCGCTGCTGGGCTTCCTGCGCCAGGGCGCCGCGCGGGCGCCGGGGCCCGCGGTCAGCCCTTCTTCTTGATGGCCTCGACCACCTGCGCGCGCAGGTCGGCCGTCATGCCCGTGACGATGTAGAAGCCATTGCGGAATTCGGCGTCAATGGCCGCGGTGTCCGCCACGCGGGCGGCGTCGCGGTCCACTGGCGTGCCGCCGGTGGCGTGCACCCGCTCGTAGTGACAAGCGGTGAAGAACAACTGCCCGGTGACCAGGCGGGCCACGATGCGCCGCGCGCCGCGGTTGGACACGCCCGGCGTGGGCACGGTGTACTCCAGGTAGCGACCGTTGGGCAGGTCGCCAAATCGGTTGCCGAAGGACGTGCCGTCCTTGCTGGGGTAAGGGAAGGGGCCGTCCTGAATGATCAGCTTGATCGTCGTGCGCGCCTCGGGCGGCAGCGCGTCGTAGTCGATGGCGAACAGCGCATTGCCCATGCCGCCGCCGCGCCCCAGCATGCCGCTGCGGCGCAGCGCGTGCTGTTCGATGCTGACGTCGTAATGGGTGACGGTGACGGTGGTCATGGCGGTGCTCCTGAGGTGCGGACGGTCCAGGTTGGACCGGTCGTCGCGCAGCTTAGGAAATCAACACCGGGCTGCGCAATCGCCCAACGGTGGAAGAACGCATGGCGCCGGGCGCCCACTCGCCATCCGCGCGACTTAATTCACGCCCGCCGCGGCTCAGGGGCCGACCGGCGCGCGCGACTCGCGGCGCGCGATCCAGATCGTGGTGGCGCAGATCACCGCCCCGCCGAGCAAGGTGGTGCGCGCCGGCGTGTCGCCGAAAGCCGCCCAGCCGATCAGGGTGGCCCAGATCAGGTCGAGGAATTTCAGCGACTGGGTCGACGAAATGTCCGCGACGCGGTACGACTGCGTCAGCAGGTAGTGCGCCGCGTTGCCCAGCAGCCCGCACAGCGCGAAGCCTGCCCAGTGCCACGCGCTTGGGTGCTGCCAGTTCAACACCGCCAGCGGCAGGCTGAAAGCGCTGATGGTGATGGCCTGCCACAGCAGGATCACGCCAGTGCCCTCGTAGCGCGTCAGTGCCTTGGTGACCAGGAAGGACGCGGCAAACAGCGGCGCTGACGCCAGCATGATCAGCGTGTACCCGCCCCCGCCCCCGCCCAGCCGCGGCCCGACCACGATGAGCACGCCGCCGAAGCCGATCAAAGCGGCCAACCAGCGCTCCCAGCGCATCGGCTCGCGGAAGAACAACACCGCGCCCAGCATGATGAAGATGGGGGTGGTGAAGCCGATGGCGGTGGTGTCGGCCAGCGGCAAATGCGGCAGGGCCGTGAACCACAGGCTCAGGCCCACCGTGTGCAAGGCACCGCGGACGAATTGCCCGCCGATCTGCTGCGGGCGCCAGGCGGCAGGGCCGTCGCGCACCACCAGCGGCAGGATCAGCAGCAACGCCATGACGTAGCGCAGGAACTGCGCCTGGAAGGGGTGCATCTCCAGGGTCAGCGCGCGCATCAGCGCGTTCAGGCCGCTGAAGACCAGGCCCGCCAGCGCGCTGAGCATCAGCCCGCGCGCGATCGGCGGCCACGACGCATAGCGGCGCCGGGCGCGCCCGCCAAGGCTCAGCCACCAGGGCAGGGAAGCGGCCGTCACGCGCTCAAACGCCCTCGCCGTCCATCACCGTCGCGCGCAGTCGGCGCATGCCGCGCAGCCAGCGGTCGGTGTCCGCGGTCTTGCGCTGCCAGAACTCGCGCACCTCCGCATGGGGCAGGATCAAGAAGCGCTCGTCGGCGATGCCCGCCAGCACCGCGGCGGCCACCGCCTCGGGGGTCACCGCGCCGGGGGCAAGGAAGCTGTGCTGGCGCGGCGCGTCACCGGGCTTGCCCAGCAGCATGGGCGTCAGCACGCCCTGCGGGCACAGGCAGCTGACCCGGATGCCCTGATCGCCGTGGGCGATCGACAGCCACTCGGCAAAGCCCACCGCGGCGTGCTTGGTCACGGTGTACGGGGCCGCGTTGACCTGCGCCAACAACCCGGCGGCCGAGGCCGTCTGCACGAGGTAGCCCTCGCCGCGCCGCAGCATTTGCGGCAGCACCGCGTTGGCGGCGTGCACATGGGCCATCACATTGACGTCCCAGTGGCGCTGCCATTCGGCGGCGGGAGCGTCGGCGTCGCGCCGGGCGATGACGCCGGCGTTGGAACAGAACACATCGATCTGACCGAATTGGGCGGTGGCGGTGCTCACCAGCTGCTGCACCTGGGCGTCGACCGCCACGTCCACCGCCAGACCGAGCCCGACGGCCTGGCCGTCGCCACCGCGCAAGCCGGCGGCGACCACGTCGGCCTGTTCGCCGTCCAGGTCGGCCACCACCACGCCACGGGCACCAGCGGCCGCAAAGGCCTGAACCATCGCTCGGCCGATGCCCGACGCACCGCCGGTCACCACCACCACCTTGCCTCGGATTTCCATCGCGCCGTCTCCTGCTGCGTCAGCCGCTCAGTGTCGCGCGGGTGACGCGGCTTGCCTGCCACGTGCGCGACAGCGCAAGGCCTGGGCCACGGGCGAAAAAAAACGGGCCGCGAGGGCCCGTTGAGAAGACGCGCGAGGCGTCAAGAGGAGACACGAAAACCAAGCAAAAGGAAATCGATCAGGAACAGGAACAGGGACAGGGACAGGAACTGAGCCTCAGTGCATGTGGATGCCACCAGCGGCCCGGCCCTTGCCAGCACGCGCAGGCGGGCAGCACAGACCGCACACATAGTGTTTGGCGATCTCGTGCGGGTGGGTCACGAAGTGGCCGCCGCACTGGCTGCACTTCGTCATGGTCAGCATGCCGTTGTCGACGAACTTCACCAGCCGCCAGGCGCGCGTCACGCTCAGCAGCGCCTCCAGGCCCTGGGCCGAGGTCTGCTCCTGGTACAGCTG
>CALRPU020000048.1:0-22895 GCA_943370175.1 Hydrogenophaga intermedia | reverse complement strand
GAGCGCCACGGCGCCATGACCGGCATCATGAAGGCGCAGATCGACTGGATCCCGCTGAACATCGGCGCCGTGCGGCCCACCCAGGGCAAGACGCTGGCGGTGATGGAGGTGTCTGGCGGCTCGCAATCCTTCAACGCGGTCAACCAGATGCGGGTGCTGGGACGCTGGATGCGCATGCTGACCATCCCCAACCAGTCGTCCGTGGCCAAGGCCTACCAGGAGTTCGACGACGCCGGCCGCATGAAGCCGTCGCCCTACTACGAGCGCGTGGTCGACGTGATGGAAGAGCTTGTGAAATTCACCCTGCTGACCCGAGACGTGGCGCCCTGTCTGGTCGACCGCTACAGCGAACGCCGGGAGGCCGCGGCCGCGCTGGCGCAGCGGGTCAATCAAGCGTCGATCTGAGCGTGGCCTGGCCATGGCCGTCGGTTGCCGCCGTGTGCAGCGCGGCGACCGATGCCCGTGGCATGGGCACATCGGGCCATGACACCACCAGCGCGTCCACACGGCTGGGGATGCCGCGTGTGCAGCGCGGTGGGCGGGCGCCGAAAATCCGGGCATGTCCGAGGACGAGGAAGACCAGGAAATCGAGCGTGCCTTCGCCGCGCTGCGCTGCGCCACGCTCGACTGGTCCAGCGACCTGATCAACCTCGAACTGATCGGTGAATGGCTGCGCGACTCGCCCACCCAGCCCTGGTCCCACGCCCGCTGCCGCGTGGGCTCGGCCGCTCGCGTGGCGACGGTCGCGCTGGCCAAAGCCCGGGGCCGACCTTAGCGCCTGAGCCTGAGGCGGGGTCCGGCAACCCGTCGCCCGTTGAACGCCGACTCACCGGAGGCAGGCTTCACGCCCGCTTCACCGCCGGCCGCAACGGTCCGCTAAAGTTGCCCGCGGTGCCTGCCCGGCGTGAACGCGGTCGGGTTTGTCGACCCCCTGCCATCGAGCCCACCATGACCAACCGACGCCAAGCCCTGGTTCACCTCGGTGCCGCCGGCGCCGCCTGCTGCGGGATGCCCGCCGCCCGCGCCGCCGGCAACACCGACACCGCCACCTACGACCAGGACAGCATCCTGCAAGCCGCCACCGACTTCTTCGGCGACACCACGGCCGGGCTGGCCAAGGTGATCGAAAAGGCCTTCCGCGAGCAGGGCCGCCCCAACGCTTACATCCAGGGCGAGGAAGCGTCGGCGGCGCTCACGGTGGGGGTGCGCTACGGCAAGGGCGCGCTCACGATGAAGGCAGGCGGCGGCGGGCCGGTGTTCTGGGCTGGGCCCTCCATCGGATTTGACGCCGGGGCCAACGCGGCCAAGGTCTTCACGCTGGTCTACAAGCTGCCCTCGGTCAGTGCCATCTACCAGCGCTTTCCGGGCGTCGACGGCAGCCTGTACTACGTGGGGGGCGCGGGCATCAACTACCAGCGCCACCAGGGCATCACGCTGGCGCCGATCCGCCTGGGCGTGGGCCTGCGGGCGGGGGCCAGCGTGGGCTACCTGCATTACCGGCGCGAGAAAAGCCTGCTGCCCCTGTGAGCGCCCACGACGCCACCCCGCGGCCTCCGAGCGGACCCACCGCACCACGTGGGCGGGCCGTGATGGTGCTGGGCACCACCAGCGGCGCCGGCAAAAGCTGGCTGGCCACGGCGCTGTGCCGTTGGTACGCCCGCCAGGGCCTGAAGGTCGCGCCCTTCAAAGCCCAGAACATGAGCAACAACGCCCGCGTCGTGCCCGGCCCGGACGGCCGCCTCGGCGAAATCGGCAGCGCCCAGTACTTTCAGGCGCTGGCGGCCCGCGCCAGGCCGGAGGTCCGCATGAACCCGGTGCTGCTCAAGCCCGAACGCGACACCGCCAGCCAGGTGGTGCTGCTGGGCCAGGTCGACGCCCAACTCACCCGCATGCCCTGGCACGAGCGAAGCAACGCGGTGTGGCCACGGGTGCGCTCGGTGCTGGCCGAGCTGCAGGCCGAGAACGATGTGCTGGTGATCGAAGGCGCCGGCTCGCCGGCCGAGATCAACCTGGCGCACAGCGACTTCGTCAACGTGCGCACCGCCGTGGCGGCCCGCGCCGAGTGCTTGCTGGTGACCGACATCGACCGCGGCGGCGCCTTTGCCCACCTCTACGGCACGCACCAGCTGATGCCCGCCGAGGGCCGCGGGCTGCTGCGCGGCTTCGTGCTGAACAAGTTCCGCGGCGACCCGCTGCTGCTCGACCCCGGCCCGCAGCAGCTGCAGCAGCTCACCAGCGTGCCCACCGTGGCGGTGTTGCCCATGTGGCGCGACCATGGTCTGCCCGAAGAGGACGGCGTGCACGACCCCGGCCTGCATGGGGCCGGTCACGCCGATGGCCGCAGCGTCACCGTGGCGGTGGTGGCCGGCCCGCACATCAGCAACCTCGACGAGTTCCAGCCGCTGCGCCAGGCCGCGGGCCTGACGCTGCGCTGGGCCCGCAGCGCCGGCGCCCTGGCCCATGCCGACTGGGTGGTGCTGCCGGGCAGCAAACAGACCCAGGCCGATCTGGCCTGGCTGCGCGCCCAGGGTCTGGACCAGGCGGTGCGGGCGCACGCCGCCGCCGGGCGGCCGGTCATCGGCTTGTGCGGCGGGCTGCAAATGTTGGGCGAGGTCTTGCACGACCCGCTGGGCGTCGAGTCCGGCAGCGCCAGCACCACGCCGGGTCTGGGCCTGCTGCCGGTGCAGACCCACTTTGAGCGCGACAAGCTGCTGCGCCCGACGCGCGCGCGCTTTTCAGGCACCGGCGGTGCCTTTGCGGCCCTCGCCGGCGTGGCCTTTGACGGCTATGAGATCCACCAGGGACGCAGCGTGGGCCCAGGGGCGCAGGCCGTGCTGCACGATGCCCACGGCGCGCCGCTGGGATGGCAGTGCGGCCCGGTGCTGGGCCTGTACGCCCACGGGCTGTTCGAAAGCCCGGCGGTGATGCGCGCGCTGTTTGGCGTCGACAGCCGCCCCCTGGACAGCGTCTTCGACGGCTTGGCGGACCGCGTGGACGCGCACTTCAGCCCCGGCACGCTGGCGCGGCTGGCCGGCCTTTGAGCGTGGCGTCGACGCCCGACCCACTGCGCCCGCGCGCGCTGCCCACCTCGCCGCGCCGCGCGGGCCCGCAAGCGCTGACCTTGGGCATCGACATCGGCACCTCGGGCGTGCGCGCGGTGGCGGTGAACTGGTCGCAGCAGGTGGTCGCCGAGGCGCGCGCGCCGCTGCCGCCGCCGCAGCGCGACGGCGCCCGCGTCCGGCAAGACCCCTGGCTGTGGTGGGCGGCGGTGGAATCGGTGGTGGCCGACCTCACCGCGCGCGTGCCGGCGCGGCACATCGAGGCGTTGGCGGTGGACGGCACCTCCGGCACGGTGCTGCTGACCGACGCGGCGCACCAACCGCTGGGCGACGCCCTGATGTACAGCGACGCGCACGCGGTGGACGAGGCTGCCGCCATTGCCAGCGTCGCGCCGGCAGACCACCCGGCACGCGGCGCCACCTCCCCGCTGGCGCGGCTGCTGCGCCTTCAAAGCCTCGTCGGCGGCGCCGCGTCGGCCCACCGCGCGCCGGGAGCCCTTTCGCCACGGGCGCCCCGGCACCTGCAGCACCAGGCCGACTGGGTCGCCGGGCGACTGGCCGGCCGCGCCGGCCTCAGCGACGACACCAACGCCTTGAAGCTGGGCCACGACCCCGCCACCGGCCGATGGCCCGACTGGTTCGACGCGCTGGGCGTGCGGCGCGACTGGTTGCCACAGGTGCACCCGCCGGGCCACCCGATCGGCCGCGTGGACGCCGCCATCGCGCGAGGCCTGGGCCTGGCGCCGGACACGCTGGTGGCCAGTGGCTGCACCGACGGCGTCGCCGCCTTCCTGGCCACCCCCGCGGCCGAACCGGGCGACGCCGTCACCTCGCTGGGCAGCACCCTGGTGCTGAAGCTGTTGGCCACCGCCCCGGTGGTCGACGCGCGGCACGGGGTCTACAGCCACCGCCTTGGGTCATTGTGGTTGCCCGGTGGCGCCTCGAACACCGGCGGGGCCGCGCTGGCGCGGTGGTTCAGCCCGGCGCAACTGAGCGCGCTGAGCGCGGCGCTGCTTCAGCGCGCCGACGAACCGAGTGGCCTGGACTACCACCCACTGCCCGCCATCGGCGAGCGCTTCCCGGTGGCCGACGCGGCCATGCGCTCGCGCACCGACCCCCGACCGGCCGACGACCTGCACTTTCTTCACGGCCTGCTGGAAGGCATCGCCCACGTCGAGGCCGAGGGCTACCGCTGCCTGAGCCGCCGCGGCGCGCCACCGCCGCGCCGCGTCTTCACGGTGGGCACCGGGGCCGGCAACGGCGCCTGGACCCGGATCCGCCAGCGGGTGCTCGGCGTGCCGGTGTTGCCCGCGCCGCACGGCGACGCGGCCGTGGGCGCGGCCCGCCTGGCGCGCTGGGCGGCCGACGCCTGCCGATGACCACCACCCGCCTCACCCCCCACGCTGTCCCCATGACCGACGACTTCACCGCCTCCGCCCCCATCACCGACCTGGGCGCCGACGCCCTGTCGCGCGCCATCCACACCCGTCAGGTCTCGTGCCGGGAGGTGATGCAGGCCACCCTGCACCGAGTGCACCGGCTGAACCCGGTGCTGAACGCCATCGTCAACCTCGCGCCCGACGAAGCACTGCTCGCCCAAGCCGACGCGCTCGACGCCGAGCTGGCCCGAGGCGCGTCGCGCGGCTGGCTGCACGGCGTCCCGCAGGCCATCAAGGACACGGCCAGCACCGCTGGCTTTCCCACCACGGTCGGCTGCACGCTGCTGCGGCACAGCGTCGCCGCGCAAGACGGGCTGATGGCCGCGCGCATGAAGGCCGCGGGCGCCATCGTCATCGGCAAGACCAACGTGCCGGAACTGGGGCTGGGCTCGCACACCTTCAACCGCGTGTTCGGCGCAACGCCCAACGCCTACGACCCGGCGGTGAGCGCGGGCGGCTCCAGCGGCGGCGCGGCGGTGGCCCTGGCACACCGCCTGCTGCCGGTGGCCGACGGGTCCGACTTCATGGGCTCGCTGCGCAACCCCGCCGCCTGGAACAACGTCTTCGGCCTGCGCCCCAGCCAGGGCCGCGTGCCGCAGTGGCCGGTGACCGACGTGTGGGTCTCGCAGTTGGCCACCGAAGGCCCGATGGGGCGCAGCGTGCGCGACCTGGCCAAGTTGCTGGCCGTGCAGTCCGGGCACGACCCGCGCCAGCCGTTGTCCTTGAGCACCGGGGCCGGTGAGTTCCCGGTCCGCAACGACACCCGCGCGCTGCGGGGGCTGCGCATCGGCTGGCTGGGCAACCTGGGCGGGTACCTGGCGATGGAAGACGGCTTGCTGCCACTGTGCGAGCAGGCGCTGCAGCGCTGCACCGACGCGGGGGCCTTCGTCGAGGCAACGGCCCCCGCCTTCCAGCCCGCCACGGTGTGGGCGGCGTGGCTCACGTGGCGCCGCGCGCTGGTGGCCTCGCGCGTGGCGGCGCTGCTGCCGCTGCCCGACGCGCGCACCGAGTTGAAGGCCGAGGCCCTGTGGGAGCACGACCAGGCCCAGGGCAGCACGCTGATGGACTTCATGCAGGCCAGCGCCCAGCGCAGCGCCTTTCACGCGCAGGTGCTGTCGATGCTGGACCGCTTTGACGTGCTGGCCCTGCCCGTCACACAGTGCTGGCCCTTCGCCGTGGGCGAGCGCTGGCCGCAGCGCATTGGCCAGCGGCCGATGGACACCTACCACCGGTGGATGGAATCGACCATCTACGCCACCTTCGCCGGCCTGCCCGGCATCAGCCTGCCCGCCGGCTTCCACGCCAACGGCCGCTGGCCGGCCGGGGTGCAGTTCATCGGCCGACCGCAGGGCGACGCGGCCTTGCTGCAGGTGGCCGCGGCCTACGAGTGCACCATCGGCGAGCTGCTGGCCCGCCGGCCGGCCGAGCCGCCCTTGCCGTGAGGCCAGCCTAGCGGGCGGCGGCCAGTGCGGCGCGCAAGGACTCCACGCGCTGGCGGTTGGCGTCGAAATCGCGGCGGCCGATGCGCGAGGCCGAGCGCACCTGCACCACGCCGGCGCCGGCGTCGTACCACAGCTCCAGGTCGTCGACGTAGCGCATCAACCGGGTTTCGCACTGGGCGTACAGGTAGCCCGGCTCGGTGCGCACGATGCGCGCGCCCGGCAGGGCTTCGATCGCCTGGCGCAGCCGGGCCATGGTCTGGGCCGGGTCACCGTTCAAGGCCAGCGGCGCGATGGCGGCGCCGCGCTGCTGCGGGTGGCCCTCGTGCAGGCCGGCCTGGCTGCTGACGCTGTTTTCGGTGCGCGACGGCGGCTTGAGCCGCCCGTCGCGCACGCCCAGGTCGCTGGGCGCCTGCCCGCGCAGCGCGCCCAGCTGCCCGGCCACCACCGCGGCCACCGCCAACAACACCGGGACCAGCACCACCCACCACCATTTGCTCATCGAGCGACTCCCAGGCTTGATTCTTCGGGCCCAGCATACGGCAGGTGGTCATCCGCACACCGCCAGGCGGCAGAATGCACGGCGAGTGGCCGCCGTCAGAGCGGCCACCACCATGGGGCCAACGCGAGGGAGCGAGGATGGACACCACCGGGATCGTGATCGTGGGCGGCGGGGCGGGCGGCTTGGAGCTGGCCTGCAAGCTGGGTCGCCGGCTCGGCCCCGAACGGGTCACCCTGGTCGATGCCGGCATGTTCCACATCTGGAAGCCATCGCTGCACGAGGTGGCCGCGGGCACGCTGGACATTCACCAGGAGGGCCTGTCGTACCAGATGCTGGCGCACGACAACGGCTTCAGCTTCACCTACGGCGCGCTGTGCGGCCACGACCCGCAGGCCCGCACCATCACCGTCGACGGGGTGCGCGACGAAGCGGGCGAGGCGCTGTTTCCGCAGCGCACGTTGGTCTACACGACCTTGGTCATCGCCATCGGCAGCACGTCGAACCACTTCGGCGTGCCCGGCGCGGCCGAGCACAGCATCTCGCTCAACGGCCCGCAGGATGCCGAGCGCTTTCGGCTGCGCATGCTCAAGCTGCTGGCCCTGGCCGACCTGCGCAAGGCCACCGACCCGAGTGCGGGCATGGACATCGTGATCATCGGCGGCGGGGCCACCGGCGTGGAGCTGGCCGCCGAACTGCGCGAGGCAAGCGCCGTGCACAGCCACTATGGCTTTCGCCGCATCGACGCCAACCGCGACGTGCGCCTGACGCTGCTGGAAGGTGCGCCGCGCATCTTGTTGCCGCTGCCCGACAGCGTGGGCGAGGCCGCCACGCGGCTGCTGGAATCGCGCCACGTGCGGGTGCTGACCCAATGCCGCGTCGCCCGCATCGAAGCCCGCGCCGTCCACGACGCCGACGGCAACGTCTACCCTGCCGACCTGTGCGTGTGGGCCGCCGGCATCAAGGCCCCGCCGCTGCTGGCCACGCTGGGCCTGAGCACCACGCGCCACGGCCAGCTCGACGTGGACGAACAACTGCGCGTGAAGGGCAGCACGGCGGTCTACGCCTTCGGCGACTGCGCCGCCTGCGTGCAGGCGGACGGCAAGCTGGTGCCACCGCGCGCTCAGTCGGCCCATCAGCAGGCCACCTACCTGTTCGACGCGGCCATGCGGTCGCTGCGCGGCAAGCCGGCGTTTCAGGGGCCCTATGTGTACAAGGACCACGGCTCGCTGGTCTCGCTGGGCACGCGCAGCTCGGTGGGCAGCCTGATGGGCAACCTGTTCGTCGCGTCGAGCTGGTTTGTCGAGGGCCTGTTCGCCCGCACGATGTACGCGAGCCTGCACCTGATGCACCACCGCGCCGTGCTCGGCACGCTGCGCACCGGCGTGCTGGCGCTTGCCCGCTTCCTCGTCAAGCGGGCCACGCCGCTGGTCAAACTTCACTGAATCGCGGGATTTGGGCGGCCGCAGGTCGGTGGGGTGGGCCGCCGATGGGCCGGCCTGCCTATACTCAAAACGCCGCGTTCGCGTGACCGCACGCGCCCCGCGGCCCAACCAGCCACAAGGGGAACACGATGCCATTCGAGTACGAGAAAAAGGGAAGCCGCTCCGGCAGCCAGAAGGGCACCTTCATCGGCAACCCAGCCGCCACCCACATTCACCTGGTCGGCAACAACGACCACGTGAAGGTGCAGAACGCGCGGCGCTATGAAATCCGCTGGGCCGCCAGCGAGGACAACTTCAACAAGGACAAGCTGGCCGAGATCGACCTGCTGCGCGGCGCGTGGAACGACCTCGTCAAAGTGGGGGCAACTTCACCCGGGGTGGCAGACTGCAAGGCCTGGCTGCGGAGCTACTTGGTCGACTACCACGGCGTGAACGCAGCCAAGTTCAACTGAGCCTCGCGCGAACGCCAAAAGCGACCTCACCCTGCCATGGCCTCGATAGGCTGAATGGCCGCTCGGCAGCGGCAGACGTCGGTGGTGTACTTCGAGCGGGGCATTGGCGTGCCCCATCCGCTCTCCCGGTCGTTCATGGCGTTCGACCGTTGTACACGCCCCGGCGGGCTTGCCCGCCGGGGCATTTTTTTGTCCTGGGGTCGCGCCGCCCTTCCTTGGCTGTCGGCGCCACGACGGCTCACTTCAACGCCCGGCCCAGCAAGTCCACCATCACGCCGTTCAGGCCCTCCGGGTGAGTCATGGCCTGTTCGCGCAGCCGCTGGGCCAGGTCCGCGGGCAGCTTGCAGGCGAAAGGCACCAGGCCGGCGGCGGCATCGCGCTTGCGCTGTTCGCGCTTGTCCAGCACCTCCTTGGCCTCGTCGGCAAAGCGGCCCGGAATGGCCGCGGCCTTGCGCTGGCCATTGATCTTGAGGCCGAGGTTCTTGGCAAGGTCGAATTTCTTGAGGGTCATCGGCGTGGGGGCGGGTGGGTCAATGGGGACGGTGGGGACGGCGTCGAGGACGGCGGCGGGCCCGCCGCGGCCAGCCGCGATTGTCGCCGCTGGCCTGGCGCTGTTCTCGCTCTGTTCTAATCCGCGGCCGCGCGGGCCAGGCCTCCGCCGGCCCCCGCCCACCCCCAGTCGGCCCCACAGGACACCCCATGGCGCTCAAAGCCACCATCCACAAAGCCAACCTGCAGATCGCCGACATGGAGCGCGGGCTGTACGTCGACCATGCCGTGACGGTGGCCCGCCACCCCTCGGAAACCGACGAACGCATGATGGTGCGCCTGCTGGCGCTGGCGCTGCACCTGGCGCCAGACGACCATCGCGGCCAGCTGGAGCTGGCCAAGAGCCTGTGGGACACCGACGAGCCCGACCTGTGGCACAAGGACCTGACGGGCCAGATCCTGCACTGGATCGACGTCGGCCAGCCCGACGACAAGCGCCTGCTGAAGGCCTGCGGCCGATCGGAGCGCGTCACCGCGGTGTCCTACAGCGCGAGCACGCCCATCTGGTGGAACGGCATTGAAGGCAAGCTGGTGCGGGCGCGCAATCTGTCCGTGTGGCGCATCCCGCATGAGCAAAGCGCCGAGCTCGCCGGCCTGGCGCAACGCGGCATGCAACTGCAGGTGACGGTGCAGGACGGCACCGTGTGGGTGGGCGATGGCAACCGGTCGGTGGAAATCCAGCCGCAGGCCCTCAAGCGCGCCGGTTGAGCCGGGATTGCGCGCCCGCGGCGGCGCCTGGTCGCCTGCCGCAAAATGTCGAGGATGAACACCACCACGCCGCCCAAGATCCTGGTGGAGCACCGGCCGGCACAGCACCGCTTTCTCGCCCAGGTCGACGGCCAGTCCTGCCTGGTCGACTACCGCCTGCACGACGGGGTGATGGACCTGGTGCACACCGAGGTGCCCGCCAGCCTGCAGGGCCGTGGCATTGCCGCGGTGCTGGTGCAGGCGGCCCTGGCCCACGCGCAAGCCCACGGCCTGAAGGTGCGGCCGGTCTGCTCCTATGTTCGCAGCCACATGCGCCGGCACCCGGCCACGCAGCACCTGATGGCCTGACCCCGTCACCGCCCCCCGCGCCACAAGCGCCCCACCCTCGCGACGCCCTGAAAGCGACCACCCCACGCTGACCATGACCACCGAACTCAACCGACGCCAAGCCCTGATCTGGGGCGCCACCGCCAGCCTGACGCCGCTCACCGCCATGTCACAGACCTCCACCGCACCCCACCCCGCCGACGCCCCGGCCGACCCCTTCCAGTGGCTGGAAGACGTGCAGGGCGACAAGGCCCTGGCATGGGTGCGCGAGCGCAACGCCCAAAGCCAGGCGGTGCTGACCACGCGCCCCGAGTACGCCGGCACCAAGGCCCAGCTGTTGGAGGTGCTGAACGCCCGCGACCGCATTCCCGGCGTGGTCCGCCGCGGCGACTGGCTCTACAACCTGTGGCAAGACGAAACCAACAAGCGCGGCCTGTGGCGCCGCACCACGCTGGCCGAGTACCGCAAGGACCAACCGGCCTGGGACGTCGTGCTGGACCTGGACGCGCTGGCGAAGACCGAGAAAGAGAACTGGGTCTGGGGCGGCGCGACCATGCTGGCCCCGGACCACCGCCGCTGCCTGATCGCGCTGTCCCGCGGTGGCGCCGACGCCAAGGTCATCCGCGAGTTCGACACCGTCGACCGGGCCTTCGTCAAAGACGGCTTCAGCCTGCCCGAGGCCAAGTCCGACGTCGACTGGATCGACATCGACCACCTGTACGTCGGCACCGATTTCGGGCCCGGCGCGATGACCGACTCCGGCTACCCGCGCATCGTCAAGCGATGGAAGCGTGGCACACCGCTGGCCAGCGCCACCACGGTCTTTGAAGGCATCGCCCGCGACGTGTCGGTGCAGGTTGCCGTCGACGACACCCCCGGCCACGAGCGCACGGTGTTCACCCGCGCCATCGACTTCTTCAACCGCAAGACCTTCCTGCTGCAAGGCGACAAACTGGTGCCGCTGGACGTGCCCGACGACAGCGTGCCCAACTTCATGCGCGACACGCTGCTGCTGGACCTGCGCAGCCCCTGGACCGTGGGCACCACCACCTACCCGGCCGGCACACTGCTGGCCGCCGACGCAAAGGCCTACCTGGCCGGCTCGCGGCAGTTTCAGGTGCTGTTCGCGCCCACGCCCACGCGCTCGCTGGCGGCCTACATCCAGACGCGCGACCACCTGGTGCTGAACCTCAATGACAACGTCGCCAGCACGCTGGCGCTGTGGCGCAAGACGCCGCAGGGTTTTGTCGACATGCCGATCACCGCGCCTTCGCCGGGCAACCTGGGCCTGAGCAGCCTGCACGACCCGCGCAACCCCAAGGACCCGCTCGCCAACGCCTACCTGCTGAGCTACACCGACTTCCTGACGCCGGACTCGCTGTACCTGGGCGACACCACCGCCGACCCCAAGGCCCCGCGGGAGAAGCTCAAGTCGCGCGCGCCGCTGTTCGACAGCGCGGGCCTCAAGGCCGAACAGCGCTTCGCCACGTCCAAGGACGGCACGCGCGTGCCCTACTTCATCGTCGGCCCCAAGGACGCCAAGCTGGACGGCAGCACCCCCACGCTGCTGTACGGCTACGGCGGCTTCAAGATTTCGCTGAAACCCTGGTACTCCGGCAGCTTCGGCCGCGGCTGGCTGGCCCGCGGAGGCGCACTGGTGGTGGCCAACATCCGCGGCGGCGGCGAGTTCGGCCCCACCTGGCACACCGCGGCGCAAAAGGCCCACAAGCAGCGCAGCTACGACGACTTCATCGCCGTGGCCGAGCACCTGATCGCCACCAAGGTGACTTCGCCCAAGCACCTGGGCATCCAGGGCGGCAGCAACGGCGGTCTGTTGGTGGGCGCGACCATGGTGCAACGCCCGGACCTGTTCAACGCGGTGGTGTGCCAGGTGCCGTTGCTGGACATGCGGCGCTACAACGTGCTGCTGGCCGGCGCGAGCTGGATGGCCGAGTACGGCAACCCCGACCTGCCGGCCGAATGGGCCTGGATCTCCAAGTACAGCCCGTACCAGAACGTCAAGGAAGGTGTGAAGTACCCGAAGGTGCTGTTCACCACCTCCACCCGCGACGACCGCGTGCACCCGGGCCACGCCCGCAAGATGGCGGCGCGCATGCTCGCCCAGGGCCACAGCCTGCTGTACTACGAGAACATCGAAGGCGGCCACGGCGGCGCGGCCGACAATGAACAGCGGGCCCACCTGCAAGCGCTGGAGTACAGCTACCTGTGGCAGCAGCTCGGCTGAGCCGGCCGACGCGCCGGGTCAGTCCGACGGCGCTGCTGGCGGGCGAAACACGTTGATCGCCGCCAGCAAGGCCTCGCGCGAGACCGGCTTGGTCAGGTGGGCGCTGCAACCGGCCTCGAAGCTGCGGGCCACGTCGCTGTCGTAGGCGTGCGCGGTCAGCGCGATCACCGGCACCGGCGGCAGGCCGGCCTCGCGTTCGTGCGCGCGCAAGGCGCGCGTGGTGGCGTGACCGTCCAGGCCGGGCATCTGCACGTCCATCAGCACGAGGTCGAAGCGCTCGGCCCGCAGGCGCTCCAGCGCGGCCTCGCCGTTCGGGGCCAGCGTCAGCGCGATGCCCGCACCGTCCAGCATGGCCTGCACCAGCATCACGTTGACCTCGTTGTCTTCGGTCAGCAGCACCCGGAACGGCCGCCCGTTGCCCGCCAGTGGCGCGGCCCCCACGCCCACCGTGGCGTGCGGCGCCAGCACCAACGAGGGCGCGGTGGCGAGCGAAGATGGCGCGTCGGCCACCTCGTCCAGCGGGTCGGGTGACGCCGGCAGCGGCAGCACGGCGGTGAACGTCGACCCACCGCCGGGCACACTGGTGAGGTCGATGCGGCCGCCCATGCGGTGCGCGAGGCTGCGCGCGATGGCCAGGCCAAGGCCCGTGCCGCCGAAGTGGCGGCTGGCGCTGCCGTCGGCCTGGACGAAGGGCTCGAAGATGCGCTGCTGCTGGGCGCGGTCGATGCCGATGCCGGTGTCGCGAACGGCGATGCGAACGCAGCCGGTGGCCGGGTCGTTGTCCACCCACACGTGCACCTCGCCGCTGGGCGTGAACTTGATGGCATTGCCCACCAGGTTCAGCAGCACCTGGCCCAGGCGCAGGCGGTCTCCCAGCACCACGTCGCGCAGCGCGGCGTCCACCGTCCAGTCGAAGCGCAGGCCCTTGGCCGCAGCGCGCGGGGCCAGCAGCTCGCACTGCTCGGCGAGCAGGCGGTGCAACGAAAACGGCGTCCGGGTCAGATCCAGGCGCCCGGCCTCGATCTTCGACAAGTCGAGCAGGTCGTTGATCAGCTCGAACAGCGTGCTGCCCGAGCGGCGGAACACGTCGACGAGGCGTTGTTGTTCGGCGTTCAGCGGCGTGCGCTGCAGCAGCTCCGCCACACCCAACAGTGCGTTCATCGGGGTGCGGACTTCATGGCTGACGTTGGCCAGGAACTCGGTCTTGGCGCGGTTGGCGGCCTCGGCCACGGCGCGGTCGATCGTCAGCTGTCGGTTGGCGCGGGCCGCCCAGGCGAGTTGCAGCAGCACCGCCAGCGCGAAACCGGTGGTGGTGACCACCAAGGCGGGCAACAAGCGGGCTTCGGTGTGGTGCCAGTGCAGCCCGCCCAGCGCCAGGCCGACCACCAGCACCAGCGCCAGCGTGGCGGCGGCCGCGTCGGTGCCGGGCGCCGGGCGGCGCCGCCAGCACAGCGCCAAGGCCGGCAGCGCCGCCACGCCGAGCAAGGCGGCGGAGGCCCAGGGGGCGTGGCGGTCGATCACCGCGCCGCGCGCCAGGCCCGCGTGCGCCAAGGCCAGCAACTGCGTGCCGGGCAGCGACCCGGTGGGCGTCATCACCGCGTCGGCCAGGAAGGCGCTGCTGCCGATGAAGACGGTGCGCCCCTGCACGGCGCGCTGCAGGCCCGCCCCTTCGTTCAGGCCCAGGGCCGCCGCCATCAGCGTGCTGAAGGCCAGGCTGGGCACCGCGTCGGGGTTGGCCGGCAACTTCAGGCTCACCCGCCCGTGCTCGTCCACCGGCCAACGCCACGGACCGAGGACGAGGTGGCCGGGTTCGTGGCGCAAGCGGGCGTCGGGTGCGGGCGGGCGCTGCAGGTGGGTGGCCAGGGCCATGCTCGGGTACAGCCTGCCCTGCACCTCGTGCAGCAGCGGCAGGCTGCGCACGCGACCGTCGGGGTCCAAGGGCGTGCTGATGATGCCCACCGCGCCCAGCTGCGTGCCGGGTGGGCGAGCGGCGAGCAGGCGGTCCTGCGGCAGGGCCACGGCCTGCCAGTCGCGAAAGGCCGGCCAGGCCGGCTCGCCCGGCGCCGCGGCGGGCAGCGTCAGTCGCTGGTGCCAGTCGTCGGACACCGGCTCGGCGTCCTGCGCCTGCCGCAGCGTGGCCCCGGCCAGCACCACATCGGGCCAGTCGCCGAGGGCCCGGGCCAGCGCGTCGTCACCGCTGCGGGCCTCGGCCAGCACCACGTCCAGCGCCACCTGCTGCGCCCCCAGCTCGCGCAGGTAGCCGAGCGCCAACGCGTAAACGTCGCGCGGGTAGGGCCAGGGGCCCAACCGAGGCCGCAGCGCGCGCAGCGAGGCGTCGTCGATGTCGACCACCAGCACCGACGACTCGTCGCGCGGGCTGGCCACGGCGCGCAAGCTGGCGTCGTACAACAGGTCGCCCAGGCCATGCCGGGGCGCGGTGAGCTGCACCAGCAGGCCCAGGATCAGCGCAAGCACCGGCACCCAGGCCAGGCCAAAGCGGGAAGCCAGCGGCATGGCACGGGTCGCGGCGGGCCGGGCGGCCTCGGCGGGGGTGGGCAGGCTCACGCGGCGGTCGCTTCAACGGGGCGGTGGCGGCGCGCCAAGAAACCAGCGCTCCCACCAGGCGAGGCCCGGCACGGCCAGCCGCGTGGCCGCGCCGAACTCGCCCACCGGCCCGCCGTCAAGCAACGAACGAAGCCGCAGGTGGTAGGTGCCCTCGGCGGGGCGCGGCAGCTGAAGTTGCGCGGCCCAGGTGCGCTGGTCCAGAACCAGGTCGTGGAAGGCCGGGTCGCGCGCCAGCTGAAGGTGCACGCCCTGGCCGGCCGCCAGCGGCTTCCAGCGCAGCAACAAGGCCTGCGGGCTGAATTGCGGGTCTTCGAGGGCCGGCAGCGGTGGCACCGGGCGCAGCACCACCGTGCGCGGTTCGCTGAAGGGGCCGTGGGCACGCGACGCGCCGGCGGCCGGCGTGCTCGCCAGCCGAGCCACGCGCCAGTCGTAACCGCCCGGCGGCAGGTCGAGCGTGGCCATGGCGCCGGAGACCACGCGGTCCTGCAGCGGCTGGCCGAAGTCGCCGCCGCGCGGCACCACCTGCAGGCGGTAGCGGGCGGCTGCAGCGGTGGTGCCGGGGCCCGCGCCAGCGCCAGCGGCGTCGTCGGCACCTGCCCAGCCCAAGGTCACCTGCGCGGCCGGCAGCACCGCCCCATCGGCGGGCGATTGCAGCATGGGCGGCACGGGGCGGGCGGCCAGCACCAGGCTGCGCCGGGCGTCCAGGCCCTCCAGGCCGGCCGCGTCAAGGGCGCGCACCTTCAGCACATAGCGGCCGTCCGGCAGATCCGGCTCGGCCGGCCAGCGGGCGTTCGGGCCGTCAAAGCGGCCGTCCAGCAGCAGCGCATCCGGGCGGCCGTCGGCGAACACCTGAGCGCGGTAGCCGCGCGCGCCGGTCACTTCGGCCCAGACAAGGTCGACCGGCCAACGCGTCAGCTCGGCCGGCGCGGCGTCGATGGCCGGTGCGGGCAGCAGCCGGCGCGGCGGGTCGATCGGCTGATTGGGCTGGGCCACCACGCCGAAGCCAGCGCCCACGACGGTGTCGTCGGCCTCGCGCTCGGTGGCCACGGCGCCGCTCAGCACCTCCAGCCGCGCGGCGCTGGCGCTGGCGCCGCCGTCCACCCGCACGCGGAAGTCGGTGCCGCGCACCCCCAGGTTGACCGCCGGGGTGCGCACCTCGAAGGCCGGCGAGCGGTCGGCGTTGGGCTGCACCTGGGTGTCGACGCTGCCCTCGTTCACGCGCACCCGGCTGTCCACGATGCCGCTGCGGCCGTACACCAGCAGGTGTTCCAAGGTCACGCTGCTCTGGGGCACCACCAGCAGCCGCGAGCCATCGGCAAAGCGCAGGCTGAGCGACGACTGCGCGCCGGTGCGCAGGCGGTCGCCTGGTTGCAGCGTCTGCCCGGCGCGCAGCGGCAACAAGGCCTCGCTGCCCAGCCGCTGCACCCGCGCCTCGCCTTGCACGAACACCACGTCGGCCACCGTGGCCTCGCGGCGCAGCCAGTCGTAGGGCAGGCGCAGCGTGCTGCCGGGCACCAGCCGTTTGGGGTCGGGCACCTGGTTGAGGCGTTGCAACGCGGCCCAGTCGTCGGGGTCGGCCAGGTGCTCCGCGGCCAACTTGATCAGCGTGTCGCCTGGGGCCACCCGGTAGCGCCACTCGCGCGGCGATGCGGGGATGGGCCCGGGGGACGGTGAACGGGGTGCCGCGCCGGGCGCGGACCGCGGCGTCCCCGATGGCGCCGCAGTAGGCCGCGCGGCGGCGCCTGGCCGGTCGGCGCGGTCCGCCGCGAACGTGGCGGGAGACCCCAGCGCGGCAAGCCACAGCACAGGCCCGAGCAGGGGCCGCGCCGACCTCCCCCAGGCCCGTGCTGGCCCGGGCGGCCGATCGGTTCGCGCAGCGCCAAGCCATGAATTGATCGACATGTCGCCCCCGCCGGCCACCGGCCGTGTGCCATGAAGCCGTTTTCTACCACGCGGCGGCACACATCTGATCACTGGGGACGGTGTCCCCCACCCGCCAGATCCTGCGATTGCAGGAGGCGCCGACGTGATGAGTCGCGCCGACGTCGACCGCCGCGCCCCGGCAGGCTCAGTGCGCTTCGTCCCAGTTCGCGCCGACGCCCACCTCGGCGAGCAAGGGCACGCGCAGGGCGGCGACCCCGGCCATCGCCCGCGGGATGGCCTCGCGCGCCCAGTCGAGTTCGGCCAGCGGCACCTCGCACACCAGTTCGTCGTGCACCTGCATCACCATGCGGGTGGCGCGGCCCTCGCTGTCCAGCAGCTTTTGCAACGCCACCATCGCCAGCTTGATCAGGTCGGCCGCCGTACCCTGCATCGGCGCGTTGATGGCCTGGCGCTCGGCGCCGGCCTTGCGCGGGCCGTTGCCACCGTTGATCTCCGGCAGGTAGACGCGGCGACCGAACAGGGTTTCGACGTAGCCCAGCGCCTTGGCCGACGCGCGCGTTTCGTCCATGTAGCGCTTCACCCCGGCAAAGCGCTGAAAGTAGCGCTCGATGTAGGCGGTGGCCGCGTGGCGCTCGATGCCCAGGCTCTGCGCCAGCCCGAAGGCGCCCATGCCGTAGATCAGCCCGAAGTTGATGGTCTTGGCGTAGCGGCGCTGCTCGCTGGTGACCGCCTCGGGTGCGATGCCGAAGACCTCGCTGGCGGTCGCGCGGTGCACGTCCATGCCCTCGGCGAAGGCGCGCAGCAGGCCCGGGTCCTCGCTGATGTGCGCCATGATGCGCAGCTCGATCTGGGAGTAATCGGCGCTGACGATCACGTGCCCCGGTGGCGCGATGAAGGCCTCGCGCACGCGGCGGCCCTCGGCGGTGCGGATGGGGATGTTCTGCAGGTTCGGCTCGTTGCTGGACAGCCGCCCGGTCACCGCCACCGCCTGGGCGTAGGTGGTGTGCAGCCGCCCGGTGGCTGGGTTGATCAACAGCGGCAGCTTGTCGGTGTAGGTGCCCTTGAGCTTGGCCAGCGAGCGGTGCTCCAGCAGCTTGGCGGGCAGCGGGTAGTCGGCGGCCAGCTCGGCCAGCACTTCTTCGTCGGTGCTGGGCGCGCCGGTGGCGGTCTTCTTCTTGATGGGCAGGCCGAGCTTGTCCTTGCTGAACAGGATGTCGCCAATCTGCTTGGGCGATCCCATGTTGAAGGGCTGGCCGGCCAGCGCGTAGGCCTCCTGCTCCAGCTGCAGCATGCGTTCGCCGAGTTGCTGGCTTTGCGCGGCCAGCACGGCCGGGTCGATCAGCACGCCATGGCGCTCGATGCGCTGCAGCACCTCGGCGGTGGGCATCTCGATGTCGGCGTACACGTGCTGCAGCGACGGCGTGGCTTCGAGCTGCGGCCACAGCGTCTGGTGGACCTGCAGCGTCATCTCGCTGTCTTCGCACGAGTAGGTGGCGGCGCGCTCGATGTCGACCTGGGCAAAGGGAATCTGGTGCGCGCCCTTGCCGCACAGGTCTTCGTAGCTGAGGCCGCGGCGGCCGAGGTGGCGGTCGGCGAGGCTCTCCAGGCCATGGGGCTTGTGGGCCTCCAGCACGTAGCTTTGCAGCATGGTGTCGTGCACATAGCCGCGCACGCGGATGCCGGCGTTCTCCAGCACGTGGGTGTCGTACTTGATGTTCTGGCCCACCTTGGGCGCAGCCGGGTTCTCCAGCCAGGGCTTCAGGCGCGCCAGCACCACGTCGGCCGACAACTGGTCGGGCGCGCCGGCGTAGTCGTGGGCCAGCGGGATGTAGGCGGCTTCGCCCGGCGCCACGCTCAGCGAAATGCCCACCAGCCGCGCCACCATGGCGTCCAGCGAATCGGTCTCGGTGTCCAGCGCCGTCAAACCCGACTGCTCGATGCGCGAGGCCCAGCGGTCGAGGGCGTCGAGGTCGAGGACGGTGTCGCAGGACAGCAGCGGCGGCGCGCCGGCGGGGCCCGCGCCGGCCGCCGGGACGGCACCCGCCTCGGTCGCCGCAGCCGTGGCGGCCGGGCCCTGGCCTGCGTCGGCCGCGGCCTCGGCGCCCGCAGGCCGTGCCGCCGCCCCCGCCGAAGACAGGGACGCGCCCGTGGTCGCCGACGGCAGGCGCGCTTCCAGCTCGCGGCGGAAGGTCTTGAAGCCGTAGCGCGTGTAGAAGTCCAGCAAAGCCGCCCCGTCGACCGGCCGCAGCGCCAGCGCGTCCAGCGCGGGCCAGGCGTCGATGTGCCCGGCCAGGTCGCAGTCCAGTTTGACGGTGACGAGTTGGCGCCCGGTGGGCAGCCAGTCGAGCGCGCGGCGCAGGTTCTCGCCGGCCACGCCCTTGATGCCGGCGGCTGCGGCCATCACGCCGTCCAGCGAGCCGTGCTCGGCGATCCACTTGGCAGCGGTCTTCGGCCCGACCTTCTCGACGCCCGGCACGTTGTCCACCGTGTCGCCCATCAGGGTCAGATAGTCGACGATGCGGTCAGGGGGCACGCCGAACTTGGCCTGCACGCCGGCCGGGTCCAGGCGCTCATTGCTCATGGTGTTGATCAGCGTGACCCGGTCGTTGACCAGCTGCGCCAGGTCCTTGTCGCCGGTGGACACCACCACCTCGTGACCACTGTCGGCGCCCACGCGGCACAGCGTGCCGATCACGTCGTCGGCCTCGATGCCGGGCACCTCCAGCACCGGCCAGCCCAACAAACGCACCACCTCATGGATGGGCTCGATCTGCGCGCGCAGGTCGTCGGGCATCGGCGCGCGCTGGGCCTTGTACGGTGGGTACAGGTCGTCGCGGAAGGTCGGCCCCTTCGCGTCGAACACGCAAGCGGCGTGCTCGGCCGGAAACTGCTCGCGCAGGCGCTGCATCATGGCCACCAGGCCGTGCAGCGCGCCGGTCGGAAAGCCGTCGGGGCTGCGCAGATCGGGCAGCGCGTGATAGGCGCGGTACAGGTAGCTGGACCCATCGACCAGCAGCAGGAGGTGCTTGCTCATTCGCCGATTGTCGATCAGCGACCGGCGATGTTGCGCCGCACCTAAAATGCCGGCATGCCCCAACCTACCCGCCCACACCGCCCCTCGCCCGATCGCCCGGCCTGGTTGGCCGCCCTGGCCACCGCACTGGTGGTGTGGAGCGTGGGCCCCGCCGCCCTGGCCGCCCCGCCCGCAGACGACCCGCCGCCGCCCGCGCGCTCGGCCGAGCCCAATGTGCAGCGCACCGTGACCGAGGACGAAGGCTCGCGCATCGACGAGCTGAAGGTGCGTGGCAACACCACCCGCATCACGGTCAAGCCCAAGGTGGGCACGACCAAGGGCTACGAAATCCTCACCGACGATGGCTCACGCGACCTGTCCGACGGCCTGACCGGCTCGCGCGGTGCGGCGGGCAAGCGCGTGTGGAACGTCCTGAGCTTCTGAGCGTCCGAGCACCCTGCTTCTCCGCTGACCGATTCACCGACCCCTGCGCACCGATGGCCGTTTTCACCGAAGTCCCGTTCGAGACGGCCGATGAACTGGTGTCCCGACTGGGCCTGGGCACGCTCACCGCGCTGAAAGGCTGCGCTGGCGGCATCGAGAACACCAATTACTTTGCAGACACCGACCGCGGCCGCTGGGTGCTGACGCTGTTCGAGCGCCTGAGCTTCGAGCAGCTGCCCTTCTACCTGCGGCTGATGAAGCACCTCGCGGCGCGCGGCGTGCCGGTGCCCGACCCGCAGGCCGACACCGCGGGCGAAATTTTGCACCGCGTGCTTGGCAAGCCGGCCGCGGTGGTCAACCGCCTGCGCGGCCAGCACCACCTGGCGCCAGACGCCCGCCACACCGCGATGGTGGGCGACATGCTGGCGCGCATGCACCTGGCCGGCGCCGACTTTGCCCTGCACCAGCCCAACCTGCGCGGCCTGGCCTGGTGGACCGAGACCGTGCCGGTCGTCGTGCCCTACCTCAGCGACGGCCAGCGTGCCCTGATCCAAAGCGAGCTGGCGTTTCAGCAGCAGGTGGCAGCATCCCCCGCCTATGCGCGGCTGCCCCAGGGCCCGATTCACGCCGACCTGTTCCGCGACAACGTCATGTTCGAGCAGGTCGACGGCCGCGACGAGCTGGGCGGCTTCTTCGATTTCTACTTCGCCGGCGTGGACCACTTTGCCTTCGACATGGCGGTGTGCCTGAACGACTGGTGCATCGACCTGGACAGCGGCGCGCTGGTCGAAGCACGCGCCCAGGCCTTCATGGCCGCCTACGACGCCGTGCGCCCGCTGGACGCCAACGAACTGCGGCTGCTGCCGGCCATGATGCGCGCGGGTGCGCTTCGATTCTGGACCTCCCGGCTGTGGGACTTCCACCTGCCGCGCAGCGCCAGCATGCTCAAGCCGCACGACCCCAGCCACTTCGAGCGGGTGCTGCGGTGCCGCGTCGAATCGCCCTGGCACTACGAACGTGGCTGACGCAACAACCGCCGCCGCCGCGCGCGCTCCTTCCTTGACCTGCCCCCTCTTGCGCCCGACGACGCGCACCCGCCCATGCGCCTGAACACCGTCCCCGCCCGACAAGGCTTCCTGTGGGTGCGCCTGGGGTTTCAGGCGTGGTGGCGCAAGCCGCTGGTGCACTCGCTGCTGCTGTCGGCCTTCTTGTTTGGCGCCTTGGCCCTGCTGATGCTGCCAGTGGTGGGCCTGTTCGCGCTGTTGATGGCGCTGCCGCTGGTGTCGTTGGGCTTCATGATCGCCACGCAGCGCACCGTGGCCGGCCTGCCGGTGGGCCCGGGCGTCTTCCTCGACGGGCTGCGCGGGCCGCCCGCGGTGCGCCAGGCCATGTGGGTGCTGTTGCTGCTGTACGCCGCGCTCAACCTGGGGGCCATGGCGCTGGCCGACGTGGTCGACGCCGGCCGCCTGGAAGCCCTGCAAACCGCCGTCACCGCCGAGACCACACCCGACCCCGCGGCGATGCAGGCGCTGCTCAGCGACCCGCGGCTGTTCTGGGGCATGGTCATCCGCCTGGGGCTGACCGCCTTGCTGTCGATCCCCTTCTGGCATGCGCCAGCGCTGGTGCACTGGCAGCAGCAAGGCGTGGCGCAGTCGCTGTTCAGCAGCACGCTGGCCTGTTGGCGAAACCGCAGCGCGTTGACTTGCTACGGCATGGGCTGGATGTTGATGGTGCTGAGCTTTTCGGCCGGCTCGAACCTGCTGCTGGCCATCCTGGGCGAGCCGCAGCTGATCGCGCTGATGGTCGTGCCCGCCGGCCTGGTCTTTTCCACCGCCTTTTACGCGTCGCTGTACTTCACTTACGCCGACAGCTTTGTGCCCGACCCCCCGCCGACTCAGGCGCCCGCGCTGGACCCACGCTCGCTGTGAGCACCCACCGACCACCCCACTGACCACCCCATGACCACCACGCGCACCGCCATCGTCACCGGCGCCGGCAGCGGCATCGGCCGCGCCAGCGCCATCGCCCTGGCCCGGGCCGGCTACCAGGTTCTGCTGGCCGGCCGGCGCGCCGACGCACTGGCCGCCACCGTGGCCGCCGGTGCGGCCGAATCGCCCGCCCTGGCCGACCGCCTGCATGCGGTGCCCACCGACGTGGCCGACGAGGCCAGCGTGCGCGCGCTGTTCGACGCCATGCACGACCGCTTCGGGCGGCTGGACGTGCTGTTCAACAACGCCGGCACAGGCGCCCCGGCCGTGCCACTGGAAACCTTGACGCTCGCCCAGTGGCAGGCCGTGGTGGACATCAACCTCACCGGTGCCTTCCTGTGCACCCAGCAGGCCTTTCGGCTGATGAAGGCGCAGTCGCCGCGCGGCGGCCGCATCATCAACAACGGTTCCATCTCGGCCCACGCGCCCCGGCCCTTCACTGCGCCCTACACCGCCACCAAGCACGCCATCACCGGCCTCACCAAGGCCACGTCGCTGGACGGTCGCGCCCACGACATCGCCTGCGGGCAGATCGACATCGGCAACGCCGCCACCGAGATGACCGATCGCATGGCGGCAGGCATCCTGCAGCCCAACGGGCAGGTCATGGTGGAACCGCGCATGGACGTGCAGCACGTGGCCGACGCCGTGGTGCACATGGCCAATTTGCCGCTGGCCACCAACGTGCAGTTCATGACCATCATGGCCACCAACATGCCCTTCATCGGCCGCGGCTGACGCCGCACCGGTCCGGCAAGGCACGCGCCTTGCACGGTGCGAGGCCACTACTTCACTCCTCGGGAGCACCGATGGCACAGATCCATCTGATAGGCGGGGAA
>CALRPU020000047.1:0-23209 GCA_943370175.1 Hydrogenophaga intermedia | reverse complement strand
CCGCATTGGCCTCGACCCGTTCATCTGTTGGTTTGGAAAGATCGAACCCCATCGGGCCCGGAACTTGTACTTTCTGGACGTGGACGACATGGCGCGCTTCGGCTTGTCTGGCGTCAAGGCACGCCCGGACTACGCACGCATGGACGTGTCGGCGCACAACGCCCAGGGTGTGGTGAACCTGCAGCACATCAAGGTCGACTGGGACCAACTGCGGCGCCCGCCCGCACGACCCTGAACGTCGCGACCGCCACAGTCGCAGGCGCCGACATCGCCCCCTGCGGACCCCCGAACAGGCGCCCGCCGCCCCAACGCAACGCCGGCGCAGCCGCGCAAGCGCCGGGTCACCGTGCTTGTGCCCGTGCCCGTGGCGGGTGGCGTCGACCTGCCTGCTCACGGCGGCGTGTTGCGCCCTCTGCCACCTGCTCGCGGGGCGCTTGGGCGGCAACGTGCGGGAGACGTCTCCGGTTGGCGCGGTCCACGGGCTGGCGTCGCCGATTTGCCCGGCCGGTTTGCCTTGGGCGCTGGCCGTGGGCCGGCGTATTCTTCGCCCATGACGTCGACCGCCATCGCCATCAAGGCACTGTCGCCCGGGTGGCTGCCGGACGTCGTGTGGCTTTGCGACGAAGCCGCGTTCTCGGACAACCCGCGGTGGTCGTCTCGCCACGGCCAGGGCTTTCATGACGACCAAGCGGTGGTGACGTGGTCGGAGCGCACGGCGCCTCAACACACCGGGGCTGGGGCATCGCGCGCCGCCTGTTGCGCGCCGCCGGCGACGGGCGGCGTGCCCAAGCTTGGCGCATGGCCGAAGCCGACCCGCGCGTTCCATCCACGTCGGCCGCCACATCGGCCGCCGCCCACCACGTCGGCCCGCTCGGCTTGGACCTGTCTGCCGGCTGCACCATCCACCACGCGGGCAGCGATGGCAGCGTGTTCCCCCGCCGCGCGATTCAGCCTGGCCCGGGGTGGGGTGCCGGTTGGGGCCAAGCCTTGGCAGCGCCCCAGCCCAGCGACGCGGTTGTCGACGCCCAGGCCGACCAGGTCGAGCTGCCGATGCGCGACGCCGCGGCGGCCTGCGGCGTGCTGCTCGTGAACGGCACCCCGGCCATGGTCGTGTCGAGCCCCAGGGGCCATCCGTGACGCAGCAGACCATCGTCGGCTTTCACCAGGACGCGCTGGGCGACTGGGTGGCCGAACTCGACTGCGGCCACCACCAGCATGTTCGCCACCACCCACCCTGGACCCAGCGGCCCTGGGTCGTCACCGCCGAGGGGCGGGCGGCGGCGCGGGGCGCGGCCCTGGCCTGCCGCCTGTGCGATCAGGGCGCGCCGCGAAGCCGCGCCGATCCGCCTGACGCGGTGGCGTCGGTGGTGGTCCGCCCCCTACAGCCGGCCGACCTCGACGGCGCGTTTGAGCTGCTGGCGCAGCAGGGCTGGGGCCACCGCCTGCGCACCGTGGACGCGTTGGCGCGGCTGGTGGCGGCTTCGCAACGGGTCGTCGTGGCGGTGAGCGGCGGCGAGGTGGTGGGTTTTCTGCGCGCCATCACCGACGGGTTGTCCAACGGGCATGTGTCGATGGTGGTGGTGGCGCCCGGCCACCGTCGGCGCGGCATTGGCCGGCGGTTGGTGGGCCACGCGTTGGGCGACAACCCGCAGATCACCTGGACCTTGAACGCCGGCCGGCCCGGCGCCAGCGACTTCTTCGCCAGCCTGGGTTTCGCGCCGGCCGCGCATGCGATGGAACGGCGGCGTGTCGATGGCGGTGGGGCTGGAACGTCGTCATGATGTCCGCCACCGCGCGGGCCCCGGCCCCGCCCATGGCATCCCGACCCCCAAGAACTGCCCACGCCCATGCCACCGCCCACCCCCGCGCCAGCCGCATCCCGTCCCACGCTGCACGGCCACCCGCTGTCGTCGTACTGCTGGAAGGTGCTGATCGCCATCGATGTGCTGGGCATCGATGTGGACCTTCAATGGCTGAACCCGGGCGACCCGGCGGAGCGGGCCGCGCACCTGGCCCGTTGGCCGCTGGGCCTGATGCCCTTGCTCGTCGACGCGGGCCGGGTGGTGCCCGAGTCGAGCATCATCATCGAGCACCTGCAGCGTCACCACGCCCCGCCGGGCCGCGCGCTGTTGCCAGCGGACCCCGATGCGGCGCTGGAGGTTCGCCTGTGGGACCGCCTCTTCGACTTGCAGGTGATGACGCCGATGCAGGCCTGCACCGCCGACCTGCTGCGCCCGCCCGGCGAGCGCGATGCCCGCGGCGTGGCCGACGCGCGGGCGCGCCTGGCCCGGGCCTACGCGCTCATCGACCAGCACCTGGCAGGGCGCACCTGGGCCGCGGGCGAGACCTTCAGCCTGGCGGACTGCGCCGCCGCGCCGGCGTTGTTCTACGCCGTCGCTTACCTGCCGTTGGCGGCCGAGCAGGCCCACCTGGCCGCGTACCTTGAGCGCCTGGTCACCCACCCCGCGGTCGCGCGCGTCATCGACGGCGCGCGGCCTTGGTTCCAGTTCTTTCCCGGCCGCGCTGGCCTGGACCCGCGCTTCTTTGCGCCAGAGCCTGCCTGAACGGGTGCCTTCGACCCGCCCGCCCCCAGCCCACCCGCCCTGAACCCACCCACCCCGAGCCCACCTGCCCATGCCGACCGACCCACCCGCCTGGTTGAAAGCCGCTCGCGACCATTGGCGCTGGCGGGGCCAGGAGCGCCCGCCGTTCGCGGCGCAGCCTGGGCCAGGGCAGGCGTCGGTGTGGGACTTCCCCAGGCCACCGCGCCTGGCCGCCGAGCCGCGTGAGGTGCGCATCGCCTGGGGCGACACGCTGGTGGCCTGCAGCACGCGCTGCGTGAAGGTGCTCGAGACCGGTCACCCGCCCACCTACTACCTGCCCTGGTCCGACGTGGACCGCCGCCTGATCCAAACCGCCCCTGGCGAGTCCTTTTGCGAGTGGAAGGGGCCGGCGCGCTATTGGAGCCTGGTGGACGGCGACCGGCTGCTGGCTTCGCACGCCTGGAGCTACCCGCATCCGCTGGCTGGCGCGGAGGCGCTGGCCGATTCGGTGGCCTTCTATGCCCACGGGCTGAACTGCAGCGTGGGCGGGCGGGTGGCCACGCCCCAACCGGGTGGCTTCTATGGCGGCTGGGTCACGTCGGACTTGGCCGGGCCGTTCAAGGGGGAGCCTGGCAGCCAGGGTTGGTGACGTGGGTTCCGGGGCCTTGCGGGCGGTCCCAGCGAGGACCGGGTCAATGCCTACGCCGCGTCGTCGGCATCGTCTCGCCGCAGTCCGTCCACGGGATGCCGGTTCAGCGCATGGCGGATGAACTGCTTTTCGTAATGGCGGTTTCGACGGGACCGTTTGGCCATGGCGCGCTGGCCGTGGCGCTTGTCGACGACCAGGGTGTCGAGCTGGCTGAGGTCGCTCAGGTCCTGCACGTCGTTGGGTGAGTTGCGTCGTGGCATGCAGCGCTTCGGTGTTCATCAAGGACGTGACACCCGGTTTATCGCACCTCGCGTTCGAACTTTGGGTTGTGGGGTCATCCCACGGGGCTCAAGGCGCCGCCGCATCGAGCGGCTTGCCCCACCGGCGGGCTCAGGTCGGCGACGCGCGCCGGTAGTCGCTGGGCGGCAGACCCAGGTGGCTGCGGAACACGCGGCTGAAGTGCGCCATGTTGGAGAAGCCGAAGGCGAAGGCGATGTCGGTGATGGAGCGGTGGGCCTGCGCGCGGTCGTCGAAGCAGCGGCGGCAACCCTCCAGACGGCGGCGCAGGATGTAGCCGGCCACGCCGTCGGGTTCCTCGGCGAAGGCGTTGTACAGCTGGCGCCGGCTGCAGTTCAGCGCCAGGGCGATGCTGTCCACGCTGAGCTGCGGGTCGCCCAGGCGCTCGCCCACGTGCTGCTTGATGCGTTCGCGCAGCGCTTCGCGCTGGGTCACGGCGGTGCCGATGCCGGCCAGGTCGAGCATCGACAAATGCACCAGCTGGGTGATGGCGTCGCCCACGCCGCGGGCGGCCACCTCGGACATGCCGGGCAGCTCACGGTAGGCATTGCGCATGGTCTCCAGCGCGATGCGGGCCACGCCGCCGCTGCCGCCCAGGCGGCGCGCCATCAGCGGGTCCAGTGCCAGGCCGCGCTCGACCAGGCGGTCCTTGGGCAGCATCACGATCAGGTGTTCGACCCGCACCGGGTTGGCCACGGTGTAGCTGTCGGTGGTGTCGTAGATGCTCCATTGGTCGGGCGTCACCCAGGCTTCGCGGCCCTTTTGCTCGACGCCTGCGCAGCCCACCCAGGGCGCGACGATCTTCAGGTAGCCCACGTCGGCCTGCCGCACCCGCGACGCCGAGCGCATCACGCGGTGGCGGTTGGCTTCGAGCCGCGTCAGCACCACGTCGCCGGCGCGCACGGTGGCCATGCGGCCGTCGAAGTCGGCATCGCCGTACAGGTCGGACTCCAGACCGTGGAACAGCTTGTGGATCCACTCGGTCCAGAAACCCGCCCGCTCGGCGGGCGCGACCTGGTCGGTGCTCATCGCGCTGACGCTCGGGTTGCCCATGGGTGCCTCGTCGGCCGACGACGGTCGGCGCAGGCGCGAGGGTAGCCGCGCGGCGGGCGCGGCTCAAGCGCGGCACCCCGGCTTCCGGGAAAGCCCTAGGCGGTCTGCACGGATCGGCAAGCGCGCTTGCACGCCCGGCAAAGCGGGCCCGCCCGGCCGTGCGAACAATCACCGGGCACCACCGCCACCGGCCGCTGCGAGCCGGACACCCTTCCAGGAGACCGCCCATGAGCACCCGCCGCACCGTTGTCCAGGCCCTTGCCGCCACGCCCGCCGCGTTGGCGTTTCCGTCGCTCTTGCGCGCCCAGGGTGCGCCAGTGCGCGTGGGCTACGCCATCTCGCGCACCGGGCCCTGGACCACCGGCGCGCAGGTCAGCCAGGAGCCGAACTACCTGCTGTGGGCCGAGCAGCAGAACGCGGCGGGCGGGCTGAATGTGAAAGGCAGCAAGCGGCCCATCGAGCTGATCAGCAGCGACGACCAGAGCAACATCGAAACCTGCGTGCGCACCTATGAAAAGCTGATGGGCAGCGACAAGGTCGACCTGGTGCTGCCACCCTGGGGCAGCAACGCCAATTTCGCGGTGGCCCCGCTGGCCAACCGCTTCGGCTACCCCTTCCTTGCCCCCACCGCGCTGAGCCGTCGGCTCATCGAGATGAAGCTGCCCTACTTCTTCCTGATGCTGCAACAGCCCAAGCCGATGATGGACGCGTTGGCGGACATGCTGAAGGCCAACGGCGTCAAGACCGTGGCGGTGATCTACGTCGACGACCTGTTCGGCCTGGAAAACTACGCCGCGCTGAAGGTGGCCCTGTCCGGCACCGGCATCACGTTGGTCGACGACAAGAGCTACCCGCTGGGCGTCAAGGACCTGTCGCCGGTGCTGCGATCGATGAAGGACAAGAACCCCGACGCCTTCATCGGCCTGACCTACCCGCCCGACACCATCCTGGCCAGCCGGCAGAGCAAGGAGGTGGGTTTCAACCCGCGCTTCTTCTACGCCTCGGTGGGCACCGCCTTTCAGCTGTACCGCAACGTGATGGCGGCCGGCGCCGAAGGCGTGCTGGGCATGGGCTCATGGAACGGCAAGACCAGCCCCGGCGCCAAGGCCTACTTCGACGCGCACGTCAAGAAGTTCGGTGCCGCGAAGGAGCCCGACCGCTGGGCCAGCGGCGCCACCTGGGCCGCGCTCGAGGTGCTGACGTCGGCGGTGGCCAAGGTCGGCCTGGACCGCAAGGCCATCCGCGACTTCGTGGCCGGCGGCGAGCACAACACCATCCTGGGCAAGATCAAGTTCAACGGCAGCGAGAACGTGGGCACGCCCGGCACCGTCAGCCAATGGCAGAAGGGCGAGTTCGAGGTGGTCTGGCCCAAGGCCAACGCCACGGCCCCGCTGGTCGCACCGAAGCCGGCTTGGGTGTGACGCCGCCGTGCCCATGACGCCCCCAGTGCTGCGCTTGAACCTCTCCCGGCGATGACCGCGTCCGCCTGGCTTGAACTGATTGCCTCCGGCCTGATCACCGGCGGCGTCTACGCCCTGGTCGCGCTGGGCCTGAACCTGCAGTATGGGCTGATGCGCATCCTGAACATCGCGCACGGCGAGTTCCTGATGGTCGGCGCCTTTCTCACGTGGATGGCCAGCACCCAATTCGGCGTGTCGCCGTTGCTGATGATCCCGGTGGCCTTTGCGCTGTTGATGGCGCTGGGCCTGGGCGTGCACCGGCTGGTCTTCCGCCGCCTGACGCGCACCAGCCCCACGGTGGACGTGTTCGAGGCGCGCGGGCTGATGGTGAGCTTCGGCCTGATGTTCCTCGTGCAGAACTTCGCGCAGATGGCCTGGGGCGGCGACCTGCGCGGCTACGACTTCATGACCGCGCCGGTGGCCATCGGCTCCGCGCAGTTCGCTGCCAACAAGCTGCTGTTGCTCGCCTTGGCACTGGCCTTCAGCGCCGCGTTGATCGTCACGCTGAAGAAGACGCTGTACGGCAAAGGCGTGCGCGCGCTCATGCAGTCGCCCACCGGCGCGCAGCTGGTGGGCATCGACACCGAGCGGCTGCACCCGCTGATGTTTGGCGTGGGCCTGGGCTTGTCGGGCGTGGCCGGCTGCCTGCTGTCGATGACCTACACCATCTCGCCGAGCATGGGCGAGCCCTACACCGTCACCGCCTTGATCGTCATCACCCTCGGCGGCTTCGGCAGCATGAGCGGCGCGCTGGTGGGCGGCCTGGCGCTGGGCGTGATCGAGGCGGTGGGCATGCACTTCACCAGCCCGTCGCTGAAGTCGCTGCTGTCCTACGGCATCTTCATTGGCGTGTTGCTGTGGCGGCCGAATGGCCTGTTCGCGCGGCGGTGACCCTGGGCGACGAATCCGACAACGAACACGGCGATGAACCTGGCAACGAGGACCCCGCGATGAACACCCGACGCGACCTGCTGGTGCTGTTCGCCCTGGCCGGCTGGGCCCTGGCCGTGCCGCACTACGGCAGCGAGTTCGCCGTGTCGATGGCGCTGACTTGCCTGATGTACGTGGGCCTGTCGTCGAGCTGGAGCCTGTTCTGCGGCAGCACGCGTTACCTGTCGCTGGCGACCTCCGCCTTCTTTGGCATCGGTGCCTACACCAGCGCGCTGGTGCTCGAAGGCGCCGGCTGGTGGGCCGCCATCGCGCTGGGCGCGGGCATCGCGGCCGCCGTGGCGGTGGTGATGGGCGCGGCGGTGCTGCACCTGCGCGGCACCTACTTCGCCGTGCTGACCTTCGGCATGACCGAGTTGATCCGCCACGCCATCACCTACTGGGAGAAGCAGGTCACCGGCACGGTCGGCCGCGTGCTCACGGTGGTGCCCGAGCGCGACACCGTCTACCTCACGGTGCTGGGCCTGGCCGTGCTGTCCATCCTGGTCTCGATCGCGGTGCGTCGCAGCCGCTTCGGCCTGGCCATGCAGGGCATCGGTGCCGACGAGCAGCGCGCGCAGACGCTGGGCGTCAACACGCGGCTCGTCAAGGTGGGTGGCTTTGCGCTGACGGCGGCCTTCGCCGGCGCGGTGGGCGCGGCCATGAGCGTGCGCTGGACCTACATCGATCCGGGCACGGTCTTCAACCCGTTCATTGGCTTTCAGACGGTGCTCATCGCCCTGATCGGCGGCGCGGCGACGCTGTGGGGGCCGATGATCGCCGCGGTGGTCTTCAGCCTGCTGGCCGAAACCCTGCGCCTTCAGGTGCCGCAGCTCTACATGATGACGCTGGGTCTGCTGCTGATCCTGTCGGTGCTTTACCTGCCAGGCGGACTGGCCTCGCTGCGGCGGAGCACCTTCACCGCGTGGGGCGGCGACCTGCGCGGCTGGTGGCGTGACCGGCGTGACCGCAACGACCGCCGCCCCACCGCGCGGGAGACCACATGACCGGTCACCCGCTGTTGGAAGCCCGCGGCGTCACGGTGCGCTTCGGCGGCCTGACCGCGGTGGACCAGGTCAGCGCCGCCTTCGCCCCGGGCGAACTGGTGGGCATCATCGGCCCGAACGGTGCCGGCAAGACGACCTTCTTCAACGCGCTGTCCGGCGTGGTCGAGGCCACCGCGGGCGAACTGTTCGCCGGCGGCGTGCGGCTGACCGGCGCCGGCCCGCACCGCTACGCGCAGCAGGGCATTGCGCGCACCTTCCAGACGCCCCGGGTGTTCGCCGAACTCAGCGTGGCGGCGAACATCGACTTCGGGCTGCAGTTTGCCGGCCGCCGCCGCAGCGCCTCCTGGTTGCTGAAGGACGCCACCAGCATCCTCCACGTGATCGGCCTGGGCGACCAGGCCGGCCTGCCGGCCGCGGCCATCACGCCCAGCCAGCAGCGGCTGCTGGAAATCGGCATGGCGCTGGCCACCCGACCCAAGCTGCTGCTGCTGGACGAAGTGGCCGCGGGCCTGACCGAAGGCGAGGTCGAGGCCATGGCCCAGCTGATCCGCCGCTTGCGCGACGACCTGGACCTGAGCGTGATCTGGATCGAGCACGCGGTGACCACGCTGCTGCGCCACGTCGAGCGCGTGCTGGTGCTGCACCAGGGCCGCAAGATCGCCGACGGCACCCCGGCCGAGGTGGTGCGCAACCCTGAGGTGGTCGAGGCCTACCTGGGCGACGAGATGGCCGAGGCCGCATGAAGAACGACATCGAAGCCCTGCTGGACCGCCGGCTGGCGCACCTGCAGGTCAGCGGCCTGTCCGCCGGCTACGGCGCCTTCCTGGTGCTGCGCGATCTGAACCTGGACGTGCGCCCGGGCCTGACCGTCATCCTCGGCCCCAATGGCGCGGGCAAGACCACGCTGCTCAAGGCCATTGCCGGGCTGATCCCGCGGACCGGGCGGCTGACGCTGGACGACGAGGAGATCGAACGCGGCGCCAAGACCTCGGCCATCGTGCAGCGCGGCATCGCGCTGGTGGCCGAAGGGCGCCAGCTGTTCCCGCAGATGACCGTGGCCGAGAACCTGGAGCTGGGCGGCTGGCTGGTGGGCGCCGAAGAACGCGCACGCCGCCTGGAACAGGCCTTCCAGGACTTCCCCAAGCTGCGCGAACGCGCCGGCCAGCTGGCCGGCACGATGAGCGGCGGCGAGCAGCAGATGGTGGCCGTGGCCCGCGCGCTGATGAGCGCGCCGCGCCTGCTGATGCTCGACGAGCCCTCGCTGGGCCTGGCCCCGCGCATGGTCGACGAACTGCTGGCCATCGCGCGGCGCATCGCCGACGCCGGCACCACCGTGCTGATGGTCGAACAGAACGTGCGCAAGGCCCTGGCCGTGGCCGACCGCGGCCACGTGCTGGAGCGCGGCCGGCTGGTGGCCAGCGGGCCGGCCTTGTTGCTGGCGCGCTCCACCGTCGTGCGCCAGGCCTACCTCGGCCAGGGCGCCGCGGCCGGCGCCGCGCCCGGCCGCCCCCCTTCATCGTCCCAGGAGAACCCCATGTCCGACTTGTCCATGTTGATCAACGGCCTGGCCGTGTCCGCCGAGAAAGGCGCCACCTTCGAGCGCCGCAACCCGCTGGACGGCAGCGTCGCCACCCGCGCCCCGGCCGCCAGCGAGGCCGACGCCGTTGCCGCCGTCGAGGCCGCGGCCGAGGCCTTCAAGACCTGGAGCCAGACCGGCCCCGGCGAGCGCCGCGCGCTGCTGCTGAAGGCCGCCGACGCACTGGAAGCCAAGACGCCGAAGTTCTGCGAAGCCGTCGCCGCCGAAACCGGCGGCACCGCGATGTGGGCCGGCTTCAACGCGATGCTGGCCGCCGGCATGCTGCGCGAGGCGGCTTCGCTGACCACGCAGATCAGCGGCGAGGTGATTCCCTCGGACGTGCCCGGCTCGCTGGCCATGGCGGTGCGCCAGCCTGCGGGCGTGGTGCTGGGCATCGCGCCGTGGAACGCGCCCATCATCCTGGCGGTGCGCGCCATTGCCACGCCGCTGGCCTGCGGCAACACCGTGGTGCTCAAGGGCAGCGAGAACTGCCCGCGCACCCACCAGCTGATCATCGAGGCGCTGCAGGACGCGGGTTTCCCGGCCGGCGTCGTCAACTACGTCACCAACGCGCCCGCCGACGCCGGCCGCGTGGCGGAAGCCATGGTGGCGCACCCGGCGGTGCGGCGGGTCAACTTCACCGGCAGCACGCGGGTGGGCAAGCTCATCGCGCTGACCTGCGCCAAGTACCTCAAGCCGGTGGTGCTGGAGCTGGGCGGCAAGGCGCCGCTGCTGGTGCTGGACGACGCCGACCTGGACGACGCGGTCAACGGCGCGGCCTTCGGCTGCTTTGCCAACTCGGGGCAGATCTGCATGTCCACCGAGCGGCTGATCGTCGACGAGAAGATCGCCGACGCCTTCGTCGACAAGTTCGTTGCCAAGGCCAGCGCGCTGCCCCTGGGCGACCCGCGCAAGCCCGAGCCGGTGGTGCTGGGCTCGGTGGTGGGCATGGGCACGGTGGAGCACTGCAATGCGCTGATCGACGACGCCCTGGCCAAGGGCGCCAAGCTGCTGTGCGGCGGCAAGGCCAAGGACACGCTGATGCCCGCCACCGTGCTGGACCGCGTGACCCGCGACATGCGCATCTACCACGAGGAAACCTTCGGCCCGGTCAAGTGCATCGTGCGGGTGAAGGGCGTGGAGGCGGCCGTGCAGTGCGCCAACGACAACGAGTACGGCCTGTCCGCCGCGGTCTTCGGGCGCGACATCGCGCGGGCGATGAACGTGGCGCGGCGCATCGAGTCCGGCATCTGCCACGTCAACGGGCCCACCGTGCACGACGAGGCCCAGATGCCCTTCGGCGGCGTCAAGGGCTCGGGCCTGGGGCGCTTCGGCGGCAAGGCGGGCATTGCCGAATTCACCGAGCTGCGCTGGATCACGGTGCAAACCACGCCGCGCCACTACCCGTTCTGACGCCGCCCGCCCGCCGTGCCCCGCCGGGGCGCGGCGGCGCCACGGGTTGACGCGGCTCGGGGCCGGTGGAGCGCTGGCGGGCTCGGCGCATCGCAGCGCAGCGCGCGATACTGCGGCGACCGTTCACCCGCCGCATCGACCATGAGCGACCGACCTTCCCACCAGCTCAGCATGACCGTGCTGATGACGCCGGACATGGCGAACTTCGCCGGCAACGTGCACGGCGGCACCATCCTCAAGTTCCTGGACCAGGTGGCCTACGCCTGCGCCAGCCGCTACGCGGGGCGCTACGTGGTCACCTTGTCGGTGGACCAGGTGATGTTCCGCCAGCCCATCCACGTGGGCGAGCTGGTGACCTTCCTGGCCGCGGTCAATTGCACCGGCACCTCGTCGATGGAGGTGGGCATCAAGGTGCTGGCCGAGAACATCCGCAGCCAGCAGACGCGGCACGCCAACAGCTGCTTTTTCACCATGGTGGCGGTGGACGACGACCGCCGCCCGGTGCCGGTGCCGCCCCTGGTGCCGATCACCGCGGACGAACGCCGCCGCCACGCCGCGGCGCTGGTGCGCAAGCAACTGCGCCAGGAATTCGACAAGCGCTTCGACGACGCCCGCGCGCGGGCCGGTGGGCCGCCGTCGTCGGCGCCTGAGCCGGCCCATGGCACGGCCGCCGAGGGCGCCGCGCCATGACCCCGGGTGCTGACCCCACGCCTGTCGACGTGCCCAGCCCCATCGACCTGCAGGCCGAGGCCGACGCCCGTGCCTGGGCCGACGCCGCCAACCGCGTGCGGCCGTGGCGGCTGGACTTCTTCGCGGCGATCAGCGCTGCGCTGCCGGCGGTTGCGCCGCTGCGCGTGCTGGAGCTTGGCGCCGGCCCGGGCTTCCTGGCCGAGCGCGTGCTGCGCGACCACCCGGCGGCCCGGCTGGTGCTGCTGGACCACTCGGCGGCCATGCAGTCGATGGCGGCGCAGCGCCTGCAGCCGCTGCTGGCCAGCACCGCGCCCGAACCACGGCCGCCGCGGGTGATCCACCTGTGCCGCAGCTTCAAGGACGACGGCTGGGCGGCCGGCCTGGGCCCGTTCGACGCGGTGGTGACCCACCAGGCCGTGCACGAGTTGCGCCACCGTCGGCACGCCCCGGCGCTGCACGCGGCCGTGCGTTCGGTGCTGGCGCCCGGCGGCGTCTACCTGGTGTCGGACCACCACCTGGGCGACGGCGGCATGGCCAACGCCGACCTCTACATGACCGTGGACGAGCAGCGCCAGGCCATGCAGGCCGCCGGCTTTGGCCAGGTCGATGAACTGCTGCGGCGGCAGGGCCTGGTGCTGCACCGGGCGCGCGGCTGAGCGCCCGCCCCGCGGTGGGCCCCCACGGCGCCCCACCGTTGACAGCCCGACCGGCTGGTGATTCCATCGCCACACCGCCCGCCCGCCGGGCTTTTCCGTTCATCGGCACGCCATGTTCTCCCATGTCTTCACCGGGGTGAAGCGCTTCGACACCGCTTTCGCCTTCTACTCAGCGGTGGCCCATGAACTGGGCCTGGTGCTGCGCTTCCACGCGCCCGAGGAGGGCTGGGCCGGCTGGCAGATGCCCGAGGGCGGGCGCCCCTTGTTCGTCATCGGGCGGCCGCACAACGGCGAGCCGCACGCGGCGGGCAACGGCCAGATGGTGGCCTTCCTGGCCACCCGCCGCGACACCGTGCGCCGCGTGCACGCCACCGCACTGGCCCAGGGCGGCGCCTGCGAAGGCCCGCCCGGCTTGCGGCCGCATTACCACCCCCACTACTACGGCGCGTATTTCCGCGACACCGAGGGCAACAAGGTCGCCGTGGCCTGCCACGCGCCGGACACCGACGCGACGGACGCAGCGCCCGGCGCGTCCGCCGCGGCCGGTGCTGCCGGCGCGCCCGAAGCCAGCGCATGACGCGCCCCGCCCCCCTGGCCACCGTCGTCCTGTACGCCCGCGACGTGCACCGCACCGCGGCCTTCTACCGCGACCACTTCGGCTTCGAGACCACCGGCGACGTGGTCGAGGGCCTGATCGAGTTGCGGCCCGTGGGCGGTGGCGCCGGCTTGCTGATCCACCCGGCCGCCAAGTCGGCGAAGCTGGGGGCGGTGGGGGTCAAGCTGTCCTTTGACGTGGCGGACGTGCCGGCCTTCGTGGCCGAAGCCGCCCGCCGCGGCCTGGTCTTCGGCCCGGTGCACCAGGCCAACGGCTACCAGTTCGCCAACGCCCGCGACCCGGACCAGCACCCGCTCAGCGTGTCCAGCCGCGCCCACCGCCCGCCACCGGCGGGGTGAGCGCCCGGCGCCTCGGCGCCTTCGGCCCGGGGTGCGCTGGGCGCGGGTCGTGGGGTGCGTGGATCGGGAGTCGGGAGTCGGGAGTCGGGAGTCGGGGGGCGGGGGTCCGGCGCGGGGCGCTGGGCGCGGCGCGGCGCGCTTCAGCCTGCCAGGCGCGCGGCGCCTTGCAGGTGGAAGGCGGCCACCGCCTTGACGAGGTTTTCCGCCTGGCTGCGCAGCGTGCTGGCCGCGGCGGCCGACTGTTCCACCAGCGCCGCGTTCTGCTGCGTGCTGCTGTCGATGTCGCCGATGGTCTGGCCGACCTGCGTGACGCCCGCGCTCTGGTGCTGGCTGGCCCCGGCGATCTCGCCGACGATCTGGTGCACCCGGCCGATGGCGCCGACGATGTCCTGCATCGACTGGCCGGCGTCGGCCACCAGGGCGTTGCCGCGCTCCACCCGCTCCACGTTGCGCTGGATCAGGCCCTTGATTTCCTGCGCCGCCGAGGCGCTGCGCTGCGCCAGGCTGCGCACTTCGCTGGCCACCACCGCGAAGCCGCGGCCCTGTTCACCGGCCCGCGCGGCTTCCACCGCGGCGTTCAGCGCCAGGATGTTGGTCTGGAAGGCGATGCCGTTGATGACGCCGACGATGTCGGCCATCTTCGCCGAGGCGTCGTTGATGCCCGTCATGGTGTCCACCACCTGGCCGACCACGGTGCCGCCGCGCTCGGCCACGGCGGTGGCCGTGGAGGCCATCTCGTTGGCCTGCTCCGCGCGCTGCGCGTTCTGCCGCACCGCGTCGCCCAGCAGCGACATGGTCGAAGTGGTCTGCTGCAGCGCGGTGGCCTGCTGCTCGGTGCGGGTCGACAGGTCCAGGTTGCCGCGGGCAATTTCCGCGCTGGCGGCGGACACGGTGCTGGCGTTCTCGCGCACCTTCGCCACCACGCCGGCGAGTTGGTGCTGCATGTCGCCCAACGCGGCCAGCAGCGGTGAAAACTCGTCGCGCCGGTCGTCGCGCACCGGCGTGGCCAGGTCGCCGCTGCTGACGCGTGCGGCGATGTCCTGGGACGCGGCGATGCGCCGCAGCAGCAAGCGCGTCACCGACCACGACAGCGCCGCCAGCACGCCGATGGCCAGCGCGAACAGGCCCAGCTCGGCCTGCAGCGTGCGGTCCACCAGGCCCTTGAGCTGGTCGATCTCACGGGTCAGCGCGCCTTGCTGGTACTTGACCGTCTCGTCCAGCACCGCCAGCACCTGGTTGCGCGCGGGAATGGTCTGTTCCACCAGGAAGGCGAAGGCTTCGGCCCGCTGGTCGGCTTCGATCAACGCGATGTTCTTGCCGGCGGTGGACCAGAAGGCGTCCATCAGCGGCGCCAGCTTGGCGAAGCGGGCCTTGCCTTCCGCGGTGAACAGCTCGCTTTCGTATTGCTTGACGAGTTCGGTGGTGCGCGCGCGCTTGGCCTGGATGTCGGCCATCGTCTCGGCCTTTTCCTGCGGCGTGCGCGACAGCATGGCGTGGCGCAACTGCAGCGACAGGCGGGTGATCTGCAGCTCGATCTCGGCGACTTCGGTGAGCTGGGGCACGCGCCGCTTCTCGGTGGTGTCGGCCGCCGTCCAGACCTGCTGCAGGTTGACGTAAGTGAAGCCCGCCAGCCCCACCAGCAGCGTCGACAACACGACGCACAGGCCGGCCAGGCGCTGCGCGATGCTCATTCCCTTCCAACCGGTCATCACCCGATTCCCCTTCGCCCCGCGGGGCGACGTTGTGCCCTGGGCCGCTCCGAATGGACCGACGCCGTGAAGGGGTATTTCGGTGCCGGGCGCGAAAACCTGAGTGTTTTGATCGGCTCAGCCGCGGTCGGCCGGCGCGTCGGCGCTGGCGCCGTCGGCCGAACGCGCGTCGTCGCCCGCGCGGGCCAGCAGGGCCTCGGCGCGCAAGATCACCGGCCGGTCGACCATGGCGCCGTCCAGCGCCACCGCGGCGCCGCCGGACTGGCGGGCGGCTTCCAGCACCCGCAGGGCCCAGGCCCGCTGCTCGGCGGTGGGCGCGAAGGCCTGGTGCACCGGCGCAAGCTGCCGCGGGTGGATGCACAGCTTGGCCCCGAAGCCCAGGCGGCGCGCGCGCTGCGCTTCGGCGTGAACCACCGGCGCGTCGTCCAGCGCGGTGCTCACCCCATCCACCGGCCCCACCAAGCCCGCCAGGCGCGAGTTCAGCACCAGTTGGGACCGGAAGAACAACAGCGCTTCGCCTTCGCCGTCGATGCCCAGGTCGTGCTGGAAGTCGATGCTGCCGAAAACCAGGCGCTGCACCCCCGGCGCCCGGGCCACCTCCAGCGACGCGGCCATGCCCAGGGCCGATTCGATCAGGGGCAGCAGCGCCACGCCGGGCAGGGCGGCCGCCAGGCGCGCCAGGTCGGCGGCGCCCTCGCTTTTCGGCAGCACCACGCCGTGCAGCCTGGCCGCGCCTGGCTGGCAGGCCTGCACGTCGGCGGTGTGGTGGGCGGTGCCGGCGGCGTTCAGGCGCACCAGCACCTGGGGCGCGGCCGCGGTGGTGTCCAAGGCGGCGGCGGGCGACGACAGCCACTGCACCAGGGCCGCGCGCGCAGCGCCCTTGTCGGCCTCGGGCACGGCGTCTTCCAGGTCGATGATCACCGCGTCGGCGCCGGCGGCCAGGGCCTTGGCGAAGCGGTCCGGGCGGTGGCCGGGAACGAACAGGTAGCTGCGCGGGGCGCTGCAGTGGGGGGCGGGCATGGTGCGGTGCTGGAAGGGGTGGAGGGCGGGAGGGGCTGGCGTTGCCGGACGGGCTGGCGGTGCGGGTGGTGTGGGTGGTGCGGGTGGTGCGCGTGGTGCTGGTGGTGCTGGAAGGGGGCCGGTGCCACGCCGGCCTCGGCTCAGCCCGCCGCCGCCGGCAGCAGCGCGGTGGCCCGCGGCCAGTCGGCCAGGCCCCAGGCGCGGGCGATCAGGCCGTCCATCTCGGCCTCGCTCGCGGCCTGGCCGTAGGCGGCCAGCTGGCGCGCCTTGGCTTCGATCTCCGGGCGGCTGAGGGTGTTGCCCGGGTCGCCCTTGGGTTCGTCCACGCGGCCGTGCAGGCGGCGGCCGTCGGTCGTCAGCACCTCCACCTTGCCGATCCAGCGCTGCGGGTAGGCGCGGTCCACCGCCGCGTCCAGCTGCATGTGCACCTTCTGGCGCACCGCCACCACGCGCGGGTCCTGGAAGTGGCCGTCGAAGTCGGCCAGCCCGGCGCGGTCGAACACCGCCACCAGGCCCAGCACCGTGCCCATCGAGAACTTGCTCTGGTGCACCGTGCGCGGGTCCACCACCGGGCCCAGCACGTCGAGGGCGCCCTGGTGCACGAAGGTGGTCACGCGCTCCAGGTCGGTGGCTTGCAGGCGGTGCTGGCGCATCACCTGCTGCAGCGCGTCGGCCGCGGGGTGGGTGTGGCGGCAGGAGGCGTGGAACTTGAAGGAGGTTTCCGCCAGCGCCCAGCGCGTGCCCAGGCGGTCGACCAGCCGCGCCGGGTCGGCGTCGGTGGACAGGCCGGCGCCCATGCCCTGGTCGCCCTCCAAGATGCGGCGCGCGCCGGTGAAGCCGCCCTGCGCCAGGACGGCGGCGGTCAGCCCGTCGGCCGCGGCCTTGGCGGTGTGAAGCTGCTTGGAATCGGCCGCGTCGCGCAGAAACTCCCACAGCCCCGCCGCCTGCGTGCCGGCCGAGCCGAAGGCGTGCAGCATGGTCGCGGCGTCCAGGCCCAGCAGGCGGCCCACGGCGGCGGCCGCCGCCACGGTGCCTGCCGTGGCGGTGGTGTGGAAGATGCGGTAGTGCGAGCGGCCCAGGAATTCGCCCACGCGGATGCCCACCTCGTAGCCCGCCACCGCGGCCGTCAGCAGCTCGCGCCCGCTGGCCCCCAGCGACTGCGCCATGGCCAGCACCGGCGGAAACACCACCGCCGCCGGGTGGAAGACCGAGCCGTTGTGCACGTCGTCCTGCTCGGCCACGTGCGAGGCCGCGGCGTTGACCATCGCGGCGAACAGCGGCGTGCTGCGGCCGCGCGTGATCAGCACCTCGCTCGGGCCGTCGGCCGGGCCCATGGCCTCGGCAAACCGCGCGATGGCCTGCACCGGCCGCGCCCCGCGCCCGGCCAGCGCCGAGCCCAGCCAGTCCAGGAACAGGTCCTCGGTGCGCCGCAGCACCGGCGTGGGAATGTCGTCGAAGCGCAGTTGCGCGGCGAAGGTGGCCAGGGTCTGGCTGGGGTGCGTGCTCATCGGCGGGCCCGGGGGTCGGTCGGCTCAAAAGGAACGGGGCAGGCCCAGCACATGCTCGGCCACGTGGCTCAGGATCAGGTTGGTCGAGATCGGCGCCACCTGGTAAAGCCGGGTCTCGCGGAACTTGCGTTCCACGTCGTATTCGCAGGCAAAGCCGAAGCCGCCGTGGAACTGAATGCAGGCGTTGGCCGCTTCCCAGCTGGCCTTGGCGGCCAGGTATTTCGCCATGTTGGCCTGGGCGCCGCAGGGCTGGTGGGCGTCGAACAGCCGGCAGGCTTCCCAGCGCATCAGGCTGGCGGCTTCCACCTCGATGTGGGCTTCGGCGATGGGGAACTGCACGCCCTGGTTCTGGCCGATCGGCCGGCCGAACACCACCCGGTCCTTCACGTAGGCGCTGACGCGATCAATGAACCAGTGGCCGTCGCCGATGCATTCGGCGGCGATCAGCGTGCGTTCGGCGTTCAGCCCGTCGAGGATGTACTTGAAGCCCTGGCCTTCCTGGCCGATCAGGTTCTCCTCGGGGATCTCCAGGTTCTCGAAGAACAGTTCGTTGGTTTCGTGGTTGACCATGTTGCGGATCGGCCGCACGGTCATGCCGGACTTCACCGCTTGCTTGAGGTCGACCATGAAGATCGACAGGCCCTCGGACTTCTTCGCCACCTCGGCCAGCGGCGTGGTGCGCGCCAGCAGGATCATGAAGTCGGAGTGCTGCACCCGCGAGATCCACACCTTCTGCCCGTTCACGACATAGCGGTCGCCGCGCTTGACCGCGGTGGTCTTGATGCGGGTGGTGTCGGTGCCGGTGGTGGGCTCGGTCACGCCCATGCTTTGCAGGCGCCATTCGCCGCTGGCGATGCGCGGCAGGTAGTGCTGCTTCTGCGCCTCGGAGCCGTGGCGCAGCAGGGTGCCCATGTTGTACATCTGGCCATGGCAGGCGCCGGAGTTGCCGCCGGCGCGGTTGATTTCTTCCATGATCACCGAGGCCTCGGCCAGGCCCAGCCCGGAGCCGCCGTACGCCTGGGGAATCAGCGCGGCCAGCCAGCCGGCGCGGGTCAGCGCGTCAACGAAGGCCTCGGGGTAGGCGCGTTCCTCGTCGACCTGGCGGTGGTATTCGTCGGGAAACTCGGCGCACAGGGCGCGGACGGCGTCGCGGATGTCCTGGTAGGGGTCGGCGTTCGGGCTCATGCGGGGGCGGCTCGGGTGGCGAGATGGGACGGTGGGGACTGCGGGGACCGTGGCGAATGCGGGGCCGCGGTGGGCCGCGGGCGCGCCGGGTCCTGGCGCGCAACCCTGGAGCATCGCCGCAGCCCCGCGCCAAGGCCATTTGATTTTCGTGAAGGGGGAGTGCACCTGCACGGCAAGGGTCGCCGGCGGGCGGCCAGGGGCGAAGGCACAATCGCGCGCCACGGAGTACCGATGCCCAAGAAGGCCCCCCCAACCGCCCCCGAACCCACCCCCGACGCCCCCGCGCCCGCCAGCGCCCCGTCGGCCGACGCCAGCGCCGCCTGCAAACGGTTGCAAATGGCCGACATCGCGCGGCTGGCCGGGGTGTCGGTGGCCACGGTGTCGCGCGCCCTCAACGACAGCCCGCTGATCAGCAAGGAAACCCGCGACCGCGTGCAGGAGCTGGCCCGTTCGCTCGACTACGCGATCAACGTCGGCGCCAAGAACCTGCGCCTCAAGCAGAACCGCACCATCGCGGTGGTGATCCCGTACGACCGCGCGTCGCGCCAGCACATCTCCGACCCCTTCTTCCTGTCCATGGTGGGCAGCCTGGCCGACGCGCTGACCGAGCGCGGCTTCGACATGCTGCTGTCGCGGGTGGACGCCGACAGCCTGGACTCGGCGGCGCAGCTCGTGAACAGCGGCGTGGCCACCGGCGTCATCCTGATCGGCCAATGGCGTCACCACGACCAGCTGAACCTGCTGGCGTCGCGGCGCGTGCCCATCGTGGTGTGGGGCGCGCAGTTGCCGCAGCAGCTGTACTGCAGCGTGGGTGGCGACAACGTGGCGGGCGGGGCGCTGGCCACCGCGCACCTGCTGGACCAGGGGCGCCAGCGCATCGTCTTCGTCGGCGACCCGCAGTTGCCGGAGGTGGCGCACCGCCACGAAGGCCACCGCCAGGCGCTGGCCGTGCGCGGCATCGCGGCCGACCCGGCGCGCTTGCTGGCCGTGCCCTTCGACGCCGACGCGGCGCGCGCGGGCCTGGAGTCGCTGCTGGACCGCGGCGTGGCGTTCGACGCCGTGTTCGCCTGCAGCGACGTGATGGCCGCCGCCGTCACCCGCTGCCTGCTGGGCCGCGGCCTGCGCGTGCCCGAGGACGTGGCCGTGATCGGCTACGACGACATCGAATGGGCCAGCCACGCCCACCCGCCGCTGAGCACCGTGCGCCAGCCAGTGGGCTTGGCCGGCGTGGCGCTGGTCGACGCGCTGCTGCAAACCATCGACGGCCACCGCGTGGCCCCGCGCACGCTGCCGGTGGAGCTCGTGGTGCGCGCCAGCACCCTGCCGTCGACCGGTTGACCGGCGGCCGTCGCGCGGCTGACGCTGCGCCGCCGCAAGCCCCCATTCCGCCTAAGTGCCCCCGCCACAGGGCCGGACAAACCCTAGGATGCAATCGATTGCATTCCTTGCAAAATTCGGCCTCACAAGATCAACCCCTGGAGACCCCGATGCGCCCCACGCTGCGCCCCACCCCGAAGCGGCTTGCCGCTGCCGCCGCCCTCGCGGCCCTGCAACTCGGCGCGGCCCACGCCCAGACCGCCCCCGCCGAGCCCACCGCCGCCCAGGAAGCGGCCCAGGCCCGCAGCGGCGACGGCCTGCGCCTGGACTCGGTGGTCGTCACCGGCACCGCCACGCGCACCACCAAGATGAAGCAGAGCGTGTCGGTGAGCACGTTGGGCGCCGAGCAGATCGAACGCAGCGGCGCGGCCAGCACCGCCGAACTGCTGCGCGCCGTGCCGGGCGTGCGCTCGGAATCGTCGGGCGGTGAAGGCAACGCCAACGTCACCGTGCGCGGCGTGCCCATTTCCGCAGGCGGCTCGCGTTACGTGCAGATGCAGGAAGACGGCCTGCCGGTGTTGATGTTCGGCGACATCGCCTTCGGCACCGCCGACCAGTTCGTGCGCGCCGACTACAGCATCGACCGCCTGGAAGTGATCCGCGGTGGCTCGGCCTCCACGCTGGCCACCAACTCGCCCGGCGGCATCGTCAACTTCATCAGCAAGACCGGCCGCGAGCGCGGCGGCGCAGTGGGGTTCACCGTGGGCCTGAAGCGCAAGGAACTGCGCCTGGACATGGACTACGGCGGCAAGCTCGGTGAGAAGACCAGCTTCCACGTGGGCGGCTTCCAGCGCGTGGGCGACGGCGGCCGCCCGGCCGAGTTCAACAGCGCCAACGGTGGCCAGATCAAGGGCAACATCACCCAGCAGCTGGACAACGGCTACGTGCGCGTGAGCTTCAAGGCGTTGGACGACAAGACCCCGTCTTTCCTGCCCGTGCCGGTCAACACCGTCAACGGCAAGATCAACGCGATCCCGGGCGTCGACCCGCGCACCGCCTTCTTCATCACGCCCAGCTTGCAGCGCGACACCACGCTGAACCGCGACAACGGCAGCACCACCAGCAACACCCGCGACGGCCTGCATGTGAAGAGCACGTCCTTCGGCGTCGAGGCCAACCTCAAGCTGGGCAACGGCTGGACGCTGGACGAGAAGTTCCGCCGCAGCAGCAACTCGGGCCGCTTCATCGCGCTGTTCCCGACCAATAGTGGCATCGTCAACGGCGCGAACACCGGCTTCTTCACCGGCGCGCTGTTCAACACCAGCCTGGACGACCTGGGCAACACCTTCAACGACATCAAGCTGTCGAAGGTGCTGGACGCCGGCGGTGGCAAGGCCACGGTCACCGGTGGCTTGTTCAACGGCGTCCAGAACGTCGCCCAGACCTGGTTCTGGAACACCTACCGCATGCAGCTCACCGGCAACAACGCGCAGGTGGTCAACGCCGCCGGCCAGCCGACCTCGCTGCCCGCGGGCAGCGGCTACGAGACCTTCGGCGGCTGCTGCGTGCGCACCTGGGACGTGCAGTACACCCAGACCGCACCGTACGCGGCCGTGGCCTGGGAAAACGGCCCGCTGAACCTCGACGTGAGCGTGCGCCGCGACGGCCAGAAGGCCAGCGGCTATTCGCTGGAAGACGCGCCCACCAACGGCAGCGGCGCGGCCATCATCCCGGGCTTCAGCCCGGCCACCCAGCGCCGCATCAACTACAAGGTGTCGCACACCTCGTACTCGGCGGGCGCCAACTACGCCGTCAGCCGCGACCTGTCGGTGTTCGGCCGCAGCAGCGAGGGCGTGTCCTTCAGCGCCGACCGCCTGCTGTACGGCAACCCGCTGGACGGCTCGGTGCCCATCTCGCTGAACAAGGTGCAGCAGCACGAGGCCGGCGCGAAGTGGCGCCAGGGCGGCGTCAGCGTGTTTGGCACCTTCTTCAATGCGCGCACGACCGAGAGCAACTACGAAGTCACCACGCAGAAGTTCACCAGCAACAAGTACACCGCCAACGGCCTGGAGCTGGAAGCGGCCTGGAACGTCGGCGACTTCCACCTGACCGGTGGCGGCACCTACACCCGCGCCAAGATCTCGGCGTCGAACACCGCCAGCCAGGTCGGCAAGACGCCGCGCCGCCAGGCCAAGTTCGTGTGGCAGCTGCAGCCGTCTTACACGATTGGCGCGGCCGACATCGGCGCGGCCATCGTGGGCACCACCGCCTCGTGGGGTGACGACGACAACACCATCCGCCTGCCGGGCTTCACCGTGGTCAACGCCTTCGCCAACTACCAGTTGAGCGACCGCGCGCAACTGTCGCTGGGCGTGAACAACCTGTTCAACACGCTGGGCTACACCGAAGTCGAAGGCGACGGCCATGCCGCGCGCGCCGTCAACGGCCGCTCGGTGAAGGCAACGCTCAAGTACAACTTCTGAGCTGAGCCCTGACCGCGGCAGCGCCCGCCCTCGTCCGCTGTCGCCGACCCCTCCGATTTTTCAGAGCCTCCTCCGATGGACTTCTCGCAACGCACCGCGGACCCCCGCCGGCACCTGGTCGGGATCTCGGTGGTCATCCTCTTCCACGCGCTGCTGGTGTACGCGCTGGTGACCGGCTTGGCCAAGAAGGTGGTGCAGGTGGTGATCGCGCCCATCGAGACCAAGGTGATCGAGGAAGTGCGCCAACCGCCACCGCCGCCCGAGGTGGTGGTGCCGCCGCCGCCGAAGCTGGAGGCGCCGCCGCCGCCGTTCATTCCGCCGCCGGAAGTGCAGATCACCGCGCCCCCGCCGCCGCAACCCACCATCACGGCGACCACGCCGACGCCACCCCCGGCGCCGGTGGTGATTGCCCCGGCCCCGCCGGTGGCAGCGCCCCCCGCGGTGGTGGCCGCGCCCCCGGCGCCGCCCGCCCCGCCGCCGAGGCCGGCGATCCAGCAAGCGGGCGTGGCGTGCAGCAAGATGGTCCCGCCGGAGACCCCGCCAACGAGCACCGAAGTGCAGGGCAGCGTGTTCGTGATCGCCACGCTGAAGGCGGGCCGCGTGGTGCAGGTGGAGGTCGAGCGCGACACCCTGCGCGGCGTGGCCGACCGCCGGGCCAAGCGGGCCATCATCGCCTCCATCGAGACGGCGATGAAGGACGGCTATCAGTGCGCTGGTGACGCGGTGCAGATCCGCCAGGAATTCTTCTTCGACATCAAGTGA
>CALRPU020000046.1:0-27368 GCA_943370175.1 Hydrogenophaga intermedia | reverse complement strand
GGCATCAGGCCGCGCCGCGGCCGCCAGCACCAGGCCGTGCACCAACAGCGCCGCCGCGAATGCCAGCGGCAGGCCGCGTGGCAAGCGCCGGCGGTGCCCGCGAACGGGCGCGCTGGTGGTGGTGGCGTGGTCGCCGGCGGTGGGGGCGGTGATGGGGGCGGTGATGGGGTCGTCAGGCAACATCGACAATGGGGTCTGGGCGGCCGGCACCGCAGCGGCGGTCTGCGCGTCGGCCCGAAACTCCTTCAGCCAACACCCGATGAAACTTGCAAGCTACCAGGATGGGTCGCGCGACGGCCAGTTGGTCGTCGTGTCCCGCGACCTGAGTTCGGCCCATTATGCGACCGACATCGCGACCCGGTTGCAACAGGTTCTGGACGATTGGAACTTCATGTCACCGCAGCTGGAGGCGCTGTCCCAGGCCCTCAACCAAGGCAAGGCCCGCCACGCATTCGCGTTCGACCCGCGACGTTGCCTCGCCCCGCTGCCGCGCGCGCACGCCTGGGCGCAAGCCTGGGCACCGGGGCCCGCCGATCCGGCCGCGGCAGCTCAGCCCGCAGCGCCGGCCAGCCTGCGGTGCGACCGCGCAGATGCCTTCATCGGCCCCCACGGCCCCGTGCGCTGGCCCGTGCCGACCACCGTCCGCCAGGCCGCCGCCGCACCGGCCTGGGCCGAGCCAGCCGCGCCCGCGGCGCGGGCACTGCACGCGCGGCCTCAGTTGGTTGCCTTGGGCGCCGACCTGGGCGCGGGGCTGGGCGCTGACGCCCTGGTCGACGGCGTGCGGCTGCTCACGCTGGCATGCGGCCTGACGGTGCCTGCAGCCGCTTGGGCGGCGGACGCGGCGGGCCTGCCCGCCGACGCGCTGGACAGCGACGCCACCGACCTGTTGGGCGTGGCCATGGCCCCGGTGGCCGTGACGCCCGATGAGCTGGGCAGCGCTTGGTCCAAGGGCCGGGCCTCGCTGCAGCTCACGCTGCAGCAAACCGGGCGCAGCCCCCAACGTGCCGACGCCGCCGAGACGCCGTGGCATGTGGGCCAGCTGCTGGCGCGGTGGACCCGTCACCGCCCACTGCGCTCTGGCTGGGCGCTGGGACTGGGCCCCAGCGCAGGCTGGTCGCCCACCGCGGTCGAGCCGGGTCACACCGTGCAGCTCAGCGCAAGCGACCGCGACGGCCACGCCGTGTTCGGCCGCATCGAGCTGACGCTGCCCGATGCGCAAGCCGGGGCCGAGGCCGATTGAGCCCGCGCCCATGAGCGACCTGCCGCGCAACCTGAAAGTCGCCACGGTGTGGCTGCTGCTGGGCTTGTTGGTCTTCCTGGGCGTGCTGACCTGGCAGCGCGAGCAGGCGCGCACGCAGTTCCGTGTGGACGGCGGCACCATCGAAATCCGCCGCGGCGCCGACGGCCACTACCACTGGCCCGGCACGGTCAACGGGCGCGCGGTCGACTTCCTGATCGACACCGGCGCCACCACCACCGCCATCTCCGCCGCGCTGGCACGTGAGCTCGGGCTGCAAGGCGAGCAACGGGTGCGCTCGAGCACGGCGGGCGGCGTGGTGGAAGGCGAGGTGGTGAGCGCCGACGTTCAACTGGCCGGCGGCGTGGGCGCCCGCCGGCTTCGCGTCATCGCGCTGCCCGGCCTGGGCGACCGCCCGCTGCTGGGCATGGACCTGCTGGGCCGCCTGCAGTGGTCGCAATCGAACGGGGTGCTGCGCATCACCGGCGTGGCACGGTGAGCCGGGCCGGGGACGCCGCCGCTCAGCGGCGGTCGATCACCTGCACCAGACGCAGGCCACGCAGGTCCTGGCCTGGCGGCAAGTAGGCCAGCGACCCCGGCTCGCGGCGCAGCACGGTCAGGGTCAGCGCCACATCGGCTTGCGACGGGGGGCGCCCTGCCCCGCTGAACACCACGCGCGACCAATGGGCGTGCATCTGCACCGCGGAGCGCCCTGCGACCACCCCATAGAACTGCTCCCGCAACGCGGCGTCCGTGGCGTCGATGACTTGCACCGGGCTGCCATCGTCGAGGCTGCGCCGGGTGCCCATGAACAAGGCCGCGAGCTCGCCGCGGGTCAGGTTGGCCGCCCGAAAGTCAGGGTGCGCCACGACCTGGAAGCCCAGGGCTGCCACCGCGCTGCCCGACGCAGGCGCCGCCGCGGCCGCGGGCCCGCCGGGCACCGGCTGCGCGCGAACGGGCGCCGGGCACCAGGCCAGGGCCACCACCCAGGCGAGCATGCAGGCGAACGCCCACCGGGACACGCGCGAGGCCGGGCGGGCCGAGGCGGCCGCCATGGGCGCGGCGACACACGCGGCACTCACGGCAGCGGCGGTCGAGACGGCCGACGGGCCCGACACGACCGACAGGTCCGAGCCGCAAGCGATGGGCGCACGGCGCGCGGGCGTCATGTCAGTGCGCCCATTCCAGCGCCAGGCCGTACAGCAGCGCATCGCGGCGGCCCGCCGGCAGCGCCGTGCCCCCCTGGGCGTCGATGAACAGGCCACCACGGCCCTGGCTGCGCGGGCGGATCAGGTCCACCTGGCCCTTCAGTGCCCAGCCCTGCCGAAGGTCCCACCGCGCGCCGAACGCCAGCCGCTGCTGCCCGGCCTCGCGGCCGCTGGCCAGAAAGAGGTCGGCGACCTCGGCGGCCGGGCCGCGAAAGCGCGTCTCACCGCCCGGGTCGCGCCCGCGCAACCACCCATAGGTCGCGTGCAGCAGCAGCGTGCCGCGCGTGTGGCCCAGCGTGAGGTAGGCCGCGGTGCTGCCGGGCAGGCCCTTCAGCCGCGAGGTGCCCCGCGCCCACTCCGCCATGGCGAGCCACGGCCCGGCTTCGTAGCGCAGGCCGAGCGAGGCAAAGCGGATCGGGTCCAGCCGGCGCACGTCGTAGTCCGCCACGGCCTGCGGGTCGCCGCCCAGCGCCGGGTCGCCCAGCACGGCCAGCAGCGGCTCGATCTGCTGCAGCCGCAGCCGCGAGCGGCTCTGCGCGACCATCGCGTGCCAGGTCCACTGCGTGTTGCGCAGGCTCAGGCTCAGGCCGGTCAGCGGGGCGTGGTTGATGGCCAGGTCGCTGCGCTCGTCGCGGTGGCGGGCGTGGTAAAGGTCGATGCGCAGCGTGTCGTCGCCCAGGGCCACGTTGCGGCGCAGCCACAAGCCGTCCAGCCACTCAACGTTGCCCAGCAGGCCATAGACCTCCGGCGGCGGGCGCATCCAGGGCTGGCCCAGGCCCACCAGACGCTCGTCGGACACCAGGTACAGCGGCGAGGCATAGCGGCCCAGCTTCAGTTCCCACTGCGGGGTCAGGCGCCAGTTGACATAGGCCCAGTCGGTGTGGGCCCGGAACTGGCCGTTGCGCTGCTCGCGCAGCACGGGCTGCCAGATCAGCGACAGGTCCCGTTGCACCGACCAGCTCAGCTGCAGGCCCAGGCGAGACTCGTCGCGCGCCGACCAGCGCGACCCGGTGCCTCGCGTCGCGGCCGCGTCGGCGCGCACGCGCACGCCATCGCGGTTCAGGCGCGACAGGCCCAGGGTCGCGTAGGCATTGACTTGCAGCCCGGCGCCGGCCAGCGCTGCCTGGGCGGGTGGCGCCGGCGCCGGTGCCGACTCCCCCGCCAGCACCTCTGACGCGCCACCCCGCGGCGCGCCAGCGTCAGCGTCAGCGACCGACGCTTGAGCCCAGGCCGCAGGCACCAGTGCCGCCCATGCCAGCGCCAGCCGCATCACCGACCGCCGCACCGACGGCGACGCCACGCGTTGGCCCGCGCGCGGGGGCCGTGACCGATCGGGCGTTGGGCAACTCAGGTTCATGGTGAGGTCGCGGTCGGCGGAGAAGCCGGCCCGGAGGCCGGAGCGGCAGTGGCTGGTGCAACGGGCAGCGCCTCGGTCGGCAGGCCGCCCAGCGTGGTCGACGACACCGGCTGCGCCACCCGGGGCAGCACGATGCGCGCGCGCAAGCCTTGGCCAGGCGCGCTGTCCAGCGTGATGCGGCCTTGCAGCAACCCGGTCACGATGTTGTGGACGATGTTCATGCCCAGCCCGCTGCCGCCCTGGCCCAGTCGGGTGGTGAAGAAGGGGTCGAAGATGCGCTTGAGGGTGTCGGCGTCGCAGCCGCAGCCGTCGTCGCTGAAGTCAATCACCACGTGGTCGGCGTCCTGCAGCGCGGCGTGGACGCGGATGCGCCCGGGCTGCCCCGGCGCGAAGGCGTGCAGCAGCGCGTTGTTGACCAGGTTGGTCAGGACCTGGCCCAGCGGGCCGGGAAAGCTGGTCATCTCCAGGCCGCCCGGCACGTCGTTGTCGATGCGGATGGCGTGGTGACGCGTGGTCGGCGACAAGGTCGCCAGGACGTCGCCCACGGTCTGCGCGAGGTCGAAGCGGCGGCGCTGCGAGCTGGTCTGGTCGATGGCCACGTGCTTGAAGCTGGTGATCAGCTCGCTGGCCTTGTTCAGGTTGCGCTCCAGCAGCAGGGCGGCGTCCTGGCTGTCCTGCAGGAAGTCCTCGAGCGCCTGACGCTGCAGGCGGCCGCGCGCGCGCTCGCCGAAGTCGCGGGCCTTGTGGCCATAGGCCGTGGCCACGCCCAGCGCATTGCCGATGGGCGTGTTCAGCTCGTGGGCCACGGCCGCCACCAGCGACCCGAGGCTGGCCAGCTTTTCGGACTGGACCAGCCCGTCCTGCAGGCGGCGCAGGTCGTCGAGCGTGCGCGACAGGTGGTCGTTGGCCTGCTGAAGTTCTGCCGTGCGCTGGGACACGCGTGACTCGAGCGCTTCGTTCAGCGACCGCTCGCGCTGGCGGCTTTCCTCCAGCGCGGCGATGCGGCTGCGCACCGCGTCGGCCATCAGGTTCAGCTCGCGGCCCAGCACGCCGAGTTCGTCGTGGCCGGCGGTGGGCGCGGCCGTCTGGTACGCGCCCGAGGCCAGCAGCGCACCCGCGTCCATCAGCGCCTGCAGGCGCCGGCCGAGCCGGCGCATCGCCGCCACCATGACGCCCACGATGACCAGCAACACCGCGCCGTACAGCAGCAGGTTCTGGCGCAGCAGGCTCTGGGCCGCGTCGCGCAACAGGCGCGACGACAGGCCATAACGCAGCCGGCCCACGCTCTGGTTGCCCAGCAGGATCGGCTGCTCGAGGTGCAGCACCCCGCGCCGCCACGCGGGTCCCAGGTCCGTGTCCACCGCAGGCAGTGGCTGGGGCGCCGCGTCGGTGCGGGTCAGCACGCGGCCGTCCTCGGCCAGCAGCACGAGGTACAGCAGGCCGTCGCTGTCGGGCGAGATCAGCTCCTGCAGGTAAGGCGTTACCACGGCCAGCGACGCGAGGTCACTGGTGTGGGGCGCCAGCGCCAGGTTCAGGGTCTGGGCGATCTGGCGGGCCACGGCGCGGCTGTTCTCCAGGGCGGCCTGCTCGAGCGCGCGCTGGGTGTTGAACATCACCACCGCGAAGAAGCCACTGATCAGCGCCAACGCCACCAGCGCCGCGCGAAAACGCAGCGTGCGGTGCAGTGGCGGCATCGGCAAGGCGTGGGGCACCGGTGAAGGCGCCGCCGTCGGGGCCGTGCCCGGGGCGCCATCGGCACGCAGGCCGGGGCGCAGCCGCAGCGGGTCGGTCACGCCGGGTCGGCCGGGCTCACGCCGGCCACGGGGCGCCCGTCCAGCCACTGGCACAGGGTGTCCAGCGGCATCGGTCGGCCGTGCAGGTAGCCCTGAATGGTGTGGCAGCCCAGGGCGCGCACGGCCTGCCACTGGGCCTCGGTTTCCACGCCTTCGGCCAGCACCTCCAGGCCCAGCACAGCACCCAGCCGGACGATGGTGCGCGTGATGGCCTCACCTCGGCCGTCGGGCGCGATCTGGTGGATGAAGCTGCGGTCGATCTTCAGCTGGTCGATGGGCATGTGCTGCAGGTAGGCCAGCGACGAGAAGCCGGTGCCGAAGTCGTCCAGCGCCACGCGGATGCCGTGGGCGCGCAGCTGGTGCAGGCGGTCCAGCAGGGTGTCGATCTCGCGCATGGCCAGGGTCTCGGTGAGCTCGATCTCCAACTGCTGTGGTGCCAGGCCGTGACGCGCCACGGCCCGCAGCAGCTGGTCGGCCAGGCTCGGGTCGCGCCACTGGGCAGGCGACACATTGACCGCCACCCGCAGGCGGTGGCCGGTGCGCCGCGTCAACTCGGCCGACTGCCGGCAGGCCTCGTCGATCACCCAGGCCCCCAGGGGCCGGATGAGGCCCGCGCTCTCGGCCAGCGGGATGAACTCGTCCGGGCCGATGGGCGGCAGGTCGCCGCGCGACCAGCGCAACAAGGCCTCCACGCCCACCACCGCGCCGTCGGTCACCCGCAACTGCGGCTGCAGCGCGAGCGCAAAGCCGTTGGTGTGCAAGGACGCGTGCATCGCGTGCAGCAGCATCGAACGCCGCAGCGCCGCGCTGCCCATCGCGGGCTGGTAGGCCACATGGCCGGTGAGCGGCTCGCGCTTGGCGCGCTTGAGCGCCAAGTAGGCTGCGGCCATCAGCTGCGCCGGCGACGCCGGGGCATCCACCACGGCCGCCAAGCCACCGCACAGCGCGAGCTGGATGGGCACGCCGTCCGCGTCAAACGGGGTCGCGCACAGCGCGGCCAGGCAGGGCGGGCCCAGGCGGTCGCGCGGGCCGTAGAGCGCGAACACGTCGGCCGCCACGCGCGCCGGCAGCACCGCACCGTCGCCGGCCAGGGCCCGCAACCGGTCGGCCATCTGGCACAGAAGGCGGTCGCTTTGCTCGGGACCGAGGGTCTCGACCTGCGCGTTGAAGTCGTCGATGTCCAGCATCAGCAGCGCCGCATCGGGCGCAGCGGGCTGGCCCAGGTGCTGCAGCAGCTTCACGCGGCTGGGCAGACCGGTCAGGGCGTCGGTGTAGGCGGCCTCGCGGGCCTGCTCGATCAGGCTGAGGTTGTCCGAGCACAGCGCGATGTTTTCGGTGAACACCGTCAGCAGCTCGCGCAGGTCGGGGTCGATGTCGCCCGAGGTGTCGATGAACACCGCCAGGTGGTGGCGCAGGCTGTTGCAGTAAAGCGCGCAACCCTGGCGGCCGTAGACGCTGCGGCGCTGCGCCAGGGCCTCGCGCAGCTGGTCGCGCAGGGCGGCGTCACCAATGTCGTCGAGCGGGCGGTTGACCAAGGCGGTGTAGGGGCCTGAGGCGGCAACCACCTTGAGGCCGGCGTCCGCCGGGGCGAGGTGCTGGCCGTGCGGGCCGGCAACGGCGACCTGGTCGATGGGGCCGCTCGGGCCAATCACCACCAGGCCGCGCTGGTCGTTCATGCCGAGGAAGCTGCTCAGCTGCGCCAGCACGCCGCTGGCGAAGCGCTGCAGCCCGCGGCTCGTCAACAGGTCGCGCGAGGCGTGGATGATCTGACCGAGCCCGCGCCGGCTGGCCTCGATGCGACGGATCTGCTCGTAGCCCCGCAAGGCGCTGGTCAGCGAGGTCAGTAGGCGCGTCTGCGTCAGCTCGCCCTTGGTGCGGTAGTCGTTGATGTCGTAGCGGGCGATGACGTCCATTTCCGGCGCGTAGCCGGGTTGGCCGGTGCGCAGGATGATGCGCAGCTCGTGCAGGCCCAGGGTCTGGCGGATCGTGTGCACCAGGGTCAGGCCCGCGTCCGGACGCTCCATGACCACGTCCAGCAGCACCACGGCGACGCCCGTCAGGCGGCCAAGGCTCGCCTGTGCCTCGGCCGCGCTGTGCGCACTGTGCAGCTGCACCGGCCGGCCGAGCAGGCGCTGGCCGCGCAGCACGAAGCGGGTGGCGGCGTGGACCTCGGGGTCGTCGTCGACGATCAGCACCTGCCAGGGGTCGGTCGCCGCGGCGGCGCTCACCTCGTCATCGGCGAACACGAGGTCTTCGGAATCGTTGTCAAGCATCGGCGCGGCCAAGGTCCAAGGTGACAGGGCGGCATCGTTCCGCGACGATGCCCCCAACGCCGATCAGCTTATGACATTTTCGATAGAAATGATGATTTCAATTGCATCGTCTTTCGGACGCATTTGAGGGTCTGCCCGGGTCCCGGCGGACTGCCGCTCCCCAGAGGGCCGGGTGCACAATGCCGTCAAACATGCCGTCACCCAGCGACGAGGAGACCCCGATGAGCGACGCCTCAGCCTTCACCAAGCTCGTTCCCGGTTTTGATTTTCTGCAGGGTCTGGTCAAGAACGCCGGCTCGGCCCTGCCCAGCATCGGTCAGTGGGTGGCGCCGACCTTGAACCCGGAAGAACTGGAAAAGCGCATTGAGGAGCTGCGCACTGTGCAGTTCTGGCTGGAACAAAACGCCCGCATGATCGGCGCGACCATCCAGGCGCTGGAAGTGCAGCGCATGACGCTGTCGACGCTCAAGACGATGAACGTGCAGATGAACGACCTGCGCGACGCCCTGACGATCAAGCCGGGCGACTCGCCCTTTGCCGCGCCGGCGCCAGCGCCGGCAGCGAGCCAATCCACCGCGGCCGAAGCCGGCCAGGACGAGACCCCGCCGCCAGCCACCAAGGCCCGCGGCCGCAAGCCAGCCGCCGCCCCCGCGGCCGGCGTGGTCGACCCGATGCAGTGGTGGGGCGCGCTGACCAAGCAATTCACCCAGTTGGCCACCACCGCCATGAAGGACACCGCGACCGACGCCGCCCGCGGCCTCGCCGGCGCAGTGGTCAAGCAAGGCGTCGGCGCGGCCACGACGACGCTGAAGAAGGCCGCCGCCGCCCCCGCCAAGGCGGCCAAGGCCGCCGCGCGCAAGGCGCCCGCGGCGCGCAAGGCCACCCGCCGGTGAGCGGCCGACGGCGCATGCCCCGGTCCGCCATGGGCCCAAGTGCCTTGCATCAAACTTCGCGGTTTTGCCTGCCGCCATGAAGCTGTTTCTGCATGCTCATGCCACCCACCCCGACTGGCGGATGGCGTTGTCCTTGGCGGGCGCGCAGCTGGAGGCCCAGCGCCGCGACCCGGTGCACGGCGCCCAGCCGACCCTGGGCTGGGTCTACCTGAGCGACCACTACGCCCGAGACGCCGAAGTCATCCTGGGCGAACTGGTGCGCGCCTGGCCGGGCGTGTCGTGGGTCGGCGCGGTGGGCGTGGGGGTGGCCGCCAACGGCGTCGAGTACTTCGAAGAACCGGCGATGGCGCTGATGTTGGGGGAACTGCCCCCGGGCAGCTTCCGCGTTTTTTCCGGGGCGCAACCCCTCACGGGGCGGGGCGCCGCGGGCTTCGAGGCGTCGACCGCCCAGGTTCATGTCGACCCGGCCACCGCCGACCTGGGTGAATTGATCACCGAGATGGCCGACCGCACCGCCACCGGCTACCTGTTCGGCGGCCTGTCCAGCGCGCGGAACCGGCCGCTGCACATCGCCGACGGGGTGTTCCAGGGCGGCTTGTCCGGCGTGGCCTTCTCGCGGGAGGTGGCGCTGGTGTCGCGCGTCACCCAGGGCTGCCAGCCGATCGGGCCGGTGCGCCGCATCACCCAGGCCGAGCGCAACCTGGTGCTGTCGCTGGATGGCGATGCAGCGCTGGACTGCCTGCTGCGCGACCTCGACATCGTCGGCGCCGACCCGCGCACCGCGCTGCCGCGCTTGCGCCAGACCCTGGTCGGGCTGAGCGCCCGCAGCGACGACGCCCTCGCGCGGCCGGGCCAGTTCGGCGCCGACACGCGGGTGCGCCACCTGGTGGGCATGGACCCGGGCCGCCGCGGCATCGCGATCGGCGACGAAGCGGAGTCCGGCATGCAGCTCGCCTTCTGCACCCGCAACACCGAGGCCGCTCGGCGCGACCTGGTGCGCATCTGCAGCGAGATCCGCGAGGAGCTGGAGCCCGACACGCTGCCGCTGGAAACCGCGCTGGCGCTGAACACCGCCGAGCCCGACCGCGGCACGCACCCGGCGCGCCGGGTCGCCGGGGCGGTGTATGTCAGCTGTTCGGGCCGCGGCGGGCCGCATTTCGGCGCCCCGTCGGCTGAACTGGCCCTGGTGCGCCATGCGCTCGGCGACGTCCCGCTGGTGGGCTTCTTCGCGGCCGGCGAGGTGGCCCGGCACCATGTCTACGGCTACACCGGCGTGCTCACGGTGTTCACCACCTGATGCATCCAGGTCAAAGGCCCTTTGACCTGGACAGCAGCAAGCCGAACGCCCGCCCCCCGGGAGGGCGGGGTACATTGCGGGCCGCGGAGCCACGCCGTCTGGAGACCCATTTGAACGCACCCCTGCCGAACGCCGCACTGAGCGAGCTGCAGCCGGCCCCGGCTGCGAACACCGCCACGCCACCTGCCGCAGCACCGACACTGGCCCTGACGCCTGTGCCGCGGCCCGACCCGGTCGAGCGCAAGCGCCGCCAGGCCGAGGTGGTGGCCGAGCTGGCCGGGCAACTGCCGGCACACGCCCTGTTGTGGCACCACGAAGACACGGTCCCCTACGAGTGCGACGGCCTGACCGCCTACCGCGAACAGCCGCTCGTGGTCGCCTTGCCCGAAACCGAGGCCCAGGTCGCCGCCGTGCTGCGCACCTGCCACCGGCTCAACGTGCCCGTGGTGGCGCGCGGCGCGGGCACCGGCCTGTCGGGCGGGGCGATGCCCAACGCCATGGGCGTCACCCTGAGCCTGGCCAAGTTCAACAAGATCCTGAAGGTCGACCCGGTCGCTCGCACGGCGGTGGTGCAGTGCGGCGTGCGCAATGCCGCCATCAGCGAGGCGGCCGCCCCGCACGGCCTGTACTACGCGCCGGACCCCAGCAGCAAGATCGCCTGCACCATCGGCGGCAACGTGGCCGAGAACTCCGGCGGCATGCACTGCCTGAAGTACGGCCTGACCATTCACAACGTGCTGCGGGTGCGCGGCTTCACGGTGACCGGCGCGCCGGTGGAATTCGGCAGCGAAGCACTGGACGCGCCCGGGCTGGACCTGCTGTCGGTGGTCATCGGCTCCGAAGGCATGCTGGCGGTGACGATCGAGGTGACCGTCAAGCTGGTGCCCAAGCCGCTGCTGGCGCGCGCCATCCTGGCCAGCTTCGACGACCTGCGCAAGGCCGGCCACGCGGTGGCGGCGCTGATTGGCGCGGGCATCATCCCGGCGGGCCTGGAGATGATGGACAAGCCGATGACCGCCGCGGTGGAGGACTTTGTCCACGCCGGCTACGACCTCAACGCCGAGGCCATCCTGATCTGCGAGAGCGACGGCACGCCCGAAGAGGTGGAAGAGGAAATCGGCCGCATGGTGGCCGTGATGCAGGAGGCCGGCGCCACGCGCTTCGACATCAGCCGCGACGAGGCCGAGCGCCTGAAATTCTGGAGCGGCCGGATGAACGCGTTCCCGGCCAGCGGGCGCATCAGCCCGGATTACATGTGCATGGACTCCACCATCCCGCGCCACAAGCTCGCCGAGATCCTGGTGCGCATCGGCGAGATGGAGAAGAAGTACGGCCTGCGCTGCTGCAACGTCTTTCACGCGGGCGACGGCAACCTGCACCCGCTGATCCTCTTCGACGCCAACGACCCCGACCAGCTGCACCGCTGCGAGCTGTTCGGCGCCGACATCCTCGAAACCAGCGTCGCCCTGGGCGGCACGGTGACCGGCGAGCACGGCGTGGGCGTCGAAAAGCTGTCGTCGATGTGCGTGCAGTTTTCGCCGTCCGAGCGCGAGCAGATGTTCGCGCTGAAGCGCGCCTTCGACCCGAAGGAGCTGTTGAACCCCGGCAAGGTGATTCCCACCCTGCACCGCTGCGCCGAGTACGGAAAGATGCACGTCAAGCGCGGGCTGCTGCCCTTCTCCGACATCCCGCGCTTCTGAGCCCGCCCCCGCCCTCTGTTCATGACGACCCACGACACCGCGCTGCAGATCCTGATCGACCGCATCCAGACCGCCCAGGCCGCCGGCGCCCAGCTGTGCCTGCGTGGCGGCGGCAGCAAGGACTTCTACGGCGAACTGCCCCAAGGCGAGGTGCTGGACACGAGGGTGCTCGAGGGCATTTCCAGCTACGAGCCCACCGAGCTGGTGGTGACCGCGCGCTGCGGCACCCGGCTGGCCGAGCTGGAGCAGGTGCTGGCCGAGAAGGGCCAGTGCCTGGCGTTCGAGCCGCCGCACTTCGTGCAAGAACCCGGCGGCGCCAGCCACGCCACCGTGGGCGGCATGGTCGCGGCAGGCCTGGCCGGGCCGGCGCGCGCGGCGGTGGGCGGCGTGCGCGACTTTGTGCTGGGCGCCACGGTGGTCAACGGCCGCGGCGAGGTGCTCAGCTTTGGCGGCCAGGTCATGAAGAATGTGGCGGGCTACGACGTGTCGCGCCTGCTCGCCGGCTCGCTGGGCACGCTGGGGTTGATCGCGGAGGTGTCGCTGAAGGTGCTGCCCATCGCGCCGGCCACGGCCACCGTGCGCTTCGAGATGGACGAGGCCAGCGCGCTGCGCCAGCTCAACCTGTGGGGCGGCCAGCCGCTGCCCATCAACGCCAGCGCCTGGTGGGACGGCAACCTGGTGCTGCGCCTGCGTGGTGCGCTGGCCGCCGTGCAGGCCGCGCTGGCGGGCATGAAACGCCAGGGCGGCCAGGCGGTCGAGCCCGACCAGGGCAGCGTCTTCTGGGCCGGCCTGCGGGACCACCGCGACGACTTCTTCGTGCGCGCCCACCAGCGCCTCACGGTCGACGTCAACGCCTCACTGTGGCGCTTGTCGCTGCCACAGACGGCGCCGCCGCTGGGCCTGAAGGGCGAGCTGCTGATTGAATGGGGCGGCGCCCAGCGCTGGCTGCTCAGCACCGAGCCCGCGGCCACCGTGCGCGACGCCGCGGTGCAGGCCGGCGGCCATGCCACGCTGTTCCGCGGCCAAGACAAGTCGGCCGGCGTCTTCGCCCCACTGCAGTCGCCGCTCGACCAGATCCACCGCGACCTGAAGAAGTCCTTCGACCCGACCGGGCTGTTCAATCCCGGCCGCCTGTATTCGGGCCTTTGATCGCCCACACCCACCGCGCCTCCCCTTCATGCAGACCCACCTGGCTCCCGAGTTCAAAGGCACCCCCGACGGTGAGGCGGCCGAGGCCATCCTGCGCAAGTGCGTGCACTGCGGCTTCTGCACCGCGACCTGCCCCACCTACCAGCTGCTGGGCGACGAACTGGACGGTCCGCGCGGACGCATCTACCTGATGAAGCAGGTGCTGGAGGGCGCACCCGTCACCCGCAGCACCCAGCAGCACCTGGACCGCTGCCTGACCTGCCGCAACTGCGAAAGCACCTGCCCGTCGGGCGTGCAGTACGGGCAGCTGGTCGACATCGGCCGGCGCATCGTGGAAGACAAGGTCGAGCGTCCGCGTGGCGAACGCACCGTGCGCTGGCTGCTGAAGGAGGGGCTCACCTCCGGCGCCTTCGCCCCGGCCATGAAGCTGGGCCAGGCCGTGCGCCCGCTGCTGCCGGCCTCGCTCAAGGCCAAGGTGCCGCCGCGCGCCCCGGCCAGCGCCCACCGCTGGCCAACGCGCCAGCACGCGCGCAAGGTGCTGATGCTGATGGGCTGCGTGCAGCCGGCCATGCTGCCCAACATCAACAGTGCCACCGCCCGCGTGCTGGACGCCGCCGGCATCCAGACGCTGGTGGCCGACGGCGCCGGCTGCTGCGGCGCCATCCGCGGCCACCTGAACGACCACCAAGGCAGCCTCGACGACATGCGCCGCAACATCGACGCCTGGTGGCCCAAGGTGGCCGGCGGCGAGGTGGAAGCCATCGTGATGAACGCCTCGGGCTGCGGCGTGATGGTCAAAGACTACGGCCGCGAACTGGCCCACGACCCGGACTACGGCCACAAGGCCCAACGCATCAGCGAGCTCACGCGCGACCTGAGCGAGCTGCTGCCCGACCTGCTGCCGCGCCTGCGCCACAAAGTGCACGCCGACGATTCCACCGTCGTGGCCTACCACCCGCCCTGCACGCTGCAACACGGCCAGCAACTGCGCGGCGGTGTCGAATTCCACCTGAAGGCGCTCGGCTTCGACGTGCGCGTGGCGGGCAGCGAGAGCCACCTGTGCTGCGGCTCGGCCGGCACCTACTCGGTGCTGCAGCCCGAGCTGTCCACCCAGCTGCGCGACCGCAAACTCGGTCACCTGGCGCCGCTGTCGCCGCGGGCCATCGTCTCGGCCAACATCGGCTGCATCCAGCACCTGCAGTCGGGCACCACGGTGCCCGTCAAGCACTGGGTGGAACTGGTCGACGAGGCCCTGGCCTGATGACCTCGGTCAAGCCAGGCACCGCACCGGGCAGCCCGGCCGGTGCGCCCCCCGGCATCGCCCCGCTGGCCCTGCGCCGCTGGATGCAGGGCTGGCGGCGCCGCGTGGTGAACGCCGTGGTCTTCGAAGTGCTGGCCATCACCATCGTCACCGCCGCCTTCGCGCTGCTGACACCGGCCGATGCAGGCAGCAGCCTCGCGCTGGCGGCGATCAGCTCGGCGGTGGCGATGGCCTGGAACGTGACCTACAACCGCGCCTTCGAATGGTGGGAGTCGCGGCAGCGCACCAAAGGGCGCAGCCTGTGGCGACGCGCCGCGCATGCGGTGGGCTTCGAGGGCGGGCTGGTGGCGATCCTGGTGCCGGTGATCGCCTGGTGGCTGGGCATCGGCCTGTGGGAAGCCCTGGTGCTGGACATCGGGCTGATGCTGTTCTTCCTGGTTTACACCTTCGCCTTCAACTGGCTGTTCGACCACCTCTTCGGGCTGCCGCAGTCGGCGCGCTGAGCCGGCGCGCGGCGCCGGCCGGTGGCCCCGGGTCGCCCAGGGCCGCGCATCAGCCCAGGCGCCGGTACGCCGACCCGCGCAGACCAAAGTGCAGGCGCAACGGTGGCCCGGGCATGCCGGGCGGTCCGGAGGCCGCGGGCACCGTGGTCTGGTAAAGGTTCAGCGCCAACCAGGGCTCGCCCGGGTCCGGAACCAGTTCGAGGGCAAAGCTGCGGTGGCCCTCGCTTTGCGGGCGGACCGAGGTGGCGATCTCGTACCAACGCAGGGAGGCGGTCGGCGCCACCTGCACCAACGCGAGCGTGCTGCGATCCTCGCCGCCCTTGAGCTGGTGGCCAATGGCCAACAGCAAGGCCGGCGCCATCAGCACCGCCCCCGGCGCCGGGTCCAGCGGTGGACTGCCGGGGGGGCGCGTCAGGTCGAGCTTGCGGGGCGCGCCCTGCAGGTCCAACCGCGCGAGCAGGGCCACCTGCCCGCCGATCGGCAACGCGATCGCGGCACCGGGGACGCCATTGTCCGCCACCGGCACCAGCCAGGCCTGCGGGTCGCCACGCACCGTGCCCACGCCGATCCAACACTCGCCGAGCGAGGCCACACCGGGGAAGCTCACGCGTTGGAAGGCCGACACCGGCCCGGCCGCGGCGGCGGCGCCCACCGCCGCCGCAAAGCGGGCCTGGGCTTCGGCGTCGCCAAGGGGGGCCGCCATCACCGGGGCGACCACGCCCAGGCTTGCACCTGCACCTGCACCTGCACCCGCGCGCGCGCCCAGGCCAGACACCAGGCCGGCCAGCCAACCAAGGCACGCTCGCCGGCCACCGAGGCGGGGAAGTTCAGGGGTCGGCATGGCAAGGCTTGGCGCGACGCGCACTGGGTTGGCACGGGCCGGCGTGCCGCGCGTTGACGTGCCAAGGGTTGACGTGAAGGCGTGCAGGGGCATCGGGTCACCGTTCAACCACCACCTCGTTGGAAAACGCCCGCCCGCGGATCACCGGCACACCGGCCACCTGGGCCAGGCGGCCGTGGTTGGCGTAAACCGCGCGCAGCAGGTAACGGCCCGGCGCGGGCAGCGTGAAGGTCACGGCCTGGGGCAGCAGCAGGCGGCCGGCGCTGTCCAGCACCAGGTACTCGTCGGTCCACGGCGCCATGGCAGCAGCGGGCGGCAGCAAGGCAGCCGGAACCGGCGCAAAGGCCGCGCCGAAGCCGGTCTCACCGGGCACCTCGGGCGGCATCGGCGCCAACTCCAGGCGCAGGTAGCCGGCGGGGCCGCCGTCGCCCAGCAAGGGGTTGACCACCACGGCACGTTGGTGGCCGTCGTTGATCAGTCCGACGCGCACGCCCACCTGGTCGCCCGCCGTCTTGGCCTGCAACGCCACCCGCAGCATCGCGCCGGCGCCCTGCTCCTCCAGGCGGTTGGCGATGCGGCGCAGGGCCAGGTCCACCGAGGCAAAACGCTGGATCAAGGGCGACGAACTGGGCACCACGATGTCCAGCACGCCGTCGGCGGTGACACAGGTCCAATTGACGATTTCCATGCCCGGCAGCAGCTCGGCGCCACTGTCGGCGGCCCAGGCCTGGGCCTGCACCAGCGCCCCAGCCAGCAACTGCGCCTGGGCGTCCTCGGCGGCGGCCTGCCACTCGCCGATGGGGGCCCCGCCCTCGTCGGCCTGGCTGCGGGTGCGGGTGAAACGCTGCAAGCCGCCGCGCTCAAAGGCGATGTGCTCGAACCAGCCGTCGGGCTCACCGGCCACCTGCACGCGCCCCACGGCCAGGCGGTCACCGGACCCAGCGGCAATGCGCCGCAACTGGTCCGCCACGCGATCCCTCAGGGGACTCATCGATTGCTCCCGTGCGCCGCGCTCATCGCGGCTTGATTTCCAGTTCCCAGTCGCGGCCGATCCAGGCCTTGATGCGCTTGCGCAATTCTTCGCGCAGGTCGTCCAGGTGGCGCGGCTTCGCGGTGGTCAGGTTCTGCCCCATCAGCGAATCTTCCTCGATCAACTTCGTGGTGGGGTGGATCGCGCCCCCGGTGTACTCGTCGTAGGCGGCCAACAGGTGGCCGCACTCGTGGCCCGCCACGCCCAGCCGGGTTTCGCTGAGGTACCAGTCGGAGGCATTGGAGCGCTCCCAGTCGGCGGCCCAGATGGCGTAGACGAGCTTGTCACCGGTGGTGTCGCTCCAGGCCACGTCGATGTCGAGGTTCCACTGGCACAGGCCCACGCCGCTGCAGTGCTTGTGCTTGACCAGGAAGGCGCGCCCCCAGTTGTCGACGATGTTCTGCATCCACTTGCCCTTCATCGCGTCGTAGTCGGTGGGCTGGGCGAAGCTTTCAGGCCAGGTGAAGGTGGGCTGGTCGCGGCCCTTGAAGGCCCCACCGCTCTCGACGAACACCATGTTGGTCACGGTGTAGGCCGTGACGGCCCGGGGCAGGTCCTTCCAGGCGGACTCGGCGGTGTTCCAGTACTTCCAGGTGGCGCCGTCCTTCTTGATGTAGGCCCAGGCCTGCGCCACGCCGTCCTGTGCCGGGTCCAGCGTGACCCACTTGCCCAGCCAGCCCTTCTTGATCTGCAGCGTCTGCTTGAGCTTGATCGCGGCGTCCTTGACGCCCAGCTGGAAGGCCGCCGTCCAGGCGTAGTTGTTGGTGCCGTTGACCGACTTCGGTGAGTTGCAGGGGATCGACACGGCTTCAAAGCCCTTGTCGGGCAGGCGCTTGACGACCAGGGCCTTGGGCGTGGTGGCGGACAGGCCGTCGGCCGACAGGTCGCCGACCGCGGGCAGCGTGGCCGGCAAGGCGGTGGCGGGGGGCTCGGCGGTGAAGTCGACGCCGCAGGCCTTCCACTCGAGCTTGAAGCTGGTTTGGCCCGGCGCGCTGGGCGAGCCGACGTGGTTGTCCTTGACCTTCACGGCACCGGTGCCGGTGACTTCCTGCTCGATGCCAACGGCGGTGCCGTTCATCGTGGCAAGGTCGGCGCAGTAGACCTCGGTGGTGGCCCATTCGACCTTGAGCGAGCGCTTCTTGCACGGCGGGCACTCCTCGGGTGCCTTGCCGGCGGTCTTCTTGGGGCTGAACTCGGCGTCGGCGCCAGCGCGGCTGCTTTGCAGGCCGGACGATTCGGTGGCGGTGCCTTGGCTGGGGGGTGGGCTCATGGCGTGGCCTGCAGGTGGTCGGTGGCGCGGTCGTGGAGCAGGTCGACGCGCAGCGCCGGCGAGACGATGAACGGGTCGGCCAGCAGGTCCTGCGCCCATTCCAGCGCCGGGTCTTCGTCAAAGCGCAGGCCCAAGGCCATCGCCACGCCCGCGTACACCACCACGTCGCGCTCGGTCGTGATGCCGTGGTACTGCGCGCGGTCGATCAGGTGGCGCACCGCGGGCGGCAGCCCATCGTCGCCGAGGGCGGCCACGCGGTCGGGAAAGTGGGCGCTCAGGTGGCGGGCCAGGCGCTGTTCGAAGCGCAGCGCCTCGCGGCGCTCGAATTCGGCCATCTGGCTGCTGCTGATCGTCAACATCGGCGGGGCGCTCCGAATCGGGTCCGGGGGTGGCTGGCGACCCCGGCAAGGCTCGTCAGTGTAGACAACAAAGCCGCCCGCGATAATCGGCGTTTGCGGCCGCGGCCCCGCCGAATGCGCACAAGTTGACGGCGGCGCCCCCTCGCTCACCCCACGTCGCCCGGCCAAGGTTCTGACCATGCCACCGCTCACGTCGGCCCCGGCGCCCTCGCGCCTGACGCTGTACCTCCACCTGATCCGCTGGGACCGTCCGGCCGGCAGCTATTTGCTGCTGTGGCCGACGCTGGCGGCGTTGTGGATTGCTGCGGGCGGCTTTCCCGGCTGGCACCTGTTGGCGGTGTTCACGGCCGGCACCTTCTTGATGCGCAGCGCGGGCTGCGTGGTCAACGACGTGGCCGACCGCGACTTCGACCGCCACGTCAAACGCACCGCGCAGCGCCCCATCACCAGCGGTCGCGTGGGCGTGCGCGAGGCCCTGGTGTTCGGCGCCGCGCTGGCCCTGGTCGCCTTTGCGCTGGTGCTCACCACCAACCTGGCCACGGTGGTGTGGAGCGTGGCCGCCCTCGCCGTCAGCATCTTCTACCCCTACACGAAGCGCTTCTTCTCGATGCCGCAGGCGGTGCTGGGCGTGGCCTTCAGTTTCGGCATCCCGATGGCCTTTGCCGCCGTCCACGGCGGTGACCGCTGGACCTGGGACGCGGTGCCTGGCGCGGTGCCCGCGCTCGCGTGGTGGCTGCTGCTGGGCAACCTCTTCTGGGTGCTGGCCTACGACACCGAATACGCCATGGTCGACCGCGACGACGACCTGAAGATCGGCATCCGCACGTCGGCCATCACGCTCGGCCGCCTCGACGTGGCTGGCGTCATGGCCTTCTACGGCGCCTACCTGCTGATCTGGGCCGCCATCGGCGTGCACCTGGGCCGCGGGCCGGCTTACTTCGCGGGCCTGCTGGTCGCGGCGGGCATCGCGGGCTGGCACTTCACGCTGATCCGCGACCGCAGCCGCGATGGCTGCTTTCGCGCCTTCCGGCTGAACCACTGGCTGGGCTTCGTGGTGTTCGTCGGCGTGCTGGTGGACTGGCTGCGCTGACAGCACAGCGCAGGACGTCAGGCGGCGATCCGCAAGGCCTCGTCGCCCTTGACGCGAACCTCTTCAAAGCCCAACACCTGCGGCAATTGCCCCATGATGCCGACGCCCGGGCAGGGCTTCTTCGCCATGTCCAGCCAGAAGTGGCACGACAGGCCGGCCGAGCCGATGCATTCATGCACGCTGCCGCCCAGGCCGGGCGACCGCCCGCGGGCGACCAGTTCTTCGGCCATGGCCTTGGACACGCGCCCGACCAAAGGGCTGGTGAGCGCGCTTTTGTCGGCGCCGTAGGCGGTCGACAGGCTCATCGGCGGGTTCGGGAAGTGGGCGTAGATGAACCACCACAGCCGCTCCAGCGAGGCCAGCTGTTTGGTCGACATCAGCTGGCAGGCGCCGTTGTTGGCCGCCTTGCCGACCATCTCCACGCTGAGGTAGTTCTTGTTGCCGGGGCCTTGGGCATTGGCCATCAAGGACATGGCCACGTGCTGGCCGATGGTGCCCTCGCGGTCGATGGTGAAGTGGGCGGAAGCCCCCGAGGCCTCGGCCGTTGCCTGGGCGCCGGCCAGGCTGAGCAGGCCGCCGGTGATGTGCACCGCCAGGCCGTTGACCTCGGCCATCTGGTGGATGGTCTGGTAGCCGCCAAAGCCCGACCTCAAGGCGTAGGCCTTCACGGGCCGCCCGTCGATCAGGGCCACGTGCGCCGGGTCACCGCTGGCCAGCCGGGCGGCGTTCAATTCGGCCAGCGATTTGCCCTTGCTGCGGCGCACCGGCAGCGGGGCGGTGAAGGGGCGCGTGCCCGAAAAGGCCTGGATTTCCGCCCCGTCGGCCACGCCGGCCAGGCTGAAGGTCAGCACCGCGCTGCCCATCTTGCCGCCCACGCTGACCTTGCCCTTGCCGCTGACGACCCGCACGTCGCAGGCCTTGCCCGTGGCCGTGTCGATGAAGCCCCACAAGCCCACCCGGCCATTGCCGGCGGCATCGAGGTCCAGCTCGGTCAGGGCATCGAGATCAGGGTCCGGAACGCCGGAAAAAATGCCCACGAAATGCGCCACGAAGCACCTCCAGTCGACCACGGGTGAGTGGCGCCCGGACGGTCAGCGCCAAAGCGCTGGAGTCTTCCACGCGTGGCGGCACGCCGCAATGCGGTGGCGGCGTGACCGGTGGAGGCACGTGACGGAGTGCACACCACCGGATGGCCAGGCTCAGGGGTAGAGCCCGCGCTCTTCGCGCGCCGTCAGGATGCGCTCGCAGGCCACCGCGAAGGTCGCGGTGCGCAGCGTGATCTTGTGCTGGTCGGCGGTGTCCCAGATCTTCTTCAGGGCGTCGACCATGATCTTGTCGAGCCGCACGTTGATCTCGTCCTCGCTCCAGAAGAAGCTGCTGAAGTCCTGCACCCATTCGAAGTAGCTGACGGTCACGCCGCCGGCGTTGCAGATGACGTCGGGCACGACCAGCACGTGGCGCTCGTGCAGGATGTCGTCGGCCTCGGGCAGCGTGGGGCCGTTGGCGCCTTCCAGCACCAGGCGGGCGCGGATGCGGCGGGCGCGGTCGGCGGTGATCTGGCCCTCCAGCGCGGCCGGAATCAGGATGTCGCAGTCGATGTCCCAGAACTCCTCGTTCTTCAAGGTCTGCGCGCCAGGGTAGCCGGCCATGCCGCCGTCCCGCTTGAGCACCTCGATGGCGGTGGCCATGTCGAAGCCGTCGGGCATGAACACCGTGCCCGTGTGGTCCTGCACCGCCACCAGCTTGGCGCCGGCGCCCACGAACAGCTCGGCCGCCGAACTGCCGACGTTGCCCATGCCCTGCACGGCCACGCGGGCGCCGTCCAGGTTCATGCCCAGCCGCCGGGCGGCTTCGCGCCCGGTGACGAACACGCCGCGGCCGGTGGCCTTGACCCGGCCCAGCGAGCCGCCCAGGTGCAGCGGCTTGCCGGTGACGACGCCGGTGGCGGTGCTGCCGGTGTTCATCGAGTAGGTGTCCATCATCCAGGCCATGATCTGGCCGTTGGTGTTGACGTCCGGCGCCGGGATGTCGCGCTGCGGGCCGATGATGATGCCGATCTCGCTGGTGTAGCGGCGCGTCATGCGCTCAAGTTCCTTGTGCGACAGCTTCTTCGGGTCGACGCGGATGCCGCCCTTGGCGCCGCCGTAAGGCAGGTTGACCGCCGCGCACTTGACCGTCATCCAGGCCGACAGCGCCATCACCTCTTCCAGCGTGACGTCGGGGTGAAAGCGCACGCCGCCCTTGCCCGGGCCGCGCGAGAGGTTGTGCTGCACGCGGTAGCCCTCGAAGTGGGCCACGCTGCCGTCGTCCATCTCGATGGGCACGTCGACGATCAGCGCGCGCTTCGGGCGCTTCAGCGTCTCCACCCAGTGGCCGAGGTGGCCGAGGTAGGGCACCACGCGGTCGACTTGCGACAGGTAGGTTTGCCAGGGGCTGTCGGCGTGGGTGCCGACGTAGGACAGGGCGCTCATGGGTTCTCCTTGATGCTGGGACGGACCGCGTCGGGGCCGACCTCGCTGTCGACCCGCACCGGCTTGTGACCGGCTGGCGGCACGGGCGAGACTGTAGGCGCGACCAAGCGGTTTTGGCGCATCCGAAGCCATGCCGTTTGTGCATGACGCCGTCCGCGGCGGGCATGCCCGCCGCCGCTCAGCACCCCGAACTTCGCCGCCCCGGCCGGCGCCCTCCCGGCGCCTGGCGCCCTCGGCGCCTCAGCGCCCGAACTCGTCGCCCAGCTCGCCCGCGCGGCGCTGGGCCGCCTTCAGGGCCTGCACGAAGCTCGCCTTCACGCCCGCCTGCTCCAGCACGGTCAGCGCCGCGTGGGTGGTGCCGCCCTTGGAGGTGACGCGCTCGCGCAGCACGGCCGGCGGGTCGTCCGAGGCGTCGGCCAGGGCGGTGGCGCCCGCAAAGGTGGCCAGCGCCAGGGCGCGGCCCTGGGCGCGGCTCAGGCCCATCTCGGCGGCGGCGTCGATCAGCGCCTCGATCACGTAGAACACGTAGGCGGGCCCGGAGCCGGACACCGCGGTCACCGCGTCCAGGTCGGCCTCCTGGTCGACCCACAGCACGCGGCCGGTGGGCGCCAGCACCTGCTCCACCCGCGCGCGCTCGCCGGCGCTGACGGCCGGCCGCGCGTACAGGCCGGCGATGCCCTGGCCGATCAGCGCCGGCGTGTTCGGCATGGACCGCACCACGCGCTCGCTGCCGGTGGCGCGGGCGATGGCCTCGCTGCGGATGCCGGCCATCACGCTGAGCTGCAAGGCAGCGCCGACGAAGGCCGCGCACGGCGCCGCCGCCTGCGCGAACAGCTGCGGCTTGACGGCCCACACGACGGTGGCGGCCTCGGCCAGGGCGGCGTCGGCCGCGGCCAGGGTGCGCACGCCGAAGTCGGCGGCGAGGCGGGCGCGCTGGTCCTCGCCCGGGTCGACGACGATGACCGAGGACGCTGGCAGGCCGCTGCGCAGCAGGCCGCCCAGGATGGCGGTGGCCATGTTGCCGCCACCAATGAAGGCGAGGGTCGACGGGGTGGCGGCCACCGGGGCCGCGGGCGTGTGGGGTGCGTTCATCGCCAAAGTTTAGGGAATGCGGACGCGCCCGGCGCCGGCGGCGGCCGCCAGCCCGACGGCCAGCACGCCGCACCGCGTCACGGCAGGTGCGCCAGCAGGTCCACGTTGCCGCCGGCCGCGGCGGTGTTGATGGTGACCGTCTTTTCCGCGCAGAAGCGGTACAGGTAATGTGGGCCGCCGGCCTTGGGGCCGGTGCCGCTCAGGCCTTCGCCACCAAAGGGCTGCACGCCGACCACCGCGCCGATCATGTTGCGGTTGACGTACACGTTGCCCACGCTGCCCTGTTCGGCCAGCCGCGCCGCGCGCGAATCGATGCGCGTCTGGATGCCCATCGTCAGGCCGTAGCCCAGCGCGTTCACCTCGGCGATCACCGCGTCCGGGTCGCCGCGCCAGCGCACCACGTGCAGCACCGGGCCGAACACCTCCTGGCCCATGTCGGCCACGCGCGCCAGCTCGAAGGCGACCGGCGCGACGCAGCGCGGTGGCACCGGGCCCGCCGGCAGCGGGGTCTCGCCGACCAGGCGTGCGCTGCCGCGCAGCCGGCCGATGTGACGCGCGAGGCCGGCATGGGCCTCGTCGTCGATGACCGGGCCGACGTCGGTGGCCAGTTCCGCGGGGTCGCCGATGCGCAGCTCGCGCAGGGCGCCGGCCAGCATGTCCAGCAGGCCGTCGGCGATGCCCTCGTGCACGCACAGCAAGCGCAGCGCCGAGCAGCGCTGGCCCGCCGAGCGGAAGGCGCTTTGCACCACCGCGTCGACCACCTGCTCGGGCAGCGCGGTGCTGTCCACCAGCATCGCGTTGATGCCGCCGGTCTCGGCGATCAGCGGCACGATGGGGCCGTCCTTGGCGGCCAGCGCGCGGTTGATGAGCCGCGCCACCTGCGTCGAGCCGGTGAAGCACACGCCCGCCGTCAGCGGGTGGGCCACCAGCGCGGCGCCCACGGTCTCGCCCGCGCCGTGCAGCAGCACCAGGGCGTCGCCGGGCACGCCCGCGGCGTGCAGCAACTCGACCATGCGGCGGGCGATGGCCGGCGTCTGCTCGGCGGGCTTGGCCGCCACCGTGTTGCCGGCCACCAGCGCCGCGGCGACCTGGCCCGCGAAGATGGCCAGCGGGAAGTTCCATGGGCTGATGCACACGAACACGCCGCGACCGTGCAGGCTCAGCGTGTTGCGCTCGCCGGTGGGGCCGGGCAGGGCTTGCGGGGCCAGGCGTTGCTCGGCCACGTCGGCGTAGTAGCGCAGGAAGTCGACGGCCTCGCGCACCTCGGCCACGGTGTCGCCCCAGGTCTTGTGGGCCTCGCGCACCAGCAGGGCGCACAGCGCGGGCAGCTCGGCTTCCAGCGCGTCGCCGGCGCGGCGCAGCGTGGCGGCGCGCTCGGCCAGCGGGGTCGCGTTCCAGGCCGGTTGCGCGGCCTTCAGGCGCTGCATGGCGGCGTCGACCGCGCCGGTGGGGGTCTCGGCCATGGGCCGCTCGCGCAGCACCGCGTCGGCCAGGGGCAGCGCGGCGAGCAGCGGTGCGCGCTCCTCAGGGCAGGCCAGGTCCAGCCCGCGCGAATTGGCGCGGCCGGCGCCCGGCTGCTGCGGCGTCCAGCCGAACATCGACCGTGGCATCGGCAGGCCGGGCTCGGCGGCCGGCACCAGCGGCGAACGCAGCAGCGTGGCCGGGTCGACCGACTCGTCGGCCAACTGGTGGACGAAGGAGGAGTTGGCGCCGTTCTCCAACAGCCGGCGCACCAAGTAGGCCAGCAGGTCGCGGTGCTCGCCCACGGGCGCGTACACCCGCACCGGCACGCCGGCATCGCGCATCACCTCGCGGTAGACGCCCTCGCCCATGCCGTGCAGGCGCTGCATCTCGAACGGGGCGCCACTGGCGCGCGCCATCTGCAGCAGCGCGGCGATGGTGCCGGCGTTGTGGGTGGCGAACTGCGGGTAGACCTGCCCAGCCGCGGCGTGTTCGACCATCGCCCGCGCGCACGCCAGGTAAGCGATGTCGGTGTGGTGCTTGTGGGTGAACACCGGGTAAGCGCTCAAGCCGCCTTCCTGGGCGCGCTTGACCTCGCCGTCCCAATAGGCGCCCTTGACCAGCCGAACCATGAAGCGCAGCCCGTGCTCGCGCGCAATGCGCGCCACCTCGTCCACGACCTCGAGCGACCGGGTCTGGTAAGCCTGGATCGCCAGGCCAAAGCCCTGCCAGCCCGGGTGGTGTGCGGCGATCCGCTCGGCCAGGTGCTCGAACAGATCCAGCGACAGCGCCAACCGGTCGCTCTCCTCGGCGTCGATGGTCAGGTTGATGTCGGCCGCCGCCGCGGCTTCGATCAGGCCCCACACCCGCGGCGTCAGCTCGGCCATCACGCGCTCCCGCTGGGCGTCCTCGTAGCGGCTGAACAGCGCGCTGAGCTTGATGGAGATGCCGTCGCGCGCCTGCGGGCCGCGCACCTTGGCCTGGCTGCGCCCCAGCGCGTCGATGGCCTGGCGGTAGGACGCGAGGTAGCGAAGGGCGTCGGCCTCGGTGCGGGCGCCTTCGCCGAGCATGTCGTAGCTGTAGCGCAGTGCCGGCTGGGACGTTCGGGCGGCGTCGGCCTCGCCCATGGCCTCGCCGATGTGGCGGCCCAGCACGAACTGGCGGCCGAGCAGCTGGATCGCGCGCACCGTGGCGGCCACCACGGTCTGCGCGCCCAAGCGCTTGAACAGGCCGCCCTCGCCCTCGCCGCCGGGCAGGAACCTCTTGGACAGGCTGATCGCACTGGCCGACAAGCTGGACAACATCTGGTGCGGGCCGCCCTGGCCGCCGTCGAACGCCGCGCGGCCCAGTTGGTCGGCGGTCAGCGCGATGGCGGTTTCGGCGTCGGGCACGCGCAGCAGGGCCTCGGCCAGGCGCATCAGCGCCAGGCCCTCGGCGCTGGTGATCGGGTACTCGCGCAGCAGCGACTCCATCGCCCAGAACGGCGGCGGGCTGGCGCGCACGGCCACCACCCAGGGCGTGGCAACGTCCGCCGCGGCGGCCCAGTCGAGGTGCGTGCCCAGACGCGCCAGCATCGTGGTCAGCACGGTGGGTTCGGGGCGGTAGGGGCTGGGCAGTCGGGCGGGCATGGCGGTCACCAGTGTTGAGTTGTTCGCTAGATTAGTGACGACCTTGACGAATTACTCTCCAAAAGATGGTCACTCGACCGAATAAAATCCAGCATGCCCGTGCCCAGCTCCCTCGATGCCATCGACGCCCGCATCCTTCGGCTGCTGCAGCAGGACGGCCGGCTGTCCAACCTGAAGCTGGCCGAGGCGGTGCACTTGTCGCCCACCGCCGTGCTGGAGCGGGTCAAGCGCCTGACCCGCGACGGCGTGATCCTGGGCTATGCAGCGCGCCTGGACCCGCAACAGCTTGGGGCGGGCATGCTGGTCTTCGTCGAGATCCTGCTCGACCGCACGCTGCCATCGGTGATGGACAGCTTCAAGGCCGCGGTGCAGGTGCGCGGCGAGATCCTGGAATGCCACCTCGTCGCGGGCGGCTTCGACTACCTGCTGAAGGTGCGCGTGGCCGACATGACGGCCTACCGCGAGTTCCTGGGCAACGTCATCTGGACCTTGCCCGGCGTGCGTGAAACACGCACCTACGCGGTGATGGAAGAGGTGAAAAGCTCAACCGCCTTGCCGATTTGAATGGCAGGCGGGACCGCGGCGCTCAGTGCCGCGCGCCGAAGATGGCCGTGCCGATGCGCACGATCGTCGCCCCTTCGGCCACCGCGGCGTCCAGGTCGTCGCTCATGCCCATCGACAGGGTGTCGAGCACCAGGCCAGGGTGGTCGGCCCGCAGCGGGTCTTGAAGCTGCTGCAGCAGCGCCCGCAGCGCACGGTGCGGCGCGCGCTGTGCGTCGATGCCGTCGGCCGGGGCGGGGATGGCCATCAAGCCGCGCAGACGCAGGCGCGGCAAGGTGGCCACGGCCGCGGCCACAGCCGGCACCTCGGCCGGGGCCAGGCCGCTCTTGCTGTCTTCCCCGCTGATGTTGACCTGCAGGCAGACCTGCAACGGTGGCAAATGGGCCGGGCGCTGTTCGCTCAGGCGCTCGGCGATCTTCAGGCGGTCCACCGAATGCACCCAATCGAAGGATTCAGCCACCAGGCGGGTCTTGTTGCTTTGCAACGGTCCGATCAGGTGCCACTCGAGCTGAGCGCGCAGGTCGGCCAGCGCGGCGATCTTGTCCAAGCCTTCCTGGACATAGTTCTCACCGAACCGGGTCTCGCCGGCGGCATGGGCCTCGCGCACCGCGTCGGGCGGGTGGCGCTTGCTGACGCACATCAGGGTCACCGAATCGGCGGGCCGACCGGCCGCCACGCAGGCCCCCTGAATGCGCTGGCGCAGTTCTTGTACCTTGCTTGCTATCGTCGCCATAATGCGTCGAGGGTACCCTGAACGCGCGCGCCAGCCCGGTGCGCGGCCTGCCGCACCCCCTCCCACCGCCCCATGGACATCACCCAACTGCTGGCGTTTTCGGTCAAGAACAAGGCGTCCGACTTGCACCTGTCGGCCGGGCTGCCACCGATGATCCGGGT
>CALRPU020000045.1:0-28051 GCA_943370175.1 Hydrogenophaga intermedia | reverse complement strand
AGCCCAGGGTCAGGATGCGCCGCGCCACGTTGCCGCCGGCGGCGGTGGCCGGCACCGGGCTGGGCGTGTCGCTGGTCGTGCGCTGGCCGTAGCCGGCCAGCAGGCGGCCGGCGCCCACCGGCACCGCGGCGCTGAGGTCCCACACGCGGTAGCCGACGTCTTGCGGTGCGGCCTCGGTGCCGCGGTTGTCGATCTGGCCCACATGGGCCCACAGCTTCACCACGCCGAAGTCGTAGGCACCGCCCAGCATCCACGCGCGGGTGTTGTTGGCCGAGGTGCCGTCCGCGAAGGTCAGCGGGTTCTTTTTCACGTTCTGCGCGGCAAAGGACACCGCCAGCGGGCCGTCGGCATAGGCCGCGCGCACCCCGGTGTTGCGCCCGCCCTGGCCCTCGGACAGCGACACCGCCGCGCCCAGGCTGAAGCCGCCGAAGCGCGGGCTGTCCACCATGAGCTGGTTGGTCCAGCCGGTGCCGCCGGACAAGGGGCTGCCGATGAAGGTCAGCAGCACCAGCGGCGAGAACGCGGTGGAGTCGCCGAAGGCGTTGGAGGTGATCGCGTTCAGGAAGAACAGCGTGGTGTTGTTGCCCAGTCGCACCCGGCCCCACTGCGGGCTGGCGAGGCCCACCATGGCCTGGCGCGACCAGAAGGGGTCGGCCGCCACGTTGACCGGCGCGCCGATGGCGTCGTTGCGGCCGGGGGCACCGGTGTCCGCGCGCAGGAAGCTTGCCAGCTCGAAGGACGCGCTGAGCCCGCCGCCCAGGTCTTCCGTGCCCCGGAAGCCCACCCAGCTCGTGGACAGGGCGCCGTTCATCACCTGGGTGATCGGCTTGTCCTGCGCGTTGACGCCACCGGCCGGGCCCTTCAGGCGCGCGGCGGCCACGTCCAGCAGGCCCCAGACCTGCACGTTGCTGGTTTGCGCCCCGGCGGGGCTGGTGGCCAGGGTCAGTGCGGTGGCCAGGGTGGCGGCCACGGCGGTGGCCAGGGTGCTTGATCGGGTGGTCATGGGTCTCCTCTGCGGTGGGTGGGGTGGCGTTCTGGTTGTGGTGGTGGTTGTGCTTGTCGGTGTGGGCGGCCGGGCGGGCATGGCGCGGCCGTGCCGCGCCGCGCCGCGCCGTGGTGGTGGCGGTGGCGGTGGCGGTGGCGGCGGGGCAGGTCAGGACGCTGCGGTGGCGCCCTGCGGGGCGGCCGGCTGGCCGGCTGGCCGGCTAGCCGGGGACGGCGGCGGAGGCGGCGGCGGTGGCGGTGGCAGCGCTCAGGGCGGGGTCGAAGATCGCCACCGCGCGGGTCCAGCCGGCGGAAGCGCCGCGGATCTTGTGCGGGAAGCACGAGATGTGAAACCCGCTGGGCGGCAGCGCTTCCAGGTTGTGCAGCTTTTCCAGGTGGCAGTAGCCGATGTCGCGGCCGGCCTTGTGGCCTTCCCAGATCAGCGATGCGTCGCCGGTGGCGCCGTACTTGCGCGCGGTGTGCACGAAGGGGGCGTCCCAGCTCCAGGCGTCGGTGCCGGTCAGGCGCACGCCGCGCTCCAGCAGGTACATGGTGGCGTCGTAGCCCATGCCGCAGCCGGCGGCCACGAAGTCGTGTTCGCCGTAGCGCGCGCCCGCGCGGGTGTTGACCAGCACGATCTCCAGCGGCTGCAGCGTGTGGCCGATGCGGGCCAGTTCGGCCGCCACTTCGTCGGCGGTGACCACGTGACCGTCGGGCAGGTGGCGGAAGTCCAGCTTCACGCCGGGCTGGAAGCACCATTCCAGCGGCACTTCGTCGATGGTGGTGGACTTGCGGCGCCCGTCGGCCAGCGCCGCGTCCATGGTGCTGTGGAAGTGGTAGGGCGCGTCCAGGTGCGTGCCGTTGTGGGTGGACAGCATCACCTGCTCGACCGCCCAGCCCTCGCCGTCGGGCAGGTCTTCGCGCTTCAGGCCGGGGAAGAACGGGGCGATCTGCTCGTAGGTGTGCTGGTGGCTGAAATAGGTGATGCGCGGCTCCAGCCCGGGCGGGTCGGACGCGACTTCGTTTTCCAGGTAGATCGACAGGTCGACAAAGCGGCGTGCCATTTCAGGACTCCGGCGTGAAGCCCACGCGCTTGACGATCGGCGCCCAGGCGGCGTTCTCGGCGCGCACGGCGCGCGCCAGTTCGCCCGGCGTGTTGGTGGCCACTTCCAGGCCGAAGGTGGCCAGCGCGTCGGCCATCTCGGGGCCGGCCATGGCGGCGCGGACGGCGGCAGCGGTGCGCTGCACCAGGTCCGGCGCGGCGCGGCCGGGCAGGAAGAAGCCGTACCACTCCACCTGTTCCAGTGCCTTGAAGCCCAGCTCGGTGTAGGTCGGCACGTCGGGGAGGAAGCGGCTGCGCGCCGGGCCCGAGGTGGCCAGCACCCGCAGCTTGCCGGTCTTGACGTGCGGCAGGTAGTCGCCGATGGGGCCGCTGAACGACGCGATCTGCCCGCCCAGCAGGTCCTGGATGCCGGGCACGGTGCCGCGGTAGGGCACGTGGTTCAGCGGCACGCCGCTTTCCTTTTCCAAAAGCGCGCCCACGAAGTGCGGCGGCGAACCGGCGCCGGGCGAACCATAGGCCGCCTTGTCCGCGTTGGCGCGGGCCCAGGCCAGGAAGTCCTTCAGGCTGCGCACGCTGTCCGGCACGGCCGGGCCCACGCCCAGGCCGAAGACCACCGTGGTGGCCGCGCACACCGGCGTCACGTCCTCCAGGCCGTAGGTGAGCTTGGGGTAGAGGTGCGGGTACAGCGTGACCATCGCGGCCGGGGTGATCAGCAGGCTGCTGCCGTCGGGCGCGCTGCGCTTGAGCTCGTCCACTGCGATGCGCCCGCCCGCGCCGGGCTTGTTCTCTACCAGCACCACCCTGGCGTGCTGGCCGCGCAGCTTGTCCGCCACGCGGCGGGCCACCACGTCGACGGTGCCGCCGGGCGGAAAACCGGTGAGGATGCGGGCGGTTTCCAGGCCCTGGGCCAGGCCCGTGAGGGGCCACAGGGCGCCGGTGGCGCTGGCGCCGGCCGAGGCCAGCAGCAGTTGACGTCGAGTGAGCAAGGCGGTCTCCGGATCGTGGAATGCGGGCAGTTTAGTCGTTCGTATAATTCGTTATACATTCGTACAAACCCGGTGCCCGGTCAGAATGGCGGCACCCGCCGTCGCCCCGCCCGGCCGACCCGCGCCGCCGCCCATGACCACCGCCATGCCGCCCCAGCCCGACCCCGACGCGACGCTGACCGCCCACCCGGCGCCACGCCGCGCGCGCGCCGCCGCGGTGGACCGCCGGCAGGCGATCCTGCTGGCCGCCGAGAAGCTGTTCGCGCTGCACGGCTACCACGGCGTGTCGCTGCGCGACATTGCCACCGAGGCCGGCGTGCAGGTGGCGCTGGTGGGCTACTACTACGGCACCAAGCTGGGCCTGTACCACGCGATCTTCGAGTCGTGGATGCCGTCGATCCGCCAGCGCCGCAGCCTGCTGGGCGAGGCCATGGCCCAAGCCGCCGGCCCGGCCACGCTGGAACAGGTGCTGGACGCCTTCATCGGCCCGCTGGTGGCCATGCACGGCGACGCGGACGGCCGCTACTTCGCGCAGATGGCCGCCCGCGACCTGGCCGCCCCCACGGCCGAGGCCGACCAGGCGCAGCGCGAGTTCCTCGACCCAATGGCCCACGAGTTCATCGACGCGCTGCACGCGCTGTTCCCCCAGCGCAGCCGCGCCGACATCGCCTGGTGCTACCAGTTCATGCTGGGCGCGGTGCTGCATTTCCTGTCCGACGTGCGGGTGGAGCGCCTGTCCCACGGCACCGCCACCGCCGCCGACCCCGCGCGCAAGCCGATGCTCATCCGCTTCATCGCCGCGGGCTTCCGGCAAGTGCTGGGCTGAGGCGCCCCGCGGCCCGGCCGCCCCGCCTTCGACGCCCTGTCGTCCCGAGGCCCTGAGCTCCTGCGTCCTGGGCCCTGAGCCCTGAGCCCCTGAGCCCCTGAGCCCCTGAGCCCGCCGGCCCGCACCACCCCGTGGACGGCGCGCAACACCGCCCCTCCTTGAACAGGGGGGCGAAGCGGCCCACGGCCGGCCGCGCCCCCGACTTCGGGTGTTCGCCGCCGGGCCCGGCCGGCGAACACTGGCCGCCATTCGAACGCCGCCGGGCGCCGACAAGGGCACCCAGGCGGCCGCACCGCCAAGGGACCCCATGCCGCTCACCCTGCCTCCCGCGCCCGCGCGCACCGCCACCGTCGTTGGCGCCCTGCCGGCCGCCTTGCTTGCCGCGCTGCCCCCCGCGCTGTTGGCGGCGCTGCTGGCCATGCCGGGCGCGCCCGCGTCCGCGCAGATCCTCGCCACCGGCCAGTACCTCAACGGCACCGGCGTGGGCGAGGTGGTGTTGCAGCAAGGCGCGGTCAACCGCGCCACGCACCCCTTCTTCCAGTCGCTGGGCACCAACGGGCGCAGTTGCGCTTCCTGCCACGCCCCCGAAGACGCGATGAGCCTGAGCGCCGCCTCGGCCCAACGCCGCTGGCTGGCCACCGCCGGGCGCGACCCGCTGTTCGCCCCCATCGACGGCGCCAACTGCCCGAAGGCGGTGCCCGCCGCCCTGACCGGCCCGACCTTCAGCGGCGGCGACCAGTTCACCGGCCGCACCCGCGTGCGCAGCGCCTATTCGCTGCTGCTGCAGCGCGGGCTGTTCCGCGTGGCCTTGCCGATGCCCACCACCACCTCGGACCTGCGCGCCGTGGGCGGCGAGGCCGCGCACCCGGTGGAGTTCACCGTCACCGTCGTCAGCGACCCCTACGGCTGCAACACCGACCCCGCCCATGCCACCAAGGTCGACCCCGCCACCGGCGCGAAGACGCAGTGGCTGTCGGTCTACCGCCGCCCGCGCATGGCGGCCAACCTGAAGTTCATGACCACGCCCGCGCTGACCCTGGGCAACGGCGCGCTGCCCAACATCGACATGGTCACCCTGGCCCCGGTGGTGCACCCCACCACCGGCCAGCCCATCAGTGGCAACCTGATGTGGGACGGCCGCGAGCCCACGCTGGAAAGCCAGGCCATCAGCGCCACGCTGGGCCACGCACAGGCCAGCCGCCCGCCCACCGCCGACCAGGTGGCGCAGATCGTGGCGTTCGAGAACAGCGTCTTCGCCGCGCAGATGTTCGACTTCACCGCCGGCGACCTGCGCCCGGGCTTCGGCAGCACCGTGACCGGCGGCGCGGCCCACCTGTCGCTGCAGCCGGTGAGCTTCGGCAACTTCAGCACCTTCGACGCCTGGCTGAACGGCGGCGCCAGGCGGGCGCCGGCGCGGGCGTCCATCCAGCGCGGCCAGGCCTTGTTCAACACGCGGCCGATCACCGTGGGCAACGTGGCCGGCTTCAACAACGCGGTGGGCCTGGGCGTGACCAACCCCACCACCACCACCTGTTCCAGCTGCCATGGCGGCCTGCAGGCCGGCAGCGACCCCTTCCCGGCCGGCCAGCGCGACATCGGCGTGGGCGGCCACGCCAAGTCGCTGGGCGGCCCGGACCTGGACCGCACGCTGCCGGTCTTCAAGGTGAGCTGCCGCGCGCCGTACACCACCGCCTTCCTCGGCCGCGAGGTGCTGACCAACGACCCGGGCCTGGCCCTGGTGACCGGCCGCTGCGCGGACGTGGGCCGCAAGTCGGTGCCGCAATTGCGGGCGCTGGCCTCGCGCGCGCCCTTTTTCAGCGACGGCTCGGCCGCGTCGCTGCCCGACGTGGTGCGGGTCTACAACCAGCGCTTCAAGATGGGCCTGACCCCCAGCGAGGTCAACGACCTGGCCAACTTCCTCAAGGCGCTTTGAGCCCGGCCAGCACCTCGTCCTGCGGCCGGGCCAGCAGGTCCTTCAGCAGGCGGGGCGCGAAGCGGCGCGGCACGGTGATGCCGTAGAAGCTCTCAAACAGCTCGGGCACCACCGCGTGCTCCACCAACGCGCCGCTGCGCAACTCGTCGCGCACCACCACGCTGGGCACCAGCGCCAGGGCGCCGGTGTCGCGGGCCAGCAGGCGCAGCAGGGCCATGTCGTCGACCTCGGCCTTGATGGCGTAGCGGATGCCCAGCTGCTCGCACAGCATGTCGAAGCGGGCGCGCACGTCGCTGTCGCGCCCTGGCAGCAGCATCGGCGCGCCGGCCAGGTCCTGCGGAAACGCGAACACCCGCCCGCGCTTGAGCGGGCGCCCCACCAGGCTGACCGGCTGCTGCGCAATGCGCCGGCAGCGCCAGGCTTCGTCCGCGCTGCCGTGCACCCGGCGGTTGGACAGCACCAGGTCCAGCGTGTGCACCCGCAGCCGCGTCAGCAGGTCGGCCAGGCTGCCGGACTGCAGCGCCAGTTCCACGTCGTCGCGGGCCAGCAGCGGGGCCAGGAAGTTCTCCTGAAAATTGCGCGACAAGGTGGCCACCGCGCCAATGCGCAGCACCTGCCGCTGCTCGCGCCGGCCCTCGCGCAGCAGCGACAGCAGCTCGGTGCCGGTGGTGAAGATGCTGTCGGCATAGCCCATGGCCACGCGGCCGGCTTCGCTCAGGCGCAGCGTGCGCGCCTCGCGCTCGAACAGCGACTGGCCAAGGGCGTCCTCCAGTTGGCGGATTTGCGTGGACAAGGCCGAGGGCGACACGTGCAGGCGTTGCGCCGCGCGGGTCAGGTGCCCTTCCTTGGCCACGGCCCAGAAGCTGTGCAGGTGGTGGTAATTGAGGCGATTCATGTTCGTTATTTCAGAACAATCTGTGCTGAACATTGAATTTTACGGATCGTGCGTTCGCCGCCACCATCGCGGCCATGAACACATCCCTGTGGCCCTGCGTGGCCTTGATTCCGGCCTTGGCCCATGCGCTGGCGGCGCTGACCTCGCACCAGGGCGGGCGCGACGCGGCCTGGCGCCGTGCGCAATGGGCGGCCCTGGCCGCCGTGCTGGCGGGCCTGGCCGCCTTGGTGCTGCTGGGCCTGGCGCGCTGGGCGCCGGCGCCGGGCGAAGCGGGCGCGCAAGCGCTGGCCGCGCATGGCCTGCGCCTGGACGCGGCTGGCGCGGTGCTGATGCCGCTGGTGGGCTTCATCGCCTGGGCCATCGTGCGCTACTGCCACCGCGCCATGGACGGCGAAGCGCAGGAGCGCACCGCGGTGCGCATGCTCAGCGTGGCGCTGGCGGCGGTGTCGCTGGTGCTGGTGGCCGACCACCTGCTGCTGCTGGCGCTGGCCTGGCTGGCCACCAGCGCCGCGGTGCACCGCCTGCTGCGCTTCTACGCCGACCGGCCGGCGGCGCGCACGGCCGCGCACAAGAAGTGGCTGTCCTCGCTGGCCTCGGGCGCGGCGCTGGCACTGGCCGTGGGCCTGTTGGTGGCGGCCTTCGACACCTGGTCGCTGCACACCCTGCTGGCCCGGGCCGAAGCGCAAGGCCTGTCGCCGCTGGCGCAGGCCGGCGTGGTCCTGCTGGTGCTCAGCGCGCTGCTGAAGTGCGCGCAGATGCCGCTGCACGGCTGGCTGCTGCAGGTGATGGAAGCGCCCACGCCGGTGTCGGCCTTGCTGCACGCGGGCGTGGTCAACCTGGGCGGGCTGGTGCTCATCCGCTTCTCGCCGCTGTTGGCGCAGTCGACGCTGGCGCTGAGCCTGCTGGCGGCGGTGGCCACCACCACGGTGGTGCTGGCCACGCTGGCCCTGGGCACGCGCATCAGCATCAAGCTGGCGCTGGCCTGGTCCACCGTGGCGCAAATGGGCTTCATGCTGCTGCAGGTGGCGCTGGGCCAGCCGGCGATGGCCTTGCTGCACATCGTGGCGCACTCGCTGTACAAGGCGCACGCATTCCTGTCGGCCGGCGGCGTGGTGCAGCGCCAGCAGGCGCGCCGCCTGGGCCCGGCCGTGGCGCCACGGGCCCTGCACTGGGGCGTGGCCGCGCTGCTGCTGCCCGCCGCCGTGGTGGCCGCGGGCGTGGCCAGCGGGGCCTTGAACGGGCCCGCGGCCTGGCTGGCGGGCGCGGTGCTGGGCGCGTCGATGGTGCCGCTGGCCGTGGCCGGCCGCGCGCTGGGCGCGGTGGCGCTGGTGGCGGTGTGGTTCGGGCTGCACGCGGTGGCCGCGCTGTGGCTGGCCCCGGGCGCCTTCGCCGTGCCGGTGGCGCTGGTGGTGGCCGTGGGCCTGGCGCTGGCCGCCTTGTTCGCACTGCAGGCGCTGATCGTGCTGCGGCCGGCCGCGGCCCTGGTGCAGTGCCTGCACCCCATCGCCTACGGCGGCTTCTTCGTGGACGACCGCGTGAGCCGTTGGCTGCTGACCCGCTGGCCGGTGCCTGGCGCGCCCGGTGCGCCCGGTGCGTCCGGCACGCCCACCACGCCCACCACGCCCACCACGCCCACCACGCCCGGCCGCACGCCGGCCGGCCTGGCCCACGCCACCCCGTCGCTGCAAACCCAGGAAAGCCGCCCATGAACGCCGCCGTCGAACCCCGGGCCCACGCGGCCCATGCCGTGGCCGACGCCGTGGCCCGCGCCTGCGACCGCATCGCTCCGAGCTGGCCTTTGGACCGCTTCATCGCCGTCAACCCGCACTGGGGCTGGACCGACCAGCCCATCGAGGACGCCGCCGCCGCGCTGGGCGTGCTGGCCGGCATGAAGCTGCTGCCCGACCTGGACGTGGCGCGCCGCCCCCTGCTGGCCGACCTGGCCGGCCTGCGCGACACCGTGGTCCACCAGATCAGCCAGCACTGCGGCGCCTGCTTCGACGACGGCCAGGCGCGCTGGCACCTGCCCGCCGACGAAGGCCCGCCGGGTGCCGCGGGGCCCGACGCTGCAGGGGCCGCCCACGGCGGTCTGTACCGCAGCTGGCTGCGCCGCGTGGCCGCCGACGCGGGCCTGCACTGGCCCCAGGGCCGGCCGGCCGCGCTGGCCTTGCTGGCCGAGCTGCCGCGCGCGCCCCTGGACGCGATCGCCTTCGTGCTCGAACGCCTGGACGTGGCCCCCGAGGGCACCGACGCCACCCTCACCGCGTGGCTGCTCGACCTCAACGGCTGGGCCGCCGCCTGCGCCTGGCGGCGCTGGCAGGCGCGGCTGGCCGGCGGCGACGACCCCTGGGTGGTGGAACTGCTGGCGGTGCGCGCCGCCTGGGACGCCTTGATCGCGCCGTCGCTGCCGGCCGCGGTGGTGGCGGGTTGGTCGCATGCGCGCGGCCGCCTGGACGCCGCGGTGGCCGCCGAACGCGCCCGCCAGCGCAGCGGCTGGCAGCAGATGCTGGAACGCGAACACGCGCTGCAGGACACGGTGATGGCCGCCCTGCAGGGCGTGGCGTCGGCCGCGCCGGCCAGCGCCAGCGCCACCGCTGGGGCCGGCGCCACCGCCACCGCCGGCGCCACCGCCAGCGAGCCCGCCACCCAGGCCGTCTTCTGCATCGACGTGCGCAGCGAAGTGTTCCGCCGCGCGCTGGAGCACGCCGACCCCGCCATCGCCACCCGCGGCTTTGCCGGCTTCTTCGGCCTGCCCGTGGACCACCGCCCCGCCGGCACCCACTGGCGCCAGCCGCAACTGCCTGGCCTGCTGGCGCCCGCGCTGACCGTGGACGACGCCCCGGTGGCCGCCCCCGCGGGCGCCGCCGCGTCCGACGGCGCCCCGCTCGCCCAGGCCCTGGTGCGCCGCCGCCGCGCCCGCCTGGCCGCCGCCGCCGGCTGGGACGACTGGCGCGGCGTGCCGGCCGCGGCCTTCAGCATGGCCGAGGCCTGCGGCCTGTCGTACGCGCTGGACCTGCTGCGCGCCAGCCTGCCGGGCGGCGGCCCGCGTGCCGCCACCCCCACGCCGTGGCAACACGCCGGTCTGAGCGCCGCCGAGGCCCGCGGGCTGCGCCCGCGCCTGGCCTTGCCCGCCGCCGCCGCCGCCGCCGACCGTGTGCACGGCGTGCTGCGCGCCATGGGCCTGACCGGCGGCTTCGCCCCGGTGCTGTTGTTGTGCGGCCATGGCGGCCAAAGCGCCAACAACCCGCACGCCGCCGGCCTGGACTGCGGCGCCTGCGGCGGCCAGACCGGCGAGGTCAACGCCCGCGCGCTGGCCGCGCTGCTCAACGACCCCGCGGTGCGCGCCGCGCTGCGCCCGCGCGGCATCGACCTGCCGGCCACCACCCACGTGCTGGCCGGCCTGCACAACACCACCACCGACGAGGTCACGCTGTACGAAATCGAGGCGGCGCCCGCCACCCACCGCGGCGCCATCGCGCGGCTGCAGGCCGCGTTGGCCCGCGCCGGCGACGCCGCGCGCGCCGAACGCGCCCCCGGCCTCAAGCTGCCCCCGCTGCCCGCCCCGCGCCTGCTGGCCCGCCTGCGCGAACGCGCCCGCCATTGGGCCGAACTGCGTCCCGAATGGGCCCTGGTTGACAACGCCGCCTTCATCGCCGCGCCCCGTGCCCGCACCCGCGGCGCCCACCTGGGCGGCCGCGTCTTCCTGCACGACTACGACCACGCCGGCGACACCGACCTGGCCGTGCTCACGCTGATCCTCAGCGCGCCGATGGTGGTGGCGCACTGGATCAACCTGCAGTACCTCGCCTCGTCGGTCGACCCGCAACGCCACGGCGCGGGCAACAAGCTGCTGCACAACGTGGTGGGCGCCGGCGTGGGCGTGTTCGAAGGCAATGGTGGCGACCTGCGCATCGGCCTGCCCTGGCAGTCGGTGCACGACGGCGAGCGGCTGCGCCACACGCCGCGTCGACTGTCGGTCTTTGTCGAGGCGCCGCCCGCGGCCCTGGACGCCGTCCTCGCCGTCCAGCCCACCGTGCGCCGATTGGTGGACCACGGCTGGGTGCACCTGGTGGCGATGGCCAGGGAGAAGGGGCTGGAGGCGGGCTTGCGCTTTCTTCGCCGCCGCCGCGGTGGTGGCTGGGACGCGGTCCCAGCCCCCTTCGCTCAGGCCACCCCGACCGGTCGCAGCGCCATGCCCTGAGCGCCGTCGCCCAGGCCCTGGCCGATCTGGAACACCGCCACCGCCTGCACCAATTGCTGGGCCTGGGTCTTCAGGCTTTGCGCGGCGGCGGCGCTTTGTTCCACCAGCGCGGCGTTCTGCTGTGTCGCCTGGTCCATCTGGCTGACGGCCGCGCCGACCTGCTGCACGCCGTTGCTCTGCTCGCTGCTGGCCGAGGCGATCTCGGCCACGATGTCGCTGACCCGCTGGATCGAACCCACGATCTCGCCCATGGTCTTGCCGGCCTGGTCCACCAGCATGGTGCCTTGCTCGACCTGATCCACGCTGCGCCCGATCAATGTCTTGATTTCCTTCGCGGCCTCGGCGCTGCGCTGCGCGAGCGTGCGCACCTCGCTGGCCACCACGGCAAAACCGCGGCCCTGCTCGCCGGCGCGGGCCGCCTCCACCGCGGCGTTCAGGGCCAGGATGTTGGTCTGGAAGGCGATGCCGTCGATCACGCCGATGATGTCGCTGATCTGATGGCTGCTGTGGTTGATGCCTTGCATCGTGGCCACCACCTGGCCCACCACGGCCCCGCCCTGTGCGGCCACCTCGGACGCGCTGCGCGCCAGCTGATTGGCCTGCCGCGCGTTGTCGGCGTTGTGGCTGACGGTTGTGCCCAGCTCTTCCATCGTGGCGGCGGTCTGCTGCAGCGCGCTGGCCTGTTGCTCGGTGCGGTTCGACAGGTCGTTGTTGCCCGTGGCGATTTGCGCGCTGGCCACCGCCACCAGATCGGCATTGCCTTTGACCGTGCTGACGATGCCGGCAAAGCTGTGCTGCATGCTTTGCAGCGAGGCCAGCAGCTGGGTCATTTCGTCGTTGCCGTGCGGGTGAATGGCCGAGGTCAGGTCGCCATGGGCCAGCCGGTCGGCCACCTCCACCGCGTGGGCCATCGGGCGGGTCATGCGGCCGGCCAGCCACAGCGCCAGGCCCAGCATGGCCGCGGCCGATGCGAGCAGCGCCACGGCGATCATCTGCCGCGACCGCGTGATGGCCGACTCGGCCTCGGCGTTGAGCGCCTCGCCGTTTTTCTCGATGCGCTCCGACAGCGCGGCCATTTCCTTTTCGAGTTCGATGAACGCCGTCTGCAGGGCCGGCATCAGGTCCTCGGTGGCTTGCTGATTGACCCGGGCCGCCTGGACCATGCGCTCGGCCACGCCGATGTATTTCGCCACCAGCGGCTGGGTGGCGGCCAGTTGGGCGCGGCTCTCGGGGTCGAGGTGCAGGCCCTCCAGCCGTGCCATGGCCTGGTTGAAGGTGTCGCGGTGCTCTTTCAGGCCGCGCTCGGCTTCGTCGATGCGCGCGGGGTCGTGCTTCATGATGCCGAACAGCGCGATCTGCCCGTCGCTGCGGATCGCGTCGTGCATCATGTCCGCCTCCTGGCTGGCTTGCAGCGCCTGGCCCCCCTCGATGGCGTGTTCCACCGAGCTGCCCAGCCGCGAGGAGGCGAACAGGCCGATGCCGCCCACCAGGCAGGCCACGGCGACGCCAGCGACGCTGAACGCCATGATTTGATTGCGCAGCTTCACAGCGGCTTCCTTTCGATGATTGAAGGGGTTGGGGCGAACGCGGGTGCGCAGCGGTCAGTACCGCAGCGAGACGCCCACGGTCCAGCTCAGGTCCGGCGTCTGGCGGGTCAGGCCGCGCGACACGGCGGCGTCAACCTGCAGGGCGTTGCTGAGCAAATAGGCCGCGCCGATGTCGAAGGTGACGACGTTGCCGCCGTTGCGGGCCGAGCGCAGCTGTTGGCCCGCCACCTCCACGAAGCCACGCGCCTTGTCGGTGAATGCCTTGCCCGCCACGGCGGCCAGGATGCCGCCCACATGGCGTCGGCCCGCGTCGTTGCGGTCCTGGTAGAGGCCGGGCATCACGCCCAGCGAATAACCGTCCGGCAGCGCCCATTCGGCCGTCAGGCGCAGCGACGGGCGCCAGCCCTGGCCCCGAAAGGCGGCCGACCCCGAGTCGCTGTCCAGGTGCAGCAGCCAGGCCACGCCCGGCCGGTGGCTGGCCTCGTCGTCGTCCTGCACATGCCATTTGACGCCCAGCGACACGTCGGCCTGGCCGCGTTCGGTGGTGGTCACGCCGGCGGTGGTGGTGCGCTGGCGCAGCAAACCCTCCGTCTCGACCCGCAGCTCCACCGTGTCGCTGACGCCGATGCGCAGCAGGCTTGGCGTTGAATCGAGGCGGGTGCGGGTGCCTGAGCGCCGGTCACGCTCGCGCGCGACGCTGGTTTCCAGTTGCACACGGCCCTTGCCGACCACGTCGCTCGACTCGACCACGTCGGGCCGGTCGGTGGCGATGGCGTCGTCCGCGGCGCGGGCCGCCAGGGGCTGCAGCAGGCCGCTGGCCACCAGGGCCGCGGCCGCCCAAGCGGGGTGCGCACACATCGTCATTCAGCGTCTCCGGTGAGCCGTCGGCGCCAAGCGGGCGCCGGCCTGACCCGGTGTATCGGCTGAAATCTGATGATCTTGAGTCGATAGTTATCAAATCTATCGATATTGGACGATCTGACCGCGCTCCGTCAGGGGGCCGGCTCGTCAAGGCGGCGGCGCGCGCGCCGTTCGTCGTGCACCCGCTCCCATTGGCGGCGCACGAAGCGCGCGGCCCGCGCCAGCGCCTCGTCGATCGCCGTGCGCCAGTCGCGGGCGACGGCCGACACCACCACCGGCTTGGCGCCGTCGGTGCGCAGCTCGATCAGGCATTTCTTGTCGAGCCCGCCGCGCGGGCCATTCACGTCCGACAGTTGCACCGAGGCCATCGGCACCCGCCAGCTGATGCGGCGCAGCACAAAGCGCACGCGCCGCTCGACCACGACCCGCAGCGGGTCGGCCTTGGCATCACGGGACTGGATGAGAACTTGCATCGCGGATCTCCTGGGTTGAGGGACCCCATGAAGGTGGGGCCCTCAGCCGGTCAACCCAGCAGGAAAACTCGAAACAAAGGCTCGGAAAGTCCGCACGCTGGCGCCGCCCGCGGGCACTGGGATCACCCCGCGCCGCCGGGGCCTTGCTCAGGCCGCGGCCGCGGGCCCGGTCTGCGGCGGCGGTGCGGTGGCCGCGTCGATCAGCCGGCGCACCAAGGGGTGATGCTGGCCGCGGCGCGACCGGATGGCGTGGATCTCTTCCTTCACGTCGGGGCTGCGCCCCAGCAGGCGCAGCCCGCGCATCAGCCCCACGTCGCCGGCGCCAAGCCGGCTGACCGGGAACACCCCCAGGCCGCGCGCGGCGAACACCGCCAGCAGCGCGCTGTCTTCGAACTCGCCGACGATGCGCGGGCGCAGCCTTTCGGTGTCGAACCACTGGTCCAGCGTGGAGCGCAGTGCGGAGTGGCCGGTGGGCAGCAGCACCGGCAGGTCATTGAGCGATTGCGGAAAGCGGTCGCGCTCGAACTTGCCCACCAGCGCGGTGGGGCCGTACCACTCCACCGGCGCGTTGACCACCCGCTCGCTGGCCAGGTGCAACGTGGGGTTGCGCTGGGCCGGCTGGCCCGCCAGCACCAGGTCCAGGTGGTGCAGCGCCAGCTCGGCCAGCAGCTGCTCGAACTCGCCTTCGTGGCACACCAGCCGCAGGTTCGGCGTGTCCAGCACCGGCTCCAGCAGCGCGTGGGCCGCCAGCTTGGAGATGCCGTCGGACAGACCCACCGTCAGCCGCGTCGCCTTGTTGCTGGCGGCTTCACGCACCTCCTCGGGGATGCCCTGGCCCAGCTGAAAGATCTCCTCCGCGCGCGCAAAGGCGGCGCGGCCCGCATCGGTCAGCGCCACGCTGCGGCCGGCGGGTTTCAGCAGTTGGTGGCCCAGCGCCTTTTCCAGTTCGCGCACCTGGGCGCTGATGGTCTGCACCGCCATGTCCAGGCGGTCGGCCGCGCGGGCAAAGCCGCCTTCCTTGGCCACGACCCAGAAGTAGTGCAGGTGCCGGTAGTTGAGCATGCCTGTCTCCGTTCGAGAAAACCGAAGTTATGTTTCCGTTGTGACTGGTTTGTTCGATCACTTCCGATGGTGATACTGCGGGCCTTCTACCGTCAAGGGAGTGTTTGTCATGGTCTATGCATTGATCTGGATCGGCATGGCGATGTTGTTGCTGCTGTGGTCGTTGACCGCTTGGGGCCTGAGCGCTGCGGCCGTGGCCGTGCTGTCCGCCACCGGCGGCCTGTCGGGCGTCGGCGGCGCCATCGAGGCGCTGAACCTGCCGGCTTGGCTGGCGCCGTGGGTGCCCGCCGAGGTGCTGACCAGCCTGAAGGCGATGCTGACGGGCCTTGGTCCCCTGTTCGAGGGACTGGTTCAATGGCTGCCGATGATGTCGGGTGGCATCACGGTGGCGGCCTGGGTGGTGTGGGCCCTGGGTGCCTTCGCCTTGCTGGCCGTGGGCGCCGTGGTGCACGCGCTGGTGGCGCTGCTGCGCCGCAAGGCGCGCCCCGCGGTGCCGGTGGCCGCGCCGGTGCGCGCCATCCATTACCAGGGTTGAGGCGAGCGCACGATGAGCTCCGTTGACCTCGTCCTGGTCGTGATGACCGTCGCCTTCGCCGCCGTCGCCGCCCACGCCTGGCGCCTTGGCAACGAGCGCCGCGACGTCGCCCTGCTGGGCGTGATCGGTGGCCTGTTCGGCCTGGGCGCCACCGTGTCGATGGTGGGCGGGTGACGCCGCCGCCCGCGCCCCTGGCGCAGCGACTGCGCGCCGCGGCGGCCGCGCTGCGCGACGAGCGCGTCACGCTGGCTGGCCTGCTGCAGGCCCACGGCCCGGCCGCCCACGGCAGCCTGCTGCTGATGCTGGCCGTGCCCTGCATGCTGCCCATTCCGGGCACCGGCACCCTGCTGGGCGTGGGCCTGCTCGGGCTGGCGCTGGCCATGTGGCGACAGCACGACACCGTGGCATTGCCGGCGCGCGTGGCGTCGCTGGAGATCTCCGGCCACTGGGCGCGCCGGGTGCTGTCCATCCTGGCGCGGGTCTACGCCGTGGCCGGCCGCTTCAGCCGCATGCGGCTGGCTCATGCGCTGAGCGCCCCCATGCACCGCGCGTTGGCCGTGGCCGTGGCGGTGATGGCCGTGATCCTCATCTTGCCCATTCCCTTCGGCAACGTGCTGCCCGCGCTGGCGGTGTTGCTGATGGGCCTGGGGCTGGTGTTCCGCGATGGCTTGGTGGCGCTTGCCGGCCTGCTGGGGGCGGCGGCCACCGCGGTGCTCACCCTGGGCGCCATCGTGCTGGCCGCCCGGTGGGGCAGCGAGTGGCTCATGCGGTGGTGGACCTGACCGCGGCCTGACCGTGGCGCGGCGCGGCGGTCACGGCACCGTGGCGGGTGGCCAGGCCAGTGCCACGGTGACCGCACTGGCCAGGCGGTGCTCATCGCAATCGACGACGGCGGCGTGCCGCTCGATCACCGCAAAGTCGCCCGCGTCCACGGCCAGCAGCGCGTGGTGCCAGGTGCCGGGCGCCAGGCACACGCCCTGGTGGCCGTCGGTGACGAATGCGGCCAGGTCGGTGGGCAAGGGCGCTGGGCCCGGCGGGGCAACCACCAGCACGAATCGGCGCCGGCCCAAGGGCAGGAAGGTCTGGCTGCCCAGCGTGTGGCGCTCCAGGTCCTGAACCCCGTGGGGAAAGGCCCGCGCCTGGGCGCGGAACAAGGCCAGCGTGGGCCGGCCGCCCGCGGCGGTCAAGGCCAGGTCGTCGACCAGGTCGAAGCGCTCGGTGGTGCCGCCGTTGATCCAGCGGCCCGGGCCCGGGGGCGGCCCGCCGATGACGGTGCCGTGGCGCGCGAAAGCCGCGGCGCTGAGCGGCTGGGCGACCAGCACGACGGCGTCGCTGCCCGGCGTGGCGAGGGTGGGCACCACGGCCGTGTGCGCGGCGCGGCTCACGCCGGGCCCATCCCCTGCACCCCCGTCCCCAGCACGCCCATGACCCCCTGCGCCAACGCCACCAGCGAGCGGTCGCTGCCCACCGGGCCCAGCAGCGACAGCCCCAGCGGCGCGCCCTCGCGCGTGGCCATCGGCAGGCTGAGTTGCGGGCAGCCGCTGAAGCCGGCGATGCACAGGCCTTGGATGGCGCGGTTGCGGTAGTCGTCCCGTGCCGATTCGGGCTCGCTGCGCCGCGGCGCGATGTCGGGCATGGTGGGCAGCACCAGCACACCGTCGTGCCCCAGCAATGCGTTCAGGTGCGCCCGAAAGCGCGTTCGAAACGCCCGGGCTTGCGCAACCTGGTCCTCGGTGATGCCGCGTGCCCAGGCGAAGCGCTCCTTCACGCCTGGGCCCAGCGGCGGCTGGCGGCGTTCGATGAAGGGGCCGTCGGTCGTCCAGGCCTCGCGGCCTTGCAGGTGGCGAAAGTGCCAGAACATCGCCTCGAAGCCGTCCAGCGCCGCGGTGACGGGCGTGAGCGGTGCGGCCGCCGCGGGCGCGCCCAGGCCGGCCTGCACCCGGCGCAGTGCGGGTTGCAGCGCCTGCACCGCTTCGGGCGATGCCAGGGCCCACACGTCGGTGGGCAGCAGCAGGCGCACGGTGGCGGGCAGCGGGGCGGGGTCGGCGCCCAGCAGCACGTCGGCGACGCGGGCGAAGGTGGCGATGTCGCGGGCGAACCAGCCGCAGGTGTCGAAGCTGGGCGCCAGGTCCAGCGCGCCGGCCAGGCTGACGCGGCCGTGCGTGGGCCGCAAGCCGACCAGGCCGCAGTGGTTGGCCGGTGCGCGCACCGAGCCGCCGGTGTCGGTGCCCAGCGCCACATCGCACAGCCCGCAGGACACGGCCGACGCCGAGCCCGAGGACGACCCGCCGCTGATGCGCTCCGGCGCGGCGCCGTTGAGCGGCGCGCCGAAATGCGCGTTGTCGCCGTTCATCGAGAACGCCAGCTCGTCGGTCACCGTTTTGCCGACGAAGCGTGCGCCCGCGTCCAGCAGCGCCTGCACGCTGGGCGCGGTGGCGGTCTTGATGCCCGACATCGCCAGCAGCACCGGGTTGCCCCCGCTGGTCGGGAAGCCCGCCACGTCGAACAGGTCCTTGACCGCGAAGCTCAGGCCGGCCAGCGGGCCGGTGGCCGCGTGCGGCACCGGCGCGTCCGGGTAGGGCATGAAGGCGTGGGTCGGGTCGGGCAGGGGCATGGTGGAACCAAGGAGGGGCGGCAAGACCATGGGCGCGGTGGTCGGGCGGGCGCCGGGAAGCCGCGGCGCTTTCGGCGTCAGGCGATCACCGGCGCGTCGGTGTGGACGCAGCGCGCCAGATGCCCGGGCGCGAAGGACACCACCGGCGGCTGGGCGGCCAGGCAGGCCGCGCTGGCGCGGTGGCAGCGCTCGGCGAAGGCGCAGCCCGGCGGCAGATGGGCCAGGTCGGGCGGCGCACCGGCGATGGTCTCCAGCGGCGTCCCGCGCGCCATGGCGCCGTGGGCGCGGCTTTTCAGCAAGGCCACGGTGTAGGGGTGGCGCGGGTGGCGAATCAGCTCGCTCGCGCTGCCTTCCTCGACGATGCGCCCGGCGTACATCACCGCGATGCGGTCGGCCACTTCCACCGCGGCGCCGATGTCGTGGGTGACGAAGATCGCGCCCAGGCCCAGGCTGCGCTGCAGTTCGCGCAGCAGCAGCAGGATCTGGATCTGCACCGTGGCGTCCAGCGCGGTGGTGGGCTCGTCGGCCAGCAGCAGCTGCGGGCGGCAGGCCAGGGCCAGCGCGATCATGGCGCGCTGGCGCATGCCGCCGGACATCTCGTGCGGGTAGGCGGCCAGCCGGCGCTCGGGGCTGGGGATGCGCACCTGCTCGAACAGTTCGAGCGCGCGCTGCTTTGCGGCCGCGGCGCCCAGGCTCTCGTGGCGGCGCAGCGACTCCACGATCTGCGCGCCCACGCTGTACACCGGGTCCAGGGCCAGCAGCGGCTCCTGGAAGATCATCGCCGCCACCTTGCCGCGATAGGCCGACAGCGCGCGCCCCGACATCGCCAGCACGTCGCGCCCGGCCACGCGCACCTCGCCGCCGATGCGGGTGCGGCGCTCGGGGTGCAGGCGCAGCAGGGTGCGCAGGGTCACGCTCTTGCCCGAGCCGGACTCGCCGATCAGCGCCACCACCTCGCCGCGCCGCACCGACAGGCTGACGCCGTTGACGGCGTGCACCGGCTTGCGGCCGCCGGTGAAGGTGACCTGCAGGTCGCGCAAATGCACCAAGGGCTCGTCGGTGGTCGGTGTGGTCATCGGGTGCGTGGGCGGGCGGCTTGGGACGAAGGGCGGGGTGATGGCGCGGGCCACGATCGAGGCAGACCCGGGTGCTGCCAGCGGCTCACGCCGCGCGGCCCGCGGCCTGCGGGTGGCCGCTGCCGGGCTCGTGCATCAGGCAGCTGACGCGGTGCAGCGGCGCCACCGCGCCCAGCGTGGGCACCTGCTGCGCACAGGTCGGCGCGGCCATCGCGCAGCGTGGGTGGAAGCGACAGCCGGTGGGCGGGTTGATCGGGTTGGGCGGGTCGCCGGCGAGCGGGGCGACCTCGGTGCGGTGGTCCGGGTCCATCGACGGCATCGACGACAGCAGCGCCCGCGTGTAAGGGTGCGCAGGCCGCTCGTACAGCGCGTCGGCCGGGCCGATCTCGGCCACCTGGCCCAGGTACATCACCATCACCCGGTCGCTGAGGTAGCGCACCACGTGCAGGTCGTGGCTGATGAACACATAGGTCAGGCCGAACTCGGCCTTGAGCTGCAGCAGCAGGTTGATGACCTGCGCTTCCACCGACTTGTCCAGCGCCGACACCGCCTCGTCCAGGATGACCAGCCGCGGCTGCAGCGCCAGCGCCCGGGCGATGTTGACGCGCTGCCGCTGGCCGCCCGACAACTCGTGCGGGTAGCGCTCGGAAAACCGGTTCGGGTCCAGCCCCACGCGGGCCAGCAGGTCGCGCGCGCGGGCCACCGACTCGCGCGCGCTCACGCCGTGCACCTGCGGGCCGAAGGCCACCGAGTCCTCGATGGTCAGCCGCGGGTTCAGCGAGGCGTAGCTGTCCTGGAACACCATCTGCACCTGGCGGCGGAATTCCTTCAGCGGCAGGTCGTTGCCGCCCACCACCCGGCCGTCGAAGACCACCTCGCCCGCGGTGGGGTCGATGAGCTGCATCAACAGCCGCGCGGTGGTGGACTTGCCGCAGCCCGACTCGCCGACCACGCCCAGGGTCTCGCCCTTGAGCACCTCGAAGTCCACGCCGTCGACCGCGCGCACCAGGCCGCCGCCGCGGCCGAACACGCCCTTCTTCAGCGCGAAGTGCTTGGTCAGCCCGCGAATGGTCAGCAGCGGCTGGGCGGGGCCGCCCACGTCGTCGACGGTCATGGCGCTCATCCCTTGTTGTCCATCGCCGACCGCAGGCCGTCGGACAGCAGGTTGAAGGAAATCGAGGTGATGAAGATCATCAGCCCCGGCAGCGCGGCCACCAGCGGCTGGGTGTAGATCGCGGTGCGCAGGGTGTTGAGCATCAGGCCCCATTCGGGCTCGGGCGGCTTCACGCCCAGGCCCAGGAAGGACAGGCCCGAGGCCAGGATCATCGACACCGCGACCAGGCTGGTGGCGTACACGAAGATCGGTCCCAGCACATTGCCCAGCACGTGCACCCGCACGATGGTGAAGCCGTTGGCGCCGGAGGCGCGGGCCGCTTCCACGTAGTCGCGCCCGCGCACCTGGGTGGTCACGCTTTCGGCCACGCGGGCGATCTGCGGGATGAAGACGATGGTCAACGAGATCAGCGAGTTCACGATGCCCGCGCCCAGCGTGCCCGACAAGGCAATCGCCAGCAGCACCGACGGGAAGGCGTAGAACACGTCCACGGTGCGCATGATCGCGGTGTTGACCAGCCCGCCCGCGTAGCCCGCCAGGATGCCGATGGCCGAGCCGATCACGAAGGCGCACAGCACCGGCGTGATGCCCATGAACAGCGACAGCCGCGCGCCGACGATCAGCCGCGACAGCATGTCGCGCCCCAGTTCGTCGCTGCCCAGCGGCAGGCCTTCGGTGCCGATGGGCTTCAGGCGCTTGAGCATCGACGACTGGTAGGGGTCGGCCGGCGCCAGCCAGGGGCCGAAGACGGCCAGCAGCACCAGCAGCAGCACCACCGCGGCCGCGCCCATGGCCACCGGGTCGCGGCGCAGGCGCCACAGCACCGAAGCCCAGTAACCGCGCGAGGCGGTGCCGGTGGCGGCGCCCGTGGTCGCGGGGGCCTGGGGGGAAAGGCTCAGCTTGGCGTCCATCAGCTTCTCGCGATCCGGGGGTCCAGCAGCGTCTGCAGCAGGTCCACCAGCAGGTTGAGCACGACGAAGAACAGCGCCAGCACCAGGATGGTTCCCTGCAGCAGCGGCAGGTCGCGCTGGAAGATGGCGGCGTTCAGCAGGAAGCCGGTGCCGGGCCAGGAGAACACGGTCTCGATCAGGATGGAGCCGCCCAGCAGGTAGCCGAGTTGCAGGCCCATCACCGCCAGCGCGGTGGGCGCGGCGTTCTTGACGACGTGGGTGAACACGCCGTACTGGCTCAGCCCCTTGGCCTTCAGGCCGACGATGAACTCCTGGTCGAGGAGCTCGGCCACCAGCGCCCGCACCGTGCGCGCGATGATGCCCATCGGGATGACCGACATGGTCAGCGCCGGCAGCACCATGAACTGCAGGTGCTCCCAGTCCCAGGCCCATTGGTCGGACCCGCCCGGCCCGGCGCCGGTGGCCGGCAGCCACATCAGCAGTGACGAGAACACGATCACCATCACCATGCCCAGCCAATAGTGCGGCACGCTCACGCCCAGCACCGACAGCAGCGACGCCACGCGGTCCAGCAGCGAGTGGCGGAAGTAGCCCGCCACGAAGCCGAACAGGCAGCCCATCACGAAGCCGATGGCCGTGGCCACCACCGCCAGGCGCAGGGTGTTGCCCACCGCCTTGAACACCTCGTCGACCACCGGGCGGCTGGTGGCGATGGAGGTGCCCAGATCGCCCTGCACCGCGCGCCACAACCACAGGCCGAACTGCTCGGGCAGCGTGCGGTTGAAGCCGTACAGCTCGCGCAGCTGGGCCTGCAGTTCCTGCGAGGCGTCCGGTGGCAGGATGGACACCAGCGGATCGCCCGGTGCCAGGTGCACCAGGGCAAAGCACACCAGCGCCACCCCCAGCATGATCGGCAGCGTGTAGACCACGCGCCGCAGCAGGTAGATGAGCATGGGCGGGTGCCGCTCAGTCCATCGTCATGGTGGCGATGTCGATGAACCAGCTGCGCGGCTGCACCACGTTCTTCACCTTGGCCGACATGGCGCGCGGGCCGACGTCGTGGGCGATGAACACGAAGGGCAGGTCCTCGACGATGTGGGCGTGCAGCTTGGCCAGCGCGGTGTCACGGGCCTTGTCGTCGAAGGCGGTGCGGGCGTCGGCCACCAGCTTGTCGACCTCGGCGTTGCCGTAATAGCCCCAGTTGTTGGACACCGGCGGCACCGTCTTGGTGGACACGAAGCGCACCATCGCAAAGAACGGGTCCATCGCCGCGAAGCTGACGTTGGTGGCGTTGGCGCCATTGGCCGACGGGTCCTTGGTGCCCTTGCGCCAGTTGGTGAACAGCGTGTTCCATTCGATCACGTCGAACTCGACGTCGAAGAAGCACTGCTTGAGGGACTGCTGCACGAACTCGTTCATCGGCAGCGGCTGCATCTGGCCCGAGCCCGAGGCCGAGATCTGCACCTTCACCTTCAGCGGCTTGGCGGCCGACCAGCCGGCTTGCGTCATCAGTGCCTGGGCGGCCTTGGTGTCGTACTTGATGTCGAACTTGGGGTTGCCCCACCACGGGTGGCCCGGGGCCACCACGCCCTTGGGTTCGGCCATCATGCCGTTCAGCAGCTGCTTCAGGCCGCCGCGGTCCACGCACAGGTTGGCGGCCTGGCGCACGCGCTTGTCCAGCCAAGGCGAGCCCTCGGCGAAGGACAGCTGCCATGGCCACACGTGCGGTTGGGCGTTGCTGTAGATCTTGAAGCCGCGCTGGGTGATTTGCGCCATCGCGTCCGGTGCCGGGGCCTCGATCCAGTCGACCTGCCCGCCCAGCAGCGCGGCGGTGCGGGCGTTGGCCTCGGGCATCGGGATCAGCACCACCTTGTCGATCTTCGGCGTGCGCTTGGGGTCCCAGTAGCCCTTGTTGGCGGCCAGCTCCAGCCGCTCGCGCGCAGAAAAGCGCGTCACACGGAACGGGCCCGAGCCGGCCGGGTCGGCGGCGAAGGCCGTCCACGCGGTCTTGGCCTTGTCGGCCGGCGTGGCGCCGCTGGCGGCGTCGAACTTCTTCTGCCAGTGGGCCGGCGAGGCCATGAACAGGTTGGTCAGGTTGATGGGCAGGAAGGAGTCGGGCTCGCTGGTGGTCAGCTCCACCGTCAGGTCGTCGACCTTGCGGGCGCTGCGCAGCGTGGGCATGCGCGAGGCGGTGACGCCCACCTGGCTGGCGTCAAAGTGCACCGCGTCCTTGTTCAGCACCTTGTCGACGTTCCACACGATGGCGTCGGCCGTCACCGGCGTGCCGTCGTGAAACTTCACGCCCGGGCGCAGCTTGAAGACCCACTTGGTCTTGTCCTTGGCGTCGACCGCCCAGCTGGTGGCGAGGCCTGGCATCAGCACGCTGGGCGCGTCGGCCTTGCTCAGGTCCCACTGCGTCAGCGCGTCGTAGATGGGGATGCCGGTGAAGCGGTTGCCCTCGAAGCCCTGGTCGGGCTGGCCCAAGGTGCGCGGGATGTCGGCGGCGGTCATCGCGATGCGCAGGGTCTTCTCCTGGGCGTGGACGCTGCCCACGCCGGCCGCCAGCAGGGCGGTGGCCAGGGCGCTGGCGCGCAGCGCGCGGTGGGTCAGGGACGGGCGGGCGGTCGAAGGCATGAGGCGGGCTCGGCAGGGTGGTGAATGCCCTGCCACCGCAATTGGCGTGCCCGTCTCACCCCAATGGGGGATGTCACCGAACGTCATCGTTGGGATCGGACGCCGCCCGGTGCGCCCGCGCACCGCGCTCACGCGGCCGTTCCCTGTCCCGGTGCACCGGGGCACCGTGCCGGGTCGCGGAGGGCGCGGCCCGGGGTTGCAGCGGGGCGCTCAGCCTGTCACGCCGGCCGCGCCGTGGCCCTTCAGGCCGTCACCCGGAACACCGCCACCGCCTGCACCAGGTCCTGCGCCTGGTTGCGCAGGCCCGAGGCCGCGGCGGCCATTTCCTCGACCAGCGCGGCGTTTTGCTGCGTGGCCTGGTCCATCTGCGTCACCGCCTGCCCGACCTGGCCCACGCCCTCGCTTTGTTCGGCGCTGGCCGAGCTGATCTCGGCCATGATCGACGACACCTTGCGCACGCTGCTGACGATCTCGTCCATCGTGCTGCCGGCGCGGCCCACCAGCGTGCTGCCCTGTTCCACGCGGTTCACGCTGTCGGAGATCAGCGTCTTGATTTCCTTGGCGGCGCCGGCCGACCGGCTGGCGAGCTGCCGCACCTCGGCGGCCACCACCGCGAAGCCGCGGCCCTGTTCACCGGCGCGCGCCGCTTCCACCGCGGCGTTCAGCGCCAGGATGTTGGTCTGGAACGAAATGCCGTCGATCACGTTGATGATGTCGGCGATGCGCAGGCTGGCGTCGCTGATGCCGCGCATCGTGCTCACCACCTGCGACACCACCTCGCCCCCGGCCGTGGCCACGGCGCTGGCCTCGCTGGCCAGGGCGCTGGCCTGGCGCGCGTTGTCGGCGTTCTGGCGCACGGTGGAGCTGAGCTGCTCCATCGCCGAGGCCGTCTGCTCCAGCGCGCTGGCCTGGTGCTCGGTGCGCGAGCTCAGGTCGTGGTTGCCGTTGGCGATTTCCTGGCTGGCCATCGACACCGAGTCCGACCCGGTGCGCACGTTCATCACCACCTGGGTCAGGCTGCGCTGCATGTCGCGCAGGGCCTGCATCAGCTGACCGGCTTCGTCGTTGGAATGCACCTGCACGTTCGCGGTCAGGTCGCCGCCGGCCACGCGCCGGGCCACGTCCACCGCGTGGTTCAGCGGGCGAATCACGGCCCGGGCCAGGTGCCAGCCCGCCGCGGTGGCCGCCAGCAGGCACACCAGCGTGGCGCTGATCAGCAGCAGGCGCTGCTGCTGGTAGGCCGCCAGGGCCTCGCTGATCATCGCCTTGCCGCGCGATTCGGACAGCGCGGCATAGTCCTGCGTGGCGCGGATCAGCGCGGCCAGCAGCGGCCGGCAGTCGCTGTTCATCTTCGCGATGGCGGCGTCCTTCTGGCCCGAGTGCGCCAGCTCAACGATCTTCAAGGCCACGGGTGCGTAGGTCGATTCGATCTTGTCGATCTCGGCCACTTTCTGGCGCACGATCTCGGGCACATCGGCCCGCGCGGCCATGGTCTTCAAGGTGGCCAGGCTGGACGCCACCCGGGCGTGCGCGGCCTCGGCCATCGCCTTCTCCGCGGCCATGTCGTCGGGACGCTGCAGCAGCACCAGGTTGCGCGCCGAGATCGCCCGCTGGTCGACCGCCTCGTGCACGTGGTGCGCGAGCGTGGCCCGGGCGTTGACGCCGTTGACGAAGGCATCGAAGCGGGCGTTGGCCGTGTTGAGCGCGCTCAACGACACGAACGACAGGGCCACGAACATCGCGGCAAGTGCGCCGAACGCGGCGTGGAGCTTGAACTTGAGGGTCATGGGCATGGCGGTCTGGCAGCTCGGTCAAGGGGACTCGGCGCGGGAACGCGCGAGGCACACCGGGCTATCGGCAGCAAATTGATCAACTTGATTCGCATCGGCTCAACAAATGCCGTAAGTGATGCCGTCTTTGATCCCGTCTTTGATCCAGCCACCCAGGCCGTCCCGCCCGTGCCACGGGCCGATCAGCTCGACCGGTCCGTGGGCGGACCTGCCACCGCCACCCGGGCCACCACGCGGCCGCCCACCCACTGGGCGCTGCCGCGGGCCGTGGGCAGGTCCGCGGCCGCACCGGCCGCGGGCCACAGCGTGTACCCGCTGGCGGTGGCGTCCAGTGGCTGCAGCACCATCTCCTGGAACCCGACCAGCCGGCCCACCCGGCCGCGCACGGCCTTGTAGTAGGCCTCCTTGGCTGCAAAGACCAGCGTCAACAGGTCGGGCTGCAGCGTGCTCTCGCCCATCAGGCGGCCGTGGACCACGGCCCGCTCCGACGGGTGGATGCAGTGCGTGAGCACCGCCCGTTGCGTTGATGCAGCGTCGATCCGCGCTTCGGTGTCCACCCCGATCGAGCGCCCCCCGCCGGCGCGTCCCACCGCGGCGATGGCGACGCCGCCGCCGTGGGCGATCGACCCTGTCCAGCCCGCGGGCCAGACCGGGCCGCCGGCGTCGTCGCGGCCGATGACCTGGGCCAGCGCCTCCCCCTGGGCGACGAGCGCCGCTTCGGCGCACAGGCGTCCCGCCAGCGTGGCCAGCTGCCGCTTGGGCACGGCCTGCGTCGGCACGCCCGCCAGGCCGGTCAGGTCCAGCCCGTTCAGCGCCCGAGTCAGCTCGGTCAGGTCGACCAGCGCTTCGGTCAAGCCGTCGAACGGCGCCGGCGCGTGGTCGATCCGCAACAGCGGCGCACAGCGCGCCCACCAGGCAACGCGCTCCTCGGCCGGGCGCTCACGCCAGAGCGGTGAGTTGATGAGGGGACGAAGAAGGTCGTTGGGAGCGGACATGCGAACAAGGGGTGACCCCCGGGCTCGGGGGTTCTGCTTGGGCTGATGGCGCCATAAATTGGTTTTGTAACGCTTTGTGGATCATCGCGCCGCAATCAGCACAACTTGCTGTTTCAAGGCGCAGATCTTCGTCCAGAAACCCACCGTGGACTGCAATGTGACCTGATCGACGGGGCGGCTCCCGGGCCCCGCAGGATGCGGCGCGGTTGCAGCAACGTGACGCCTTTGTCCGACCCGATCTGCACAGTTGTCTCGATCCGCCGATCGGTGCAAGCCATTCGCCTGGCGAGGGCGTCCGAGCTGGCCGCTCAGGCCGACGCGGCGGTGTCGCGCGCCATGTTCGCCCCGGTCGATGCCGGTGCCGCCGTGGGCCCGGGCGACCCGGAGCCCACGCTGGACCTGCTGTCGGCCGACGACCCCCACGACGCCTTTTTCCGCGTGGCGCGCCAGACGGGCGACCCGGTGGGCCACTACCGGCGCGGTCTGGCCGAGGCGCAGCGCATCCTTGACGAGGAGTCGCGCGCCGACGCCGAGACGCCTCATGCGGTGTGGGCCCTGAAGCGCACGATGCAGGCGTTGGCGTCGCCTCACATCGAGGTCCCGCTGAACCTCGCGCTGCCCACCGCCGAACCCAATGCCGAGCGGGCGCTGAGCGCCGCCGTGCGCCGCTGGGTGCGCGGTCACCAGATCTTCGCCCTGCTGACCCAGGGCCTGGTGCTGGCGGTCAAGGCCTTCCAGCGCGCCGCCCAGGCCGCGCCGGACGCCGACCCGCGCTTTCACCTGCAGCGCCTGGCCGACCTCTACACGGCCAGCGCGCTGGCCATGCGCTTCACCGCCGACTTTCCGCGCGAGCACTACGACCAGGCGCTGCGTCCGGCAATGAGCGAGCCCCATGCGCCGGCCGGTTTCAGCGGCGCGCTGTCGGCCGACCACGCGGTGCTGGTGCAGCAACTGATGCGTGCGCGCCCGGCCTTCGAGCGCGCCGCCACGCAATGCCCCGAGGCCACCCAGGCGGTGAAGGCCGCGCTGGGTGCGATGTACGAAGACCACAAGCGCGTGTGCGACCGGCTGGCCGGCCTGAGCCAGCCCAGCATCCGATCGGCCAGCCTGACCCCGCACCAAGCAACGGCCGGCGACTTGCTGGACCGCTTCCACGAGCGCCGCAGCCAGTTGCTGCGCTGACCGCGCCCCGAGCCCGCCATGTCCGACCCATTTCTCCCGATGCCCCAGCCCGCCGAACCCATTGCCGTCATCGGCCTCAGTGCCCGCTACGCCGGTGGCGTGACGTCGCCCGACCAGCTGTGGTCGTTGCTGAAGGCCGGGGTTGACCCGATCCAGTCCTTTCCCGAAGGCCGCTGGGACCGCGGCTTCCTGGACACCGACCGCAGCGTCAAAGGCCGCAGCTACATCTTTGCCGGCGGCTACCTGGACCGCATCGACGCCTTCGACGCCGACTTCTTCGGCATCTCCGCGCGCGAGGCGCAGCAAATGGAGCCGCAGCAGCGCCTGCTGCTGGAGCTGGCCTGGGAGGCTTTCGAGGACGCGGGCCTG
>CALRPU020000044.1:0-28272 GCA_943370175.1 Hydrogenophaga intermedia | reverse complement strand
GGGCAAAGGCCTGGGTCTCGATGGGCGAGACCGAGCTCATGTCCACCACCGCCTTGCCCGCGCTCAGGCCGCTGGCCACGCCGGTCTCGCCAAACAGCACGCGCTCCACGTCGGGCGTGTCGGGCAGCATCAGGAAGACGATGTCGGCGCGTTGGGCCACCTGCTGCGCCGTGGCACAGGGCCGCGCCGCGGTGGCGGCAATGCGGGCCGGCAGCGCGCTGCGGGTGGTGACGAACACCTCGTGGCCGGCCTGGATCAGGTGGGCGCACATCGGTGCGCCCATGATGCCCAGGCCGATGAAGCCGAGTTTCATGGTCAGCAGGTGGTGGTGGTGGTGGTGTTGGCGGTGGCGGCCACACCCGGCGCCCGCATCTGCGCCAGGAGGGCCTGCGAACCCGCGGCCAGCAGCCGCGCGTCCGAGCCGACGGTGACGAAGCGGAAGCCCTTGGCAATGCGCGCCCGCGCCGCTTCGGGCGCGCCGTTGTGGATGCCCGCGCGCAGCCCGTGCGCCGTGGCCCGGGTCAGGATGTGGTCGATGGCCTGCGCGACCTTGGGGTGCACGTCGTCGAAGGCAGGCGCGCAGCCCAAGGCCAACGACAGGTCGGACGGGCCGATGTAGACCGCGTCCAGCCCCTCCACCGACAAGATGGCATCGAGGTGGTCCAACGCCTGCGCGGTCTCGATCATCGCGAAGCGCACGATGGTCTGGTCGGCGTGCTGCGGGTAGTCGGCGCCGGCGTAGAGCGTGGCGCGCACCGGGCCGTAGCTGCGCGTGCCCTTGGGCGCATAGGTGGTCCAGGCGACCAGCTTCTGCGCGTCCTCGCGGGTGTTGACCATCGGGCAGATGACCGCGTAGGCGCCTGCGTCCAGCGTCTTCATCAGGATGCCGGGCTCCAGCCAGGGCACCCGCACGATGGGCACGGTGGCGGTCGTGGAGATGGCCTGCAGCATGCCCACCATGGCGGGGTAGTCGATGACGCCATGTTGCAGGTCGATGGTCAGCGTGTCCCAGCCCTGGTGGGCCATGGTCTCGGCCGAGAAGCTGTTGGCGATGGCCAGCCAGCCGTTGACGGCGGCGCGGTCCTGGGACCACAGCGTGCGCAGCAGGTTTTCTTTCATGGGGGCTCCTGGGTCAGCGGTCCAGGCAGGGCCGCTTGGGGTCGAATGTCCAGCCGGGGATCAGGTGCTGCATGGCCTGCGCGTCGTCGCGGGCGCCCAGGCCGTGCTGCCGGTACAGCGCGTGGGCCCGGTCGACCGCGGCCATGTCCAGCGCGACGCCCAGGCCTGGTCGGCGTGGCACGTGCACCTGCCCGCCCACGATCTTCAGCGGGTCCTGGGTCAGGCGCTGGCCATCCTGCCAGATCCAGTGGGTGTCGATGGCGGTGACCCGGCCCGGGGCGGCGGCGCCCACGTGGGTGAACATCGCCAGCGAGACGTCGAAGTGGTTGTTGGAATGGGAGCCCCAGGTCAGGCCCCAGTCGCGGCAGGTCTGGGCCACGCGCACGCTGCCGGCCATCGTCCAGAAGTGCGGGTCGGCCAGCGGGATGTCGACCGCCTGCAGCGACAGCGCATGGGCCAGCTGGCGCCAGTCGGTGGCGACCATGTTGGTGGCGGTGGGCAGGCCGGTGGCGCGGCGAAACTCGGCCATCACCTCGCGGCCGGAAAAGCCGTCTTCCGCGCCGCACGGGTCTTCGGCGTAGGCCAGCACGCCGCGCAGGTCGCGCAGCAGGCGCACCGCGTCCTTCAGGCGCCAGCCGCCGTTGGGGTCCAGCGTGACGCGGGCGTCGGGGAAGCGGTCGTGCAGGGCGCGCACGGCCTCCACCTCGGCCTCGCCGGGCAGCACGCCCCCCTTCAATTTGAAGTCGTTGAAGCCGTAGCGCTCGCGCGCGGCCTCGGCCAGGCGCACCACCGCGTCGGGCGTCAGGGCCGGTTCGTGGCGCAGGCGGCACCAGGCGTCGGCGTCGGGGCCTTCGTCCTCGGGCGAGGCGTAGGGCAGCGGCGTGCATCGGCGGTCGCCCACGAAGAACAGGTAGCCCAGCATGTCCACCGCGTCGCGCTGCTGGCCTTCGCCCAGCAGGGCCGCGACGGGGAGGTCCAGGTGCTGGCCCAGCAGGTCCAGCAACGCGCTCTCGATGGCGGTGGCGGCGTGGATGGTGGTGCGCAGGTCAAAAGTCTGCAGGCCGCGGCCGCCGGCGTCGCGGTCGGCAAAGCCTTGCTGCACGGCGCGCACCACGCGGTGCACGTCGCCGACGGTGGCGCCGACCACCAGCGGGGCGGCGTCCTCCAGCGTCTGGCGGATCTTCTCGCCGCCAGGCACCTCGCCCAGGCCGGTGCGCCCGGCGCTGTCGGTCAGCAGCAGCAGGTTGCGCGTAAAAAACGGCGCGTGCGCGCCGCTGAGGTTGAGCAACATGCCATCACGGCCGGCCACGGGGATCACGCGCAGGGCGGTGACGCGGGGGGAGGAGGACTGGGGCATGGGGCGCGGGCGGAGGGGGCTGCAGGCGGCGGGTCGGGGGCGCTCAGTTGGCGCTCAGTCGGCGGTGATCTTGCCCGCCTCGATCACCTTCTTCCAGCGCGCGAACTCCTGCTGCTGAAAGGCCGCGAACTGCTCGGGCGTGTTGCCCACCACCTCGAAGCCCACGTCCACGAAGCGCGCGCGCAGCGCCGGGTCGGCCAGCGCGGCCAGCACGGCCGCGTGCACCTTGGCCTTGACCTCCGGCTTCAGCCCCTTGGGCGCGGCCACGGCCTGCCACGAATAGACGTTGGCGCCCTGCACGCCCGACTCGGTCATGGTCGGCACGTCGGCGAGCAGCGGCGAGCGGCGCTCGGCGGTGATGGCCAGCGCGCGCAGCTTGCCGCTGCGGATGTGCTGAATCACCGCGTTGATGTTCTGGAAGGACGCGTCCACCTGCCCGCCCAGCAGGTCGGAGATGGCCGGCGCCCCGCCCTTGTAGGGCACGTGCACACCGCTGGTGGCCGTCTGCTGCCAGAACAGCTCCACCGTGAGGTGGTCGGACGAGCCGTTGCCCGACGAGGCAAAACTCATCTTGCCGGGGTTGGCCTTCTGCTGCACCACCACGTCGGCCAGCGTCTTCAGCGGCGAAGCGGCGGGCACCACCAGCACGTTGGGCGCCTGCACGGCGACGGTGATCAGGTCCAGGTCCTTGGCCGCGTCGTAGGGCACGTTCTTGATCAGGTGCGGTGCGATGACAAAGGGCCCGAGCGAGGCGACCAGCAGCGTGTGGCCGTCGGCCGGCGCGCGCGCTACCTGGGCCGTGCCGATGGTGCCGGTGGCGCCGGCCTTGTTGTCGACCACCACCGTTTGGCCAAGCTTGGTTTGCAGGTGCTGCGCCAGCGCCCGCGCCAAGGTATCGGTGGAGCCGCCCGGCGGGAATGGCACAACCACAGTGACGGCCTTGTCGGGCCAGGCCAGTGCGGGCAGCGGCAGGCCGAGCGTGGCGACCAGGGCCACGGTGGACGCCAGGGCCGAGGCCAAGGCGGGGGCGAACAGGCGGCGGTTCATGGGCGTCTCCGTGGGGGCGTGGCGGGTGACCGGCCAAGTGGTCGACTTTGTTGTCAGTCATCCTACAACCAAGTCCACCACGCGGCCCGAGGGAATACCCGCTGGCGCGGGCCGGGCCGGGCCGCGGGCCGCGCGCCGCGCCTGCCTCAGGTCGCCTTCGGCAGCGCGGCGTGCTCGCCGATGCGCGGCAAGGGGCCGAAGCGCGGGTCCTCCCACTCGGTCACAAAGGGCGGTGCGGGCAATTGAACGGTCTTGCCGTGGACCTCGATGTCGCGGGTGCGCAGCTGGGGGTGGGCGATCAGGTCGTGCACCGAGTTGATGGCGCCATAGGCGGTTTGCGCCTCCGTCAGCCGGTCCACCGCCTGCGCGTGGCTGAGCTGCGCGAACACCGCCTGGATCTGGGCCTCCAGCGCGTCGCGGTGGGCGGTGCGCTGGTGGTTGTTGTTGAAGCGCGGGTCGGTGGCGAGCGCGGGCTGCTGCAGCACCGTGGCGCAAAAGCTGACCCACTCCCGCTCGTTCTGGATCGACAGCACCAGCTCGCGGCCGTCGGCGCAGGTGAAGGCGCCGTACGGGGCGATGCTGGGGTGCTTCAGGCCCACGCGCGCGGGCGCCGCGTCGCCGTAGCGGGCCTGCAGGTAGGGCACCGCCATCAGCTCGGCCGCCGAATCGAACAGCGACACCTTGACCCCGCTGCCCACCCCGGTGCGCTCGCGCTGCAGCAGCGCCTGCTGCACGCCGATCAGGGCGTTCATGCCCGCGGTGATGTCGCAGATCGACACGCCGATGCGGCCCCACGGCCCCGGCGCCCCGCTGACCGCCACCAGGCCGCTTTCGGCCTGCACCAGCAGGTCGTAGGCCTTCAGGCCGTGCAGCGGACCCGACTCGCCGTAGCCCGAGATGTCGCAGGTGATGAGCCGCGGGTGGCGGGCGCGCAGCGTGTCCGACCCGAAGCCCAGGCGCTGCGCCGCGCCCGGGGCGAGGTTCTGAATGAACACGTCCGCGGCGGCGATCAGGCCCGCCAGCGTGGCCTTGGCCGCGTCGTCTCGCAGGTCCAGCGCCACCGACTCCTTGCCGCGGTTGATCCACACGAAGTACGAGGACTCACCGTGCACCGCGGTGTCGTAGCCGCGCGCGAAGTCGCCCTCCGGCCGCTCGACCTTGATCACCCGGGCCCCGGCGTCGGCCAGGCGGCTGGAACAGAAGGGCGCCGCGACGGCCTGCTCCAGCGCGACGACGACAATGCCTTGGAGTGGTTTGCTGCTCATGGGCGTCAAGCCTCTTGCTGCGCGACCCGGCCGCTCACACGGTGCGGGCGCCGTCCACCGGAAACTCGACGCCGCTGATGAACGCGGCCGCGTCGCTGGCCAGGAACAGGGCCGCATTGGCCACGTCGGACGGCCGGCTCAGGCGGCCCAGCGGGATGGTGGCCAGGAAGCGCGCGCGGTTCTCCGGCGTGTCGGGCACGCCCATGAACTTTTCCAGCAGGCCGGTCTCGCCCATCACCGGGCAGATGGCGTTGACGCGGATGCCGTCCGGCCCCAGTTCCACCGCCATGGACTTCGACAGCAGGTTCACCGCGCCCTTGCTGCCGTTGTACCAAGTCAGGCCCGGCCGCGGCCGGATGCCGGCGGTCGACCCCACGTTGAGGATCACGCCCTGCCGGCGCGCGCGCATCAGCGGCACCACCGCGTGGGCCATGTGGTAGATCGACTTCACGTTGACCGCGAACATGCGGTCGAAGGTGGCTTCGTCGACCTGCAGCATCGGCTGGTTGACGTGGGTGGTGCCGGCGTTGTTGACGACGATGTCGGGCGTGCCGTAGCGCGCCACGCAGGCCTGCACCAGCGCGGCCACGTCGGGGCCGCTGGACACGTCGCAGCGCGCGAACGCCGCGGCTTCGCCCAGCGCGGCCGCCAGGGCCTCGCCCTTGGCGGCGTCGAGGTCGGCAATGACCACGCGCGCGCCTTCCTGAACGAACAGGCGGACGATGCCTTCGCCAAAACCGGCGGCCCCGCCGGTGACGATCGCGACCTTGCCTTCAAGCTGTTTCATGGGGTGTCCTTGGGGTGCGGTGAGGGGTGACTGAAGCGCCGCGGCGCGCTCAGCCGTGGTAGTTGACGATGGTCTTGGTGGTGCTGAGTTCTTCCAGCGCCATCAGGCCCTTTTCGCGGCCGTGGCCGCTGCGCTTGGTGCCGCCGAAGGGCAGTTCCACCCCGCCGCCGGCGCCGTAGCAGTTGACGAACACCTGGCCCGAGACGATGCGCTTGGCCAGCCGCTGCTGGCGCGCGCCGTCGCGGGTCCACACGCCGGCCACCAGGCCGAACTCGGTGCCGTTGGCGATGGCCACGGCCTCGTCCTCGGTGTCGAAGACCTGGGCGGCCAGCACCGGGCCGAACACCTCCTGGCAGGCCACCGGGTGGTCGATGCCCACCGGCCCGAACACCGTGGGCGGCACGAAGTAGCCGGCCGACAGGTCGGCCGCCGGCGTGGCCTGCGCCAGCACCGGCACGCCGTCGCGCCGGGCGCGTTCGATGAAGCCCAGGATGCGCTGGCGCTGCACGTCGTTGATGACCGGGCCCAGGTCGGCGTCGTCCTCGGGCCGGCCGATGCGCAGCGCGCGGAAGCGCTCGGCCACCATCGCCATGAAGGGCTCGAAGATGGACCGCTCCACCACCACGCGGCTGCCGGCCGAGCAGGTCTGCCCGGCGTTCTGCGTGATGGCCTTGCACACGGTGGTGGCGGCGGCGTCCAGGTCGGCGTCGGCAAACACCACCTGCGGGGACTTGCCGCCCAACTCCAGCACCACCGGCACGTGGTGCTGGGCGGCGGCGGCCTGCACCAGCTTGCCCACCTCCGGCGAGCCGGTGAAGGAAATGAAGTTGATGCCCGGGTGCGCGCTGAGCGCGGCGCCCGCTTCCTCGCCCAGGCCGGTGACGATGTTCAGCGCACCCGGCGGAAAGCCCGCGGCCACCGCCAAGGCGCCGAACTCCAGGCACACCGCGCAGGCTTCCTCGGCGGGCTTGATGACCGCGGCGTTGCCCATGGCCAGCGCCGGCGCGATGGTGCGGCCGAACATCTGCGCCGGGTAGTTCCAGGGCGTGATGTGCGCGGTCACGCCCAGCGGCTCGCGCACCACGGTGACGTTGTGGCCGTTCAGGTAGGGAATGACTTCGCCGTGCACCTTGTCGGCCGCGGCGCCATAGAACTCGAAATAGCGGGACACCGCCCGCATGTCGGCGCGGGCCTGGGAGATGGGCTTGCCCGTGTCGTGCGCTTCCAGCCAGGCCAGGCGTTCCAGGTGGTCCAGCACCAGGGCGGCGAAGCGCAGCATCAGCCGGCCGCGTTCCAGCGCGGTGAGGCGGCCCCAATCGCCGTCCAGCGCGGCGCGGGCGGCGGCCACGGCGGCGTCGATCTGCGCCGCGCCGCCGCGCGCCAGGTGCGCGAAGGGCGTGGCGGTGGCCGGCGCCACCACCGGCAGCGGGGCGCCCTGCCCCGCCACCCAGGCGTTGCCGATCAGGTGGCGGTACAGCGGCTGGCCGTCGTGGCGGTCGGGGGCCGCGGGGAACAAGGTGGGGTCGTTGGGGCGCATCGGCGGGGTCCTTGAAGAAGGGGAAGGCGTCACGCGGTGGGGGTGGCCGCGGTGGGGGTGGCCGCGGTGGGGCTGGCCACGGCGGGGGCTGCAGGCTCGGCCGCCAGCGCGCCGCGCTCCAGCGTCAGGGTGCTGCACTGCACGCGGTCGAGCAGCGCGCGGTTGGATTCGGTGATGACCATGCACAGGTCGGGGCGCACGCGCACCATGCGGCTCAGCGCTTCGGCGTACTGCCGCGCCAGGGCCGGGGCCAGGCCCTGGAAGGGCTCGTCCACCATCACCAGCCGCGTGCCCACCATCAGCGCGCGCGCCAGCGCGGCCATCTTGCCCTGGCCGCCCGACAGCGCCGCGGCCGAGCGCGGCAGCATGTCCTTGATCTGCGGCACGATGTCCACGGTCTGCTCGATGCGGCGGGCGATCTCGGCCTCGCCCAGGCCGATGGCCTCGCAGGGCAGGCGCAGGTTGTCGCGCACCGACATCGTGGGAAACAGCACCCGTTCCTCGGGCGCGTAGCCCACGCCCAGCGCGGCGCGGGTGTGCGACGGCAGCGCGCGCAGGTTCTGGCCGGCCAGCGTCATCTCGCCGCCGCGCAGCGCGGTGAAGCCCATCACCGTGCGCAGCAGCGTGGTCTTGCCGGCACCGTTGCGGCCGACCACCGCGTAGGTGGTGCCAGCCTGCAGGTCCAGCGACACCGCGCGCAGCACGGTGATGCCGGCGATGTCCACGGACACGTTGCTCAGGGTCAGCATCGGGGGGTCCTTCGGGGCGGTCTTGGCAGGGCGCGGGTCAATGGCCCAGCACCACGGTGCGGACCTCGGGGTCGTTCATCACCACCGCGGGCGGGCCGTCGGCGGCGATGCGCCCGGCAATCCACGCCGCCACCCGCGTGGCGTATTCGTTGACGATGTCCACGTCGTGCTCGACGAAGATGGCGGTGACGCTGCGCTCGGACAGCGCCTTCATGATGGTGGCCATCAAGGGGTGCTTTTCGTCGGCGGCCACGCCGCTGGTGGGCTCGTCCATGATCAGCAGCTTGGGCCGCAGCACCAGCGCCATCGCGATGTCCAGCAGCTTGCGGTGGCCTTCGGGCAGGCTGTCGCAGCGGTCGCCGGCGCGCGCGGCCATGCCCACCACCTGCAGCACGTGGTCCACCTCGTCGCGGTCCACGCAGCGCGCCATCGGGCGCAGCAGGCTCATGCGGCCCTGGCGGGCGGCGATGGCCAGTTCCACGCTCTCGCGCACGGTGTGCTCCAGGAACAGCTGGGGCAGCTGGAACGAGCGGCCGATGCCGCACTGCACGATCTGCCGCGGGTGCTTGCGGGTGATGTCGATGCCGTCGAAATGGATCTGCCCGGCCGAGGGCTTGATGTAGCCGGTGACCATGTTGATGAAGGTGGTCTTGCCGGCGCCGTTGGCCCCGATCACGGCCAGGCGTTCGCCGGGCTGCAGGTCGAAGTCGATGCCGTCGGCGGCCACCACGCCGCCGAACTTGAGCGTGAGGCCACGGGTTTGAAGCAGGGAAGCCATGCGTGCCGCCACTCAGTTCGACGCGCGCTGGGCGCGCCGTTGGTCGATGCGCACCAGCCAGGCCACCAGGCCCGCCGGCGCCACGAAGATCAGCACCAGCAGCACCGCGCCGATCACCATCTGCCAGGCCCCGGTCAGCGCCGAGGCCGCGAACAGTTTCAGGAACTCGAAGGCGATGGCACCCAGGAAGGCGCCCACCGGCTGCAGCGTGCCGCCCAGCACGGCGATGAAGACGTATTCGCCCGAGCGCACCCAGTAGCCCATTTCCGGTGTGACCAGGCCCTGCACCAGCGCAAACATGCCGCCGGAAAAGCCGCACAGCGTGGCCGAGGCCACATAGCCCTTGTAGAACACCCAGCGCGCCGAGATGCCCAGGTATTCCAGCCGCACCTCGTTGGACTTGAGGGCCGCGAGCGCCTGCCCGGTGGGCGAGGCCTGGAAGCGCCGCACCAGCGCGCACACCGCCACCACCAGCACGGCGCTGAGCACCAGCAGGCCGGTTTCGTAGTGCGCGCGTTCCAGCACCTGGCCAAACAGCGGCGGGCGCTCCAGCCGCAGTCCGTCGGTGCCGCCGGTGAGGTGGTAGAACTTGCCCAGCACCGCGAACAGCACCATCGACAGCGCCAGGTTCAGCATGCCGAAGAAGATGCCGCGGTAGCGCGACATGAAGGGCCCGACCAGCGCGCCGCTGACCAGGCCCGCCAGCGCGCCCACGACCAGCAGCAGCAACCCGTCGGCCTGCGGCCACGCGCGGGTGACCACCACCAGCGCGTAGCCGGCCAGGCAGGTGAAGCCGGCGTGGCCGAAGGACACCTGGCCGGCGCGGATCAGCAAGCCCACGCCCAGCGCGGCAAAGCCGTAGGACAGGCCGATGATCAGCGGCGTCTTCAGCCAGGGAAAGGCCAGGCCCAGGCCCAGCGACAACACGGCGATGACCCAGGGGGCGCTGCGCACCAGCATCACACCCTCCGCGACTCGGCCACCGCGAACAGGCCCTGCGGCCGCCACAGCAGCACCGCCAGCATGATCAGGTAGGGCACCAGCACATCCAGCTCGGGCAGCAGGTACACGGCGAAGGCCTTGCCCATGCCGATCAGCAGCGCCGCCACCGCGGTGCCGGTGATCTGCCCGAGCCCGGCCACCGCCACCACCGCAAAGGACAGCACCATCATGTCGCCACCGATGCCCGGCACCAGCGCGGTGGTGGGCGAGGCCAGCGCCCCGCCCAGGGTGCCCATCACCGCGCCCAGGCAGAAGGTCAGCAGCCCCACCCGGCGCGCGTTGATGCCCATGGCGCTGGCCACTTCGCGGTGGTGGGTGACGGCCATGATCTGCCGGCCGAAGCGGGTGTGGCCCAGGGACCAGCGCAGCGCCAGGAACACCGCCACCGCGGCCAGCGGCAGCAACACCAGCTGGTAGGTGGTGTAGGTCACCGTGCCCACGCTGAGCGTGCCCATGGCGTCCACCGCGTGCGTCACCGACACGGGGCTCGCGCCCCACACCAGGCGCTGCAGGTCTTCCATGATCATGAACACCGCAAAGGTGGCCAGCAGCTGCATCACCGGGTCGATGGTCAGGATGCGGCGCACCAGCCCCATCTCGATGACCACGCCCAGCAGCACACCCATCAGCACCGCGCCCAGCAGCAGCGCCAGCAGCGACAGCGGCACCGATTCGCCGTTGGCGATGAGCGCGCTGAGCTTGGCCGCCGCGTAGCCGCCGAAGGCGTAGAAGCTGCCGTGCGCCACGTTGAGGATGCGCAGCACGCCGAAGATCAGCGTCAGGCCCAGCGCCACCAGGAACAGCAGCGCAGCCTGGGTGGTGCCGTCCAGCAGGGCCAGGACGAACAGGGTCGAGTTCATGGGTGTGGGGGGCGGGGCGTCGGGGTGGGCAGGGGCATCAGAAAGCCTTGATGCGCGGGTCCTTCTGCAGCTCGGGCTTCAGGGTCTTGACCCACTCCGGCGACTTGGTGCCCACCGGGTTCTGCACCATCTCGCCCGGGTAGATCGTCAGGCCTTGAATGACCGGGAAGGGGTAGGCCGGGGTCATCTTGGTCACGCCCAGCATCTGGTCTTCCAGGCCCTGGCCGTCCTCGCGCATTTGCACCGGGCGGGTCAGGCCGCGAAACTTCAGCGTGCGCATCGTGTCGGCCACCTGCTCGGTGCTGGGCCAGTTGCCGCCGTTGGCCTTGATGGCCGCGTTGTAGGCATCGGCCACGGCCTGGATGGCGGCGGCCGCGTGGTAGGCCGAGTAGATCGGGTACTGGTTGGTCTTGGCGCGGTACTTCTCGACGAAGGCCTTGTGCTTGGCGTCGTCCTTCAGTTCCGGGTGCAGGAAGTAGTGGTCGCCGCGCATGCCCACCAGCACGCCGTCGGGCAGGGCCTTGCCCACCCGCTCCAGCGAGCTCTCGGCCAGCGGCAGCACCCAGGTCGCGGTGCGGATCAGCCCGCGCTGGGCGGCCTGGCGGATCAGCGTGTCCAGTTCGCCGCCCCAGGAGGTGCTGAGGATGACGTCCGGCGACAGCGCCTGCAGCCGGCTGATCTCCGAGCTGAAGTCCGTGGAGCCGAACTTGGGGAACAGCTCGGCCACCACCTGCACGTCGGGCTTCATCGCGCGCAGGGTGTTGATGAAGATCTCCCAGGAATCGCGCCCCCAGGCGTAGTCCTGGTTGACCACCGCGATGGTCTTGAAGTTGGGCTTGTTGCGCAGCAGGTGCAGCACGGTGGCCACCATCTCAGAGGTCGCGTTCGCCTGGGTGCGCACCACGTACTTGAAGCGGCGGTTCTCCAGCACCTTCTCGGTGCCGCAGTCCCACATCACATTGAGCACCTTCAGGTCTTCGGCCACTGGGGCCAGCGCGTTGCAGTTGCCGCTGGAAATCGAGGCCAGCGTGACCTTCACGCCCTCTTCCTGCACCACGCGGCGGTACTCGCTGAGCAGCTTGTCGCCGCCGATGCCCTCGTCGATGATCACCGGCTTGAGCTTGACGCCGCCCACACCGCCGGCGGCGTTGATGTCGTCGATGACGATCTCGGCGGCGGCCTTGCCCGGGATGCCGAACACGGCGGCCGGGCCGGACAAGAAGGTGGTCATGCCGATCTTGAGCTCGGCCGGTTTGCCCTGGGCGTGGGCCAGCACGGCAGCGGTCATCAGGCTCAGCCCGGCCACGCCCGCGCGGATCAGCTTGTTCATGCAGTGTCTCCGTTGGAATTGACGAGGGCCGACCGCGCTCACGGCGCGGTGCGACCTGCTCGGCATTCTTGGGAGACCGCCCTGCCCGGTCCATCGGAATCTGGGCAAGCCAGGCTTGTCGAAATTCGAGCTTCGGGTTTGCCCGAGGGGCCTGCCCGGATGCGCCGGTTCAGTCTGGCAACTGGGCTGGCGAGGGCACCGCAGACGGCGCCTGCGCCACGGTGCGCAGGTGCTGCAGCAGCGTGTCCACCGAGCTGTTCTGCGCGCGTTCCTTGCGCACGCAGATCAGCATCCGGCGCTCGGCCCATTCCTCGGGCAGGGCGCGCACCACCAGGCCCATGCCACGCCCCAGCGCCACGGCGGCCTGGTAAGGCAACAGGCCAAGGCCGCGGCCGGCCTGCACCATGCGGCACACCGCCTCGAAGCTGCGCACCTGGATGCGCAGCTGCAAGGTGCGCTCGGCCACCACGGCCTGTTCGGCCAGCAGCCGCATCATCGAGGAGCCGCTTTCCAGCGCCACCACGTCGTGGTCCAGCACGTCGACGAAACGCAGCGCTTCGTCGCGGGCCAGCGGGTGGTCGGCGGGCAGCACCACGGCGATGCGGTCGCTGCGGTAGGGGTAGACGGCCAGGCCTTCGGTGCGCAGGCCCTCCAAGATGATGCCGATGTCGGCGTCGGCCGACAGCACCTCCTTGACGATCTCCGCGCTCCAGCGCTCCTCGACGATCAGGCGAACGTCGGGGTGGCCACGCGAGTAGGCGGCCAGGTCGTCGGGCAGGAACTCCGTCATCGCCGAGGTGTTGGCCAGCAGGCGCAGCGCGCCACGCTTGCCGGTGGCGTGGTCGTTCATGTCCAGCTGCATGTCGTTCAGGCGCATCAGCAACGCCTTGGCGTGCACCAGCAGCGTGGCACCGGCGGGCGTCACCTCCACGCCGCGCGGCGAACGCTCCAGCAACGCGGTCTTGAAGCGGTGTTCCAGCAGCGCCATGCGCCGGCTGGCGGCGGCCAGGCCGATGTGAGAGGCCTCGGCGGCCTTGGTCAGGCTGCGCAGTTCGGCGGCGCGCACGAACAGGGCCAGGGAATCGATGTCGGGCAGCATGCGTGGGCGCGGCGGTCAGGCCATGGTGCGAAGCCGGCGTGTCAGGCCACGTCGATGCTCAACGCGTGGTGGCCCACGCGGCAGCTGTTCACGGCCACGTGCAGCCGGCCCGTGCCCGACACCAGCAGGCTCACCGTGCGCTCGTGGCCGTTGCCGCGGGTCCACGGCGAAAACACGCTGGCGCCGCCGTGCAGGCCGCTGCCCCAGCCGTCCAGGTGGCCCAGCTCGACGATGGCCTCGGTGGGCGCCAGCACCGCCACGCCCTCGCCGCAGGCGCTGAAGCGCAGCGGCTCGGACAGCGGCAGCGCCTTGGCCGACGGCAGGCCGTGCGTGGCCAGGTAGCCGTGGTTGGCCACGCGCACGTCGATGCGGGTGTGGTCGCCCTGGCGCTCCTGGCGCACGACCTCCAAGGTCAGGCGCGGCACCAGCGCGGCCACCCGCAGGAAGGCCGCGCTCTGCCCGGCACAGGTCTCGGCCAGCTGCTCATAGGGCGGGTTCCAGATGCCCACGCGCGGGTCGAAGCCGTTGACCTCGACCTCGCCCAGCTGCGGGTGCGGCACCTTCTTCCAGGGGCCGAACAGGCGGCCGGCGTTGTGGTCGCGGTCGAAGGCGGCCAGCGCGCGCATGTCCTGGCGGCTGAGCTTCGAGTAGTGGTCGACGAAGGGCTTGCGCCGCTCGATGCCCAGTTGCTTGAACAGGTCCCACAGCTCGACCACGTAGGCCAGCGCCCCGCGCTGGTGGTAGGCGTAGTCGGACAGGTCGCCGTGCAGCGGCTTGTCGGGTTCGTACAGGAACTCGTGGAAGCCGCTGACGGTGGCGTAGCCGGTGTGCTCGGTCATCCAGGCCTCGACCTGCTCGAACACGCCGAGGTCGCCGGGGTTCATCTTCGCGTCGGGCTGGTCGCCCAGCGGGCGGATCAGCACGCCGCCGAAGGTGTGCAGGTTCAGCCACACCATGATGTTGGGGTGGCGGGTGGCGAAGTCGAGCACGGCCCGGGTTTCCGGGGCGCTGCCGGGGTAGTGGCCGGCGCCGGCTTGCTGCGGCTCGGGCGCCCAGTGGTAGGGAAAGTTGCGGTTGAAGTCGTACAGGTTGTCGCCCAGGTAGTAGGGCGTGGGGATGCTGCGGCCATCGAACTGGGCGATGCGGCCCTCGGGGTACAGCTTGTAGAACGGTCCCTCGTCCTCGGGCTGGCGCGCCACCATCACCGGCGGCACCAGCGGCTGGCCGTCCTCGCCGCGCAGCTCGACCAGCTCGCCGTGCGGGTCCTGCTGGCGCATGTAGCCGGCGTGGCCGTCGCCGTCGATGTCCTCGCTGACCCAGTGCGCGTGGCCTTGGTTGGGCCCGTCGTTCACCGGGCTGGAGCGCACGTAGCGGCCGCGCTTGAGCACCTCCTCGGCGCCGTCGGGCGAGATGCGCGGCACCACATAGAACAGCGTCTCGCACAGCGCTTGCGCCATGTGCGCCGGCAGCGGCTTGCCACCGACGGTGGTGGCGCCCTGGTGCAGCGCCAGCAGGTCCTCGGCGATGGCCAGCGCCACGCTGGAGCCACAGACCTCGCTGGCGTGCATGTTGCCGTCGATCCACACCGCGGGCCGCGCCCGGCCGGGGTCGCGGCCGATGGTCAGGATCGGGATGTCGCGGCCGCCCGCGCTCGTGCCCAGGCTGCCCAGTTGGGCCACGCCGGGGTGCTGTTGCACCCAGGCCTGCAACTGGTCAAGGATTTCGGCGTGGTCAAGGTACTTCTGGCGAAACATTCAGGCTCCTGGGCTGGGTTTGGTCCGCGGTGGGAAGGTGGGGTGGGGTTGGGGCGGGGGGTGGCAAAGTGCCGGCGGCCTGCGGGGCCGCGGCGCGGGTGGCACCGGCCGCGCCGCGCGCGGGGTCAGGGCTGGCCGTCGATGGCGGCCATCAGCCGCGGGTAGTTCGCCATCGCCGCGCCGGTGGACTCGCGCAGCCGGGCCAGCGTGGCCAGCTTGTCGGTGTCCTGCGGGTCGATGCCGGCGATCAGCTTGGCAAAGCCGTCCAGGCGGCTGTCACGCAGCCATTGGCGCACCGCCTTGTCCTGACCCCAGGCCATCTGGTTGCGCAGGCTGGCCATCATCGAGCGCGGGTAGTCGGCCATGCGGTGCGGGAAGGGCACGGTGGCGCACAGGCGGTTGCGGTCGGCGTCGTTGTCGCAGTGGGTTTCGACGAAGGCGGTCATGGCCGCGCTGAAGGACGGCAGCGGCAGGCGCACCAGCTGCAGCACGATGCGTCCGTCCTGAAAAATCGGCTGCACCGGGCGCGGCTCCACCGCCGATGCCGTGCAGTCGACGAACAGCGTGTCGGCCGGCACGTCCACGCGACCGTGTTGAAGCTGCAGGTGGTCCACGGCGAGCCGCTGCACGCGGCCCCGGCGCACCACGTTTGTGACGCGGCGCAACAGCGCCACCTCGCCCTGCGACACCGTGGCCAGGTGGAACATCGTGGGCAGGCGGCTGCGGTCGATGCGCAGCAGCTGGCCGGCGGCTTCCAGGCGCAGGAACAGGTCGTCCAGCGAGGTCGCCTCGGCAAAGGCCTGCATCTGCCGCGCCTGGCCACCGATGGCCTGGTCGAAAAACTCGGCGCCGGGTTGGGTGGTGAGGCGGTCGATCAACCACGCATCGCGCGGCGCCACCCACTGAAGGTGCTCGGGCGAGGCGCCCGCGTTCAACAGCCACACCAGCGCGTCCAGCGCGGTCTTGCCGGCGCCCAGCACCACCACGTGCCGTGGCCGCCCCCCTTGCCCGGCGGCGGACGGCGCGGTGTGCCACAGGCCGGGCAGCGCATTGGGCGGCACCAGGCGCACGCCGGGGTCGACGGCGAAGCGCGGCGTGTGGGTGGCGGCGATGCTTGGGCCGCCGTAGTGGGCGTCCACCAGCCGGCGGCGCGCCCGCACCTGGGTGCGCTCGCCGGACAGCAGGTTTTCGATGCAGCCGTCGCCCAGGTGGTGGTGCATCGGCAGGTAGCGCACGCGGCCGCTGGGGAGCAACCGGTCCTTGACGACCCGGTCGAAGTAGGCGTTGATCTCGGGGCCGGTGGCCAGTTCGTACAGGCCGGCGTTCGGGCCGTTGGTGTCCTTGCGGCCGCTGCCCAGCGGCAGCGAATTGACACCGTAGAAGGCCGAGGGCTGGTGCAGCGCAACGAAGGGGTAGGCGTCGGTCCAGTGGCCGCCGGGCTGGCCGCGGCGGTCCACCAAGGTGACGTGGGCGTCGCTGCGTTCGATCAGCGTGTCCACGAAGGCCAGGCCGGCGGTGCCGCTGCCGATGACCAGGTAATCGGTGTCGAGGGTGTTCAAGGGCACTCGCTGGGAATGGCGTTGAAGGATGATCCCACCGGCCCGCGGTGCCGGCAATGCAAGGAACCCCGGGGCCGGGGATCAGGGCGCGGAGGGCCTGGCTTCGGACACCCGCTCGGACACCTGCTCGCCCTCCAGCTCGGGCCCCGCGTCCGCCAAGCCACGCGGGCCGGACTCGCTGCGCTCGCTCCAGCCCAGCCGGCCGATGAAAGGCAGGCGCAAGGCTGGCCGGTTCAGGTCAACGCCGAAGTTCAGGCCCAGCAGGTTCACCTCGACCCCCTCCTGCAGACCCACGCTGAGCCCGAGCAGCCCCCACAGCGAGACCTGCACGCCCGACCCCGTCGGCGAGACCCCCAGCGGGCGCGTCCACGGCCGGTAGTCTTTGCCGATGGCGTTGGCCGGCAGGTCCAGCTGCAGTGCCGGCACCTCGCGGCCGATGTGGGCGAGGAAGGTGTTGCTGTTGGGACCGGGGTAGCTGAGGTAGCGGTCGGCGTAAGGGTAGCTCGCGATGGCGGCTTCAATGGCCTCGATCATGGCGGCGGCCGGGGCGCCGCGGTGGTCCACCAGCACCTGCGGGCGGGCGCCGTACCACAGGCCGTCGGGCAAGGCGAAGTTGCGGCGCACCACCTGCGGCGCGGACCAGCCCACGACGTCGTAGCGGGTGTAGCGGTCGTCGCCGGCGCGCTTGTAGATGATCCACGGGTGCACCGCGAAGTGGCCACGCCAGCCGAAGGTGGCGGCCGCGTAGACCTGCACGATGGCCAGGTCGGCCAGGGCCTTGGGGTCTGGCGCCAGGCCCGCGGAGTGGCGCGGTGCGGTGCGCCAGCTGGCGCTGGGCGCGTTGGACGTGTTGGGGGCGGTGGGCTCGGCTGCACGGACACTGCCGCCCACGGCCAGCGCCGCCACGGTGAGGACAAGCACCGCGCGGGGCCGCCAGCCACCAGCCAGCGCGCGGAACGGGTTCAAGGGGCTCATCAGGTTCATGGGACAACAAGGGGGTGGGTGAGGCCATCGGCGGTGGCGTCGGACTGGCCCGGCCGCTCGGGCAGCCGGAACACAAGCACTTTGAGTGCCCGGCTCGCGGACGCGTCGGCGAAGCTGGCGGGATTGTCCAGGCGCTGCTCGAAGACCAGCGCCGGCGCGGCGTCGCGCACCGCGTCCACCAAGAACTCGGGCCCCAGCTCGGGGGCGTTCAGGCACAGCATCGCGCGGCCACCGGGCAGCAACAGGTCGGGCAGGCGGCGGATCAGCCGGGGGTAGTCCTTGGTCGCCACGAAGCTGCCCACCTGGTGGCTGGGCGGGTCGGCGATGACCAGACCATAGGGCCCGCCGCGCGCCACTTTGCCCCAGGTCTTGAACAGGTCGTGGGCCAGGAAGCTGACCCCGTCGCGCAGGCCGTTGTGGTGGTGGTTCTGCTGGCCGATGGCCAGGGCGCCGTGGCTCATGTCGAGGTTGGTGACGTGCGCGGCGCCGGCCAGGCGCGCGACCACCGAGAACGCGCAGGTGTAGGCGAACAGGTTCAGCACCTTCAGACGCGGCTGCGACGCGGCCAGCGACCGCACCCAGCGCCGGCCGGCGGCCATGTCCAGGAACAGCCCGTGGTTCTGGCCGCGCAGCAGGTGCACCAGAAACCGCGCGCCGTCCTCGCTCACCAGGTGCGGGTCGGGCACCGACCCGGCCATCAGGCGGGCCTCGCTGCGGCCGTCGTGGCGGCCCTGGTGCACCCAGTTCAAGGGCTCGCCGGGCGCCAGCTCGGCCCAGCGGCGGCTCAGCGCCTGGTGCAGGGCGGCGAGCTCGTCGGCGGTGGCGGGCTGGTGGCTGGTCGACAGGAACACGGGGTCGAAGCAGTCCAGGGACCAATGCGCGCAGCCGGGGTGCAGGCCCCCGCGGCCGTGGAACAGGCGCTGGGCGTCGCGGGGCCGCGCCAGGGTGGCAACGGCGTTCAACAGGGCATGCATCGGGGGGGGGGTCGGTCTGGCACAGGCGTGCCATTGTCGGCGCGGCGCCGACATGGCCTGATGGGGCGTCTCGAGGACAGGGCGACGGAGTGAGGCCGCCGCAGGCAGATCGCCGAGGGGAGACCACCCCCGATCCGCGGGACGATGCTGACGCGGGGGACCGCGGCGCGCCGCCAGAATCCTGGCCAGTGGCAGTGCGGGTATCGGCAAGCACCACCCTGCCCCGCCGCCCGCTTTTGCTCGCTTTGGGTCGCCGTCGTTCACTGTCGTGTTGTGATGTCATCTGTTGTCCCCATGAGCCTTGTCCACCCCGACCTGCTGGCCCTGATCGATGCCCACGCGAGTGTGGGCACGCTGGTGGTCGACCGCGAAGGCACGGTGCTGCACGCCAACCGCGCCGTGTGCGCACTGCTGGGATGGCCGCCGGGCAGCGCCGCCGGCCGCAGCCTGGACTGGTCGCCCTTCAGCACCGACCCCGGCGTGTCCATGGCCCACACCGTGGCGCAAGTGCTGGCCGACCCGAACACCGTCCGCGAGGTGGCCGCCCAGTGCAGCGTGGGCGACGCGGCACCGGTGGCGGTGCACCTGCGGCTGCGCCGCCTGACGGGCGACCCCGGCCGGCCCGCGTGGCTGGCCGAGGTGATTCGGCTGGACGGCCTGGTGGTGCGCGAACGCGCCCTGCGCGACGCCGAGCGCCGGCAGGACTTCGCCGAGGAAGCCGCCAAGGCCGGCAACTGGGAATGGGACCGCCTGCGCCAGACCGCGTTCTGGTCGCCCGGCATGTACCGGCTGTTCGAACGCGACCCGGCCGACGGTGCGCCCGATGTCGAAGGCTTCATGGCGCTGGTCCACCCCGACGACCGCGCGCGTGTGCGGGCCCGCATGGACGAAGGCGTGCGAACCCGGTCGACGCTGTTCAACCGCTGCCGCATCGTGACCCCGAGCGGCGGCGAACGCTGGATCGACGTGCTGGGCCGCGCCAGCTACGACGCCTCGGGCCGCGCCACGCTGGTCACCGGCATCTGCGTGGACGCCGACGATTCGCGCCGGCTCGAAGACCAGCTGCGCGAAGCCGAACAGCGCTGGAACTTCGCACTGGAAGGCGCGGCCCAGGGCGTGTGGGACTGGGACCTGATGCGCGGCCAAGTGCACTATTCGGCGCGTTACGCCGAGATGCTGGGCCACACGCCGGACGAGCTGGGCACGTCGGTGGTCGACGGCTTTGCGCGCTTTCACCCGGACGACCTGACGACGATCAACGCCGCGATGCAGGACCACCTGTCGGGCCGCACGCCCATTTACGTGGCCGAGTTCCGCGCGCGCCACAAAGCCGGGCACTGGGTCTGGGTGGAGTCGCGCGGCAAGGCCATCGTGCGATCGCCGCTGGGCCAGCCGCTGCGCATGATCGGCACCCACACCGACATCACCGAACGCAAGCGCTCCGAGCAACGGCTGCGCGACAGCGAGGCGCGGCAATCGTTCATGGTCGGCCTGAGCGACGCCCTGCGCCACCTGAGCGACGCCAACGACGTGCGCCTGCAAGCCGCCCAGCGCCTGGGCGAGCACCTGCGGGCCTGCCGCGTCGGCTATGCCGAGGACGATGGCGATGGCGTGCACTTGACGGTGGAGCGCTGCTACGCCCAGGGCGTGCCCAGCGTCGAGGGCCGCCACCGTTACAGCAACTACGGCGTCGAGCTGGCCACGCGGCTGCGCCGCGGCGAGCGGGTGGTGCTGAACGACGTGGCCCGCGACCCGAGCCTCACCGACGCCCAGCGGTCGGCCTACCTCGTGCTGTCGATCGCCGCGGCGGCCCAGGTGCCGTTGATCAAGGACGGCCGGCTGGTGGCGGCCCTCTTCGTGCACGACCGGCAGCCGCGCCAATGGACCGAAGCCGACCTGAGCCTGATCGATGAAGTGGCCCAGCGCATCTGGTCCGACGTGGAGCGGGTGCGCGCCGAGCAGGCCCTGGCCGCGCAAAGCCAGGCGCTGCAGCAGGCCAAGGAGGCCGCCGAAGCGGCCAGCCTGAGCAAGAGCACCTTCGTGTCCAACATGAGCCACGAGATCCGCACGCCCCTGAACGGCGTGATCGGCCTGGTGCACCTGCTGCGCAACAGTGGCCTGAGCACCCAGCAGTCGACCTTGCTGGACAAGCTGCACCGCTCGGCGGACCACCTGCTGATGGTGTTGAACTCGGTGCTGGAGCTGTCGAAGATCGAGGCCGGCAAGCACCAGTTGAACGACCAGCCGCTGGACGTTGCCGTCGTGGTGGGCGCCGTGCTGTCGATGGTCGACGACCGGGCGCGGGCCAAGGGCCTGGCGGTGCGCACCGCGGTGCCCGCGCTGCCGGCGGGGCTGCACGGCGACATGGTCAGCCTGCAGCAGGCGCTGCTGAACTACGTCAACAACGCCATCAAGTTCACCGCGCACGGCCAGGTCGACATCGCGGTCGACGTGGTGGAGCACGAGGCGCCGACGGTGCTGCTGCGCTTCACCGTGTCGGACACCGGGATCGGCATCGCCGAGGAGGCGATGCCGCGCTTGTTCCAGAAGTTCGAGCAGGCCGATGCGTCGACCACGCGGCGCTATGGGGGCACCGGGCTGGGCCTGGCCATCACCCGGCAACTCGCCACGCTGATGGGCGGCGAGGCCGGCGCCAGCAGCCGACTGGGCGAAGGCAGCCAGTTCTGGTTCACGGCGCGGCTGCAGGTGGTGTCGGCGCTCGACGACACCCACCCCTCGGCCCCGCTCACCGCGACGGCCGAGCCCGCTTTCGAGCGGCTGAGCGCGCATCACCGCGGCGCCCGCGTGCTGCTGGCCGAAGACAACGAGATCAACCGCGAGGTGCTGGGCGCCCTGCTGCAAGACGCCGGGCTGCAGGTGGACCTGGCCGAGAACGGGCAGGACGCGCTGGACCAGGCGCTGCGCACGCGCTTCGACCTGATCGTGATGGACGTGCAGATGCCCGTGCTCGACGGCATGGAGGCCACCCGCCGCCTGCGCGACGCCCGCCCCGACGCACCGCCGGTCATCGCCGTCACCGCCAACGCCTTCGTCGAAGACCGCACGCTGTGCCTGGCCGCCGGCATGAGCGACGTGCTGGCCAAACCGGTGGAGCCCGAACCGCTGTACGAGATGCTGCTGAGGTGGCTGGGCCGCGGCGATTGAGCCTGCAGCCGGCGCGCCCGTGACCCAGGCGGCGGCAGTGCCGTCAGCGTTGCACGTTCACGATGGTGGCCTGCATCAAGGCCACCACCTTGACCCCGCCGTTCGCGTGCGCCAGCAACTCGCCGCGGCACACCGTGAGCAGGCGGCCCGCGTTCTGCACCCGGCCCACCGCGACGAATCGCTCGCCGATGGCCGGGCGCATCAGGTTGATCTTGAACTCGGCCGTGACCACCTCGAAGCCGGGCGGCGCCTGGGTCAGCGCCGCGTAGCCGCAGGCGCTGTCCACCACGCTGGTGACCGCACCCGCGTGCACATGCCCGTGTTGCTGCGACACCGCCGGGGAGAACGGCAGTTCGATCTGCACTTCGCCGTCGGCCACCAACAACAGCCGCGCACCCAGGGTCGCCATCAGGCCCTGCCGCGCAAAGCTGCTGGCCACGCGCGCGTGCGGGTGGTGGGGATCGCGCAGGTCGTGTTGGTTCGGGTGCGGGTGCGGGTGGTCCATTCAAGCCTCCCAGTTCAGCCGCAGCCCCGGCACCGGCCAGTCGTCGATGGCGATCAGGCGCCCGCTGCCCGACAAGGTCACGTACACCGTGCGCAACTCGGGGCCACCGAAACACAGGTTGGTGGTGAAGGGGTCGTCCAGCGGCACGTGGCTGACCAAGCGCCCGTCTGGCGACACCACCGTGATGCCGCCGTGCATCAGCGTGGCCACGCACACATTGCCCAGCGCGTCGACCGCCAGCGAATCAAAGCGCTGAAAGTGCCCGCCCGGCGACGCGGTGAGCAGGCGCCCCCCGTAAGGCGACGGCCACCCCAGCCGCGCCAGTTGCCCGGGCCCGGCGATGTCGTGCGCCCACACCCGGGCGCCGGCCGTTTCGGCGTAATACAGCGTGCGGCCGTCGGGCGACAGGCCGATGCCATTGGGCGTCAGCACCGGGCGCGCCACCGCATGCACCTCTTGGCCATCGGGCCGGGCGTGGTAGACGCCGCCCAGGTCCATCTCGGCGCCCCGCACCTTGCCCAGGTCGGTGAAATAGAAGCCGCCCTCGGCGTCGAAGACGATGTCGTTGGGCCCGCGCAGGCCCACGCCGTCCACGCTGTCGTAAAGCCGGTCCACCCGGCCCGTGGTCAAGTCCACGCGCTCGATGCGACCGCCGCTGTAATCGTCGGCCTGGGCCACCGGGCGCAAGGTGCCATCGGCCTCGGTGTGCCAGCGAAAGCCGCCGTTGTTGCACACATAAACCGCCCCGTCCGGCCCGATGGCCGCGCCGTTCGGCCCGCCGCCCAGGTCGGCCACCACGCCGATGCGGCCGTCCGGCGTGACGCGGCTGAGGGTGCCGCGGGCAATTTCCACCACCAGCACCGACCCATCGGCCAGGGCCACCGGCCCCTCGGGAAACTGCAAACCTCGGGCGATTTCGCGGATCTTCATGGGCACTCCGTGGCGTGGTGGCAACGGGGCCAGCTTACGTCGGGTGACCGCGGGCCGCAGTCCGGCGGGTGACAGCGGAGATCGTGATGGCGCGGCGGCGGCGTGGCCGCCTTGCCGCCCGCCAGCGGGCAAGGCACCCGCCACGAACGCAGCCTCAGAGCAAGCGCTTGACCAACTCCACCTGCACCGGGAAGGCCATCTTGCAGGGCTTGCCGGCGCAGCGGGCGGGCTTGAAGGTCTCGGCCAGCAGCACCGCGGCCATGGCCCGGGTCGCCTCCCGGTCCGGCGAGGCCAGCACGCGCACCTCCTGCGGCATGCCGTCCGAATCCACCACAACCTCCACGGTCAGCGCGCCCGACTCGAAGAGCTTGCCCTCAAGGGTGCGGTCAAACGCGCGGTAAATGGACTGCAGGCCGCGCCGCGGAAACGGCGGCTCGTCGCCCGGGCCCATGGCCTCGTATTGCGATGCAAACAGCCGTTGCTGCGCGGGCGTCAGACCCTCCCATGGCTTGTCGAACGGAATCAGCGACCCGGTGACCAGCCGCCGCGGCAGGTTGCTGCCCACGTCGGGCGAGTCCGCACGCAGGTTGAACCGGGCCTGCCCGCCCGCAGCGGCGTCGGCACCCGGCCCACCCTCCGCGGCACCGGCAGTGGCCCAGGGCACCAGCAAAGCACCGGCAACCAAGCCGCCCAGTATGACCACGGGCAGGCGTTTCAAGGCATGGCAAGTCAACATGGCAAAGGGCCGTTGGCGCGGCCGTGGTGGTGTTGGCACGATGCTACGGCGCGCCTCCAACGGCGTCACCCCGCAGGTACAGATTCACGACCTCGCGTGGCCTGTGGGCGTCAATGGTGGCGGCGGCGCCTCGGCCTGGCGCTTCCCGCCATCGCCGCCGCACCCAATGCTTCTGCTGCCCCGCGGGGCCGATGCATGCCCAGAACGGTCACCACACCGCCATGACGCACTGGCCCTGCCCTCCTCGGCGCGCCCGAAGCCGATCCACTGGGTGCCGGTCGGACTGACCGTGAGGGGGCGCGGAGTCGCCAAGGGGCGGGCTCGGAGGCGGGTTGCGAGCCGGAGGCGGTGGGGACGTGGTCATCGAGAGGCGGGGTGGGCTCCTGAGGGGCTGCGCATCAAGGCGTGCCGCCGGTGCGCGAGCCCGGCCAAGGTCTTGTCGGGGACCGCCACCGAGCCAGCGGGGTGCCTGATCTTGTCCGAAACAGCCTTCAACGTGGTGTGGTGCAGCGTGGGCGGTGCATTGGGTGTCGTCGTTCGATTCGAAGCACCTGGGTGGCTGCTGTTGGCCATCAGCCGTCATTGATCCAGTGCGCAGATTGCAGACAGTCAGGCCGTCGCATCGGCACCAGGGCGGCGGCCCTCTGATGCACCGCGCCGCAGACGCAGGCGCCTTTGCCATCTTCGGCCAGGGTCGGACGGGCCGCAGGATGCCACGCGTCCAGCCGTGGCCGCGGTGCCGGCCCACGGCGTTTCAGCGGGGCAGACGGCTCGACGACCTGAGCACGTTCAGAAAGGCGGAAACGCCCGGGCGCGACTCGCTGGCAGGCAACAGGGCGCCGGTCGGCTCGAATGGCAGGGTTCGCTCAAAGGGCAGTTCGACCATTTCGCCAGCGTCGATGAACTGCCGCGCCACGCTGACCGGGATCAGCGCCAGCACCGGCCGCGCTTTCAGCATGGACCACAGCACCGCAGGCACTCGGCTGCTGACCAGGCACATCGGTGGCTGCGCGCCACCGTCGCCAAACAAGGCATCGAAGGCCTGGCGTGCGGCTGAACCGGTGGGCAGCGCCAGCCAGGTCTCGCGCCGCAGCTGCGCAAGGCTGAGCTTGCGCCGGGCGGCCAAAGGGTGGCCGGCCGCAGCAACGACGGCGAAACGGTCAGCCAGCAGCGGCTCGAAGCGCCAGCCCTCGCGCACCACGCGCGGCGACCGGCACAGTGCCACGTCGATCTCGCCCCGGGCGATCATCTGGTCGAGCCGCGAGGCATCGGCTTCCAGCAACTGGACGAGCAGCTTGGGGTGCTCTTGCGCCAGCAAGGGCAGCGCCTGCGAGAGCAAGCCCGATATGGCGCCCCCGATTGCCCCCACCCGAACCACGCCTTGCGCTTGGGTCTGCAGCGCGGACACCTGCTCCGCGGCCTCGTCCAAGGCAGCGAGCAGGCGGCGCGCCGTCGGCAACAGTTCGGCGCCAACGGCGGTCAGGCGCATTCCCCGCGCGTGGCGTTCGAACAGTTGCGTTTCCAGCAGGCTTTCCAGGTCGGCAAGCAGACCTGTCAACGCCGGCTGCGCGATGCCAATGGCGTCTGCGGCCTTGCGCACGCTGCCCAGCTCGGCCACGCGGGCAAAGCCCAGCCAGTGGCGCAAACGGCTGCGGGCCAGCAGCCGTTGGCGCAGTACCTCGGGTGAAGGGCTCACGTGATCCAGAAAGCTTATCGGCAACCCAAAAATTGTATTGGCTTCAGATCGCGATGCTGAAGACACTGCGGTGGCAGACCGGGCGCATGCGACGCACCGGCGCTTCAATGGAGACGAGCCATGACCCCGCCCCGTTCCTGGACCCTGTCGAAGCGGCGCACCCCCCTGGCCTGCCTGGCCGTGCTGTCGTTTGCGGCGCAGGCTTATCCTGACAAGCCCATCACCCTGGTGGTGCCCAACCCTGCCGGTGGTGCAGCCGACAACCTGGCGCGCGGCTTTGCCGAGGAAATGGGCAAAAGGCTCAAGCAAACGGTGGTCGTCGAAAACGTGGGCGGTGCGTCGGGTGCGCTGGGCGCGCAGAAGGTGCTGCGGTCCGCGCCCGACGGCTACACCCTGATCTTCGGCACCACCAGTGACATGGTGGTCACGCCCATCGCCAACCCGAACGCCGGCTACGCCACCAAGGACTTCACGCCCATCGCGCTGGTGGGCTTGACGCCGATGGCCCTGGTGGCGCGCAACAACCTGGGGGTGGCGGGCATCGATCCGCTCATCGCCATGGCCAAGGCCAGGCCCAACGGGTTGACGGTGGGCACCACCGGCAACAGTTCGTTCCAGGCGTTCGCCACCGTGGCATTGCAGAGAGCGGCAGGCATCGACCTGCTGGCCGTGCCGTACAAAGGTGGTGCCCCCCTGGCCACCGACTTGCTCGGCGGCCAAATCGACCTGGCCGTGATGGCCATGCCTGGTGCCATGCCGCACGTGCGCGCCGGCAAACTCACGCTGCTGGGACTGCTGGCCGACAAGCGCCTGCCGTCTGCGCCCGACCTTCCCACCGTCAATGAAAGTGGGGTGGTGAAGGGCGTGTCGATGCAGATCTGGGCCGGCATCGGCGGCCCGGCCGGCATGCCGCCCGGCATCGTGGACAAACTCAACACCACGCTGCGCGACATCCTCGTCGACAAGGATTTCAACGATCGCCGCTTGAAGAACGGCGACATTCCCGTCGCGCCGTTGAGTGCCGCGGAATTCGGCAAACTTCTGGCAGAAGACTCCGACAAGTTCCGCAAGCTGGCCTCAGGCATGAAGCTGGAGTGAGTGTGGCGTGCGCATCGACGCCCGTGCACGGGCTGGAGCAATTGCCGCTGACACGCACCTCGCTGGACAACGGTTTGGTGTTTCATCACGCGGAGGCAGGAACGGGCACGCCGCTGGTCTTCGTGCACGGCGTGCTGGGCGACTGGCGGACCTGGGCGCCGCAGTGGCGTGCCTTCACCCCGCATTTTCGCTGCATCAGCTACAGCCGCCGCTACAGCGTGCCCAACGGCAACCGGCAGCCTTCGCCGCATCACTCGGCGCTGGACGAAGCCGCCGACCTGCAGGCGCTGCTGGACGCTTGGGGGGCGGCGCCGGCTGTTCTGATCGGCGCCAGCTATGGCGGCTACACGGCGCTGGCGCTGGCCGCTGACAGGCCAGATCTGGTGCGTGCGCTGGTGTTGGTGGAGCCGCCGCTGATGCGGCTTGCCGACACACTGCCGCTGGGCCGTCAGACACGCGAAGAATTCGAACGTTCGATCCGCCTTCCCGCCCGTGATGCGTTCGAGCAAGGTGACGACGCTCGGGGTGTCTGGCTGCTGACGGAAGGCATCCTGGGCCGCGCCGACCTGTCGCAGTTGCCGCACGCCGCCATGACCCGCCGCCTGGAAAACGCAGAATCCCTGCGCCGCCTGACCTTGTCGAGCGACGAGTTCCCGGCGCTGGACATGGTGCGGCTGGCGGCGCTGCGGGCCCCGGTGCTGCTGCTGTCGGGCGAGCGCACGCCGCCGATCCACGACGCGGTGTTCCGCGCGCTTTCTCAAGCGCTGCCCCAGGCCGAATGCCACAAGGTGCCCGAAGCGGGCCACGGCGTGGCGCGCGATGCGCCGGATCAGTTCAACGCACTGGCGCTGGACTTCCTGGCACGCCAAGGCTTGGCGCCATGACACCCGCACTGAGCCTGGCCTGGACGGCCGAGGTCGACATCGGCGAAAAGCAGGACTTGGGCGCCAGTCTGCTCGGCCATCGCTTCTTGGTGCCCATCCTCGGTGGCCGCTTCAGTGGCCCCCGGCTGGCGGGCCAGGTACTGCCCGGCGGCGCAGACCGCCAGGTGCTGCGGCCCGACGGCGTGCGCGAGCTGGACGCGTTGTACGAGATGCAGACCGAGGACGGCACCGTCATCACCGTGCACAACCAGGTGCTGATTGACGAGACCGGTCCCGGGCCGCGCTGTGCGCGTTCGGTCTTGCGGGCTGGGGTGGCGCAGGGCCCGCATGACTGGCTGGCCAAGCGCATCTTCGTCGGCACCCTGGAAAGCCTGCGCCCGGCACGCGCTGCCGTGCGCGTGACGGTTTATGAATTGACTGATGAAGGGGTCTGAAACATGAAGCCCAACGCCCTCGCCCTTGTCTCCCTGATCGGCCTGGCCTGGCTGCCGCAGACAACCCCTGCGCAAACGGCTGACGGCACTGTCGCGCGCCACTGCCGGACTGCAGCAGCCTGCCGCACCGAGGCCGACCGCTTGCTGGCTCAACTCCCACGCGACTCGACCAGCGCGCTGGCGAAGGAGCAAGACCTCTTTTACTGGTTTGGCCGCATCAACATGGCCAGCACGGTGGCCAATGTCGAGCTCGGCATCATCCCGAATGAACTGGCCGGGCCGATTGCGCGCGGCGTGGCGCACAGCATCGACCAGGGCTCACAGGCCGGCGGCAAACGGCCCGGCGACGTGTTGCAGACCGAAAAGATCATCACAGACGTGGCCGGCCCCGAAGCCACGCTGATCCACAGCGGGCGCAGCCGGCAGGACATCCACTCGACGCTGACGATGGCGCAACTGCGCATCGAGCTGCTGGACTACGCCGACGCGCTGAACCAGTTGCGCACGCAGTTGCTGGACATGGCCGAGCAGCACCGCGAGACCTTCGTGCCGGCCTACACCAACGGCGTGCAGGCGCAGCCCATCAGCCTGGCCTTTTACCTGCTGGCCTTTGCCGACAGCTT
>CALRPU020000043.1:0-29908 GCA_943370175.1 Hydrogenophaga intermedia | reverse complement strand
CTCGATCACCAGGCTGGCCTCGCGCAGGTTGGCGGTGTGGCGCACCGCCTCCTGGGCCGCCGCGCGCTCGCCGGGGTGCACGCGCAAGGTGGCCACGCCGCCCCCGCGCGACAACTCGCCCACCTGCGACAAGGCCTTCTCGAACCGGGCTTGCGGGGCCTCGGTGGTCACCATCTGCTCCACCGCGGCCACCACCAGGCGGGCCACGCCCTCGCGCTGGGACTTCAGGCTGTCCTGCTGCCGAAGCACCGAGGCATGGTGGCGCGCATGCCACTCGGCTGCGGCGTCGGCATGGCCTTGTTGCAGGCCCTGCGCATGGGCCTGGCGGCACAGCGCCTCGGCTTCGGCCTGTGCATCCTTCAGGCGAGCGGCGGCTTGCTGCTCGGCGGCGGCCCGCGCCGCTTCGGCCGCGGCGTGCGCCCGCTCGCGGACCTCATCGAGGTCCTGGCGCAGTGCTTGCAGCAGGTCCTGGAGGGCTTCGAACTGCGCCAGCTCGTCACGTGGAATGATGCCGTGCGGCCACTCGACGGCCTGATCACCAAAGCGGGTCCAGTACCACATGGTCGGTTCGGCCGTCGTCAGGACAACCAGGCGTCGACTTGGTCGACGGCCTGTGCAACGACATCGCGGCGGCGCATCGGCGCCACGCGCGGCAGGCGGCACGGCAAACGCAAGCGCACCCAGCGCCGCAGGCCGCGGCTGGGCCACAGCCGGGCACGCGTGAGGTCGCCATAGCCGATGCCGGCCCATTGCGCGGGCATCCAGGTCAGCTGATCGCGCGGTGGCGCCGCCGCATGGGCTCCGAGCTGCCCCAGCGCTTCGGCGACCGAACCGAGGGAAGACCACAGGGCCTGGCGCACGGGGCGGTGCACGCAGCAACGCAGCACGCCGGGCCGCAGCGCAAGCGCCAGGCTCATCAGGTGCTGCTCAAGCTCGGCCGGTGGCAGCACGCACCACCGTCCCAGCGGGCTGAGGAGTTCGTGCGCGGCGGGCTCGCCACCGCACAGCACTGCGGCCAGGCGCAGGTGCAATCGGTGGCTGGCCAGTCGGTGCGAAGCCGACCCGCCAAGGGCCCGTGGCGGCAGACCGGTCGATGGATCGGCCGCGGCGCCGGCCGGGTGCCAGAGCGAAGCCCAACCGCCACCGGCGCGCTCGATCCAGTCGGGGTGCACCTGCACGTCCAGGTGCTGCACCCCTTTCGCCCAAGCCTTCAGGCGCCGTGCCAGCACCTGCGTGTCGGCAACCCCGGCGGCAGCGGGGGCGGCACCCATGACGAGGCTCATGGCGCCACCACGTCCGGCTGTGGTGCCGGATCGGCGACGGGCGGCGCGCGGCGCAGCCTGGCCGCAACGCCGGCGGGCAACAGGCGCATGAGCCAGGGCGGCCTCAGCCAGGCCAGCGCGGCAGCGCCGAGCAGCAAGACCAGCAGCACGGTGCCGGCCACGACCCAGCCCCACGGCGTGCCGGCGGGCTGCGGCCGCGGCGGCATCACGATCTCGCCGGCCACCAGCGTGACCGACACATGGTCGTAGACCAGGCCTTCAACGCTGCGCGACACCAGGTTCTTGATGGCCGGCACCAACGCCGTCAGGTTGGCCTCGGGCCGGTACTTGACGAAGACGCTCGCGCTGGATGGCCGGGGGGCCGGGGCCAGCGGGTCGTTCTGTGGCAGCACGATGTGCACGCGGGCGTCGATCACGCCGTCGATGCGGGCCAGCGTGCCCGACAGCTCCTCGGTCACGCCGTGCATGAAGCGCACGCGCTCCTCGGTAGGCGTGGACACCAGCCCCTCCTTCTTGAAGAGCTCCCCCAGATTGGAGTAACGGTTCTGCGGCAGCCCACTGGCACGCAGCACGGCCATGGCGCGCACGATTTCCTCTTCGTCGACGCGGACGCTCCAGCTCTTGCCGCTGTCGGGCGTGTGCTTCTCGGCGCTCACGCCCTGGCTGCGCAAGGCGGCCACCATGTCGTTGGCGTCGGCCTCGCTCTGCTTGGTGAAGAGGTCCATGCGGCAGGCGCCCAGCAACAAGGCCAGCGCCAGGCACGCGAGCAGGCGCATTGCGCCGCCGCTCGCCGATGGCTGGGGACGGGGGCCGGCGTGTCGTTCGGGAAGCGGCACAGGCGGGCTCACTGGTTCTTCATCAAGGTCTGCAGGCCCGACTTGGCGCTCTGAGCCATGCTGGCAAAGGCGTTGTGCTGCATCGTCACATTGACCACGCGGAACATCATCTCCACCTGCTTCAACGTGGCCTGCTGCGGCGTCATGTGCTGGCTGCTGATGGACGCATGGCCGAGGTCGCGCAGCAGACCGTGGTAGCTCTCCTCTTGTTGCTTGATGAAGTGCGACACAGCACTGGGCTGGCCCACCTCATGCATCGGGGCGGTGGACTCGGGCTGGGCCAACAGCTCGGCGAAGTGGCGGGCCGCGTCGTTCAGGCCCGGCGATGGCGAGGCCGCCTGATCGAAGGCCTGCTGAACGCCCAGGCCCTGGACGCTGGAGATCGGGTCCATGGATGCTCCCTGCGCCACTAGGCGCGGACGAAGTTGGATTCGATGCGCTCCTCGTGCAGGCCGCCGATGGCCGCCATCAGCGACTCGTCGGCCCCGATCTCGCGCGGGTCGATTCGACCCAGCAGCATCATCATCAGCTGCTTGGCGTCGTCGCAGCCTTCGGCGCGCAGCACCCGCTCGGCGGCGACCGCCCAGGTGCGGTCGCCCGTGGCGAACTGGCAGTAAGCCAGCAAAACAGAGGCGTAGGGCCAGTCCCCCGTGCGCTCACTGACCGAGCGCGCCACGCGCATTGCCGTGGAATAGTCGTTGCGCAGCACGGCGATCCAGCCCTCGAAGAAGTCGAGGTGATCGAGCTTGGGTCGCAGCTGGCGCAGGCAGCCCAGCACGTCCTCCGCCGACTCCGGAAGGTTGTGCGTGATCGCCACCGACAACACGTCGACCATGCATTGAACGAAGTCGCGCTGTTTGACCCGAAGCAAGAGGTTCATGGGCACTGCCTGAAAGAAGTGGCGCGCGCTGGCGCCTTGAGGAGAGGCCGGCGCTCAGGCCGGAACTCGCGATGACCAAGGTGGCCGGACGATCACGCCGCCTTGATGGCCAGCTGAAGCATGTTCAGCATGTTGGGGTCGGCGCCCTGGCGTTGCAGGTTGCCCAGCAACATGGCGCTGAAGTTCTCCATCAGCGGAGCGCCTGTGGTGAACGGATTGGGGTTCTCGGCAGGCTTCGGCCCCGAACGCTTCTCCGCGGAGATCTGCAGGTCGGCCAGCGAGATTTCCTTGTCGAGGCCGCTCGTGTTCTTGAAGCGACCGGTCTTGACGTCGAACGCCGAATCCAGCTTGTCGAACAGGGCCGGGTTGGCCAACAGCGACTTGACGGCCGCTTGCAAGTCCGCGGGCGCGTCCTTGCCATTGGGCAGCTTGCCCTTCGTGGCGATGGTCTCCAGCGACTCCTTCGAGATCGTGCCCTTCCCGTCTTTGAGGATCTCGCCGCTGTGGCTCAGCAGGGTGTCGATGATGTTCTGTTCACCCACCGTGTTCTTCGTGGACGACAGGGCGGCCGTGACGTCGGCGCGCGAGAACTTGCCGTCGTTCTTGCCAGACTTGCCCTTGGCGTCCTGGTACGCGGTGTCCATGCCATTGAGCAACATCGGGTTGTCCAGCAGGTACTTCGCAGCACTGGCCAGCTCGGGGTTCTTGGTGTTCTTGGCGGCCGCCTCGAGGTCCTTCTTGTCGAAGTGGTCCTTGCCTTTCGCCAAGGCCTCGAAATTTTTGTCGATGGTCTTGAGGGCGTCGTCGTTCGGCCGCTGCGTGGTCGGCGGGGTCGGGTTGGCAAAGGGACTGACCACCGGCCCCGGTCCGAAGCCCGGCAGCCCCATCGGTGGCGCCTTGCCCAGATTGCCCTGCAGCATGCCGATGAAGTCGGCGATGCCCTGCATGCCGTCGCCCATGCTGTTCAGCAGGTTGCCAAGGCCAGCCTGCGGGGTGGGCATCGCGTTGTAGGCCGGGCGCGTCTCCATCTGGCGGCCCATGCCCTGCAGCAACAAGGAGATGCCCTGCATCATCTGGGCCTGCGGGGTCATCTGCAAAGGTTGCGGGTTGGGCACGCCATTTGGCGATGCGGTCAATGCGCCCTTCAGCAAGTCCGCGATCAGCGTCTGCCCCTGCCGTGGCATCAGCATGTCCATCAACTGGTTCATCAGCGGGTTGATGTTCGGATTCAGATTCAGATTGATCTGATTGTTGACATTCAAGTCGACGCCCATGGCGTGCTCCTTTCAATGTGAAATGACGGATGCGTGTGAATTGGCTCGGCCTGGCCGAGCCAAGCTCAGACCAGACCCTTGACGGCGTCAGCCCCTGCCTTCAGCGTCTTGGCCAAGGCCTCGCAGAACGACCGCAGTGCGGACAACATGCCTTGCAACATGATGTCCTTCATGCTCTGGGCGTTCTGAGCGGCGATGGTCGACATGCCCATGTCGCCGATCTGCAAGCTCTGGGCAGCACCCGATTGCAGTGCAGCAACTGAACCTCCAATTCCAGCCATGATGAGTTCCTTTCTGTGGGAAAAATTGCGCCGCTCGGACCGCCCGGCGGTTGGCAATGGGGTGGTTGATCCGAGCCGTTCAGTTGAGCAGCGAAGGCTCGCGGCGGATCAGGTCGAGCATGTTGTTGGCGGTGTCGCGCACGATCTCGTCCTGCGTGGTGACCAGCAGGCCTTCGATCGCCCGCTTGCCGTCCGGGTCACCGGACAGCAGCAAGCTGATGGCCAGCGCCAGCCGCGCAGGCTCGTCGTCGGGGTTCTGCTCGACGTGGCTGGCCAGCCCCATGGACTCGGTGCGCAGGCCAGCCATGGCCGACACGATGGCGCGGCACACGCGGAACTGCAGTGGCGCCTCCAGCGTCGATTCGATGATGTCGTTGATCAGCTCCGCGTCGTCGCTGGCGCGGTAGGCCGTTCCCAGCAATCCCACCGCCATCAGGTTGCGGTAGATGTTGGTCGAGTTCTGTTCCATGGGGGGTGTCCTTCTGGTTCGGGTTCAAAGGGGTCGATGAGGGGTCGACACTCACACCACGAGCGCGGCGCCGTGGACGGTTTCCCAGACGTGGCGCACGATGCGCTCGGCTGCCTCGAAGCCCCGCAGCAGGCGGCTCAGCAAGTGGCGCTGGGATTCCTCCTTGCTGCCACTGAGCATGCGCTGGGTGGCTTCCACGATGGTGCGGAAGTACTTGATGATGGATCGCGCATGGTCACCCGAGTGGTCGTCGGCGAGCGACTTCTCGAGGTTGGACATGTCACCGAAGATCGACTTTTCGAGGGCAGCTTGGCTCATGGAGCGCTCCGTGGTTACTGCGCGATGGCAGGGAGGGAAAGGCCCGCGCGGTCGGCCGTGACCTCCAGCGCGGGAAGGGAGAACAGTGAGATGTGCTTGATGCCGTCGCGGGTCTGCACGTACTTCATGCCCGCGGTGCTCAACATGGCCCCGGTGGGCGTGCGAGGCGGCGGCGGCAGGTCCACCACCGACAAACGGATCCCGCGCACCAGCGGCTGCAGGTCGCTGACGATGCGGTCGGCCGCGGTGCGCAGCAGCGGCGCATGCACCGCCTCGCCTTCCACCAGAAACTCCCCGCGCGACAGGTAGCGCACCTTCAGGCCAGGCGCGCCCAAGGCGTCGGCAATGTTCAGCGCGATGTCCGACGCCGCCGCGAAGCGGCTTTGCACCACGCCACCAGGCAAGGCGGCCAAGGCACCGCGCACGCGGCTGACGTCCGACGGGTTGTCGAGCAGACCTTCGACCACCACGTTGTTGCCCGCGGTGCGCACCGACACCGTGGGCACGCCCAGCGGGTCCAGCGCACGCTGGACCTGGGTGGCCATCGACACGGGCTTCGGGGCCGCCGCCTGATTGGCCTCGTTGACCACGAGCACAAAGGCACCGCTCAGCGACGCCAGGCCCAGCGTGGCCGCGGCAAGCACCATCCGCTGGCGACCCGACAGGCGCGCCTCGGCGTCGACCGAGGACGGCGCCTCGCTGGGGGGTGGCGCCACGGGCTGCACGACCACGGGTTGAAGCAGGCTTTGCAACAGCTCCATGTCGCTGGGCCATGGCTGGTCCGCCGGCCCCAGGCACAGCACGATGTCACCGAAGCGCTGCGGACGCAGCGCCTCCCACACCTGGGGGGCGCCGTCACTGCCGATGTGAATGGTGGCTTGGGACATGGGATCGTCGTCGTCGGGAACCGTGAGCACGAGGGGCTCGGTCGTCCAGTCGGTGATCGCCAGGTCGGACTCGCTGTCCGCGGAGATGACGTAGCTGGATGACGACAAGGGTAGGTCGGCACCGGCGTGGCGCCCGGTCAGCACACGAAGCTGCTTCATGGTTTGCGAATGCCTTTGTTGGAAGGTGGTGGAACGGGGAACTCATCGGCTGACAGCGCCAAGGGCCCGCGCGCCAGACGACGCAGCAGCAACGCCTCTTCGCTGGTGAGGGACGAGCCGGCGGGGCTCGGGCGGGGTGAGGCTGGGTCGACGGCCGCCGGGGCGTCAGAGGCGACGGGGCCCATGGCGCCATCGGCACGCATGCCCGCGCCAGCGGCAGGGGGGCGAACCGGCGCCGCCACTGGAGGGGTGTTTGGCGACAGGGGCTGTGCCTGCACCGGCGGCGCATTGGCCATCGTGGCGTCGGCCCTCGGCGATGATCCGATGACCCGTGGCGTCAGCAGGAACAGCCGCTCGTTGCGCTGGTTTCGGCGCCCGGTCTGCCGGAAGGCACCACCAATCACCGGCAAGGTGCCGAGCAGCGGGATGCGCTTCTGGTCAGCACTGTCGCTTTCGACGCTGATGCCGCCGATCAAGAGGCTTTCGCCCTCCAGCACGCGGGCCTCGGTGCGGATCTCGGTGCGCTTGACCACCGGCACCCGGTCGACCTCGGCCGATTCGAAGCTGCCGTCCTGGATGAACAGCGACAGCTTGATCTGCGCGGCCTCGCCGGCCGTGCCGGGCGTCACCTGGGGCGTGATCTGCAGCACCGTGCCCGCATCGATCTGGAACAAGTTGGCTTCGAGGTTGCCGGACACGCGCACATTGGCCACGCGCTTTTCAACCATCACGGCGGGGCGGTTGGCCAGCCCCAGCACGCGGGGCTTGGACACGATGCGTGCCCGGCCGGTGCCCTCCAGCGCATTGACCCGCGCCAGCAGTTCACGGCCCCCACCGCTGAGCACGGTGCTCAGCGTGAACGCGCCGTTGGCAAGCGACCCGGCGGGGCTCACCGACACGCTGCTGCCGCCGCGCCTGGCGCTCCAGTCGACGCCGAGCTGCGACATGCCCTCCGTGCTGACGTCGATGATGGTGGCCTCCAGCTCGACCAGCACCGCGGGCACGTCGAGCGCGCGGATCAGGGTGGCGATGTCCGCCATGCGCCGCGCCTTGCCGTAGACGATGACGGCGTTGCCGCCTTCGTCGGTTTCGAAGGTCGGGGTGTCCTCGTCGGTGTCATCGTCCAGCGGACTGCGCACGGCCCGCGGCGCCGGCGTGGAGCCACTGCGGTCATCGCTGAGCCCGCCACCCGTGCGGCCACCGCCGTCGGCCGACAGCTTGCCGCGCGACTCCAGGCTGCCGGTCATGCCCTGCACGGCGCGGTTCAGCGGCGCCATCTGCCGGTTGGCGTCGCGTTCCACCTGCATGGCCACGGAGGGCGCCGCCTTGTTGCCACCGCCAAACACCGCCCTCAGGGTCGCGGTGATGCCCACCACGTTGGTGCCGCCCAGGCTGCGGTCGCCGGCCGAAGCGTGGCGCAGCGGAAAGATGCGCACGATGCGTCGATTGTTCTCAATGGCGCCGACGTCCAGCGACTCGACGGCCAGCCCCACCAGCTCCACGTGCCGCGGGGGGCCATAGACCAGCAGCGTGCTGTTGGTCGCGTCATAGCGGTTCGGGTAACGCTGGTTGGACAGGCCCAGCGAGTCCAGCAGCCGGGTCACCTGCTGCTGGCGGTAGCCCTTGAGCCGGAAGATGCGGCTCTGGATGGCGCCTGACGGATAAAAGTACAGCGCCGTGCCATCGTGATACCAGAGCAGCGAATAGGCCCGAACCATCGCGTCCAGAAACTCGCGCGGCGTCGTGTCGAAGTTGCCGCTGACCACGCCCTCGACCTTCGGGTCGACCACGGCAGGCACCCCTTGCGAGGCCGCGAAGTCCTTCAGCACATCGGTGAGCCGCTTGCCGTCGGCCTTGTAGGCAAAGCGTCCGCGGGCCAGGTGCGCCTCGCGCTGGACGTCGGTGGCGTCGCTGGCGATGGGGGCCGCCGGCGTGGCCGCAGCGAACTGCGCCAACGCGGACGGCAGCGGCAGCGCGCAAAGGGCCAGTGCCGACGCCAGCACACCCGTGCCCGCGCCCAGGCGCCTGCGCCTGAGGCCTGGCAGTGCGGCCCGCGGTGTCGCGTCCTCGTCGGGGCCAGGCGTCATCGGTCGCGGCCCTCGCGGGTCTTGCCATGCAGCGTCTCGAACGGGGTCTCCGCGAAGACGTGGCGGTAGTTCTGCGCCAGGGTCGAACGGTTGCTCACGCCCCAGCGGGTGGCCACGTCCAGGATGTTGACCTTGACGCCGCTGGCCCCGCCGGACTCCAGCTCGGCGCGGATGCGCTCCATGCGGCGCTTGCGGATGAACTCAGCCGGCGTCAGCCCCAGGTTGGCCCGGAAGGCCAGCTGCAGTGAGCGTTCGGTCACGCCGATTTGTGCGGCCACATCGCGCACCGAGAGGTTGGCGTCGGTGATGCGGTCGAGGATGAACTGGTAGGCCGCGCGGTACTTCAGCGGCAGGCGCAGTCGCATGGCATCGGCACCGTCTGCGCCGTCGGCGCGCACCTGCTGGCGCACCTGGGTCGCCTGGGCGAAGTCGCGCTTGATCACGAACACCGCGTCTTCCACATGCTGCTTGTAGGCGCGCATCGACTCGCTGACCTGGCCTTGAAGCATCAGCAGCTTCGAGCGGCAGTACTGCAGGTCGATCGAGTAGCGGCTGCGGCGGGCGTCGACCTCGTTGCGAACCAGGTTGCCAAGCACATCGGCCGCGGCGTGCGAGGCGCCGCTGGCCAACAGCGACATCGCGGTCTCGATGCGTGCGTTGGTTTCCAACCCCGCCAGACGGCGCTCCTTCAACCAAGTCAGGCACTCGCCGAACTGGGCACGCTGGCCGCCATCGGCCACGCAGGTCAGCAGCAGCTGCAGATGCTGAAGCCGCCGCACCACCAGTTCACAGTCGATGAGCTCGCCTTCGCGCTGGGTCAGCTGGCGGCGCAAGTCCGTGGCGTCGGGCAGGCCGCCGCGATGTTGCGACCCCTGGGCCATGGCGTGGTCACACAGCTCGCTGCGGCCTCGCGCATGCTGGGTGACCAGCAGCTCCAGCCGGTGGACATCACCCAGCGCCAGCAGCCGACCGGCAGGCATCGCGCCGACCAGCGCCATGGCCTGGTCCATCGCATTGGCAGCGCGCCCGTATTCGCCCAGCTGGGCGAGGGCGTCGACCATGCAGTGCTGGGCCTCGACCCGAAGGTCGGCCGGCGCGTCAGGGTCTTCCGCCACCGAGCGAAAGCACTCGATCGCGCGGCCGGGGCGGTTCTGGCTCAGGAACAGCCAGCCCTGGTCCAACGAGGCATTCCAGCGCAACCAGGGCCGCGACACGGCGTCGTAGGTGCGGCGAAGCTCCTGCATCAACTCCTGAGCCTCTTCCTCCCTTCCCAGGGCCAGCATGGTGCGAACCACCACCTGACCAGTCTGAGACAACGCCCTCGGATCGCGCGGCGAGTCGTCGCGTCCGAGGGCCTGCTGACCGACGCGCACCGCGCCATCGAGTTGACCGCCCAGCACACGCTGCGTCAGGTCGGCATCGATCAACTGGCAACGCGTGGTGCTGATGGCGAGACAGATCTGCATGGGGTCCTCGGACGGGTCACGGAGGGGGCCGGAAAGTCGACCCAGAGCGGGCCGATGGGTCCTGAGAATAGGCAGCGGTCAGCGCGAAATCCTCAACATTCCAACGTCAAAGCAGGCCCGCTGGCCGGGGTGTTGGACAGCGCGTCCAACCGTGTGCGACCGCTTCGCAAAACAGCGCATGGGCTTCGCATGGCCTGCGCTGCCTCCGTGCTCGGGCGTCAACCTTCAGCGCAATTCACGAGGCCCGAGATGTCCGACGAAAAGACCGAAGAGCCCACCCACAAGAAGCTGGAAGACGCCAAGCGCCAGGGCCAGCACGCCAAGAGCCAGGACACCGCCGCCGCCCTGTCGATGCTGGGCATGACGGTGACGCTGTCGTCAGCGGCCGCCTTCGCGCTCGGGCACCTCATGGCCGCCGTGTCGCAGGTGCTGGACGAGTTGCCGCGGGTCACTGGCGACGCGCCGCTGCTGCCGATGCTGGTGGCTCAGGTCATGCACGGCCTGTGGGCCTGCCTGCCCTTCATCGGCGTGTCGATGCTGGTGGGGGTGGTGGGCCAGGCGGCACAGGTGGGCTTGAACATCAGCTTCGAGGCGGTCGAACTGAAGTTCGAAAAGATCAACCCGGCCGACGGCCTGAAGAAGCTGATCTCGATGAAGTCGATCATCGAGTTCGTCAAGACCGTGCTGAAGGCCATCGCCACCGTGGTGGTGCTGTGGGTCGTGATCAAGGGCCTGCTACCGGTGCTGGTCGGCTCAGCGTACACCTCACCGGCCACGATCGCGGTGCTGGGCTGGACGGCCATGCTCAAGCTGATGGGGTTTGCCACCCTGATCTTCCTGGTGATCGGACCGTTGGATTTCGGCATCCAGAAGTACATGTTCATCAAGGATCAGCGCATGACCAAGGACGAGGTCAAGCGCGAGCACAAGGAAAGCGAGGGCGACCCGCAGCTCAAGGGTCAGCGCAAGCAACTCGCCCACGAGTACGCGACCACCGCACCCAAGCAGGCGGTGCCGGGCGCCACCGTGGTGGTGACCAACCCCACGCACTATGCGGTGGCGCTCTATTACGACGCGCATCGCGCGCCAGTGCCCGTGGTGGTGGCCAAGGGTGTGGACGCCGAGGCGGCCGAGATCCGGCAGATTGCCGAGGAGCACCGCGTGCCCATCGTCAGCGAGCCGCCGCTGGCGCGCGCATTGTTTCGCCTGAAGCTCAACGACCCGGTGCCGCGCGCTCAGTTCGAGGCCGTGGCCGCGGTGCTGCGCTGGGTGGCGCTGGTGCGCGGCACCCCCTGACTTCATCGACCACCGACCACCGACCAGAGCACACACACATGGCGATCAAACTTCCCTCGGGCATGGGCAACGACCTGGCGATGGCCGCCCTGGTGGTGGCCATCATCAGCCTGATGATCCTGCCGCTGCCGGTGTGGGCCATCGACACCCTGCTGGCGGTGAACATCGCGGTCAGTGTCCTGCTGCTCATGACCACGCTGTTCATCCCGAACGCGATCGCCTTGTCGAGCTTCCCGTCGCTGCTGCTGTTCACCACCTTGTTTCGGCTGTCGCTGAACATCGCATCGACCAAGTCGATCCTGCTGCACGCCGACGCCGGGCACCTGATCGAGACCTTTGGCGAACTGGTGGTGGGCGGCAACCTGGTGGTGGGCGTGGTGATCTTCCTGATCATCACCATCGTGCAGTTCATCGTGATCTCCAAGGGCTCGGAGCGCGTGGCCGAGGTGGGCGCCCGCTTCACGCTGGACGCCATGCCCGGCAAGCAGATGAGCATCGACGCCGACCTGCGCGCCGGCATGATGACCGGCGAGGAGGCGCGCAAGAAGCGCGCGCACCTGGCGATGGAAAGCGCCATGCATGGCGGCATGGACGGCGCGATGAAGTTCGTCAAGGGCGACACCATCGCCGGGCTGATCATCACCATGGTCAACCTGGTGGCCGGCATCGTGGTGGGCGTGATGTACCACGGCATGACGGCCGGCGAAGCGGCCAACCGGTTCGCGGTGCTGTCCATCGGCGACGCCATGGTCTCGCAGATTTCGTCGCTGTTCATCTGCGTGGGCGCGGGCGTGCTGATCACCCGGGTGGCCGACGACGGCGCCACCAAGCCTCGCTCACTGGGCGAGGAAGTGGGCGCCCAGCTGACGGGCAACGCCCGTTCGATGACGCTGGCGGCCATGCTGGTCATGGCCTTTGCGCTGGTGCCGGGCTTTCCGGCGCTGCAGTTCGCCGCGCTGGCGGTGGCCTTGGCGGTGGCGGGGCATGTGCTTGCCAAGCGCCGACGCAAGTTGGAGCAAGTGGCCATCTCGAAGCCGATCGCCGCCTTGCACCGCGATGGTGGCAAGGGCGAGGCACCGTCGATCCGACAAGAGCCACCGCTGTTTGCCAAGCCGCTCGCGGTGCGGATGTCCAAGGACCTGGGCATGCTGCTCGAAGCCGATGCGCTGGACGAGGCGCTGAACACCGAGCGTCAGCGCCTCCAGGAGGTGCTGGGCCTGCCGTTCCCAGGCGTGGCCATGTGGGTGACCCAGCAATTGGAGGGCCTGAGCTTCGAGGTGCTGCTCAACGACGTGCCTCAGCTGGCCGTGACCTTGCCGGGGCGCAAGATGCTGGTGGTGCGGGGCGCTTCCCCGCTGCTGGCCCTGGCCAAGGCGCATGGCCCGGCCCTGGACGAGGCTCAGTCGATGTGGGTCGAGCCCAGCCAGGTCAGCGAGGCGCAACGCAGCCACGTCTTGTCGGTTGAATCGGTGCTGGCGCGGCACGTGACGACGGCACTGCGCAAGAACGCGCACATGTTCATGGGTGTGCAGGAGGTGCAGTGGGTGCTGGAGCGGGTGTCCGGCGAATACCCCGGCCTGGTCACCGAGGTGCAGAAGATCCTGCCCGCGCAGCGCATCGCCGAGGTGCTGCGCCGCCTCCTCGAGGAACAGGTGCCCGTGCGCAATGTGCGAACCATCCTGGAAAGCCTGATCGTCTGGGGCCCGAAGGAAAAGGACATGCTCACGCTGACCGAGTACATCCGCGTGGACCTGGGCCGCTACCTGGCCCATGAGGCCGCCGCCGGCGGCGCCAGCATCGAGGCCATCCTGTTCGAAGCGGACGCCGAGCAGGTGATCCGGCAGTCGATCAAGTCCACGCCCGCCGGCAACTACCTGGCCATTTCGCCCGAGACCTCGTCGAGCCTGGTCGGGCAGATCGAGGAGCTGGCCGGCCTGGAGCGGCGCCCGGGGGTTGTGGTGGTGACGTCCATGGACATTCGGCGCTACGTGCGCAAGATGATCGAGCCTCGCCTGAGTTGGCTGAACGTTTACTCGTTCCAGGAGCTGGGCAACACGGTCGAAATGCAGCCCATCGGCCGCGTGGGCGCCTGAGCATGCGGCCGAGGCAGCCGTGAAGCCCGTCGACCTCGGCGCCTCGGCGCCCGCGACGCCATCGGACGGCGGACCCAACGGGTCGGCCGACGCGCTGAGGCTGCCGAGCGCCCCCGGCCGCGACGAGCGATTCGGGCTGCTGCTGCAGTTGTCCCCGCCCCGCACGACAACGCGCGATGCCCAGGGCGAGGACCGCGCCGCTGCGCCACGCGATGGCGCGGCACGGGGCGGCGCGCCGGCAGACACCCCAGGCGGCCTGTGGACCGACGCGGTGATCGTCACCCCAGCGACCCCAACGATCCCGAAGACCACTTCCACGACCGCACCTTTGCCGTCTCCGGCTCCGAAGGCGCCCGACGCCACGCCGCAGGCGGGGCCATCGCGCGCGACCACCTTGGGGCGCCAACAGGCGCCCCGCCCCCCGCGGCATGCGGCGGCACACCGGTCTGTCCGCGCCCCGGACGCCAGCGCCATCTCGGGCACCGCGGCACCGGCCACCGCAGCGGTGGGCGGTCCGGCCGACGAGGCCGACCTGGGCAGCACACTCGACCCACAGCAGCTGGTCGACCGCATCACCCTGTTGTGCCGGCGCGCCGGCGCGGGCATGGTGAACTGGACCGTGACCCTGGCACTGGACCCCCAGGTGATGCCCGACACCGTGCTGCGCATCAAGGCCTCGCAGGGCTGGATGCGGCTTCGCTTCTCCACGCAGTCGGCCCCGGTCGTCGCGCTAATTTCGGCGCACCTGCCCCGCCTCCAGCAGTTGCTGGAGGACGCCCTGGACATGAAGCACCAGTTGGACATCGACTTCGAATGACGTCCCCGCCATGAACCTCGTCGACCCCGCCAAGGTAGCCGTCGGCGGCCTGAGCGGCCGCCTGCCCCAGGTCAGCCTGGCGTCGGCCACCGCGTCTCGCATCGGCCACGACCCGCGTTTTGCCGCTTGCCTCGCGCACTGGCTGGGCGACGCGTCGGCCGGCGTGGTGCGCAGCCGCGCGGCCGCCATGCCGGTGCGCGGCTTGCGCCTGACGCTGCAGTCGCTGGTGGGCGAGCTGGAGGTGGTGCTGGACGCCGACGGCCGCGCCGAGCTGAGCTTCGTCGACCGCCTGCTGCGCGACGCGACGCAGCACGCGCTGGCGCTGGACCTGGCCAACGTCCTGCTGGCCCAGGCGCTGGAGCGGCACGAGGCACAGTCCCTGGACCTGCGCATCCAGCGCCTCGAGGTGCTGGGCGATCGCTCGGACCACCCGGCGACCCTGCAGGCATCACCTCAGGTCCGGCTGGGGGGGTTGAACGCCCGGCTGGTGGGCATGGACGCCGAGTTCGGCCTGTTCGTGCTGGAGGAAATGCGCTCGTGCACCGTCACCCCGCTGCCCGGGCTGGCCCGGCTGGGCTTGTGCGGCGTGGTCGAGCTGCTGCGCCGGGCCTTCCCCGCCCAGGTGCTGTCGCGGCTGCGCCCAGGCGACGTCGTGCTGGCCGGGGCCCAGCCACTGCCGGCGTGGTGGCGCGTGGGCGCCGCCAAAGGCCTGCGCGCCGCCGCCACCTTGAACTTTGCCGACGGCCACGTGGTGCTGAAGGCCCCCCCAGAACCTCACCAGGACGTTTCCCCCATGAGCCACCCCGACGCCCAGGCCGCCCCCGCGGCGGGCGAGATCGACGTGCAGGTGCATTTCGAGATCGACTGCGCCAGCATCAACCTGAACGACCTGGCGCACCTTGCACCCGGCCACGTGGTGGCACTGAACAGCCCGCTGGCACAAGCCACCGTGCAGCTGCGCTGCCAGGGCCAGACCATCGGACGCGGGCAATTGATTGCCGTGGGCGACCAGCTGGGCGTGCGCATCGCTCACATGTTGTGGGGCGCCCATGCAGCTGCCGAACATTGACCCGCTGTCGCTGATGCTGGTGCTGGGCGGCATGGGCGTGCTGCCCTTCGCCGCCATGGTGACCACCAGCTACACCAAGATCGTCGTGGTGCTGGGCCTGCTGCGCAACGCCCTGGGCGTGCAGCAGGCGCCACCCAGCACCGTCATCAATGGCGTGGCCATCATCATCAGCGTCTACATCATGGCGCCCATCGCGATGGAAGCGGGCGACCGCATCAAGCTCACCGAACCCAGCGCCGTCGCCAGCAGTTCGGACCAGCTGCTCAAGGGCGCCGACGCCGCGGCCGAGCCGTTTCGCCGCTTCCTGAGCAAGCACGCCGACGAGCGCGAGAAAGTCTTCTTCCTGAAATCCGCCATGGCCGTGTGGCCGCCCGAGTACGCCCAGCGCCTGGCCAAGGACGACCTGCTGGTGCTGGTGCCGGCCTTCTTGCTGACCGAGCTGACCGAGGCGTTCAAGATCGGCTTCCTGCTGTACCTGGCCTTCACCGTGGTCGACCTCGTCATCGCCAACGTGCTGCTGTCGATGGGCCTGTCGCAAGTCACGCCCACCAACGTGGCCATCCCGTTCAAGCTGCTGCTGTTTGTGGTGATGGACGGCTGGGCGCGGCTGCTGCACGGGCTGGTGCTGACCTACCGATGAGCGCCGACCGATGAACTACGACACCGTGCTGCAACTGGCCGCCGAGGCGCTGAACCTGTGCCTGGTGCTCTCACTGCCAGCGGTGATCACCTCGTCGGTGGTCGGCCTGCTGGTGGCCTTCGTGTCGGCCATCACGTCCTTGCAGGACAGCAGCATTTCGCAAGGCGTCAAGCTGCTGGCCGTCACCATCGTCGTGCTCATCACGGCCGCCTGGGGTTCGTCCACCTTGCTGCGCTTCTCGGACAAGGTCTTCAACACGATGTTCACGCCATGAAAATCAACCGACCACCGCCGACGCCCGGCACCGACGCCGCCCGCAACGCCACGACCCAAGGGCAAGGCAAGACGGCGGGTGCCGGATCGGCGCGCGGCGCCCCTGCCGCGGCGGCCGCCGGCCAGGGGGTGCGCGGCGCGGGGGCCCAGATGCCCGGGCTGGACGATGTTGACTCGAACGACCCCGACGTGGTCAACGGCACTGCCCGCGACTTCAAGGCCAAAGACGCCGCCGCCGGCAAGCCCGTGCAGCGGCGAAGTCGACAGCGTCCCCATTCGGATCAGGAGGGGCCAGCACTGGGGACGCTGATGCCTGAGGCGCGCGAACTCATGGAGGACTTGCAGCGGCAGGCCGACGCCTTGCCTGGCGCCGAGCATCTGTTCGCCAGCGGCAAGTCGCTGAAGCCGGGTCAGCGCGACGAAAGCCTCGTCGACTATTTGCTGAGTGCCGCGCGCCAAGCACGCAGCATCAAGGCTTCGGGCAACTCGCCCGTGATGGTGCAGATGCAAGGCGTTCGCGCCTACATGAACGCCACCGACTCGTTGCCCGACACGCCACCGACGCTGGCCAGCGTCAAGTCGCTGCTGGTGTCGCGCCAGGAGGTGAAACCCAAAGTCAAGGCCAAGGTGGTCGACCCCGCCGACAAAGGCACGCTTGCCGCCAGGCCAGGCCCAGGCGCGCGCCTCGGTGCGGCCGAGAGCCAGCGAGACATGTTCGCGCTGCTGCCGCTGATGGCGCTCAACGCCATGCAAGTCAAGCCTCAGCGCCTGGCAGCCGTTCGTGCCGCACGCATCGATCTGGTGATGGCGCTGGGGAGACGCGTCAAGCTTGCGGCCGGCGAATGAGCGCACAGCGTTTCGTCGATCTCATCGACGGCATGTGCAGAAGCCTCGGGTTGGCATCGAGCGATGCGGTGCTGCAGCAGGGGTTCCTGATGCACCGCGACTTCGAAGTGGTCGTCAACTATTACGAGGCCAGCGACCCAGGCGCGCTGTACATGGGCTTCAACTTCGGCGTGGTCCAGGCAGGTCGGACCGTGCGGATCTACCGGCTGTTGCTGGAGGCGAATCTGGCCGTGTACGCCCAGGACCAGGCTCACCTCGGTCTGGACGGCGAAGTGTCCACGGTGCGACTGATCGTGCGTCAGCCGATGGTGTCGGACCTGAACGGCGACTGGCTGGCCCAGACCCTGGACCACTACATCGAGCACGGCCTGTACTGGCGGCAAAGCCTGCTCAATTCGCCGGACGAGATGTTCGCGGGCATTTGCTCGGGCGACTACCAATGGATCAGGGTGTGAGCTTGGCTGCGCGCTTCGCGATTTGGCGCAGCGCTTCGGCCCTGCGCACACGCATTTCCGTGTCCATCCCATCATGGGGCCTTCATCGCGCCCCCCTGACGCCCAGCCCGAGGCCCAGCCCATGACCCTCACCACCCCCTCGCCGTGGACCGCCGTGCAACCCTGCGTCGGTGTCCTTGGCAGCCCGGCCTTGCCGGCCTTGCCGACCTTGCCAACCCTCAGTCCTGTGGCCGCCGGCGTGGCGCCGGGCGACGCGCTGGTGTTCAGCAACCTGCTGCAGGCCGCCCAGTCACCGTCCAGCGACGACGACCGCGAGGACTGACCATGCCCGACACCCCAGCACCGGCGTCGGCCGGCACCGCGCCATCGCCCCAGCACCAGCGCGTGGTGGACGCGCTGATGAACGCCCTGGCCGCGCACCTCAGCCTCGATGCCCAGGGCGCCCAGCGGCCCATTGCGGCCGACCTGCCCTTTCACGGCCCGAACGGGTTGCTGTGCCGAATCCGCACCGCCCAACATGACGCCGGCTTGCAGGCACGTCCTGAGCTTCTGCTGCCGCTGGATCGGCGGCAAATTGGCCGCATCGACGTGGACAGCCTGCTGGCCGTGCAAACGACGCTGCTGACCCAACTGGGCTGGGTGCTGGGCCGGTCGGCCGAAGGCCTGCTGCAGCTGAGCCCGCTGAGCTGGACCGTCGAAGCCCGCGAACTGGCGCAGGACCTCGACATGGGCAGCGCGGTGGCGCGCATGACCATGGTGATGCTCGATCCGAAGTCGCCTCAGGATGACCGACCCCACCCGCATTGAACGAACGCCTGGGAAGGCCAGGTCGGCTGGCTCACGCGTCACGGGCGCGCCTCCGCCACCGCCTCCCGCCCCACCCCCTGAGCCCCAGAAATCACGGGCCGCCTTGGAACGTGAGCCCCCGGTGCCCGCAGGCCTGGCCGCCTTGATCCGTTCGCCTGGGCAGGCGGCCAGGGGCGGGCGAGCCGCAGCGGCCCGCCTCCCGGCTGCGGCGGCCTCATCAGAAGCTGGCAGCGACGCCGGCGAGGCCGCTGATGCCGTCGGCAGCGACGGTCCACTCAACATGGATGCGCTGGCCTGGCGCCAGTGGGCGCTGGGCCAGGAGCCGAGGGGCCCTCGTTCGGCGGGCGCCGCTGGTGGCCCACCCAAGGTCCAGACTCCCCCCTTGGCGGAAGACGCCGTGCCGCCATTGGCCGGCGACCTGCCCGGGCAGGCTGAGCCCGCAGGGCCCGACGAGGCCCCCAACGCGCCGACACGCCGCGCCCGCGTGACCGCGGTGGCCCCGGCCACCTCGGCCCGCGCCGCTGCCCAGCGCCGCTGGGTCCGCAGCCTCGCCGCCGCCATGACCGTGGGCACCGTGTCCGGCTTGGCGGCTGTGGCGCTCGTGAGCTGGTGGCTGCACGCCACCGGCCCCACGCAAGAGGCGCCCCACCAGGGCCCGGCGACATCGGCTGAAGCGAAGTCAACACCGGGTCACCGCTGATCAGATCGTGCGCCGTTGCGGCGTCGGCTTTCGCATCGGCGGCGATGGCTTCGGGCGCCCGGAAGCGGGCAGGGGCCGCGTCGCTACGTTGGTGGCTTCCTGCCCAGCCACTGTCGGAGCCCCGATGAACAGCGACACATTTTTCGATACCGTTTTCGCGCGAGACGAACTCTTCGGCCAAATCGAAGCCCTGCGCACCTTGCTGAACGCCGCCATGGCCCAAGCCGGGTCCATCGAAAACCCGCCCGAGCGGCGTCGTGCCGAAATGAGCACGCTCGTCGGCTTCAAGGACATGATGATGCGGCTGGTCGACATGCCACCGCCCGAAGGCTGCTCGGATCCGGTGAAATTCGCCCCACGGCGCGTGCAACTGCTGTGTGCCGGCACCGACGAGTGGGTGGCCGTGCTCGAACGCATGCGCGAGCGGGAGAGCGCGATGCTGGAGCGCCGTGACTACGACGAAAGCCACTGCGGCGACCCGGCCTACCGCACGGCCGACCACGGCCCGCTCACACTCATCGAGGCCAGCCCGCGCAGTTTGACCAGCCCATCGGGACAGGCCTACGCGTTCGCGTCGGTGGCGCCCTTCATCGAGGCCAGCGGCAACGCCGACAGCCGGGAAAGCGCCTACCGGCGCTGGGTCGGCCAGCGCACGATGGTGGCCAGCGACCTGCGCGACCCGAGCGAATTCGAGCTGATCGGCCAGCGCGGCCTCTTCGCGGTGGCCGACATCCCCGCGGGAACCTGCGTGGGCGTGTATGGCGGACTGCTGCTGGACGAAGTGGGCATCTTCCTGACCGCGCAAACACGCTACCTGCTGTCGCCGCCCGCGGTGAACGGGCGCCGCTGTTCCATCAACGGCGAAGGCCTGATCGCACTGGCCAACACCCTGTTCGTGCTGGACGCCGACGGCAAGCCGTGCGGCCATCCCGCCGAGGGCTACAACATGGAAGCAGCCCAGTTCGACGCGCGTTTCAACCATGGCTGGAACCTGCGCATCCCCGCCTTCTTCACGACCACGGACGTCCTGGCTGGCGAGGAACTTCGCTGGAACTATCGGCTGCAGCCGCGTTGAGTGGCCCGGCGAGGGCGCTTCGCGCCGAGATCGATGCATCCGTTCGCAAGGCACGTTGCAACTTCGCATTCGGCCGGCTGCGTCGAGGTCCGGAACCTATTCTGAAGCTCCCTTCCACCCAACCCCTTCACAGGAGTGACCATGTCAGCAATCCCACCCGTCACCAGCCCCAAGGCCCCGTCCCAGACCGACAGCATCGACAAGGCCGACAAGCCGTCGAAGTCCGAGGAGAAGATGCAGAAGGCGTTCGACGACATCATGAAAAACATCATGCAGGTCATGGACCTGATGATGAAGATGATGGACGCCTTCAAGAAGTTGGAAGACGCCGGCAAGACCGAGGACAAGAAGGACGACAAGAAGGCCCTCAAGGAGGTCGGCAAGCTGTTCGAGAAGATGGGCAAGGAAATCGACGACATCACCAAGGGCATCGACAAGTTCAGCGACGCGCTGGCGGACGACGGCGCGGCGCCCAAAAAGTGACGTGACGACCGGCGCTGTGTCCCCACGGGCCGTGGCCACAGGCGTGGTGCTGGCGCTGGCGATGGCCAGCGTTGGCGCCTGGGCCCAGGGGGCCGGCCCTGCCGACCACCCTGGCGACCCGGTGGGGTCGGCCTGGCGCTGTGTGCTGCCCTACGGGCAGGCCGTGACGTCGGCGATGAACCTGCGCGAGCGCTTTCCGCTGGCGCTGGCCAGTTGCGAGGCGCGCCCGGCCCGCCGCGTGGCTGCGCCAGCGCGCTTGGTGCCTGCGGCCGCCATGCCGCCGGCCGCCTGGCCCGCGCCGGTGGTGGTCATTCAAGCGCCGTCGACGGTGGCACGGCGCGCACCCCCCGACACGCCGCGGGGCTCGGACACTCCGCCCTCCGCCGACAGCGAGGTCACCCCCGCGGCCGCCGAGGCAACCCACCAGGCCATCGTGCTGGACTCAAGCCGGCGCCACGGCCTGGACCCGGCACTGGTGATGGCGATGATCCAGGTGGAATCCGGACAGGATGCGCGGGCACGTTCGCCCAAAGGCGCGCTGGGCCTGATGCAGGTGATGCCAGCCACAGCACGCCGCTTCGGCCTGGCGGATGCCAACGCGCTGTTCAACCCGCGCACCAACATCGAGGTCGGCACCCGTTACCTTGCGCACCTGCAGACCATGTTCGACGGCCGAGTCGACCTGATGCTGGCCGCCTACAACGCCGGCGAAGGCGCGGTCGTCAAGCACGGCATGAAGGTGCCGCCGTACGCCGAATCCCAGGCCTATGTGCGCCGCGTGATGGCGCGGATGCCTCACCGGCCCAACCGGTTCTGAGCGCGCCGCGGTCGCCGGCCAACGCCCCAAGCGGGTCCGATCACCCGAGGTGAATCGGCAACTCATTGGGCAGCGCCCTGCCCCCTTGCAAGGGCAGGGTCATCTGCCCACTGCCGGCCGCGGCGCGCGAGGTGGCCATCGCACGGCGCTCCAGGCTCAAGCGGTAACCTGCGCCATAGGCCGCACGCAGTCGCACCCCACGCGCCTGCCCCAGGTTCATCTTCTTGCGAAGCCGATGCACATGCTGTTCCAGCGTGCGCGCGGTGATGTCCTGGTCAGTGCCCCACAGCGCCAGGCTGATGGTGCTGCGCGACAGGCAGGTGTCAGGGTGGCTGAAGAAGAGCCACGCCAGACCGAACTCGCGCGGGGTCAGTCCCAGGTCTCGGCCTTGGTCGAAGGCACGCTGGGCGCTGCGGTCCAGCGAGAAGCCGGCGACCGCAAGCTGGCTCACATCGGGCAGGCCGGGGCGGCGGCGCGCCGCTGCCAGCAGCCGCGCCGCCAGCTCGGTCGCGTCCACGTCGGCGCCGACGACATCGGCCGCACCGGCGTGCAACCAGCGCGTCACCCGGCGGGTGTCCTTGGCGACCGACCGCACGACGATGGGGCTGACCACCTGGCCGCGCAACTCCAACCAGGAAAGCAGCCGCTCTTCGAGGGCCGCGTTCCAGCCCACGTCGATCAGGACCGCATCGCAAGGCGTGCGGTCGAGCCGCCGCAGCAAGGTAAATTCGTCAGGCACCAACACACAGTCGATGCCATGGGGCGGCAGTGCGCTGGCAAGGTCGGCGAAACGGGCCGCCGACGGCGAAAGGCAAGTAAGCAACATGGTCAAGCTCCAGCGGGGTCCATGGGCACATTCGACGTCGAACGGTGTCGATTGTGGTGTGCTGCGCGCCGCTTGAACCGTGTGGGACACACATCAGCAAGATCACAAAAGGAAGGCGCCCAGGCTCAGCACCGAGTGCCGTTGCGATGGCACTGGCGTGATGCTCAGCACGAAGCGCTGGCGCCGCTGGCCGACGCGGCGCTCGTCAACGCCCCAGTTCATGGTCTTCAAGTCGCCATGGCGCTCGGGCTCGCCCAGGGGAACGAGCGCCAAGCCGGCCTCACGAAGGCACTGCAGCACCGGCTTCAGCGTCCTGGCGTTGTGCGAACCCGCAAGCCGCCAGCCCTGCACCTGCGCCTGCGCGTCGTCGCGAATGACGAAGGCGCGATCCATCGGCTGCACCGGGTCCCCCTGCAGCCGTGCCTGGCGAACGAAGTCGCGCAGGCTGGGGCACAGCGTCGCGGTCGGCTGGGTGACCAGCTCGCCCTCGTTGCCCGGGCAGGGGCTGGTGGCTTGGTCGAGCCGGTCCACCACCGTGCAGCGGGCCTGGGCATAGCGCTCGCCGTTCCACTGGTAGCGGCGCACCATCAGCAACTTGTCGGAATGGATCGAGGTGACCCCGATGTCCGGCCGCCCGAGGTGGGTGGTGGGCTGCACCTGAGGCACCGCCGAGGCCATCACCACCAGCACCGGTCGAAGCTCACCCGGTGAGCCATCGAACAGGCCCGTGGGGCAGTTGCCGTTCCGGCACATGGCGCCATCGCCCTGGGCCAGCACGGCGCGCGGGCCGTTCGGGCCCAGCTCGATCTCGCGCAGGGTGATGTCGCCCGAGGGCGTCGGGCCACCTTGCTCCAGCAGCCCCAGCAGGGCCTTGGTCACCGCAGGCGGCGTCGAAGCCTTGGGCGACGCCGCGAGTGCAACCGGCGGCGGCACGGTGACCGCACGACGGGCCTTGGGGCGATCAGCGCAAGCGGTCGTCGCACAAAGCAGCACCACGCCCATCATGGACGCAAGGCAGCGGCGAGAAAACAATCGAGAAGGATGGGGCATGGTTCAACTCCGACAGACAAAAGTACAGACAGGGAACGTGCGCAGCCGCTAGCAATCGACTCATCACACGGGGATTCGCCGATGGGCGAACGAGGCGACTCGCGCGGCCACAACACCGATCGCGAACCGGTGCCAGCCGCATTCGGCGTTGACAAAGTACGAGGCCTTCGCATTTCCATTGATGCCCGCGCACCGCAGCGCGCCACGCCAGCGTGGGCCGCTATTGTTTTGACAGCGGTCAGTCACAACAACCTGCAAGGGGCAGGTTGATCGACCCGCCAAAGGAACGACCATGGCGACAGGACTCAAGATCCCAGCGTTGCAGAACGCGCTTGCAGCGCTCCAAACCGAGCGCAACGGAAAAGCCGGAGAAGCGGCCGACGCCGCGCGAATTGCGCAGTACTCTTCCGAGAACCGGAAGATGAACAGCAACAGCGAGTTGACCGGCTTGGCATCGCGGCAGCAGGCCATGGCCACCAGCGAAAACAACAACCGCGAGAGCCATGCCGTCAATGAGTTCGGCCAGCAAGGCTTCCGCACCCAAAGCCTGCAGGCCCAGCGCCACCAGGTCGAGTCGCAAAACTTGGCAGCGCTGCGCAGCTTTGCCGAGGGCACCGCCAAGTTGGCCGCGTCCGCCGCTGCGAAAGTGGCTGAATCGGTCAAGTAATTGCCGAGGCCGTTGGCTTGACGCCGTCCCTGCGGTGGCGTTGGCCGCGGCGGGGATGCGTGGGTGGCATCGCCGCGGATCAAGGCGCGGCGCGGTGAGGCGCTTCACAGGCCGACCCGCACCGTGGTCGTGTGCTGGGTCACCACCGTCGCATCTGCGCGCGACCCCAACTTGCCACAGGCCAAGTTGATGGACGCGCTGGAGGTCGCGACGCACGGCACTGCCGTGCACGCAAGACCCGCCGACCTCCAGGAAGGCGATGGCTCCGTTGCGCCAGCGTGCATGCGCCAAAAGGCGCGGGCCCAGCAGCTTGATCGAAGGAAGCGGTCGAGATCGAGCAGGTTTTCAGCCGCGGACATTGCCATCGCCTGGAGTTGCTTGGTGGGTGGCGGTGACGACGTCACTGCCATGTAACGGAGCATGGCGCCATGCCTTCGGCCAAAGCAATAGCAGTTCTTGCTCTTGGCGCTTGCTCTGAGTCGTAGCGCCCGGCATCTGCGCTCAGGGCTGGCCCGTCAAACCCAGGCGCCACCTGATCGGCCTGCGTCGGCGCAGTCGCCGATCACCGCGGGGCGCCTCGCGGCCCCGTCGACGTGCGACAGCTCAAGGCCCCGCGACGGTCACGGTCACCGTTTCAGCCAGACTCCCGTTGCAGCGAAGGAGTTGTTCGGCCCAGTGGCACCGCACGAACTTGGAAGAACTGGACACCCGCGGCGACGGGCCCAGGCTGGGCGGCACGTACAGCTCCGTCTCGCCGAGCCTGGGCTCGTGGGTCCATGTGTACGCAAAGCCGGTGGCGCTGCGCTTGAACCGCACGGGCTCGCCGGCGGTCACACGGGGGTAGGCGCGGGGCACGAACAGGTCGGCACGAAGGACGCCGAAGGCGGAGATGCTCAGGTCCTCATGGTTCCATCCGTCGAGTCGATCCGGGGTCCATCGGGGGGTATAGACCCACTGAGTCGCCGACACAAACCGATCATCGAGCCATTGGTACAGCTGCGCCATGTAGGCCTTGGCATTCCATGCGCCATGGGGTGCTCCAAATTCTCCAAGCAGCATCGGCGCCTGACGCGCCTTCGCGCGGTTCAACATGGGGTCGAGGTAGACCGAGGACCGGGTGCCGAGCCAGGCCCGCAGTGCCAGGGCGAACGGGTCGTAGAAGTGCGGCGCAAACACGGTGTTCGTGAACGGTGGCCAGACCGTCGCATCGGACGACCAGCCCGACGAGGTGATCGCTGCCGGAGTGAAGAACAGCACCGCGCTGGGGTCCGCCTCACGAACCGCCGCGCCAACCGTGGCGTACATGCCGGAGATCTCCTGGTTCGTGCCACCGGGCTCGTTCATGACGTCATAGCCCACCACATGGGGCATGCCCCGAAGTTGGGTCACCACCCGCCGGACCATCTGTTCATAGCGCTGCCGCGCACCGTTCGAGCCGCTGTAGAAGGCCGACCAGGTCTTCTTCAGGTTGGCGTCGGTGAGCATCCGGATGCCCCAGTTCGCACAAGCCCGACCGTTGTCGGGCGTCGCCTGCGGGATGCCGGTGGCGATGGCCCATCGCGGAAACCCTTCTCCACAGCCTCCGATCGACCACCTGGAAAAGGCGTCCTGATGAAAGTCGACGATCACATACAAGGCCTGTTCGGACGACCACTTCACCACCTGAGTGAATCGGTCGAGGTAGGCCTGGTCGTAGGCACCCGGTGTCGGCTCGTAGGCTTCCCAGTTGAACAAGAGCCGCACCACGTTCATGCCGTGTTGCCTCAGAAAGGCCAGCTCATCGGGCGAGCCGATGCCGGTGAACGGGGGCACCTTGGCGTCGCCCGTGGCGTTGACGCCTCGCAACAGCACAACCCGACCGGCTTCGTCCCTGAAGTAAGGCGCGTCGGCGTGGAGCTTCGACAGTGTTTGGGCCATCGTCATGGCCGATCCAACGGACAGGAGCAGACCAAGCAGGAGTGAGCGGAGTGGGTGGCGGGACATGTCAGGCATCCTTTGCGTCAGTTGAAGTCTTCGGCGGCGACTCGCTCGATGTTTCTCTCGGCCAGTGCGGTCACGGTGATCAGCGGGTTGGCCGCCAGGTTGCCTGGCAGCAAGGCCGCGTCGGTGATGTACAGGCGGGGGTGACCCTTGACCCGGCCGAACAAGTCCGTCGCCAGGCCGATCGGGCAGCCGCCCACGGGGTGGTAGGTCGAGGTGTCGGCGAAGGTCTTGCCACTGAAGAGGTCGAGGCGATGGCCCGTGCCGTTGGCCGCGTTGATGCGGTCCTGGACGAACTGGGTGTCCGCCACCGATTGGGCGGCGTGCGTCGCATTCCAGCCGAGCGTGACCCGGCCGCTCACCGGGTCGTACCGGAATCGCGCCGAGGCGCTGTGACTGGTCATCGTCACACTCATGTTGACCCAGGTCTCCAGCCGCGGGACGGGCAGCGGCAATTGCATGCAGAACATCGGCCGGCCATCGGCAGACCTTGCGTGGAAGCCAGCGGCCGTCACCATGGAATGGTGGGTGCCCACAGGGTCCCAGATGTGATTGGCGCGGGCATTGAAGATGTCACCGTTGGTGCTCCAACCGGACCCGATGAACTCATTGAGGTTTGGAAGTTCTTGCCGCTCGCGCGCTTTGACGAGCATCTCCGAGGTGCCAACGCTGCCCGCGGCCATGAAGACACTTTCGGCATCGAACAGCTTCTGCGCCAGCAGGTTGCCAGCCGTGTCGATCTGGTCGACGTGAACGATGGAACGGCCCTGCGGCGTGGACGACAGGCGGCGAACCTGGTTCAGCGCGTGGATGGTCACGAGGCCGGTGGCCACGGCATCGGCGAGGTAGGTCTTGTCCAGGCTCTTTTTGCCGTGGTTGTTGCCGTGGCTCGCCTCGAATGCCAGCGCCGACTTCGGGACCAGGCCCGCTTCCTCTCGCTCCAACTGGTCGTAGCGGTAGCCCGATGGCCAAAGCGACATCGTGTAGCCGGCTTTGGCCGCATATTGGCGTGCCACCCGCGCATACCGGTAATAGGGACTGGATTCGAAGTAACCTGGTCGGATCTCATTGATCCCCAGCATGGCGCGAGCGCGCGGAAAGTGGGTCCGGTAAAGCGCATTGATGTCCAAACCGACCGGCATGAGTTTCGTCAGGACTTCGCGCAAGGGCGTGATGGCCATGGCCTGGTTCACGAGAGACCCTCCGCCGACACCGCGCCCAACGTACACATCGATGCCGGGGTACGAGATCACGTCGAGACTGCCAGCGCTCTTTTGAATGGGCAGGGAGGTCGGAATGCCCATGAAGCTGCTGACCACGGCCTTGGATTTGCTGCGGAACCAGAACGAGCGTTCGTCAGGCGCCACGACTTTGGAAAAGACCTTGCCGTCTCGACCCGGCGTGTCCCACAGACGCCCCATCTCCAGCATGGTCACGGCCACGCCCCGCTCGGCGAGCCTCAACGCGGTCACCGCACCGCCGTAGCCCGTGCCAATGACCAGGGCCTTCACGGGCGTCACCGGCGGGGCCAGGGACGCTGCGCGCGATGGCACCGCTGACAGGCCCCAAAGGCTCAATCCGCCCACCGTCTGCAGCCCCAGCGCCGCAGCGCCCTTCAGCATGGATTGACCCAAGGCGCGGCGCCCCATTGCATTCATGTGTTGTCCTTCGATGCGTCGATGTGCCGCCCGGGCACGGGCCGCGTTGTTCACCCACCGGCGACTTCCGCCCGTGGTTCATGCGCGCGAGTCCCATTCAACCCATCGACCGACCCGCGTTCACGACACTAAGGTGGCCCGAGGGCATCGACTTTCGGAATGTTGCTGTCATCGTCAGTGCATTCAGGGGGGGCTCCACGTTCGGTTGCTCCGCCATGTCGGTGGGGCCGAAGGCGGGCACAGGTCCCCACAGAGCGAGGCGATGGCCGTGGTTCAAGACACCGTGGCGGGCGCGTTCGCGCACGACCGCGCGCTCAGGCCCGGCACCGCACCTTTGCCGCACCGCGTTGGCCGTCCGCCAACCTCACGCTGCGGTGCCCCTCCACGAGTTGGGCGCCGATCAGCAAATGGGCGACACAAGTTAGGAGATTTGTCATCCCTAATTCAATGTAATCTCTCGGCCCATCACGTTCATCATCTTCCGGAGACAACGACATGGCCAAGGCCGCACCACGAACACTCGCCGACATCGAACAGCAAATTGAATCCCTGCGCAAAGAAGCCGCCGCCGTTCGCGCGCGCGAAGTGGCCGAGGTGGTGCAAAAGATCAAGGTGGCCATCGACACTTACGGCCTGACGGCGGAAGACCTGGGCCTGGCACGCAAGCGACGCGCCGTGGCGGCCAATGGCCGCAGCGCCAGCAAGCGCTCGGCCGGCAAGGCCACGGGCGCGCGCCCCGTGAAGTACCGCGATGCCGCCGGCCACGAGTGGGTGGGTCACGGCAAGCGGCCCGCGTGGTTCGTGGCCGCGCTGGCCGCCGGTCAGCGGCCCGAAGACCTGCTGGTCAAGTGAGGCGAAGTCCGGGGCGCGGTGCCTGGCCGGACTGACCGAGAGGCGCCTCAGTCGTCGTTGGCCGCCCGTTCGGGCCAGCCGGTGCGCCCCAGCACGCTGTCGTTGTGCTGGCCGAGCGTGGGCGCCGGGGTGCGCAGGCGCCCGGGCGTGGTCATCAGCTTGGGCACGATGCCGGGCACCTTGAGCGGGCGGCCGTGCACGTCCTTGGTTTGCAGCAGCATGCCGCGGGCCTGGTACTGCGGGTCGGCAGCGATGTCGGCCACGGTGTAGATGCGGCCCACGGGCACGGCCGCCGACTCCAGCACCCGGATCACCTCGTCGATCGGGTGGCGGCCGGTCCAGTCGCCAATGGCCTGGTCGATGTCGGTGACGCGGGCCACGCGGCCGTCGTTGCGGGCCAGCGCCGGGTCATTCGCGAGGTCATCGCGGCCGATGGCCTGCATCAGGCGCCGAAAGATGCTGTCGCCATTGCCGGCCACCAGCACATAGGCGCCGTCCGCGCAGCGGTACGCGTTGCTGGGCGCGATGCCGGGCAAGGCGCTACCGGCCGCGCCGCGCACCGCGCCAAAGGCGTCGTACTCGGGCAGCAGGCTTTCCATCACGTTGAAGACGCTTTCGTACAGCGCCACGTCGATCATCTGCCCCTGGCCGCGGTGAACTTCGCGGTGGCGCAGCGCCAGCAGCACGCCGATCACGCCGTGCAGCGCGGCCAGCGTGTCGCCGATGCTCACGCCCACGCGCACCGGCACGCGGCCGGGCTCGGCGGTGAGGTGGCGCAGGCCCCCCATGGCCTCGCCCAGCACGCCGAAGCCGGGCTTGTGGGCGTCAGGGCCGGTTTGCCCGTAGCCGCTGATGCGCAGCATGATCAAGCCCGGGTTCAGCGCGTGCAGCGCCTCCCAGCCCAGGCCCCAGGCTTCGAGCGTGCCGGGCTTGAAGTTCTCGATCAGCACGTCGGCCTCGGCGGCGAGCGCGCGCACCGCGGCCTGGCCCTCGGGGCTGCGCAGGTCGAGGGCCACCGAGCGCTTGTTGCGCGACTGCACCTCCCACCACACCGAGGTGCCTTCGCGCAGCAGGCGCCAGGTGCGCAGCGGGTCGCCGCCGTCCACGGGTTCGATCTTGATGACGTCGGCGCCGAAGTCGGCCAGGGTCTTGCCGGCAAAGGGGCCGGCGATCAGTTGGCCGAGTTCCAGCACGCGCAGGCCGTGCAGGGCGTCTTGTGTGGGCAGCATGGGCGGCGAGGCGGGGTCGAAGAGGCCGCCAGTATCGGCCCGGCCGGCCCGGGCGGGGCGGGGCGGGGCGTTCAGCCTTCGGCGACCGGGTGGTCGGCCATCAGCTCAAGGGCGCGGACCAGCGCCGAGTGGTCCATCTGGTCCAGCCCGTGGGCCGCGCACACCTGCATCAGCTGCGCCGCCCCGGCCGTCTGCGGCAGCGCCACGCCCAGCGCCTTGGCCCCCTGCAGCGCCAGGTTCAGGTCCTTCTGGTGCAGCGCGATGCGAAACCCCGGGTTGAAGGTGCGCTTGATCATCCGCTCGCCGTGCACCTCCAGGATGCGGCTCGAGGCGAA
>CALRPU020000042.1:0-32710 GCA_943370175.1 Hydrogenophaga intermedia | reverse complement strand
GCCTTGCCGTGGTTGGTCAGCAGGCCCCACACCAGGTCGTCGTCCATGCGGAACTTGCACAGCAGCGTGTTGCCCGAGGCAATCTTCATCATCTGCGACGGCGTCAGCACGCCGATCATCGACGCGCTTTCCTCGCTGATGCCCAGGCGAAACAGCGCCTGGTCGCGGTCCGCGCGGATCAGGCTTTGCGCCAGCATCAGGTACGACAGGTTGGCTTCGCGGATTTCGGTGAGGATCTGGTCGGTGTTCATGGCGGTGTCCTTGGGCGGTTCGGTGTGTCGGTGTCGGTGTCGGTCTGGGCGTTGCTTGTCGTCTCAACGTGAAACGGATTGTGAAGATCGGAGATGCGCTGAAACATCAGGCCATCTCTGTGGCTTGAGTCCCGGAATGTCGGTGGTCCGTGTCAGGCAAATTCCTACAGCGTGTCATCCCGGCCGAGCGACTGCACCGGCACGGCGGGGCGAAATGCGGTGCTTTCGGGCTGGAACTCCGCGGTTTGGCCGCGGCGCCCGGGGCGGATCATTCGGCGGATGAACTCCACACACGCCCCGGTGCCCTTCAAGACGTTCGAGATGCCGCTGGTCGCTGGCACGCGGCCCGGGTCGGTCGAGCGACGCCCCTTGCCCCGCCCACGCCCCACCAACCCCGACGTCAACCGCGTGCTGACCCAGTTGCCCGAGGCGGCCACCGCCGTGTTCGTCGGCCCGGGCATGGACGGGCTGGCCGAGGCCTACGCCGCCCGCCACCCCTCGGCCGCGCTGCTGAGCAGCGGCTGGAACACCGAGGACATGGCCCGCACGGCGGCCCAGGCCGGGTTGATCGTGGTCTCGCACCCGCTGGACACCACCGACGACACGGTCGAAGACACCGTGATCGCCCTGGAAACCCTGGCCGCGGCCAGCGCCCCCGACGCCGTGCTGGTGGTCGCCCAGGCCCGGCCGCCGGTGTCGACGGACATCCTGTGCGCCTTGCTGATGGACGCCGGCTGGATGCCCGACCTGGTGAGCCCCACGGCGCCGGAAGACCAAGGCGCCGACGCGGGCCCCGTGCTGCAGGCGGTCAAACGCTTTGGCGCCGAATCGCTGACGGCCTCGGGCCAGGTGGCGTGCTTCTCGGTCGTGGTGGCGGGACCCGGCGAGCTTCAGGACCCGGCAGCGGCGATGTCGCCCGGCCTGGCCGAGGTGCAAGCGGCCGTGACGGTGGTCAGCGGCGCCGAGTCGGCCGCAGGCGCTTTCGAGGCCGCGCGCGCCGAATTGCACGGCGACTGGGTGCTGATTTGCCACGAAGACGCCTACTTTCCAGCCGGCTTCGGCCGCCGTCTCAACGAGCTGCTCGCCGACGTGCCGGCCACCGAGCGCGCCAAGACGCTGATCGGCTTCATCGGCGTGGGCATCAACCGCAAGCAACAGGGCTTCGCGCCGGTGGGCTTCGTGGTCGAACAGTTTCAGCGCCAGGACCACCGGGACTCGACCTCGGTGGTGTCGATCGACGAGCTGGCGCTGGTGGTGTCGCGCGACTCGCTGCACCGCATCGACCCCGAGATGGGCTGGAGCCTGTGGGGCACCGACCTGTGCCTGACGGCGATCTGCGAGCACCAGGTGTTCCCGCGCGTGGTGTGCCTGCCGCTGATGCACCGCAGCGGCGCGCCGGTCGACACCGGCCCGGCGTTCACGGCCTCGGCCTGCCGGCTGGCCACCAAGTTTCCGCAGTTCGGGCCGATCCCCACGTTGAACGGAACGATCGACGCGACCTTCCTGGCCAACCGCATGCCGGTGACGCCTGCCGGGGTGTCGGCCATGGCCACGCCCCTGGCGGCCGTGCCGGCTTCGGCCCACGCGGTGGCCACGCCGGCTGGCGCCGACACGGCCGTGGTGGCACCGCCCGCGGCGCGCCCGCCGGTGCTGTCCACCCGGGCCAAGCTCACCAACACCGCTGACGCCGTCGGCCCGGCCGACCGCGCGGCGGTGGCGGAAAGCCGCTGCAGCGTCTGCAACACCGCCGTGCCCGCCTGGACGCCGCACCCCCACCCGAACCGCTGCAGCGAGTTCATGCACCTGCTGGACGTGATCGGGTCCGACCTGTCGGTCTACCTGTGCCCGGCCTGCGGCTGCAACGACCGCGACCGCCACGTCTGGCACTACCTGCGCGCCACCGGGCTGCAACAACGCCTGCCACAGCTGCGCGTGCTGCACATCGCGCCCGAGCGCCACCTGGAGGTGCTGATCCACGCCGCCCAGCCGGTGGCCTATGTGCGCGGCGACCTGTTCCCGCGCCGCCCCGAGCACCTGAAGCTGAACATCGAGGCCCTGCCCTTCGACGACGGCAGCTTCGACCTCGTCATCTGCAACCACGTGCTGGAGCACGTGGGCGACCCGCAGCGCGCACTCGCCGAGTTTCACCGCTGCCTGTCGCCAGGCGGCGTGGTGGTGGCGCAAACGCCCTATTCGCCGGTGCTCAAGCACACGATGGAGTTGAACCGCCCGGTGTCGGCGAACTTCGCCACGGTGTTCTACGGCCAGGACGACCACGTCCGGCTGTTCGGAGTGGACATCGCCGAGTACTTCCACCGCGCCGGCTTCCACGGTGAGCTGCGCTCGCACCGCGAGGTGCTGGGCGACATGGACGCGCGCGCCCAAGGCTGCAATGGCCTGGAACCCTTCTTCGCCTTCACCAAGTGAGCGTGCGATGAGCCGACCGTCCGTCTCGATCCTGATCCCCGCCTTCCGGCCCGACTGGCTGGACGTGGCAGTGGCCAGCGCGCTGGCACAAACCCACACCGACTTCGAGCTGCTGGTCAGCGACGACTCGCCGGGCAACGATGTGCAGCAGGTGATGGCGAAATGGACCGACCCGCGCATCCGCTGCTTCCGCAACCCGCGCCGCGGCGAACTGAACAGCAACCCGCTGCACCTGATCGACGTGGCCCAGGGCGAGTACCTGAAGTTCCTGTTCGACGACGACTACCTGATGCCGCAGTCGGTGGAGAAGCTGCTGCAGGCCTGCCGCAGCACGGGCGCCAGGCTGGGCTTCCACGCCCGGCACTTCGTCGACGACAAGGGGCGCGTGCTGTCCTCGCCGTCGATGATCGAGCCCGGGGGTCAGGTGGTGGTGCCGCGACCGTTCTTTTTCGACAAGCTGGTGGCGCGCAGCATGAACCTGATTGGCGAGCCGACCAACGTGTTGATCCACGCGCCCACGCTGCGGCAGATCGCCACGCCCTTCGTCATCAACGGCCGGATGATGCGTTTCCTGGGCGACGTGGCCCTGTACGCCAATTTCTATGCCCACGGGCACGCACTGGTCGGTGTCGGCTACTTTGGTTCGGCCTTTCGCCAGCACGGCAGCCAGACCTCGGGCCAGACCTACGCGGGCTACGCGGCGGGGCACTACGAATGGGAGTTCCTGCGCCGCTGGGCCGTCGACCGCGGCCTGCTTGGCGAGGAGGCGTATGGCCAAGGCCAGGCCGCGCAGATGCCTTTGTACCAGCAGTGGGCACCGCAGTTTCCCGAGCTGACCCCCTTCATCGAGATGCACGGGCAGGCCACCTCCGGGCCACGCCTGGACGAGCGCTTCGTCGAGGCACTGCGCCTGGCCGACCTGGCCATCGACATGCGCAAGCTCCGCCAGGCCGCCTGAGCGAACGCAGGATTTGGCCCGCTTCGCCGGGCCACTTCGGCGCACCGGCGCGCCCGCGGCGGTGCTGAAATCGGTCTTGTGCTCAGCGCGCAATCCCTGCGCCCGAGGAGGCCCCATGTCGAAGCCGGTTTTCGTCACCCAACCCTACCTGCCCCCGCTGGAGGAGTTCATCCCCTACCTGCAGCAGATCTGGGACAACAAGATCCTCACCAATGGCGGGCCCTTCCACCAGCAGCTGGAAGACGCGCTGTGCGAGTACCTGGGGGTGGAGCACATCGCGCTGTTCACCAACGCCACCATCGGCCTGGTGACCTCGCTGCAGGCGCTGCGCATCACCGGCGAGGTCATCACCACGCCCTACTCCTTCGTCGCCACGTCACACTCGCTGCTGTGGAATGGCATCAAGCCGGTGTTCGTCGACATCGATCCGGTCAGCCTGAACATCGACCCGGCCAAGATCGAGGCCGCCATCACCCCGCAGACCACCGCGATCATGCCGGTGCATTGCTATGGCCACCCCTGCGACGTGGACGCCATCCAACGCATTGCCGACACCTACAACCTGAAGGTGATCTACGACGCTGCACACGCCTTCGGTGTGGAGTGCCACTGCGGCAGCGTGCTGCGCCACGGCGACCTGTCGGTGCTGAGCTTTCACGCCACGAAGGTGTTCAACACCTTCGAGGGCGGGGCGGTGGTCTGCCCCGACGCCAAGACCAAGACGCGCATCGACCAGCTGAAAAACTTCGGCCACGTGGGCGAGCTCAACGTGGTGGCCCCGGGCATCAACGGCAAGATGAGCGAGTTCAACGCCGCGCTCGGCCTGCTGCAGTTGAAGCACATCGACCAGGCCCTGGCCCTGCGCCAGGCCATCGACGCCGCCTACCGCCAGCGCCTGGCCGGCGTGCGGGGCATCCGCTGCCTGAGCAACACCAATGAGACGCGCTCGAACCACGCCTACTTCCCGATCCTCGTGCAGGACGATTTCCGGCTCACCCGCGACGAACTGTTCCAGGCGCTGAAGGACACCGGTGTGCACCCGCGTCGCTACTTCTACCCGCCGATCTCGGAGTTCCCGATGTACCGCGGCCTGCCGTCGGCCCAGCGTGACAACCTGCCGGTGGCCAACGCCGCTTCGCGCCAGGTGCTGTGCCTGCCGATCTACCCCGACCTGGACCACGCGGTGATCGACCAGGTGTGCGACGTGATCGCCGCCCACGCGCCCAAGCTGGCCCGAGCGGCCTGAACGGCCCGAGCGCCTTGGCGGAGTCCCCGATGCGGCTGGCGATCATGCAGCCCTATTTCCTGCCGTACATCGGCTACTTTCAGCTGATCGCAGCGGTGGACCACTTCATCGTCTACGACAACTTGAAGTACACGAAGAAGGGCTGGATCAACCGCAACCGCCTGCTGGTGAACCACCGCGAGGCCGGCTTCTCGCTGCCCCTGCAAAAGGGCTCGGACGCGCTCCACATCGTCGAGCGCCAGATCGCCGGTGACTTTCGCCCCGACAAGCTGTTTCATCAGTTCGAAGCGGCCTACGCCCGCGCCCCGCACGCCGCGCCCACGCTGGCGCTGCTGCAGCGGGTGCTGAACCACGGCGAGCGCAACCTCTTCGGCTTCCTGCACCACAGCCTGCTGCAGGTGTGTGCGCACCTGGGCATCACCACGCCGATCAGCGTGTCGTCGCAGTGGCCCATCGACCATGGGCTGCGCGCGCAGGACAAGGTGCTGGCCCTGTGCGAAGCCGCCGGGGCCCGCACCTACATCAACGCCATCGGCGGCACCGCGCTGTACGAGCGCGAGGCCTTTCAGGCGCGCGGCATCGCGCTGCAGTTCCTGAAGTCCACCGCCCAACCCTATGCGCAGTTCGGCGGCGACTTCGAGCCTTGGCTGTCGATCATCGACGTGCTGATGTTCAACCCGCTCGAGACCGTGCAAGATGCCGTCCGGCAGCAACTCGAACTCACCTGACCCATGTTTCATTGGCGCAAGCTCGGAAAAGTGTTCACCCCGCAGGACTTTCCCGGCCGGCCGTGGATGCAGGCCTTCGCGCAGGCGCCGGCCACGCTGGTGATGGACGACGTGGTGCGGGTGTACTTCTCCTGCCGCCCCGCGGCCGACGCCCAGGGCCAGTACGTCAGCCGCTCGGCCTTTGTCGACCTGGACCGGCGCGACTTGTTCAAGGTGGTGCGGGTGGCCGAGCAGCCCATCCTGGCCTTGGGCGGGCTGGGCGAGTTCGATGAGTTCGGCACCTACCCGGTGTCGGTGCTGGCCGAGCCGAGCAGCGGCGGGCGCGTGGTGCGCGCCTGCTACGCCGGCTGGACGCGCTGCGAATCGGTGCCCTTCGACACCGCCATCGGCGCGGCGATCAGCGAGGACGGCGGCGTGAGCTTTCGCAAGCTCGGGCCCGGCCCGGTGCTCGGGCGCGCGCTGAACGAACCCTTCGTGATCAGTGGGCCGAAGCTGCGGCGCTTTGGTGGCGTGGGGCTCGATGCTTACCAGCTGTTCTACATCGCCGGGCGGCGGTGGAAAGTGGTGGAGGGTCGCCCCGAGCCGGTCTACAAGATCCGCCTGGCGACCTCCCCCGACGGACTGAACTGGACCCGCCTGGACCGCGACCTGATCGACAGCCGCGTCGAACCCGACGAGGCCCAGGCCAGCCCGGACGTGTTCGAGCGCGGTGGCGCCTTCCACATGTTCTTCTGCTACCGCTACAGCGGCGGCTACCGGGGTCGGCAGTTCGGCTACCGAATCGGCTATGCCCGCAGCACCGACCTGGTGAACTGGCAGCGCGACGACGCGCGCGCCGGCATCGACATTTCGGCCGAAGGCTGGGACGACGAGATGATCAGTTACCCGCACGTGTTCGAGCTCGACGGGCGCACCTACATGGCCTACCTCGGCAACCAGGTCGGCCGCCACGGCTTTGGCCTGGCGGTGCTGGAAGGCGAGCTGGCGTAACCCATGCATTGGCACCGACTCGGCCAGGTCTTCGACCCCACGCAGCACCCCCTGCCGGCGGGCTGCACGGCGTTTGCGCAATCGCCGCAGGCGCTGGTGTTCGACGACTTCGTTCGCATCTACTTTTCCACCCGCGCGGTCGACCCTGTCAACGGCAAGTACCTGAGCCACGTCGCCTTTGTCGACATGGACAAGCGCCTGCAACGCGTGCTGCGGGTGGCCGAGCGCCCGGTGATGCCGCTGGGCGGGCTGGGCAGCTTCGACGAACACGGCATCTTCCCGCTGAACGTGCTGCGCCACGGCGGGCGGGTGCTGGGCTACACCTGCGGCTGGAGCCGGCGCAGCGCGGTCTCGGTGGAAACGGCGATCGGCCTGGCCATCAGCCACGACGACGGCTTGAGCTTCGAGCGCCTGGGGCCGGGGCCGGTGCTCGGGGCGTCGTTGAACGAGCCCTGCCTGGTCGGCGACGGCTTCGTCCAGCACATCGAAGGCCAGTTCCACATGTGGTACATCTTTGGCACCGGCTGGAAGCGCTACGCGGCGGATCAATCCCCCGACCGCACCTACAAGATCGGCCATGCCACCTCGTCCGACGGCGTGCACTGGGCCAAGGAAGAAGCCCGCCAGCTGATCCCCGACCGGCTCGGCCCCGACGAAAGCCAGGCCCTGCCCACGGTGGTTCGCATCGGCACGCGGCACCACCTGTTTTTTTGCTACCGCGAGTCCTTCGACTTCCGGCGCACCGCAGGCCGCGGCTACCGCATCGGCCACGCCTGGTCGGACGACCTGCGGCACTGGACGCGCGACGACGACTGGGCACCGCTGCACGGCACCCCGGGCGCTTGGGACAGTGACATGCAGTGCTACCCCCACGCCTTCGCGTGCGACGGCGAGGTGGTGCTGCTCTACAACGGCAATGAATTCGGCCGCCACGGCTTCGGCGCCGCGGTGCTGCGCCCGTGAGCACCGCCAGCGCCGACGCCATCGCCCGGCACCTGCGGGCCTGCGACGCCGGCTTCGTGCCGCCCCTGAGCTCGCGCGTGCGGCTGGACACCTACGCCGCCAAGCTGGCCGCCCGCGCGCTGTGCTTCGAGGCCTGGGACGGCGAGACGCTGGCCGGGCTGGTGGCGGCCTACGCCGACCGCGGTGACCCCGTCACCGGTCAACCGGCCAGCGCCTTCATCACCAACGTCAGCGTCCTGCCCAGCCACCGCGGCGACGGCAGCGCTGCCCGCCTGATGCAGGCCTGCCTGGCCGCCCTGGCCGCGCGCGGCTGCGCCACCGTCGACCTGGAAGTCGACGAACGCAACGAACCGGCGCAGCGTCTGTACCGCCGCTGCGGCTTTGTGGTGACCGGCGCCACGGGCACCACGATCCGCATGCAACTCGACCTCACGACCCCCTGAGCCATGACCACCGCGCGCGACTACAACACCGAGATCCAGGACACCGCTGACCACCGCTACGCCTACGGCTTCGACCTGGACGTGATGCACCCGTTCATGGTGCGCTCGTTCCAGCCGTTCTTCCGACCGGGCAGCCTGCTGGAGCTGGGATGCTTCAAGGGCGACTTCACGCGCCGGTTGACCGCGCACTTCGACGACATCACGTGCGTGGAAGCATCGGGCGAAGCGTTGAGCAAGGCCCGCCAGCGGGTCGGCGACCGCGTGCACTTTGTGCAGTCGACGTTCGAGGCCGCGACGCTGCCGCGGCGCTACGACAACATCGTGATCACCCACGTGCTGGAGCACCTCGACGACCCGGTCAAGGTGCTGCGCCGCATCAACGACGAATGGCTGGCCGAGGGCGGCCGGCTGTTCCTGGTGTGCCCGAATGCCAATGCCCCGTCGCGGCAGATCGCGGTCAAGATGGGCCTGATCAGCCACAACGCGGCGGTGACGGCGGCCGAGGCTGCGCACGGCCACCGCTGCACCTACGCCTTGGACACGCTGGAGCGCGACGCCGTGGCCGGCGGGCTGCAGGTGCTTCACCGCTCGGGCATTTTTTTCAAGGCCCTGGCCAATTTCCAATGGGACCGGCTGCTGCAGACCGACATCATCGACAGCGCCTACCTGGAGGGCTGCTACCAGCTGGGCCAGCAGTACCCCGATCTGTGCTCGAGCATCTTTCTGATGTGCGAGGCGGGCCGACGTTGAGGGCCGGCGTTCAGGGCCGACGTCGGGGGCGAGCGCCTTGGGCCCGCCCCGACTCAGTTGTGCACGAACAGCGTCATCGGGATCTTGACGAGGTTCGGTGACGGACCGGCGGCGGCCACCAGGTCTTCGAAGTAGGTGGCATCGCCCGCAAAGCCCTTGTCGCGAAAGCCAACCTGGCGCGCCAGCGCCGTGCGGGCGATGAAGCAGCCCATGTCGATGTGGTTGCGCTCGGGCCGCGTCTCGAAGGGGTTGTAAGGCAGCTGGCGCCGCACGCCGGGGTTGTTGTGGCTGTGGATCATGTCGCAGAACACGATGTCCGGCACGGCGCCCTCGCCCGCCTGCGCCTGCTGCATCGGCATGAACATGAACTCCAGGAAGCGCGGCACGTAATAGTTGTCGTCGTTGGTGATCAGCAGGTGGTCGCCGTCGGCCATGCCGATGCCCAGTTGGCGCAGGCTGTGCCCGAAGTCGTTGTAGCGGCGGTCCGTGAAGTGGCAGTCGATCACGCCGGGGTGCCGCTCGCAATAGGGCGCCAGCAGCGCCTGCATCTCGGCATCGGGGCCGTCGTGGATGACCAGCAGCCGGAAGTTCTGCAACGTCTGCGCCAGAAAGGCGTGGATCAGCACGGGCAGGTTCTGGTAGCGGCGGTAGGCCACGCAGACGATGGTGAGTTCCTTGCGCTGGGCGGCGCCCACGGCAGCGACGTCGGTCATGACAGGCGACATCAAGCGGCGCGGCGCGCCGGGGCCGGTGTCGCGTCGGCGGCAACGGCGGCAAAGGCCAGGGGTTCGTCGAGCACGCGCAGGGCGTCGCGCTCGGGCGGCAGGTCGTCGGCCAGCGTGCCGAAGTCGGCGCCCAGGGTGCGCGCCAAAGTGCGCTCACGCGGGCTGGTTTCCACCTTGCGCAGCACCAGGCGCATGGCGGCGGCGCTGCGGGCGTCGCAGGGGCGGCGGCTGGCGTCCAGCCAGCTGGACGAGGCCACCTCGAAGCGGTGCTCGAACCAGCCCAGGGTCCAGAACTGCTCGGTGCAGGCCAGCCACGAGCGCTCGTTCATGGCCCGGGTGGTGGCTGGGTCCTGCCAGGCGGTGGGCGATTGCGCCGCGGGCACTTCCAGTTGCAGTTCACCCCCTTCACGCAGCAGGCGCAGCGCGTTGTCCAGCACGGCGGCCACGTCGGGCACTTTGTGCAGCACATCCACGGCCACGATGGTGCCAACGCTGCCGGCGTCCAGCTGCACCGTGCCCTGGGTCGGTGATTCCAGGGTGAGCGGCCACGGCTGCCGTTGCGACCAGTCGAGCCGCAGGTCGGGCAGCGCGGTCGCGTCAGTGTCGATGTTCAGCCAGCCGGGCTGGTAGTCCGCGCCCGATCCGAGCTGGACCTGGGTGGGGCGCCATGCGGCGTTGTCACGGTGCTTCAGGTGCTCGCCGGCGTAGCCGGTGGCGAAGGCCAGCAGGTCGGCGTAGGCCTCGATGGGGTCACTGTCGGCAAAACGCGCCAGGCCGGCGCGCAGGGCGTCAAAGCACGCCGGCGTGCCGTGGTCGTGGCCGAAGTACTGGTCCAGCTCGTTGAGGTCCTGCAGCCACAGCACCGCGTCCTCGAAAGCCGGGTGCGGGCGGGTCTGCGCGGTGCGTTCGGAGATCACCGGCGTGCCCAGCGACAGGCAGTGCGACACCCGCGCCTGCTCGAAGCGGCTGCTTTCATAGAAGTGAACGTTGACCACCGCCTTGGCCTGGGCGATGTAGTGGTCGCGCTCGGGTCCGTACAGTGGGGACTCGAAATGCGAGACGGTGTGGCCCATCGCCTCGATGCGGTCCAGCCAGGCCTTGCGGCGCGGGTTCATGCTGCCGAAGAACAGCAGGTCGATGGGGCGGTCTTCCAGCGCCAGCGGCTGCGCAGGCGCCAGGTAGGGGGCGTGCAGAAAGGGCACCAGGGGCACGTCGGCGGGGTCGCTGGCGTAGCTGGGCACGTTGTCGGCGTCGTAGTCGACCACGGCCGACGACTTGAGCAGCTTCAGGTAGTCGGCCGACACCTGTGCACCGCCCTGCCCCAGTTGCTCCAGGTTGACGAAGATGCAGCTGTGGCGCTTGCACTGCGACGCGTCGAAGCCCAGGTGGGCGCCAAAGACGAAGTTCACCGCGTCGCGGCGCAGGCGGTTCTTGCCGATGCTGACCTGCGCGCCCAGCCGCCGGAATTGCCAGCGAAAGTAGCGCGCCTGGTCCAGGAAGCCAAGCGAGTGCACGTAGCCGGCCGGCTGGACGATGCACAGGTGAATTGCCGCAGGTGCGCTCATGGTCGGGGCCTTTCTCGCCTAGCCAAATGCCGTCGCGCAACGTGCGCGTTGGGAGTTCACAGCTTAGGCAAGGGCCGCCATCGCAATGCGTGGATATGGCCCGTGGATCAGGCGCTTATCGGCGCGGTGGCGGCCTGTGGGCCGTCGGCCAGCACGGACACGGGCGCCTGGGGCGTGGCGGGCAGGTGGTCCGGCGGCAAGCCGGCCACGGCGCGGGCCCACATGCGCTCGAACAAGGCCTCGATGTCCCGGGCAAAGCGCCGCCCGTCGAACAGCGGGCTGCGTTGGCTTTGCGTGCGCAGGTGCTGGCGCAGCGCAGCGCGGCGCGCCGGGCTCTCGGCCAGCGCCACCACCGCGTCGACGTACTGGGCCGGCGTGTGGGCCACCAGGTCAGCGCAGTCCACTGCCGTCAGCAGGCTCGCGGCCACGCGCTGCGCAAAGGTCGGTCCGATCACCGTCACCACGGGGACGCCCACCCACAGCGCTTCGCTGGCGGTGGTGTGCGCGTTGCAGGGCCAGGCATCAAGGTAGACGTCGGCGCAGGCCAGCCGACTCAGGTGCTGGGCCACTGGCAGCAGCGGCGCGAACACCAACCGGGAGCGGTCGATGCCGCGCGCCTGGGCCGCGGCGATCAACGTGGTCTGCACGTTCGTGTTCCATTGCAGCAGCCACAACAGCGCATTGGGCAGCCGGTGCAGCACGGCACACCACCGGTCGAAGACGTCTTCCGAAATCTTGTACGACTGGTGAAAAGCGCACAGCAGCAGGCGGTCTTCGGGCACGCCCCAGTCGGCGCGAGTGCTGGCCGCCGGCTGCAGCCGCTGCGCGTCGTTGGGCTGATAACAGTGCGGCAGCTGGGCGATCTTCTCGCTGAAGTGCGCCGCGTGCGCCAGTGGCGTGACCACCGGGTCGCCAATGATGTAGTCGACGCAGGCCGAGCCGGTGGTGCCCGGGAAGCCCAGCCAGCTCACCTGCACCGGCGCCGGCCGGTGGGCGGTGACCCGCATCAACGCGTCGAAGGTGGCCCCCTTCAGGTCGACCATGATGTCGATGCCCAGCGAGCGCACGTGCTGCGCCATGGCCCACTGGGACTGCCCGCGCAGGTCGTGGAAGTGGTCGCAGGCGGCCTCGACGCGGCGGCGCATTGGGCTGCCATCGTTTGGCCCGCCGGAGATCAGGTGCACCTCGAAGCGGCTTTGATCGCGGCATTCCAGCATTTGCACCATCAGCTGGCAGGTGGCGTGGTGATGGAAGTCCGACGACAGGTAAGCGATGCGCAACGGCCCGGCGTGCGCCTTGGCGGCGCGGCGCGGCAAGGGCGGCGCCATCGTGGCCACGTGCAGCGCGTAGTGGCGGGCCACTTTCAACTGCTCCAGCGGGTCATCGACCAGCACCGCGTGCGGAAAGGGACTGGTCTCGACCGCGGTGTGGTCGGGCGCGGCCTGCACCGCGGCACGCAGGGCGGCCAGCTCGCTCGCGGCCTGCGGCCAGCGGCAGGCCTCGCGCTCGTAGAACACCAGCTGGCCGTGGGCCGCCAACTGGCTGCTGTCCAGGCCAATCAGCAGCGCGGTGCGCACGCATTCGGCGGCCTCGGCCTTCATGCCCTTGTCCTTGAAGGACATGCCCAGGTAGTAATGCATCACCGGGTCGTCGATCTTCTGCGCCAGCGCCTTCATGAACGCACCGATGGCCTCGTCGTGGCGGCCGCAGCGCTGCAAGGCGGTGGCGAGCGCGCCCCAATAGAAGCGGTCGCGCGGGGCAGCCTCGGGCAACGCCAGAAGGCGGTCCACGGCCTGGGCCACCCGGCCGCGGGCCAGCAGCGCGTGCGACTCCAGCGTGGCCGCCAGCGTCAGCGCGGGCCGGGCAATGCGCAGCGCCTGGGCCCGCTGCTGGGCCTGATCGGCGTCGCCCGATTTGATGAGGGCGTGCACCCACGCCAGGCCGTAGGCCGCGTCGTCGTGGGCCTTGAAGGCGCGGGCGAAGCAGGCCGCGGCCGGCGCCCAGGCCTCGTGGTCGGCGTGGCGCTGGCCCTCCTGCCAACTGCGGTGTGCGCGCACCTGGTCGGCGTGGCCTGACAACGGTGCGGAGGGAACGGGCAGGACCAAGGCCATGACAAGCGTTGCCGGCAAGCCGACGCCAATGTGAATCGTGCGGTCGAGCTTACGCGGCCCACTGGCGCGCGGTGGCGTGAAAAGCGCCCGCGCGCCGGCTCATTTCGCCCACCCGGGCTCCGGTGACCGTGGGCCGGAACGCCGGCCTCAGCCAGCGGCGTCGCGGCGCCATTGGTCGGCCCGCGCCCGCCACACGGCGGCTTCGTCCGCCTGGCCCAGGCTGGCGTGGAAGACCGCCAGGTTGTGCGCCGCCAGGTGGCTGCCACGCCCTTGCACCGTGTCGGCCAAGCCGGGTTGCTCGCCGATGTCGACCGCCCGCCGCCAGGCCGCCTCGATCTGCGGCAGCCACTCGCCGGCCCGGGCCGGCTGCGCCATGGCCGCGTCCAGCAACAGGTCGCCCAGGGTGAAGAAGAAGTCGGGGGAATGCGACCAGCGCGGCTGCTCGGCCGCCGCCAGCGCGATGGCCTCGTCAAAGCGGCGCAACGACTTCAGCGTGAACAGCAGCCGCAGCACGAGGTCGTGCCGCCACGAGGCCTGGGCCGCCACCCCGCCGTGGGCCCGCTGATAAAGCGGCAATGCCTGGGCGAAGTCGCCATGGACCTCGAAGTCCTTGCCCAGCTGATAGGCCAGGTACAGGTCGTCGGGTTGCTCGGCCAGCGCGGTCTGCAGCAGGCGGCGGTTGCGGCCCTGCTTGTGCTGCATCTGCTGCGGCAGGTAGCCATCGTGGGCCAGGGTCAGCGCATGGCGCCGGCGTGGCAGCGGGGCCACCGGTTGTTCGTGGATGCGGCCTTCGTAGTGCGCCCCCTGCGGCAAGAGCCGCGGCAGCCAGCTGGGCGCGTGCAACACCTGACCGCGGGCGTCGCTCATGTGGCTGACCACGCTGACGAGGCCCAGGTGCTGCGGCGGCTCGGCGCGCAGCGCGGCCAGCACCTCGCCGCCCGACACCAACCATTCGTCGGCGTCCAGCACCAGCCGCCAGGGCGCGGTGGCGAGTTGCAGTGCCCGGTTGCGCGCCGCGGCGAAATCGTCAACCCAGGCAAAGTGGCCAACGCGGGCGCCCAGGCGCCGGGCGATGGCCACGGTGTCGTCGGTCGACCCGGTGTCCAGCACCACCACCTCATCGACGTGGTCCGCCACGCTGCGCAGGCAGCGCGCGAGGCAACGCGACTCGTTGCGAACGATCATCACCAGCGCGATGGGGTGCGCGGACATGGGCAGGTCAGGCTGAAGGGGCCAAAGGGGTGGGCCACAGAGGTGGGCAGCGGCGGTGTGCAACAACGAATCCGCCCAGCCTTGATTGTGCCGCCGGGCCCGGGCGGCCTCGCGTGGCGGGCACGGGCCCGATGACCCAAGAAAGGCGGGCCTCCACCCGGTGTTCCACCGATCACACCAGCGCGGCCTGGTGCAATTTTTTCTTCAACGCTCCCTCAAGTTGCCTTTCGGCGGGGCCGATATGCAATCCAACGGGTCTGGAAACAGAAACGTTGTCCGGTTAGCAGGCCAAGCGTCACGCAGTTCATCACCCACTGCACGACTCACGGTTGACCAGCGCAGCGCGGACACAGGACGGTCGGGGCACCTGCCCCTCCCCCTTGTTTTGACGCCGGCAGCTGGGCCGGGAATGCTTACAAACTGATAGGAGTTTCATCATGGCCGCAACGATCAACACCAACGTCAACTCGCTGAATGCCCAGCGCAACCTGTCCATGTCGCAGGGCGCCCAGGCCACTTCCATGCAGCGTCTGTCGTCGGGCCTGCGGATCAATTCCGCCAAGGACGACGCCGCCGGTCTGGCCATCGCCGACCGCATGAACGCGCAGATCAAGGGCATCAACGTTGCCGTGCGCAATGCCAACGACGGCATCTCCCTGGCGCAGACCGCGGAAGGCGCACTGTCCACCGTGACCGACGTGCTGCAGCGCATGCGTGAACTGACCGTGCAAGCCCAGAACGGCAGCAACGGCACCAGCGACCGCGCCAACCTCGACACCGAATTCAAGGAACTCGACGCGGAAATCACCCGCATCGCGGGCCAGACCAAGTTCAACGGCACGGCCATCCTCGGCGGTGGCGCTGGCGCCCAGACCTTCCAGGTCGGTGCCAACAACGGCGACACGTTGGCCATCACCACCACGGCCGTTTCCGCGGTCGGCGGTGACCTGACCACGGCCGCCAACGCCTCCACCGCGCTGGCCGCCATCGACACCAAGCTGGACTCGATCACCACCGACCGCGCCAAGTACGGTGCCGCGATCAACCGCTTCCAGTTCACGATCTCCAACCTGCAGACCACCGGTGAGAACCAGAGCGCCGCCCGCGGCCGCATCATGGACGCCGACTTCGCGGTGGAAACGGCCAACCTGTCCCGCACCCAGGTGCTGCAGCAGGCCGGCACGGCGATGGTGGCTCAGGCCAACCAGCTGCCCCAGCAGGTGCTTCAGCTGCTGCGCTAATCCAGGCGCACCAGCGCCGCGGGCCGGGACGCCGGCCTTCAGCGCCCTCTTCTTTCAACGGGTCGTCCTTCGGGACGGCCCGTTTTGCTTTGGGGGCTTCGGCCGCGAATAGCGCCGCCGAAACCCCCTATATCCGCCGAATGAAACACCCCCGCCCACAGAACAATGCTTCTCACGGGCCGCACTTGAAGGGGCCTGACGTAGCCAAGTCGCCGACCTGGCGGTCTGATCCGAAATCTCAAGGGTGCATCACATGGCGCAAACCATCAATACCAACGTTTCGTCGCTGAACGCACAGCGCAACCTGTCGATGTCGCAGGGTTCACAAATGACCTCAATGCAGCGCCTGTCTTCCGGCCTGCGTGTGAATTCCGCCAAGGACGACGCAGCCGGCCTGGCCATCGCCGACCGCATGAACGCGCAGATCCGCGGCATTGGGGTCGCGGTGCGCAACGCCAACGACGGGATCTCCCTGGCGCAGACCGCGGAAGGCGCGCTGTCCACCGTGACCGACGTGCTGCAGCGCATGCGCGAGCTGTCGGTGCAGGCCCAAAACGGCACCAACGGCACCAGCGACCGCGCCAACATCGACACCGAATTCAAGGAACTCGACGCGGAAATCACCCGCATCGCGTCCCAGACCAAGTTCAACGGCACCGCCATCATTGGTGCGGGCGCCGGCGCCCAGACCTTCCAGGTCGGCGCCAACAACGGCGACACGCTGACCATCACGACCTCGGCCGTGACCAACATCGGTGGTGACCTGACCACGGCCGCCAACGCCTCGACCGCGCTGGCCGCCATCGACACCAAACTCGACGCGATCACGACCGACCGCGCCAAGTACGGTGCCGCGATCAACCGCTTCCAGTTCACGATCTCCAACCTGCAGACCACCGGTGAGAACCAGAGCGCCGCCCGCGGCCGCATCATGGACGCCGACTTCGCGGTGGAAACGGCGAACATGTCGCGTGCTCAGATCCTGCAGCAGGCCGGCACGGCGATGGTGGCACAGGCCAACCAGCTGCCGCAGCAGGTCATGCAGCTGCTGAAGGGCTGATGGCGACGAAGGGGGCGGGCCTGGCGCAGGCGTAACAGCCTGCAAGCCCCCCTCAAGTTGCCCGGCCCGAAGTCGATACCCCCGATACCGAGGTCTCCACAAAAGGCCAGCGCGGCGCCCCGCAGACCCGTCGGGTTCGGCAGGCGCCTTCGTTCATTGAATCAGGAATCGACATGGCAACGATCAGCTCAGCAGGCATCGGCAGCGGCCTGCAGGTGGCCGACATCATCAGTCAGCTGATGACGATCGAGCGCGCGCCCAAGGACAAGCTCGCCGCCGCCGCCACCGCCACCCAGACCAAGATCTCCGAGGTCGGCAAGATCGCCAGCGCCATGTCGAAGTTTCGCGAGCTGGGCACCAAGCTGGCGTCCAGCAGCTTCTGGCAACAGACCACGGCCAGCTCGTCGACCAGCGCCATCGGCGTCACGTCCACCAGCACCGCGGCCCCGGCCAACTACGCGATCAACGTGACCCAGCTGGCGGCGTCGCAGTCGGTTGCGGCCGGCAAGACCTTTGCGTCGGCCGACGCCCTGGTGGGCAGCGGCACCTTGACCTTGAGCATGGGCACCTGGGACGCCACGCAGACCGGCTTCACCGCCAACGCCACCGCCACCCCAGTGGACGTGACCATCGAGGCCACCGACACGCTGGCGTCGTTGCGCGACAAGATCAACGCGTCCGGCAGCGGCGTCACCGCGGCCATCCTCACCGACAGCAGCGGCGCGCGGCTGGTGATGCGCTCGAAGGAGAGCGGCGCGGCCAATGGCTTCTCGGTGGCGGTGGCCGGCGCCACGGGCGACCTGGGCACGCTGTCGTATGCGCAGGGCGCGAAGACCGCGAGCCTCGCCTCGCCCGCCGCGAACGCGCAGGGCACCATCGACGGCCTGGCCGTCAGCTCGTCCACCAACACCTTCAACAACGTGCTGGACGGGGTGTCGCTCACCTTCAGCGCGCTCACGCCCACGCCGGCCACCGTCAACGTGGTCAGCGACACCGAGACGATCAAGAAGGCACTGAACGACTTCGCCACGGCTTACAACGACGTGGTAAAGGTCATCACGGCCGACACCAAATACGACGCGGCCACCAAGAAGGCCGGGCCGCTGCAGGGCGACAGCTCCATCGTGGGCGTGCTCAACGAGATGCGGGCCATCCTGGGGTCCAACTCGACCGCGTCGAGCGCCTTCGGCCGGCTGTCCGACGTGGGCTTCGAGCAGCAGCGCGACGGCACCTTGTCGGTCAACGACAAGAAGCTCAGCAACGCCTTGACCAACCTGAAGGAAATGAAGGCGCTGTTCGCCAACACCAACCTGACGGACCCGACGAACGACGGCATGGCGCGTCGTTTTCGCTCGCTGGCCGACAAGATGCTGAACACCGAAGGCACGTTGACCGCCAAGACCACCGCGCTGAACGACCAGCTCAAGCGCAACCAGAAGTCACAGGACGCGCTGGAGCAACGCCTGATCCAGACCCAAAAGCGCCTGGAGCGGCAGTACGGCGCCCTCGACACCAAGATCAGCTCCAGCAACGCCCTGAACAACTACGTGTCGCAGCAAATCACGCTGTGGAACAAGTCCAGCTGAACCAGGCAACGGGTCAAGTCCGTGCGGCCGATGGCCGATATCAGTGAACCTTCCTTCACTGATCCTGGACACCATGTTCACATCGATGACCACCTTCTCGCGATCAGTACCCGGCATGGCCAACGCCTATCGGCAAGTGGGCGTGGAAACCGGCGTCATCACCGCCAGCCCGCACAAGCTGGTGCAGATGCTGCTCGACGGCTTTCAGGACGCGGTCGTGCAGGCCCGCGGCGGCATCCGCGCGCGCCAGCACGACGTGCGCAGCCGAGCGATCGGCAGGGCGCTGGGCATCGTCGAAGAGGGGCTGCGCGCCAGCCTGAACCTGTCCGCCGGCGGCGAGCTCGCGCAGAACCTGGACCGGCTGTACGCGTACGTGTCTCAGCGCCTGAGCCACGCGAACATCCACAACGACGAGACCGCGCTCGACGAGTGCGCTTCGCTGATGGCCACGTTGCAATCGGCCTGGGCCGCGATCGGCGCGCAGGTCGACAGCCCGCGGCAGTGAGCTGGCGCGGGCTTCGCGCTCGCCCCAGGTGGCCCAAGCGGCCCATGGCGCCGTCCCTCGGGACGGCGTTGTCACCTCCGCGCAGGGCTCATTTCGATCAGTTGCAAAGTGCAGCAAATACAGCACTTTTCATGCTCAAGGCGGCCGGGCCAGGGCCGATATTTCAAGCATTGCAGCAGTCATGGGACACCCTTCGATGTACGCCTCATCCATACCGATCAGCGGTCGCACCCAACGGACCTCCGCGGGCATCTATGCCCAGGTGGGCGTGGAAACCGGCGTCAACGGCGCGGACCCCCACATGCTGATCGCGATGCTGTTTGACGGCGCGCTGGAGTCGATTTCCCATGCCCGCGGCGCCATCGCCCAAGGCAACCTCGAAGCCAAGGGCAAGTCCATCGGACGCGCCATGAGCATCATCAGCGAAGGCCTGCAAGGCGGCCTGCGTCCCGACAGCAACAGCCTCGCGTCCGACTTGTCGGCGCTGTACGGCTACCTCATCACCCGACTGGTTCACGCCAACGTGAACAACGACGACGCAGCGCTGCAGGAATGCAGCCTGCTGCTGCAGCCCCTGCGCGACGCCTGGGCCCAGATCCGCAGCGAAGTCGTCCATGGAGCACCCGCTTGAATTTCGAACATTTCGCGCAGCAATCTGCCCTGGATGCCATGAACGCCAACCTGTTGAACTACTACGAAGCCATTGAGCGAGCGAGCCACGACATGCTCGAAGCCGCCCGCAACGGCAAGTGGGATGACGTGGTGAAGCTCGAGGGCGCCTGCGCCGTGCTGATCTCGCAGCTCAAGCACGCCGCGGCTCAACGTCCGCTGGAGGCCGAGGAGGCCCAGCTGAAGACGCGGATCATGCAGCGCATCCTGGTCAACGACGCGGAGATCCGATCGCTGGCCGAGCCCTGGCTGGACGACCTGGACGACCTGCTGTGCGGTCGCCCCAAGACCGTTCACTGACGCACGCCGCCGAGCCCGTGATGAGCACCCCGCCGCTGACCCACGACGTGGAGGCCAGCCCATCGTCCGGCCTGGACGACTACCGCATTTCGTCGCCCACCGAGATCAAGGCGCTGCTGCGCGGCCTGATCGACAACGGTGTGCCCCTGAACATCTTCGGCTCCGACGGCTCGGTGCTGTCGACCACCTTGTGGACGGTGGACGCGCTGCGCGGCACCATCAGCTTCAGCGCCTCCGTCGACGACCCGCAGCTTCAGCAAATCCTCCAATGCGATGAGGCGGCCGTGGTCGGCTACCTCGACAGCGTGAAGGTGCAATTCGACACCCACGACCTGATGCTGGTCCACGCCGACCGGCGCTCGGCGCTCAGCTGTGCCTTCCCCGACGTGGTGTTCCGCTTCCAGCGGCGCAACGCCTTCCGCGTGCGGCCGGTGCTGCGCAGCTCGCCGGTGGCCCGCTTTCGCCACCCCGAGCTGGCCGAAATGCAGCTCGCCTTGCGCGTGCTGGACGTCAGCATCGGCGGCTGCGCCCTGCACCTGCCCGACAACGTCCCCGCCTTGACCCCCGGCATCACGCTGCACGCCATCGAGCTGGAGCTGGACGCCGAAACGCGCTTCACCGCCGACCTGCGCATGCACCACGTGAGCTCGCTGGGCGGTGAGGCGCGCGGGGTGCGGCTGGGCTGCGAACTGCTGCGCTTGTCGGTGGACGCCCAACGCCAGCTGCAGCGCTACATCGACCAGACGCAAAAGCGGCGCCGCTTGATGGCGCTGGAGTGATCGGCGCCGACGCGCCCCGCGCGGGCGCGGCTCAGGCGAGGCCGCCGAACTGGCTGTCCAGGCGGCCGAGCAGGCCCTCGATGTCCAGCGGCTTGGTCAGGTAGGCCTTCACCCCCAAGCGCTGCGCTGCGGCGACGGTGGCGGGCGTGGCGTCGGCCGACAAGGCAATGCACGGCACGCCAGCCAGGCGCGGGTCCGCGGCCATTTCCTTCATGACGTCCAGGCCCACCATGTCGCCCAGCTGCATGTCCAGCAGCAGCAGGTCCGGCGGCGACCGCCGCATCAGGTCCAGGGCCTCCCGGCCACTGCGCGCCACCGCCAGCTCGATCGACGGGCGCAAGTCCAGGACATGCCGCAGCAGCTCGACGTTCATCGGGTTGTCTTCGGCATAAAGGATGGTCTTGCGGCGCAGGTGGGGCGCGGCCGCGCCCTGCGCGTCGGGCGGCGCGGCCTGGCCCGCTTCGCCGGCCCGCGGCAGGGTGATGACGAAATTGCTGCCCACGCCCACGGCACTGTCCACCGCGATCGACCCGCCCATCATCTGCAGCAGGCCGCGGGTGACCACCAGGCCGATGCCACTGCCTTCGACCGCGCCTTGCTCGGCGCCCAATCGGTTGAAGGGCTCGAACAGGTGGGCATGCTGCTCGGCACTCAGGCCCACGCCGGTGTCGCTGACCGCGATCCGAACCGCGCCATCGGGCAAGGGCTGCCAGGCCACGGTGGCGCTGCCGCCGCGCCGGTTGTACTTGATGGCGTTGCTCAGCAGGTTGACCAACACCTGGCGCAACCGCTGCCGGTCGGCCAGCACGTGGACGTCAGCGCCAGCGGCCATGCCATCGACCGGCGGGGACAGGAACAGCTCGATGCCCGCGTCGCGCGCTTGCGGCGCCACCAGCGAGAGGCTCTGCTCGGCCACGTCGGCCACCCGCACCGGCTCGATCGACAGCAGCATGCTGCCGCTCTCAATGCGCGACAGGTCCAGCACGTCGTTGATCATCGCGAGCAGGTGCCGGCCCGCGTCCTCGATGTGGCCCACCCAGCCCTGCTGGCGGCTGGACAAGGCCGAGGCCTGGTCGCGCCGCAGCAGCTGCGCGAACCCGATCACGGCGTTCAGCGGCGTGCGCAGCTCGTGGCTCATGCGGGACAGGAATTCGGTCTTGGCGGCGTTGGCACGTTCAGCGGCTTCGGCCTTCAGCACGCGGGCCTGGCTGTCCAGCAGCGCCTGCTCGGCGCGGCGGCGGTCGCGGTCGCTGCGCACTGCGCCGAGGATGGCGCCGACACTCCCAAACAGCGGCTGCAGGAAATCAACCAGCGATTGGCCATACCCGCCCGGCCGGTTGGACAGGCCGACCACGCCGACCATCTGCCCGCCGTGGAACAGCGGCACGCCCAGAAAATTGTTCATTGCCGGGTGACCGGACGCCAAGCCGCCGCTGCGCGGATCGTTGCCCGGGTCGTTGGCAATCACGACCTGGGCGCCGGTGACGGCCGCGCCAAACAGCGTGGCGAGGTTGTGGAACTCCATCGGCCGCTCGCCGCTGTGGTGGGCCTGGAACATCGCCCGGGTGGGCGCGTCCCAGCTGATGTCGGTGAGCACCAGGATGCGCAAGAAGGGGTGGCCGTCGTCGGCGCCATGCTCCAGCTCGGCCACAAAGCCGTAAGCGCTGGCGGTGAACTCGAGCAGGTCGGTGAGCAGCGGGTCGAACACCTCGCGCGGCGCCGCGGCCAGGATGTAGCGCGACTGCACCCGGCCGATGATGTCGCTCAGCTGCGGGTGATCAATCGGGGAGGGTTCCTGTGGGGTCATGGATCGCGGTGACTGCACGGTGTGAGAGCCTAACGCTCCCGCGCCATGCACGCCAGCGGTGAGCCGATCACACCTGCATGTTCATGATGTCGCTGTAGGCCTGCACCAAGCGGTTGCGCACCTGCAGCGTGGCCTGAAAGCCGATCTGCGCCTTCTGCATCGCCACCATCGTCTGCTCGATGCTGACCGTGGGGTTGTCCATTTGCAGTTCGCGCTGCAGCGCGGAGGCCTGGTTCTGGCTCTGGCTGACCGAGCCGAGCGCCTGGCTCAGCGCCTGCTGGAACCCGGGGCCCTCCACGCCTTTGTTGCGCTGGATCGGCTGGCCGTTGGTCTGCAGGCCGGCGCGGGCCACCGCCTGGGCAAAGTCGAAGGGTTTGAGGTTGACGTTCATCGCGGTCTCCAGCTGCGTGCCCGGGTGGCGCGGAATGCGGCGCACGCCATGGGGGCAGGGTTCCGATGCTAGGCGGGTGCCGCTCGGAGAAGGCCGCGATAAGGGGGTGGATCGGGCGCTTGTTCGGCCGGTCGCCGCGAAACTTAAATCGAATAATCGATGCCACGGACCCGATCCGCGCCCCTGAACCGACCGTCTCCGAACCACCCGCCCATGGACTCCGCCGTCGTCACGACCCCACCGATTCCCCTCGTCCCAGCCAACAGCTTCGGCGCCCGCATGGCTGCCTTGCCGGCGAAGGCGAAGATCAGCCTGGGCCTGGGCGTGGCCGCGCTGGTGGGCGTGGTGCTCGCCATGACGGTGTGGAGCAGCCAGGGCGACTACAAAGTGCTGTACGCCAACCTGTCGGACAAGGACGGCGGCGCCATCATCGCCCAGCTGTCGCAGATGAACGTGCCCTACAAGCACGCGGACGGCGGCGCGGCCATCCTGGTGCCAGCGGCCAAGGTGCACGACGTGCGCCTCAAGCTGGCGTCGGCCGGTCTGCCGAAGGGCTCGGTGGTGGGCTTCGAGCTGATGGATGGCACCAAGTTCGGGCAGACGCAGTTCCAGGAGCGGCTGAGCTTCCAGCGCGGCCTGGAGGGCGAGCTGACCCGCTCGATCACCGCGATGGACGCGGTCGAGAACGCACGGGTCCACCTGGCCCTGCCCAACCAGAACGGCTTCTTCCGCGAGCAACAAAAGCCGACGGCCTCGGTGATGCTGACGCTGCGCGCCGGCCGCACGCTGGAGCGCGCGCAGATTGCCGGCATCGTCCACTTGGTCAGCAGCAGCGTGCCGGAGATGGCGCCCAAGGCCGTCAGCGTGCTGGACCAGACCGGCGCGCTGCTGTCCAACCCGGAAGGCAAATCGGCCGGCCTGGACGCCCAACAGCTGCAATACGTGAACCAGCTGGAGTCGGGCTACACCAAGCGCATCCTGGAGCTGCTGGAGCCGGTGGTGGGTCGGGAGAACCTGCGCGCCAGCGTCACCGCCGAGGTCGATTTTTCGCAGACCGAAGCCACCTCGGAAGAGTTCAAGCCCAACCAGGGCGCCGACGCCGCCGTCACGGTGCGCAGCCAGCAAAGCAGCGAACAAGGCGGCGCCGGGCCGGCGATGCCCACCGGCATCCCGGGCGCGGCCAGCAACGTGCCGCCGAACGCACCCAGCGCCCCGATGACCGGCGCGAGCCAGCCGCTGCAAGTCGCTGGCGCCGGCACCGGCGCGGCGAACGGCCGCCGGGAAGCCGTCACCAACTACGAGGTGGACAAGACGGTGCGCGTGACCCGCAACGCCACGGGCATGGTCAAGCGCGTCAACGCCGCGGTGGTGGTCAACCACCGCAGCGGCACCGACCCCAAGGGCAAGCCCACCACGACGCCGCTGACGGCCGATGAGATCGAAAAGCTGACCGCGCTGGTGCAGGAAAGCGTCGGCTTCAACAAGGACCGCGGCGACTCGGTGCGCGTGGTCAACGCGCCGTTCAAGATCGAGACGGTCGAGAAGGTGGAGATTCCGCTGTGGAAGCAGCCCGAGGTGCTGGACATGCTGCGCGTGGCCGGCGTGCCCGCGGCGCTGGCCTTCATCGGTCTGCTGGTGGTGTTCGGCCTGGTGCGCCCGGCGCTGAAGGCGGCGATGGCCCCGCCCCCACCGGCCCCCGGCGCGACCCTGGACGCCGTGGTCGACGACGACCAGGCGCTGCCCGGCCTGCCGGCCCCGGACATCAAGGCCCTGGCCGCACCGCAGTCCAATGAGCGGCTGGAAGCGGCCCGTCAAATGGCCAAGGACAACCCGGCGGCCGTGGCCAACATCGTGCGCGGCTGGGTCAGCGGGGAGCCCGCATGAGCGCCGGCGACGACAAAGGCGTCGAAGACGCCGCCATCTTGCTGATGTCGCTCGGCGAGGAAGAGGCCGCCGAGGTCTTCAAGCACCTGGCGCCGAAGGAAGTCCAGCGCCTGGGCGAGACGATCGCCCGCATGAAGTCGATCCCGCGCGACCGCGTCGAGAACGTGATCGACCGCTTCAACGAACTGGCCGGCGCACAAAGCCACCTGGTGACCGACACCGACGAGTACGTGAAGTCGGTGCTGCGCAAGGCGCTGGGCGACGAGAAGGCCAACATCCTGCTCGACCGCATCCTGCAAGGCGGCGACATCTCGGGCATCGAAAGCCTGAAGTGGATGGACGCCAGCTCGGTCGCGGAGCTGCTGCGCAACGAGCACCCGCAGATCGTCGCGGCGATCCTGGTTCACCTGGACTTCGACCAGGCCTCCTCGGTGCTGAAGGTGTTCAGCGAGCGCCAGCGCAACGAGGTGCTGGTGCGCATCGCCACGCTGGACGGCATCCAGCCGTCGGCGCTGAAGGACCTCAACGAGGTGATGAGCAAGGTGCTGGCCGGCGGCGACAAGCTGCGCAAGTCGACGCTCGGCGGCGTCAAGACGGCCGCGGAGATGATCAACCTGCTGGGCTCCAGCGTCGAGACCTCGGTGATCGACTACATCCGCGAGGCCGACGGCGAGCTGGCCCAGAAGATCATGGACAACATGTTCACCTTCGACGACCTGGAAAAGATCGACGACAAGGGCATCCAGACGCTGCTGAAGGAAGTGCAGAGCGAGTCGCTGATCATTGCCCTGAAGGGCGCGACGCCGGAGATGCGCGAGAAGGTGTTCCGCAACATGTCCTCGCGCGCGGCCGAAACCCTGCGCGAAGACCTCGAATCGCGCGGTCCGGTGCGCGTCTCCGAGGTGGAAGCGGAGCAGAAGGAGCTGCTGAAGATCGTTCGCCGCCTGGCCGACGAAGGCCAAATCATGTTGAGCTCGGGCAGCGACGATGACTTCCTCTGATTCAAACTCCCGCTCGGGCCCGAAGCCCGCGCCCAAGGGCGCCATCCGCAACGTGCCGGCGCCACAGGGCACCAAGGCGACGTCCGTGTACGGCCGCTTCATCCCGCGCGAGGAACTGTCCGACTTCTCGGCCTGGTCGCCGGGCGCCTTTGGCGAGATCGGTCAAGCCGCGCCGGCGCTTGGCGTGTCGCGCCCACCGCCGCCGGCGCCGCCGCAACCCGACCCCGAACAGGCCCTGCAAAGCCTGATGCAGGCCACGCGCCAGCAGGCCTACCAGGACGGCTACCGCGACGGCCTTGCCGCGCTGGAAGGTTTCAAGCAGACCCACGCGCGCCAGTTGTCCGCGCAGATCGGCGCGCTGGTGCAGTCCATCGGCACGCAGCTGGACGGGCTGCAGCAGGCCATGGCCGAGGCCCTGGCGCAGTCGGCCACCAACCTGGCCCGCCAGATGGTGCGCGCCGAATTGAACAGCCGCCCCGAGCTGGTGGCACGGCTGGCCGGCGAGGCGCTCGACACGCTGCTGCTCAGCGCCCGCCACGTGACGGTGCGCGTGCACCCCGACGACCTGCCCATCGTTCAGGAAGGCGCGGCCGAAGTGCTGTCGGCCCGCGGCGCCCGCCTGATCGCCGACCCGGCCATCGCGCGCGGCGGCTGCCAGATCGACTCGGACATCGGCGCCGTCGACGCCACGATGCACACGCGCTGGTCGCGCGCCGTGGCCGTGCTCGGCAGCAACGCGCCCTGGACCGACGAGCCGGCCGCCACCGCCGAGCGCAAGGACACCGACGAATGATCAATTCCCCCATCGAGAACCAGGCCCTGGCCACCGGCGCGGTGCACGACCGTTGGACCGCCTTCCTGCGCAACATGGCGCGCACGACCGCCGAGGCCCAGCCGCTGGAGAACCACGGCATGCTGGTGCGCGTGGCCGGCCTGGTGCTGGAAGCCGCCGGGGTGCGCGTGCCGGTGGGCTCGGTCTGCGAGGTGCGCATGCCCGGCCAGCCGGCGGTGATGGCCGAGGTGGTCGGCTTCAACGGCGACCGCGCCTACCTGATGCCCACTGGCGACATCCATGGCCTGGCCAGCGGGGCCATCGTGATCCCGCAGCCCACGCCGGTCGTGCCGGTGCGCCTGGGCAGCGAGCAGCACCCCTGGCGTCGCAACGAGGACCGCACCCAGCACCTGCCGGTCGGCGAGGGCCTCCTGGGCCGCGTGGTCGATTCGCAAGGGAACCCGATCGACCGCAAGGGGCCGCTGTCCCGGGTCCACAACGAGCCCCTGATTCGCCGCCCCCTGAACGCCATGGACCGCGACCCGGTGCGTCGGCCGCTGGACACCGGCGTGCGCGCGATCAATGCCATGCTGACCGTGGGCCGCGGCCAGCGCATCGGCCTGTTCGCTGGCACCGGCGTGGGCAAGTCGGTGCTGCTGGGCATGATGGCCCGCTACACCGAGGCCGACGTGATCGTGGTCGGCCTGATCGGCGAACGCGGCCGCGAAGTGAAGGAATTCATCGAGGACATCCTCGGCGAGGAAGGCCTGCGCCGCGCCGTGGTGGTGGCCGCCCCGGCCGACGCACCACCGCTCACCCGCATGCAAGGTGCCAACTACGCCACCGCCATCGCCGAGCACTTTCGCGACCGCGGCCAGCACGTGCTGCTGCTGATGGACTCGCTGACCCGCTACGCCATGGCACAACGCGAGATCGCGCTGGCCATTGGCGAGCCGCCGGCCACCAAGGGCTACCCGCCCAGCTGCTTTGCCAAGCTGCCGCAACTGGTGGAGCGCAGCGGCAACGCCGGCCCGGGGGGCGGGTCGATCACCGCCTTCTACACCGTGCTCAGCGAGGGCGACGACCAGCAGGACCCCATTGCCGACGCCGCCCGCGGCATCCTGGACGGCCACATCGTGCTCTCGCGCGAGCTGGCCGAGGGCGGGCACTACCCGGCCATCGACGTGGAGAAGTCGATCTCGCGCGTGATGACCAGCGTGGCGATGCCGCCGCACATCGACGCGGCGCGCCGCTTCCGCCAGTTGTCGGCCAAGTTCACCAAGGCGCGGGACCTGATCCAGCTGGGCGCCTACGCCCCGGGCAGCGACCCGGAGCTGGACACCGCCGTGCGCCTGCACGCGCCGATGGTCAAGCTGCTGCAGCAAGGCATGCACGAAGCGGCACCGATGGCCAACAGCGTGCAGCAGCTGCGCGCGCTGATGGCGCCTTGAGGCCACGGGGACCGCCTCGCGCCCAACGCCCCTGCCCTCAGACGACCTGCCCGAATTCCCGGCCTGTGACCCCGCTGCCGTTCCCTTCCCTGCCCTCATTCCTGCACTCTCCCCCGCCATGAGCGACCTGCAATCCCTGAATGCGCTGCTCAGCCTGGCAGAACGCGAACGCGACACCAGCCAGGCGGCCTGCCAGCAAGCCGCGCGCGCCGCGCAGCAAGCCGCGCTGCAAGCCGAGCAGCTGGTGACCTACCGCAGCGAGTACGAACAGCGCTGGACCACGCAGTTCCGCACCGCCGGCACGATGCCGGTGGTTCACGCCTACCAGGGCTTCATGACCCGGTTGGGCCAGGCGGTGGCGCACCAAGACCTGGTGATCCGCCACGCCCAGCATCAGCTCGAAGAGGCCGAGCGCGTGCTGCGCGAGCACGAACTGCGCGTGGCGTCGGTGCGCAAGCTGATCGAGCGCCGGCAGGTCGAGCTGCGCCTCAGCGCCGACCGCCGCGAGCAGAAGGCCACCGACGAGTTCGCGGCCCGGGCCCACTGGAACAGGGAGAACACATGAACGCGGCGGCCACGCCCAGCACGGGCATCGGCGCGCTGCTGCGCGGAGGCGCACCCCGCCCAGCGGCCGGTGCCTCCCTGTCCGGCCCAACGTCCGGTGTGAGCGACGGCGGACTGAGCTTCTCAGACCAGCTGGACCAATGCAGCGAGGCCATGGCGCCCGACGCGCCCGATGCTGCCGACGCCGCGGAGGCCGGCGATCAGGCACCGCCCGCGAACGCATCCGCCGCGTCGAACGATCCCGCCGGCACGACCAGCCCGACCCCCGCGGCCCCGCCAACGCCCACACCGCCAACCCCGGTGGCCGACGCGCCGAGCCTGGCGGCCTGGGTGGCCGCCTGGACGCCGCCCGGACAGGCCGCGGCCGGCGATGTCGCCACGGCCACGGCCGCCGACCCCGCCACGGCCACGGCGAAAGCCGTTGGCTCGGCGGCGATCGGCCCGCGCGGCGCCCCCTGGGGCGATCGCGCCGCCGGGGCCGCGGTGCCCTCACCGGCCGCGGGCCTGCCCGCGGACCCGAATCGCGTGACGCCTTGGCGGCCCGGCACCGCCCAGGCCACGCCCGCCCAGCCCGCGGCCGCGGACCGCGCCGCCGCGCTCGACGCCGCCAGCGGCACCCTGGAAGACGCCAACGCCAGCGCCAACGCCAACGCAGGCGAGGCGGCCACCGACCGACCGACGGACCCGGCCGGCCTGGGCGACGACCCGCTGGCCCGACCAACGCGCGCCAACGCCGACGACCCCGTGCACCCAACCGACCCACCGGCTGCGCCCGTGTCCTTGCCCGTGCCATTGCCCGTGCCATCGCCCGTGCCGTTGCCCAGCGCACCGGTCGCAAGCGCCAGCGGCCCGGCGAGCCCCTCACCCACCACAGCGGCCACGTCCCCCCAGGCCGAGGCGACCCGCGCCGCGCGCGGCGCGCCACCCGTCGGCGCCCTGCCCGCCGCCGTCTCGGGGTGGTCGGCGGCCACGGCCGGCGCCAGCGCCAGCGCCCCAGCCCCGACCGCGGCGACCCGTCTCGGTGCGGCAGGAGCGACGCCACGCGCCATCGACGTCAGCGACGCCACAGCCCCCAGCGACGCGCGGCCGACCGGCACCTCTTCACGCCCCGACGGCGACAACCCGGCCGCCCGGTTCGACGCGGCATTGGCCAGCGCGCAACGCGAGCTGGCCAGCGAAGGCCCGCGCGCGTCGGCCGCCGCCACGGGCGAGGCCCCGGCCGCCTTCAAGCCGGCCGTCGACGCGCTGGCCCAGGCCCCTGGCACCCACCCCCCGGTGTCGGGCATCGCCGCACCGGCCGTGCCGCTGTCGCCCAGCGCGCCGCCGGTGGACCTGAGCGTGCCCACGCCGGTGATGTCGCCCGAGTTTCCGCAGGCCCTCGGGGTGCAGGTGAGCGTGTTGGCGCAAGACGGCGTGCAGCACGCCGAACTGCACCTGAACCCCGGCGACATGGGTCCGATCTCCGTGCGCATTGAACTCGACGGCCAGCAGGCCCAGGTCAACTTCGGGGTCGAGTCGGCCGCCACGCGGCAGGTCGTCGAGTCCAGCCTGCCCGAGCTCGCCAGCGCGCTGCGCGAGGCCGGCCTGACGCTCACCGGCGGCGGCGTGTCGGAGCACCCCCAGGGTCGGCGCGATCCAGACCGCCCTGGCGCCGGGCCGGACCGGGACGACCGAGGCCTGCGCGCGACGGTTGAGCTGCCCGCCAACGCGGCGGACGGCGCTGGCGTGCCGCGCGGCCGCGTGACCCGGCCGAACGGCATCGACCTCTACGCCTGAGCCGGCTGGGGTCCGAGGGGGGTCGGCTGGTGGCCGGCCTGTGCTGCGAAGCGCAACTAAAGGGCCAAAAGCCGCCGCTTATCGCGGCATCCCGCGGAGCCATGCGCTTCGACAATTCCTTCAACGACAGCACCCGCCTGCGCCGCCGTGGCGCACCGCAGGGTCTGCAAGCACAGAAGGAGTTGTTCCATGGCCACCGCCGCCGCCACCGCCGACGCCGCCCCCGCGGGCAAGGGCAAGAAGAAGCTCGTCATCATCCTCGTCGCGGTCCTGCTGCTCGTGGCGGTGGGGGGCGGTGCGGCGGTGTTCATGATGAAGAAGAAGGCCGCCGCCGAGGACGGTGAGGGCGAATCGCCGGCCGCGCCCGCCGCGGTCCACAAGTCCTCCAAGGACGCGTCGCACCCGCCGACCTACGTGGCGCTGGACCCTTTCGTGGTCAACCTGGCCGACAAGGAAACCGAGAAGTACGCGCAGATCGGCATCACGCTGGAAGTCGACGACCCGAAGTTCGCCGAGCAGATGAAGGGCTACATGCCGTCCATCCGCAACGCCATCCTGCTGATCCTGGCGCACAAGACCTCGGCCGAACTGCTCAGCCGCGAGGGCAAAGCCTCCCTGGCCGCTGAAATCCAACGCGAGTCCGTGCGCCCGATGGGCATCGAGATCGACCCGGAAGACGCTGAAGAAGCGCCGGAAGAGCCGGCCAAGAAGGCCGCGAGCAAGAAGAAAAAGAAGAAGGTGGCGGTGCACAACCCGGTCACCAGCGTCAATTTCTCGAACTTCATCGTTCAGTGAGCGCGCTGCGATGAGCCAGCAAATCCTGTCGCAAGACGAAGTCGATGCCCTGCTGCAGGGCATCACCGGCGAGAGCCAGAAGATCGAGACCGAAGACGTCGAAACCGACGGCATCCGCGATTACGACATTGCCAGTCAGGAACGCATCGTTCGTGGGCGCATGCCCACGATGGAAATCATCAACGAGCGCTTCGCCCGCAACATCCGCATCGGCCTGTTCAACTTCATCCGCAAGAGCCCGGAAATCTCGATTGGCGGCATCAAGGTGCAGAAGTACAGCGCCTTCCTGCGCGAGATCGTGGTGCCCACCAACTTCAACATCGTCAGCGTGCGGCCGCTGCGCGGCAACGGCCTGATCGTCTGCGACCCGACGCTGGTCTTCGCGGTGATCGACGCGCTGTTCGGCGGCGACGGCAAGTTCCACACGCGCATCGAGGGCCGCGACTTCTCGCCCACCGAGCAGCGCATCATCACGCGCCTGGTGGGCGTGGTGACCGAGGAATACCGCAAGGCCTGGCAAGGCATCTACCCGCTGGAGCTCGACTACCAGCGCTCGGAGATGCAGCCGCAGTTCGCCAACATCGCCACGCCGGCCGAGATCGTCGTGGCCACCAGCTTCACGCTGGAGATTGGCGACACCACGGGCACGATCCACTTCTGCATTCCCTACTCCACGCTGGAGCCGATCCGCGACGTCCTGTACTCGACGATCCAGGGCGACAGCGCCGAACCGGACCGCCGCTGGGTCAACCTGATGAAGCAGCAGATCCAGTCGGCCGAGGTGGAGCTGGTGGCCGAGCTGGCCCACGCGCCCGCCACGGTGGAGCAGCTGCTGAGCTTCAAGCCCGGCGACTTCATCGAGCTGGACCTGCAACCCGACATCGAAGTGAAGGTCTCCGGCGTGCCGGTGCTGGCCTGTCACTACGGCACCTCGAACGGCAAGTACGCCCTCAAGGTCGATCAACTGTTGACCAGCTCTGAAGCGAGCTGGCTGGGAGCCTCCAATGTCTGACAACGCTGTTCCGCAAGACGATGACGCGATGGCCGCCGAATGGGCTGCGGCCCTGGCGGAGTCGAAGCCCGACAGCCACGAGCAGAACGCGGTGAGCGAGCAGGTCAGCCCGGCCTCGTTCACCAACTTCACGCCCACCAACAACCCGGTGGCGGGCAACGACATCAACATGATCCTCGACATCCCGGTGCAGCTCACCGTGGAGTTGGGGCGCACGCGCATACCCATCAAGCACATCCTCCAGCTGGCGCAGGGCTCGGTGGTGGAGCTGGAAACCCTGGCCGGCGAGCCGATGGACGTGTTGGTCAACGGCTACCTGATCGCCCAGGGCGAGGTGGTGGTGGTCAACGACAAGTTCGGCATCCGGCTGACCGACATCGTCACGCCGTCCGAGCGCATGCGCCGGCTCAGCCGCCTGTGAGCCTTGCCACTGCCGCAAACCGCCGCCCTTGACCGACCGACCACCATGCCGTCCACGTCCCTGACCCCGTTGCTCTGGTTCATCGCGATCATCGTGATGATCCCGCTGTCGCTGTGGCTGCTCAAGCGCACCCCGATGGGCGGCGCTGGCGGCCAAGGCGTGATGCGCACCATCGCCAGCCTGCCGATCACGCAGAACCAGCGCCTGGTCACCGTCGAGGTCGGCCAGGGCGAAGACCGCCGCTGGCTGGTGCTGGGCGTGTCGCCGGGACAGATCACCACCTTGCACCACCTGCCCGCGCAGCCGCTGTCCGACGACGCCGGCGGC
>CALRPU020000041.1:0-33486 GCA_943370175.1 Hydrogenophaga intermedia | reverse complement strand
TTCTGGCCATCGGCATCTTCTCGGCCTTCATCCTGTACGACCTCAAGCGCGTGCAGGACGGCCATGAAACCAACTACATCACCGCCACGCTGGGCGTCTACCTGAGCCTGTACAACGTGTTCCAGTCGCTGCTGGCGCTGTTCGGCATCGCGAGCAACAACGACTGACGACCGTCAAAGACCCGCCGGCCGATGCCATGTGCTCGGCCACGACCAACGGGGCCTTCGGGCCCCGTTGGTTTTTGGTGCGGACGATCGCTCAAGCGGCATTGCGGTCAAACACCGCCATGCTCTCGACGTGTGCCGTGTGGGGAAACATGTTGATGGCGCCAGCGGCGACGCAACGGTAGCCGGCCTGGTGGACGAGCAGACCGGCGTCGCGTGCCAGCGTGGCCGGGTTGCAGCTCACATACACGATGCGCCCGGGCAGCACGCCCGCGTCGGCCCCGCCCGCCTGATGCAGGTCCGCAGCCGCCTTGGCCAATGCAAAGGCCCCTTCGCGGGGCGGGTCGATCAACCAGCGGTGGGTGGGCCCCAGGGCCATCAGGTCCTGAGCCGACAGCTCGAACAGGTTCCGCGCCTCAAACCGGGTGCGGTGGTCCAGTCGGTTGCTCCGGGCGTTGTCGCGCGCCCGTTGCACCAGGGCCTCGCTGCCTTCGATGCCCAGCACCTGAGCCCCGCGCGTGGCAATCGGCAGCGTGAAGTTGCCCAGCCCGCAAAACCAGTCGATGACCGACTCGCCGTCCTGCGGTGCCAACAAGCGCAGGGCCCGACCGACCAGCGCGCGGTTGATGTCGTGGTTCACCTGCGTGAAGTCGGTGGGCTTGAAGGGCATGGTGATGCCGAACTCGGGCAGCGTGTAGGCGAGCGCGGGACCGCCGGCATCCAGCAAGTGCACCGTGTCGGGCCCCTTGGGTTGCAACCACCACTGCACGCCATGCGCTGCGGCGAACGTCCGCAGGCGTGCCAGGTCCGGCGCTGTCAAAGGCTCCAGGTGGCGCAACACCATGGCCGTCACGCCGTCGCCCAGCGCCAGTTCGATCTGGGGCAGACGGTCGCGCTGGTCCATTGACGCGATCAGCGTGCGCAATGCGGGCAGCATGGCACTGACATGGGCCGGCAGAACCTCGCAACTGTCCATGTCGGCGACGTAGCTCGACTTTCGCTCATGGAAGCCGACCAGCACCTTGCCCTTCTTGACGACGTGCCGCACCGACAGGCGCGCGCGGTAGCGGTAGCCCCAGGCTGGGCCCTCGATGGGCCGCATCAGGGTTTCGGGCTTGACCTTGCCAAGGTGCCACAACGCATCTTCCAAGGCGCGTTGCTTGCTGGCCACTTGAGCGCCGATGTGCAAATGCTGCATCTTGCAGCCCCCACAGGTGCCGAAGTGCCGGCAACCCGGGCGCACGCGTTGCGCGCTTTCACGGCGCAGCGCGACCATGCTCGCCTGCTCCCATTGGTTCTTTCGGCGGTGCACCTGAACGCGCACCTGTTCTCCGGGCAATGCGCCCTCGATGAACACCACTTTGCCTTCGGCGTTGTGGGCCACGCCTTGCGCGTCAAGGTCGAGTGACTCGACCGTCAACCATTCCTGTGCATCCGTCATCCGGCGATTATCCCGGCATGCGGCGCGGTGGGCCGCGACGAGCCAGGCGCGAGCCGACCGAACACGCCTTCACCGCGGCGGCAACAACCTTGCCGGATCGACCGGCTTGCCTTGCTTGCGGATCTCGAAATGCAATTGAACGCGGTCCGCGTCGGTCGACCCCATCTCCGCGATCTTCTGGCCCCGCCGCACCGCCTGGTCTTCCTTGACCAGCAGGGCCTGGTTGTGCGCGTAGGCCGTCAGGTAGGTGTTGTTGTGCTTGAGGATGACGAGGTTGCCGTAACCGCGCAAACCTGATCCAGCGTAAACGACGCGACCGTCGGCGGATGCCAGCACAGGGTCGCCCGCCTTGCCGGCGATGGCCAAGCCTTTGTTGCGGCCTTCGTCGAATGACGCCAGCACCGAGCCGTTGGCGGGCCAGGCCCAATTGATGTCGTCGTCGCCCTCGCGCGCGGCGGACGCTGTGCCAGGCGCCGCGGCCATGGGCAGCGGTGTGGGCGCCGACGATGCCGCCGCCGCGCTGGCCCCGGCCGGCGTGGCGGTGGACGGCACCGTGGCCGTGGCACCGGGCCGACCGGCGTCCAAGGGCTTCGATTCCACTTTGGCCGCCGCCACCGGCCGCGTGCCGGCCAATGTCGGGTCAACCCCCGGCGGCACCACCCTCAGCACCTGGCCGACTTCGATCAGATTGGGGTTCTCCAGGTTGTTCCAGCGAACCAGGTCTTTCCAGTTCTGACCGTTCTCCAGGCCGATCCGAATCAGCGTGTCGCCTGGCTTCACCGCGTAGTAGCCAGGCTTGCCGAGGTTCTCAATGCCGGGCAGCGGTTTGACGGGCTCGGTGGCAGTCACTGACGATGGCGCCATGGGCGCCATGCCGCGGTCCTCGACCGGTGCCCGGTTGCTTGACGCGCAACCCGTCAGCACCGCAGCGGCCATGGCGACCGCCCACAACGCAGCGCGAGAACGGGGCGGGGTCGTCAACCGCGACGGGGCGGCCGACGCACAGAGGCTCAGGAAAGGTCGAAGCATGGGTGAGGGTCACCTTCAGCGGACAAACCCGGATTTTAGGGGGACGAAATGAACCCCTTCGCGCACGCTGCGTTCCAGCCCGCGTTCGGTGCGGTCGATGACCACCAGCGACTGCTGCTGCGATGCGTCTTGCACTGGCGCCACCAGGCGACCACCGTGGGCCAGCTGGTCGAGCCAGGCGGCTGGCACTTCATCGCCGCCGGCCGCCGCGATGATGCTGTCATAGGGCGCGTTCGGCGCATGGCCCAGCATGCCGTCGCCCAGGATCAGGCGCAGGCGGCCGCGCAGTTCGGCCATGGACGACAACGTGACCCGCGCTTTGTCGTGCAAGCCGCTGATTCTCTCGATCGTCACGACCTGGCTCGACAGGGTGGCCAGCACCGCCGCCTGGTAGCCGCAGCCAGTGCCGATCTCAAGCACCTTGCCCAGGCCGGCGTGACCCTGTGTCAATCGGGCCTCCATCAGCAAAGCGATCATCCGCGACACCACCGACGGCTTGGAGATGGTCTGGCCGTGACCGATGGGCAGGCTGGTGTCCTCGTATGCCTGCGGCGCCAGCGCCGTGTCGACGAACACATGGCGCGGCACGCTCATCATGGCCGCGGCGACCGACTCGTCGCGCAGGCCGGCACCTTGGAGGCGCTGCACCATGCGCCGACGCACGTCCGCCGAGTCCAGCCCCGTGCCTGACGGTGGCGCGGCGCGCGCGGCCAGCGAGGCGGCGTGCTGCAGCGGCGCCTGCGGCCGCAGCAGCTGGCGCGTGGTGGCGCTGGCGGATCCGTTGCTGACGCCGATCTTGCTGCTTTTGGCGTTGCCAGAGGGCCCCACCTGGTCAAGACGAAGCGGGAACCCGGCCCGCTTCGGCGGGGCCCGGTCGCTCATGCCCCGCGCGACGTGGAAACCTGGTCCGCCCACTGCCCCCAGCGCCCCAGCTGGGCGTGGTCGGTGAGGTCGACCTGCAACGGCGTGATGGAGACGCGGTTTGCCCCAGTGGCGTGGAAGTCGATCCCCTCCCCGGCTTCGCGCGCGTTGCCCGCGGGGCCGATCCAGTAGATCGGGTCGCCGCGCGGGCTGACCTGGCGAATCACGGGCTCGCTGGCGTGTCGCCTGCCCAGCCGCGTGATCTGGCGAGGCAGGCGGTCGGCGTCGGGGTGGTTGGGGATGTTCACATTCAGCAGCCAGGCCGGCCCGCCCAACTGGTCCAGCAAGGACTCGATGACCTGCCGCGCCGTGCGGGCGGCCGCATCGAGGTGGGTCCAGCCCTTGTCCACCTGCGAAAAGGCCACGGCGGGAATGCCGAACAGGTAGCCCTCCATGGCGGCCGCAACGGTGCCGGAATAAAGCGTGTCGTCGCCCATGTTGGCGCCTTGGTTGATGCCAGACACCACGAGATCGGGGCGGTGCGACAACAGGCCCGTCAGGGCCACGTGGACGCAGTCGGATGGGGTGCCATTGACGTAACGTACCCCGCTGGACGCGGTGTAGACCGACAGCGGTCGGTGCAAGGTGAGCGAATTGGACGTGCCGCTCGCGTTTTGCTCTGGCGCGATCACGTCCACCTCGCCCAAGCCTCGGCAGGCTTCGATCAAGGCGGCCAGTCCGGGGGCCAGGTAACCGTCGTCGTTCGCGATCAGGATGCGCATGCAACCGATTGTAGGGACCGGCGGGTTCGGCCGTCGCATGAGCGACGCCATCCGACGGGCGACGTCCCTATCATCCCGCCCACACCGAAATCACCCATCTGGAGACCCCATGCGCGCTTGGCAATGTGACAACCCGGTCGGCCCCGAATCCCTGCAATGGAAGGACCTGCCGATGCCCGAGCCCCAGGCCGGCGAGGTGCGGGTGGCCATCAAGGCGGCCAGCCTGAACTTTCCGGACCTGCTGATCGTTCAGAACAAATACCAGTTCAAGCCGCCACTGCCCTTCGTTCCGGGGTCCGAGTACGCCGGGGTGATCGATGCGGTGGGCGACGGGGTCACGGCGTTTCGGGTGGGCGATGCCGTGGCCACGTTCGGTGGCACGGGCGGCTTTGGCACCCATGCCTGCACATCGGCCGATCGGGTCATGCCGCTGCCGTCGGGCTTCACCTTCGTCGATGGCTCGGCCTTGCTGTGCACCTACGGCACCACCCACCACGCGCTGGTCGACCGCGCCGCACTGAAGGCCGGCGAGACGGTGCTTGTTCTGGGCGCCGCCGGTGGCGTCGGCACGGCCGCCATCCAGATTGCCAAGGCCGCTGGCGCCAATGTCATCGCCGCCGCATCGAGCGCGGCCAAGTGCGCGCTGTGCACCGAGCTCGGCGCCGATGCGGTGATCAACTACGGCAGCGAGGCCCTGCGCGAGCGGCTCAAGGACATCACCGGCGGCAAAGGGCCCGACGTGGTCTACGACCCTGTGGGCGGCGACCTGGCCGAGCCGGCTTTTCGGTCCATCGCGTGGCGGGGTCGTTACCTCGTCATCGGCTTCGCCCAAGGCACCATCCCGGCGCTGCCGCTGAACCTGGCGTTGCTCAAGGGCGCGTCCATCGTTGGCGTGTTCTGGGGTGAATTCGTGCGCCGCGAGCCAGCGGCCAATGCCCGGGCCTTGGCCGAACTGGCGCAGTGGTACGCCCAGGGCAAGATCAAACCGGTCATCGACCGCGTTCTGCCCATGACCGACTTGCCCGCCGCGTTCGAGCGCATGGGCAGCCGAGAGGTGCAAGGCAAGCTGGTCCTGACCAACGGCTGACGCAAGCGGCGCAGGGCCCAGCGCGAAGTCACCGCCTGATACGATCTGCGCACGTCACAGGGGGCCGGTCAGGCCAGCAGACCATGCCGGTGAAGGTTTTGATCGTCGAAGACAACCCGGTCGCGCGGACCTTTCTGGCGCGCGTGGTGCGGGAGAGCTTCAGCGACGACCTGGTGATTGACGACGTGGGCAGCCTGCAGGCAGCCCGCCGCCTCGTGGGCTGGACGAGCGCGTCCACCGCACCCGTGCCTGCCGACCCGTACACCTTGCTGCTCGTCGACCTCGAGCTGCCCGACGGCAATGGCATGGAACTGCTGGCCGAGCTGACCGGTTACCCGGCCACCCGCATCGTGACGACCCTCTATTCGGACGACGACCACCTGTTCCCGGCTTTGCAATGTGGCGCCGACGGCTACCTGCTCAAGGAAGACCGCTTCGAGGTGCTCGTGGAGGAACTGCAGAAGATCGTGCGCGGTCAGCCCCCGTTGTCGCCGGCCATCGCCCGCCGCTTGCTCGGCCACTTCCGCTTGGGGGCCGCGCAGCAGGGCATCCCACCGGCGGTGCCCCTGCCCGGCCTGACGCCGCGAACACCGCCCCTGAGGTTTCCCGCGCCCAATGACCACGACCGGCTCACGACGCGGGAGAACGAGGTGCTGACCTACCTGAGCAAAGGCTTCACCATCAAGGAAATCGCGAACCTGATGGGCATCAAGTGGTTCACGGTCAACGACCACATCAAGTCGATTTACAAGAAGCTCAATGTGTCCAGCCGCGCTGAGGCGGCGGTGTTGGCCAGCAAGCAGGGGCTGGTTTGACCGGTGGTGCGTGGAGCGGGTGAAGGGAATCGAACCCTCGTATGAAGCTTGGGAAGCTGCCGTTCTACCATTGAACTACACCCGCAACGCCACAGATTCTAGCGCGGCACGGCGCCCCGCGATCACGCGGTGTCAGCCGTTGTCGACCACCCATTCGACCAGCAGGTCGAGCAAGGCCGTGCCGGCCGGCGCGTCAGGGTGGTTGATCAAGGCCGACAGCGCATAGATGCGCCCGCTTTTGCCACGGACGAACCCCGCAATGGCGCGGACGTCGAGCAGGCTGCCGGTCTTCAGGTGGGCGCGGCCTCTGGCTGGGCTGTCCTGCCAGCGGTTGACGACGGTGCCGTCCACGCCCGCGATGGGCAGGGAATCGACAAAGGGCCTGCCATTGCGGTCGTGCCATGCCTGGCGCAACAACTGGACCAATGCCCGGGGCTTGCCCCGCTCGGCGCGCGACAGGCCCGACCCGGTGTCAATGTCGATGTCGCCTGATGGCACGCCGCGGGTGCGCAGCCACTGCTGCACGCGCACCTGTGCCGACTGCGGCGTGGCCGCCTTGGACGGGAAGCCGGGCGACAGGCTCAGCATCAGCGCTCGCGCGGCCATGTTGTCGCTGTGCTTGTTGATGTCGCGCACCAGCATGGGCAACCGCTCGGACAAGTGCATCGAAAACGGCAGCCTGTAGGCTTCGGGCGACGCTTGGGCGGGTCGGTCGAGCACCTCGCCGGCGAGCTGCCCGCCCGCCTGGGCCCACAGCGCCGCGACGGCGCGCGCGGTCAGGTCGGAGTCGGACATCAGCGCAAAGCGCAGGCTGTGCTGCCCGCAGGCGGGTCCCCACATGCCGGTGACCTTGAGCTGACGGCTGCCATCGGCGCCGGGCTCGCGCGCCCAGTGGGCCTGCGCGGTGCAGGCCCGGCCGGGCGCCACCTGGTTGAGGACGGTCACCTTGTCGAGCGGGGGTTCCAGGGTCAGGGAGGCCCCCTGGGCAGGCGTCGCCTGCAACTGCACCCGCAGCACACCGTCGTTCAGGCTCAGTGCGTCGGGCCAACTGTGGTGGGGTCGCTCCGGGTCGGGCCGCGGCGCCAGGGCCTGGTCGCGCTCGGACAGCTGAAACGCCAAGCGGTCCAGCAGGATGTTGCCGCCGATCTCGCTCAGGCCCTTTGCCCGCATGTCGCGGAACCAGCGCAGCAGGTCCTCGCTGCTCAGGCGCGCGTTGCCGCCCCCAACGATCAGCAGGTCGCCGTCCAGGCGACCGCCCTGCAACGTGCCCAGCAGGTGCGCCTCGGTGCGCCAGCGGTAAGCCGGACCGAGCAGGTCGAAGGCCGCCAGCGTGGTGACCACCTTGGCCGTCGATGCCAGCATGAACGGCTGCTCGGCGTTCAGTGACAACAAGGGCAGTGGCTGGTCGACCGCTTGCACGAACAAGCCGAGGCTGCCCAAGGGCAAGCTCAGGCGCCCCAAGGCGGCCACCACGGCGTCGGGCAACCCGCGGTGCATCGTGGCCGTGTCGCCGTGGGCGGTGGGCGGGTAGTAATACTCCGGCGGCGCGGGGCCGCCGCGGGCGAAGGCCGTGCTGGCCGACAGCAGCAGCGCGCCGGCCAGCGCACCGGCCAGCGCCCGCACCGGGCGGCTGAGCCGGGCCGCGGCGCCGACCGTGGCATCACCCGGACCCGCGGCGCTGGCGCACCCGAGCCTGCAGGCAGCGATGGCATGGCGGAAGGGGGTCGACGAAGAGGGCATGGCAGGGGGCTCGGGCACAATCCGACACCGGAGCGAGCGCGGAGCATACGGCCTCGACGTCTGCGCGTCATGCGCACAATTGCCTCGAACGGGGCCCAACACGGCTTGCGGTGTGAACATTTCCAGCGATTTCCCATTGCGGCGCAGCATCCGCAGTTACGTGGTGCGGGCCGGGCGCATGGGCCCGGGCCAAGAGCGCGCCCTCGCCGAACTGGCGCCGCGCTTCGTGGTGCCGTACGCGGCCGACGGTGCCGACCTGAGCGCGGCCTTTTCCCGTCCCGCCCCGCTGGTCGTGGAAATCGGCTTTGGCATGGGCGACGCCACCGCGCAAATCGCCCAGGCAAACCCGGGGACGAACCACCTCGGCATTGAAGTGCACCCGCCGGGCGTTGGCGCCTTGCTGCAGAAGATCGAGGCGCTGTCGCTGGAAAACCTGCGCATCGTCCAGCACGACGCGGTTGAGGTGCTTGAGCACCGCATCGCGCCGGCCTCCCTGGCCGGCGTCAACATCTTCTTTCCGGACCCGTGGCACAAGAAGCGCCACCACAAGCGGCGCTTGATCCAGCCGGAGTTCGTGGCCCGCCTGTGCAGCCGACTGGCGCCGGGCGGCGTGCTGCACTGCGCGACCGACTGGCAGGACTACGCTGAACAGATGCTGTCGGTGCTGAGCGCTGAGCCCATGCTGAGCAACACGGTCGCGGCCTATGCCGACCCGGGCAGCCGCCGCCCCACCACCAAGTTCGAGGCCCGCGGCCAACGCCTGGGCCACGGCGTGTGGGACCTGGTCTTCATTCGGCGTTGACCGGACCCGGCGGGGTCGCGGCGGTCAGGCGCGTCAGGCCGCCCAGGTCACCCAGCCGGTCCATGCGGTCAGCAGCACCACCGCGCCGAAGGCGATCCGGTACCAGGCAAAGACCGTGAAGTCGTGCGTGGCCACGAAGCGGATCAGCCAGCGAATGCACACCAGCGCGCTGAGGAACGCGAAGAGGGTGCCCACCGCGAAGGTCGGGATGTCGTTGACGTTCAGCGCGTCGCGCTGCTTCCACAGCGAATACGCACCGGCGCCCACCAGCGTGGGAATGCCCAGGAAGAAGCTGAACTCCGTCGCGCTGCGCCGGGAGAAGCCGAACATCATGGCGCCGATGATCGTCGCCCCGGACCGGCTGGTGCCCGGAATGAGCGCCAGGCACTGCACGAGGCCCACCTTCAACGCGTCCAGCGCCGACATGTCGTCCACCGACTCCACCCGCGCACGCCGGGTGCCCGCCAGGTCCAGATCGCCGAATGCACGGCGGTGGCGGCGCTCGACCCACAAGATGATCAAGCCGCCGACGATGAAGGCCGTGGCCACCGGCACCGGGTGGAACAGGTGCCGCTTGACCATGCTGCCGAAGGCCAGGCCCAGCACCACGGCCGGGATGAAGGCGATCAGCACATTGCGAACGAAGCGCTGCGCCACCGCCTGGGTGCGAATGCCGCGAACCGTGTCACCCAGGCGTTGCCGATACTCCCAGATGACGGCAAACATCGCGCCGGTCTGGATGGCGATTTCAAAAACCTTGGCGGTTTCGCCTGTGAAGTCGAGCAGCGATCCCGCCAGGATCAAATGCCCGGTGCTGGAGATGGGCAGGAACTCGGTCAGGCCTTCGACGATGCCCATCAGGGCCGCTTTCAACAAGGTCAGTAGGTCCACCCCAGGCTCCGCCGCGACAAGAACCGGCGATGATACCGGCGCCCCTGGCACGCCGGCTTGACCCACCGGTGTCACGACACTACATTACTGACCACTCAGTCAGTATTTGAATGCCAGCCATCAACTCGCCCCGAGCCGCCGTGGAAGGGCAGGCCACCACCGCGCGCCGACCGCCCGGATCGGTCCGCCAACGCCGCAAGGAGGCGCGGCCCCACGAGTTGCTGGAGTCCGCGCTGGCGTTGTTTGGCGAGAAGGGTTTCTCCGCGACGCGCGCTGAAGAAGTCGCCGCCCGCGCCGGGGTGTCCAAGGGCACGCTGTACCTTTACTACCCCAGCAAGGAAGAACTGCTGAAAGCGGTGATCCGCGAGAACCTGGGCCAATTGATCGCGGCGGGCCAGGACATCGCCGACAGCTTCGAAGGCAGCACCGCTGAGCTGCTGGGGGTGCTGATGCGCACCTGGTGGGAACGGGTGGGCAACACGCCGGCCTCGGCCATCCACAAGATCATGATGTCGGAGGTGCGCAATTTCCCCGACCTGGCCGAGTTCTACAACCGCGAGGTCATCCAGCCCGCGGATCAATTGCTGTCGACCACCTTGCAGCGCGGCATCGACCGTGGCGAATTTCGGCCGGTGCCGCTGCACGAGACGGCCCTGGTGTTGCTCGCGCCGCTGATTTTTCTGTCGCTGCACAAGCATTCCTTCGGCGCTTGCCCGATCGCCACGGGCATGGTCGATCCACAGCAGGTGGTGGCCACGCACATCGACCTCGTGCTGCGGGGGCTGCTGCGGCGCGGCGACAATCTCGACACCCCCGCCCCCCTGCCCAGCGCCTGTTGTTCATGAGCCGACCCCGCCCGCGGACCCTGATCGTCCTGTTCCTCGTGATCTCGCTGGCCGCGGCCGGCCTGTGGTGGAAGCGACAGCAGGCCGACGGTGCGCGCCCCGCAACCAAGGCACCCGGTGCCCCGGGCCCGGCATCGGCGGCGTCGGTCACGCTCGACCTCGGGCCGGCGGACGTGCTGGTGGTCAAACCCGTCGAGCTGGTCAAGACGCTGCCGGTGACGGGCGGCTTGAAGGCGGTCAACAGCGCGGTGGTCAAGGCCAAGGTGGCGGGCGAACTGCAGCGACTGACCGTGCGCGAGGGCGATGCGGTGAAGGCCGGGCAGGTGATCGGCCAGATCGACCCGCTCGACAACCAGAACCGGTTGCGGCAGGCGCAGGAGTCGGCCACTGCCGCCAAGGCGCAGCGCGACATCGCCGAGCGGGCGTTGACGAACAACCAGGCGCTGGTCGACCAGAACTTCATCTCGAAGACCGCGCTGGACACCTCGCTGGCCAATGCCGACGCGGCCCGCGCCAACCTGCGCGCCGCCGAGGCCGCGGTTGGCCTGGCCCGCAAAGCCTTGAGCGATGCCGTGCTGGTGGCACCGATCACCGGGGTGGTCTCGCTGCGCGCGATGCAGCCCGGCGAGCGAGCGGCGCTGGACGCCCGCATCGTCGAGATCGTCGACCTGGGCAAGCTGGAAGTCGAGGCGGCCATCTCGGCCGAAGACGTGGTGGCGCTGCGCGTGGGCCAGTCGGCCGTGCTGCAAGTGGACGGCCTGAGCTCACCGGTCACGGCCACCGTGGCACGAATCAACCCGAGCACGCAAGCCGGCACCCGGTCGGTCATGGCCTACCTGGCCGTCGACCCTCATCCCGGGCTGCGTCAGGGCCTGTTCGCGACCGGCCGCATCGACCTCGAACGGCAGACCACGCTGGCCGTGCCGACCGAGCTCGTGCGCATCGACCAGCCGCAGCCCCATGTGCTGGTCTTGAGCCAGGGCCGGGTGGTGTCGCGGCCGGTGGTGCAAGGCGCGCGCGGCGAGGCGCTGTTCACGCCGCCGGGGCGGCTGGTGTCCGCCGTTGAATTGAAGCAGGGCGTGGCCGACGGCGACGTGCTGTTGCGCGGTGTGGTGGGTGCGGTGCGCAGTGGCACACCGGCGCGCCTGGCGGCCTCGCGTTGACGCGCGCGTCCTGAATCGGCTCGCACACCATGTGGTTCACCCGCCTGTCGATCGCCAACCCGGTCATGGCCACGATGGTCATGCTGGCCTTCGTCGTGCTCGGGCTGTTCAGCTACCAGCGCCTGTCGGTCGACCAGTTCCCGAACATCGACTTCCCGACCGTGGTCGTGGCCATGGACTACCCCGGCGCCTCGCCCGAGATCGTCGAGACCGAGGTCACGAAGAAGGTGGAGGAAGCGGTCAACACCGTGGCGGGCATCAGCTCGCTGTATTCGCGCTCGTACGAGGGCAGCTCGGTGGTGATCGTCGAATTCAACCTCGACGTGGACGGGCGCAAGGCCGCCGAGGACGTGCGCGAAAAGGTGGCGCTGATCCGCCCCCTGCTGCGCGACGAGGTCAAGGAGCCGCGGGTCTCGCGCTTCGACCCGGCGAGCCAGCCGGTCTTCAATGTGGCCGTGCTCAGCCCGGACGGCAGCCGCAACGCGCAGGAGCTGACCACCTGGGCCACCCAGGTGCTGCAAAAGCGCTTGCAGAACGTGCGCGGCGTCGGCTCGGTCAGCGTGGTGGGCGGCCTGCAGCGCCAGCTCAACCTCTACCTGAAGCCTGCGGCGATGGAGGCCCTGGGCATCACGGTCGATCAGGTGCTGGCCGCCGTGCGCAGTGAAAACCAGGAACTGCCGATGGGCGCGCTGCGCTCAGCCGAGCAGGAACGCGTGGTGCAGATCAACGCCCGCCTGGCCCGCCCCGAGGACTTCCGCGACGTGATCGTGGCCCGCAAGGCCGGCGCGCCGGTGCGGCTGTGGCAAGTGGCCGACGTGGTGGACGGCCCGCAGGAAGTGGACAGCCTCGCGCTCTACAACGGCCAACGCACGGTGCTGCTGAGCGTGCAGAAATCTCAGGGCGAGAACACCATCGAGGTGGTGGACGGGTTGCAGAAGGTGCTCGCCGAATCGGCCAAGCTGGCCCCGCCGGGCGTCCAGCTTGAAGTCAACCGCGACAACTCGCGGGCCATCCGTGTGTCGGTGGCCAACGTCAAACGCACGCTGATTGAAGGCGCGGTGCTGACCGTGCTGATCGTCTTCCTGTTCCTGAACTCCTGGCGCAGCACGATCATCACCGGGCTGACGCTGCCCATCGCGCTGATCGGCACCTTCCTGTTCATGTACGCCTTCGGCTTCACCATCAACAGCATCACGATGATGGCACTGAGCCTGTGCGTGGGCCTGTTGATCGACGACGCGATTGTCGTGCGCGAAAACATCGTGCGGCACGTGCAGATGGGCAAGAGCGCACACCAGGCCGCGCTGGACGGCACCCAGGAAATCGGTCTCGCGGTGCTCGCCACCACGCTGAGCATCGTCGCGGTGTTCCTGCCGATCGGCTTCATGGGCGGCATCGTGGGCAAGTTCTTCCACGAGTTCGGCTTGACCATCGTGGCGGCGGTGCTGATCTCGATGTTCGTGAGCTTCACGCTGGACCCGATGCTGTCGAGCGTCTGGCATGACCCGCAGGCGCACGGCGTGAACCGCGGCGCGCCCGTGACCCTGTACGACCGCACGCTGGGCCGGGTCACGGGCGCGTTCGACCGCTTCACCGAATGGCTGTCCGACGGCTACCAGCGGCTGCTGGGCTGGTCGCTGCAGCACAAGCTCAAGACCCTGGCGGTGGCGCTGGCCACCTTTGTCGGCAGCTTTTTCGTGATCCCGCTGCTGGGGGCCGAGTTCGTGCCGCGGGCGGACTTCTCGGAAACGCAGGTCAACTTCTACACGCCGGTGGGCTCATCGCTGGAAGTCACCGAGATGCGCGCCAAGCAGATCGACGCGGTGCTGCGCAGCCTGCCCGAGGTCAAGTACACCGTCACCACGATCAACAGCGGCTTCGCAGCCGGCAAGATCTACGGGTCGACGTACGTCCGCCTGGTCGACCGCAAGGACCGGCAGCGCAGCGTCAACGACCTGGTGATGCCGCTGCGTGAACGGCTGGCGCGCATCCCGGGCATCACCGTGACCAACATCGGCCAGACCGATCTGGGCGGCGGCAAAAGCCTGCAGTTCTCCATCCAAGGCACCGACCTGGGCGAGCTGGACCGACTGGCGCGGCAGATCCTGCCGAAGCTGGCAGAGATCCCGGGCCTGGTTGACCTGGACAGCACACTGAAGCCGAACAAGCCGACGGTCGCCATCACCGTGCGGCGCGACGCCGCGGCCGACGCCGGCCTGAACGTCAATGCCCTGGCGAACACCCTGCGCACCCTGGTGGCCGGCACCACGGTGGGCAACTGGCGCGCGCCCGACGGCGAAAACTACGATGTGATCGTGCGCGTGACCCCGCAAAGCCGCGACAGCCTGGGCGACCTGGAGCGCACGCCCATCAACGTGGCGGCGGCGGCCGACGGCTCGCCGCGGGTGGTGCGCTTGTCGCAGGTGGCCGACGTGGCGCCGTCCACCGGACCGAACCAGATCAACCGCCGCGACCTGAACCGCGAGGTCAACATCGACGCCAACGCGCTGGGCCGCAGCTCGGGCGATGTGTCGGCCGACATCCGCCGTGTGCTGGACAGCGTGAGCTGGCCGCCCGGCTACCGCTACAGCTTCGGCGGCTCGACCAAGAACATGCAGGAGTCGTTCAGCTACGCCGTGGGCGCGCTGGCGCTGGCGGTGGTGTTCATCTACATGATCCTGGCCAGCCAATTCAAGAGCTTCCTGCAGCCGCTGGCCTTGATGAGCTCGCTGCCGCTCACGCTGATCGGCGTGGTGCTGACGCTTCTGATGTTCCGCTCGACGCTGAACATGTTCAGCATCATCGGCATCGTGATGCTGATGGGTCTGGTGACCAAGAACGCCATCCTGCTGATCGACTTCGCGATCCGATCGCGCAACGGCGAAGCTCCGGCCGAGGACGGCACCGACGCGTTGGCTGCGCCGCTGGGCCGCGAGGCCGCGCTGCTGCACGCCGCCCGCGTGCGGCTGCGCCCGATCCTGATGACCACGCTGGCAATGGTGTTCGGCATGGTGCCGCTGGCCTTTGCGCTGAGCGAAGGCTCGGAGCAACGCGCGCCCATGGGCCAGGCGGTGATCGGCGGGGTGATCACCTCGTCGCTGCTGACGCTGGTGGTGGTGCCAGTGGTCTATTGCTACCTCGATGACCTGGCGAACTGGGCCCGGCGGCGCTTTGCCACCCGGCCCGCGGCTGGCGGCCCTGCACGGCCCGCGCAGCGCCCGGCCGAGTAGCCGCCGCCGAAGAGCAGCAAGTAAAGGCAAGCCGCGCTCGGGTCTCGCTCTGCACTCCGCTTCTAAAATCTTGTTTCACCCGGATCGACCCCGCACCGCATGAACACCGAACAAGCCCGCTTCAACATGATCGAGCAGCAGATCCGCCCCTGGGATGTGCTCGACCCCACCGTGCTGTCGCTGCTGGCCGTCGTCAAGCGCGAAGACTTCGTGCCGGCGGCCTACCAGTCGATGGCCTTCATGGACACCGAAGTGCCACTGCCGTCGAGCACCAGCCCCGAGCTGCAGCACATGCTGGCCCCGCGCGTCGAGGCCCGCCTGCTGCAGGAACTGGACGTGCGCCGCCATGAGCGGGTGCTGGAAGTCGGCACCGGCTCGGGCCACATGGCCGCCCTGCTGGCGCACCGCGCCCAGCACGTCACCACGCTGGAAATCGACCCCGACCTCGCCCGCTTCGCCCGGGACAACCTCGCGCGTGCCGGCGTGATGAACGTCAGCGTGCAACAGGCCGACGGCGCCAAGGGCTGGCCCACCGACGGACCGTACGACGTGATCGTGCTGTCCGGCTCCGTGGCCGACGTGCCCGCGGACGTGCTGGCGCAGCTGAAGCCCGGTGGCCGTCTGGTGGCCGTGGTGGGCCAGCAGCCGATCATGCGGGCCCGCTTGTTCACCTGCAGCGGCGACCACGACTTCCGCAGCACCGATTTGTTCGACACCGTCGCGCCGCGGCTGCGCGGTTTCGCCGAGCCCAGCCGGTTCAGCTTCTGATGCAGCAACTGGCGGTGACCGCGCTGGCGGGCTGGGTGGCCGAGCAGGCAGCGGCCGGCACGCCCGCACTGCTGCTGGACGTGCGCGAGCCCTGGGAGACCGCGCTGGGCACGATCCAGCTGCCGCAGGCCCGCACGCTGGCTTGGCCGATGCAGACCATTCCTGACCGGCTGGACGAACTGGACCCCGCGCAGCCCATCGTGTGCATCTGCCACCACGGCATGCGCAGCGCGCAGGTCGTCGCATTCCTGCAGCGCCAGGGCCACGACCAGGTTTACAACCTCGCGGGCGGAACGCACGCGTGGTCGACCGAGGTCGATGCCAGCCTGCCCAGCTATTGATGACCTGCCATTGACGACCCGCCCTCCACCGCACACGCCGCGCTGGCCCATGTGCATTGCCTGACCTGATTCGAAGGACGTTCCCATGCCTGCTCTGCGCCCGCCCCGCCATCCGCTGGACGCGCCCGCCGCTGCGCCTGCCCTGAGCGCCGCTGGCCACCCGGCGCCACGCGCCACCGCCTCGGACGGCCGGCAAGGCCCGCTCGTGCGTGGCCTGCTGGCCGCCGGATTGTTGTTGTGGGGCGCTGCGGTGCAGGCGCAAAGCCTCAACGACCTGTACCAGGCGGCGCGCGCTTACGACGCCACCTACCTGGCCGCCAAGGCGCTGGCCGAGTCGGCACCGTTCCGCGCCGAGCAGGCCCGGGCCTTGAACCGCCCGAGCGCCGCGGTGACCGGCAGCGTCACCACCAGCCAGATCGACCCGCCACGCGGTTCGAACCTGAGCTCGACCAGCACCAACCTGGCGCTGCAAGGCCGGCAGTCGCTGTTCAACCGCAGCAACAAGGCGACGATCTCGCAGGCGGAACGGCAGCTGGAGCTCTCGCGCTTCGACCTGGAGACCGCCGAGCAGGACCTGATCATCCGGGTTTCGCAGGCCTACTTCGACGTGTTGGCGGCGCAGGACGCGCTGGCGACCATCCAGGCCAGCAAAAAGGCCACCAGCGAACAGCTGGCGTCGGCCAAGCGCAACTTCGAGGTCGGCACCTCCACCATCACCGACACCCGTGAGGCCCAGGCCCGCTTCGATCTGGTGGTGGCTCAGGAGATTGCCGCCGAAAACGACCTGCGCAGCAAGCGCGTGGTGCTGGACCAGCTGGTGGGCCGCACCGACGTGGCGCCGAAGCAGCTGATCGTGCCGGCCAGCCTGCCGCCGCTGATGCCGGCGGACATCGCCGCCTGGGTCTCGCGCGCGGAAGCCGAGCACCCGGCCATCAAGCGCGCGCAGCTCGGCCTGGACATCGCCCGACTGGAAACGGAAAAGGCCAAGGCCGGCGGCTCGGTCACGGTCGACGCCGTCGCCTCGTTGAACAACGCCAACGCCAGCGGCAGCGCCGCCAACCTCAGCGGGAACAAGGGCAACACCAACACCGCCAGCCTGGGGCTGCAGCTCAGTTGGCCGCTGTACACCGGCGGCGCGGTGCAGAACCGCGTGAAGGAAACCCTGAGCCTGGAAGAACAGTCGCGCCAGAACCTCGACGCGGCTCGCCGCTCGGTCACGCAGGCCACGCGCACCGCTTACCTGGGCGTGCAGTCGGGCTTGGCCCAGGTCAAGGCCCTGGAAGCGGCCGAGTCGTCCAACCTGCTGGCGGTGGAAGCCACGCTGCTCGGCTACCGGGTGGGCGTGCGCGTCAACCTGGACGTGCTGAACGCGCAGACCCAGCTCTTCACCACCCGGCGCGACCTGGCCCAGGCCCGCTACAACGTGCTGCTGGCCGGGCTGCGCCTGCGCCAGGCCTCGGGCAAGCTGGCGCCCGAGGACATTGCCGCCATCGACACGCTGCTGAAGAAGTAGGCCCCGACCCCACCCAGCCCCAACCCAACGCAACGCCGCGTGCGCCGAGAGGCCACGCGGCGTTGTCATTGGTGCGCCAAACCAGTGCGGACCGGCCTGGCACAGCTCGTGCATTGATGCGTGTACCAACTTGTATACCAGTGATCGATGCCCGACTTCCCGACCTCGCCGAGCACCGTGGCCGACTGGCAAGCGGCTGCGCTGGCCGGCGCTCACCACCGCCCGCTGCTTGAACAGGCCCGCGCCCGTTGCGCCGCACTGCCTGCATCGACCTGGATCCATCCCGTCGACGACGAGGCCTTCGCCGCCCAGCTTCAGGCCCTGGACGCGCTGGCGGCGGCCCAGCCGGACCGCGACGCCCTGCTGCGCCAGCACCCGCTGTTCGGCGTGCCCTTTGCGGTGAAGGACAACATCGACATCGCCGGCGCCCCCACCACCGCCGCCTGCCCGGCCTGGGCCCGCGTGGCCGACCACACGGCCACGGCGGTGGCCAAGTTGATGCAGGCCGGCGCGGTCTGGCTGGGCAAGACCAACCTGGACCAGTTCGCCACCGGCCTGGTGGGCACCCGGTCGCCGTATGGCCAGCCCGCCAGCGTGTTCAACGGCGACCACATCAGCGGCGGGTCGAGTTCGGGCTCGGCGGTCGCGGTGGCCAGTGGCGGCGTGGCCTTTGCGCTGGGCACCGACACCGCCGGGTCCGGCCGCGTGCCAGCCGGCTTCAATCAGCTGGTCGGCCTGAAGCCCACGCCAGGGCGCGTCAGCACCCGGGGGGTGCTGCCAGCCTGCCGCACGCTGGACTGCGTGTCGGTGTTTGCGCTGACCGTGCGCGACGCCGAGCAGGTGCTGGCGGTGATGGAAGGCCCCGACGCGGGCGATGCCTTCAGCCAGTTTCAGCCCGGCCCGGCCGCCTGGCCCGCCCCATCGCTGCGCCTGGGGGTGCCGCGCGAGGTGGTGCTGGGCGACGCCTACCGCGGTCCCTGGGCGCAGGCCCTGGCCCAGGCACAGGCGCTGGGCCACATGCTGGTGCCGCTCGATTTCAGCGCGCTGCATGCCGTGGCGGAGCTGCTCTACACCGGCCCCTGGGTGGCTGAGCGCCACGCGGTGGTGCAGGGGCTGATGGAATCCGCACCGGAGGCGCTGGACCCGGTGGTGCAACAGGTCATCGCCGTGGCTTTGCGTCACAGCGCGACCGACGCCTTCCGCGGCCTGTACGCGCTGAAGGCACTTGAACCTCAGGCGCGGGCGCTGTGGCACCAGGTTGATGCGCTGCTGGTGCCCACCGCGCCCGACCACCCAAGTTTTGCCGAGGTCGCCGCCGACCCGGTGGGCCGCAACAGCCGCTTGGGCACGTACACCAACTTCGTGAACTTGCTCGGCTGGAGCGCTTTGGCGGTGCCCGCCGGCACCACCGAGCGCGGCTTGCCCTTCGGCGTGACCTTCATCGCCCCGGGCGGCCATGACGTGGCGCTGGCCGATGTTGGCCACCGCTGGCAGCTGGCCGTGAACCTGCCCATGGGCGGCCTGGCCCGCCGGCCGGCCGACCAGCCCGTCCCGCCGACCCCACGCTGTGCCGCGGCCACCGAGCCCACTCTGGCGCTGGCCGTCGTGGGCGCTCACTTGTCGGGCATGCCGCTGAACGGCCAGCTGGTCGAACGCCGCGCGCGCTTGCTCGAAGCCACCGACACCAGCGCCCGCTACCGCTTGCACGCCCTGCCCGGCACCGTGCCGCCCAAGCCTGGCCTGGTGCGATGCGCCGACGGGGAGCCCGGCCACGCCATCGCGCTGGAGGTCTGGGCCATGCCGATGTCGGCGGTCGGGTCCTTCCTGGCGATGATCCCGCCGCCGTTGGGCCTGGGCAGCGTCGAACTGTCCGACGGTCGTTGGGTGCACGGTTTTCTCTGCGAGTCGCAGGCCGTGGCCCAGGCCCGCGATGTGAGCCACCTTGGCGGCTGGCGCGCCTTCGTGCGCGAAATGGCGGCGGCCCGGTCCGCCTGACCCGCCACAGCGGCCTCCCAACGCCATCCCCACTGCCCCTCGTTTCAACGTCCGCCCCTGGAGATCGCCCATGACCCACTCGCCCTCCCTGCGCCGCCGCCGCCTCGTGCTGGCCGCCACCGGCCTCGCCACCACCGCCCAGTTGGGCCTGCCGGGTCTGGCCGCCGCGCAGGCGGGCCCGAAGATCCGCATCGGCTACTGGCCGGTGGCGGCGGGCCTGCCGTTCTTCGCGGCCATCGAAAAGGGCTACTTCAAGGAAGCCGGCCTGGACGTCGAGGCGCTGAAGTTCGCCGGTGCCCAGCAGGTGATGGAAGCCATGCTGGCCGGGCGTTCCGATGGCAGCTCGAATGGCACCGGGTCGGGCAACCTCGGCGTGGGTGAGCTGGCCTCGCCCGGCCTGTTCAAGATCATCGCCACCAACCCCAGCAACGCGAAGTACGTGCTGGACCAATTCCTGGTGGCCAAGGACAGCCCGTACAAGACCATCGCCGACCTGAAGGGCAAGAAGGTCGCGTCCGGCCCGGGCATCCAGAACAAGACGCTGGCCCTGACGGTGCTGGAGCGCGCCGGTGCCCCCGGCACCGCCGTGACCGAGCTGCCCATTGGCCAGCACGTGGCGGCGCTGGCCGCCGGTCAGGTCGACGCCGTCTACACGCTGGAGCCCACCGGCACCGTGGGCCGCCTGAACGGCACCACGCGCCAGTTGGAAGCCGGGGTGATTGCGCGGTACATCCTGGGCGACCCGATGGCCCCGTGGCACGGCGGCTCGGCCACCTTGACGACCGACTTCATCAAGAAGTACCCGGCTGAAACCAAGAAGTACATCGCCGCCTACGCCCGCGGCATCGAGCTGGTGCGCAGCAAACCCGACGACGCCCGCCAGTACCTGAAGGGCTACACCGCCATCGAAGGCCCGCTGACCGGCGAGGTGCCGCTCGCGTCCTACATGCTCTACAACGAGTTCAAGCCGACCGACATCGCCGCGTTCCAGAAGTTCTTCGACCTCTTCACCGAAAAGGGCGTGTTCGAGAAGAAGTTGTCGGTGGACTCGCTGCTGTTCAAGGGCTGACCGGAGCGCGCCGCCATGACCACCCAGACCGCCGCCCCCTGGAAGGCCGCCAACCCCGGCGCAACCAGCACACCCCCCCGAGCCAACCCCTGGCTCAAGTTCCTGCCCGCCATCGGCCCGTTGGTGCTGTTCGTCGTGTGGGACCTGGTGGTGCGCGCCGGGCTGATCCGGCCCATCTTGCTGCCGCCACCGCTGGCCACGCTCGAAACGTTGGTGGTGGGCCTGTTCGGCGGGGCGCTGCTGGGCGACTTCGTGGTCACGGTGTGGCGCACGGTGCAGGCCTTTCTGATTGCGGCGGTGGTGGGCATGCCGCTGGGCGTGCTGCTGGGCAGCAACGAGCGGGCCTACCGCAGCGTGGAGTTCCTGATCGACTTCTTCCGCTCCACGCCCTCGTCGGCGTTGATCCCGCTGTTCCTGCTGATCTTCGGCGTCAGCGACATCAACAAGGTGGCCATCGCCGCCTTCGGCGCTTTCCTGATCGTCGTCTTCAACAGCGCTTACGGGGTGATCAACGCGCGCAAGCAGCGGGTGATGGCCGCCAAGGTGATGGGCGCGAGCCGCTGGCAGATCTTCAAGGACGTGCTGGTGTGGGAAAGCCTGCAGCCCAGTTTCGTGGGTCTGCGCTCGGCGGTGTCGATGGCGCTGGTCATCGTGATCGTGGCGGAGATGTTCATCGGCTCCGACAAGGGCCTGGGCCACCGCATCATCGACGCGCAGCAGGTGCTCAACGTCAAGACGATGTACGCCGCCATCCTGGCCGCGGGGGCGCTGGGCTACGCGCTGAACATCCTGTTCCTCGTTGCGGAACGCAAGATCGTCCACTGGAGCGGAAGGTAAATCGCCATGTCCACCGTCCTCAATGCCCCCGTCGTGGCGGACGTGCCGGCCAAGGCCTTCGTGCCCGGCCCGGCCGGCACGCACATCACCATCCGCGGCCTGACCAAGTACTTCGCCGGCTGGCCGTTGTACGAGAACTTCGACCTCGACATCCCGAAGCACAAGATCGTCTCGGTGTTCGGGCCGAACGGCTGTGGCAAGAGCACGCTGATCAACATGATCGCCGGGTTGACCCCCATCGACGCGGGCGAGATCCTGTTCGACGGCAAGTCGCTGGCCGACACCAAGATCGGCTACGTGTTCCAGAACTACCGCGAAGCGATGTTCCCGTGGATGCGCACCATCGACAACATCGCCTACCCGCTGAAACTGGAAGGCCGCAGCAAGGCCGAGGTGGACCGCCGGATGGCCGAGCTGGTGGCGTCCTTCGACGTCAAGTTCGACCTGAACCGCTACCCCTACGAGCTGTCCGGCGGCCAGCAGCAAACGGCCTCGATCATGCGGGCGCTGGCGCCCAAGCCGGAGGTGCTGTTCCTGGACGAGCCCTTCTCCGCGCTGGACTTCGAGATGACGCTGTTCATCCGCGAGAAGCTGCAAGAGGTGTTCATGCAAACCGGCACCACGATGTTGCTGGTGTCGCACGACCTCGAGGAGGCCGTGTACCTGGCCGATGAGGTCCTGCTGCTGACCAAGCGGCCCACCAAGGTGGCCGAGATCCTGCGCTACGGCGACCCGCGGCCGCGCACCGTGGCCACGCTCAGCGAGGACAGCTTCATCCGCACCAAGAAGCTCAGCATGGAAATCTTCCAACGCGAGGTGCGCCGCTGAGACCGGCCAAGCCCCGTCCAGACCCGTCGTCCCTTCCCCCCGCCGACCCCATCACCGGAGCCGCCGCCCATGCCCTTGAGCCCTGAACAGATCGCCGCGGCGGTGGACGGTGCCGCCGCCGCCATCGGCCTGCCGCTGGCCAGCGAGCACCGCCCGGGCGTGCTGCAGTACTTCGCGCTGGCCGCCAGCATGGCCGACGAGGTCTTCGGCCTGCCCTTGGGCGTGTTGGACGAGCCCGCTCCGGTGTTCACGCCGATCTCGCCGGCCAGCGACGGTCCGGAGGGGGCGGCGTGAGCACGCCGCCAGACACTGACGGCGGCACCCGCGTGCCGACGAGCCCGATGGCCCGCTCGCTGTTGAGCGGTCGCGCGGTCGACATGGCCGCGGCGGTGCGTCATGGGCACTGCACCGCGGCGGCCTTGGTGGAAGCCAGCCTGGAGCGCATCGCCGCCACCGACGCTCGCGTCAACGCCTTCACCGCTGTGACCGCGGACCGGGCGCGCCAGCAGGCCTCGGCCATCGACGCGGCCCTGGCGGCCGGCGGCCCGGACGCGGACGCGCTGCGCGCGCAACCGCTGCTGGGCGTGCCTTACGCGGTCAAGAACCTGTTCGACGTGGCCGGCCTGCCCACGCTGGCCGGCTCGCAGATCGAGCGCGACAGCCCGCCAGCGCGCACCGACGGCCTGCTGGTGCAACGCATGGACGCGGCGGGCGCCGTGCTGGTGGGCGCGCTCAACATGGACGAGTACGCCTATGGCTTCACCACCGAAAACAGCCACGAAGGCCCGACCTGCAACCCGCACGACCTGACGCGCATCGCCGGCGGGTCGTCGGGCGGCTCGGGCGCCGCGGTGGCGGCCGCGCAGGTGCCGCTGACGCTGGGCTCGGACACCAATGGATCGATCCGCGTGCCGTCGTCGCTGTGCGGCGTGTTCGGCCTGAAGCCGACCTACGCAAGGCTGCCGCGCACCGGCAGCTACCCCTTCGTGGCGAGCCTGGACCACCTGGGGCCCTTCGCCCGCAGCGCCCACGACCTGGCCGCCAGCTACGACGCGATGCAGGGCCCCGACCCGCACGACCCGGCTTGCGCACAGCGGCCCCTGGAGCCCACCGTGCCCGAACTGGTGCACGGGCTGTCCGGCCTGCGCATCGCCACGCTGGGCGGCTACTTCGACGACTGGGCCGGTCCGCAGGCGCGCGACGCCGTGGCCGTGGTCGCCGCCGCGCTGGGGGCCAGCCGCCGCATCGAATTGCCCGAGGTGGCCCGTGCCCGCGCTGCCGCCTTCCTGATCAGCAATGCCGAGGGCGCCAACCTGCATTTGGCCGACCTGAAGAAGCGCCCGCAGGACTTCGAGCCGCTGTCGCGCGACCGCTTCCTGGCCGGTGCGCTGCTGCCGGCCAGCTGGATCATCCAGGCCCAACGGGTGCGCCACTGGTTCGCGCAGCAGGTGGCCCGCAGCTTCGAAGCCGTGGACCTGTTGATCGCCCCTGCCACACCGGTGGCGGCCACGCGCATCGGCACCGAATGGCTGGAACTGAACGGGCGCCGCTTGCCCAACCGCCCGAGCATGGGCTTGCTGGCGCAGCCGATGTCGTGCATTGGCGTGCCGGTGTGCTGCGTGCCGGTGTGGCTGCCCGGCGCCACCCTGCCCATCGGCGTGCAGCTGATCGCCGCGCCCTGGCGCGAAGACCGCGTGCTGCGCGCCGCCGCTGCGCTGGAGCGCGCCGGCGTGGTGCAGGCCCGCGTGGCCGCGCTCGGCTGAAGCGGCGCCCATGGCACGATCCCGTCCCCTCGCCCCGCCCCGCCCCGCCCCCATGACCATGAGCCTGACGCCCGCCGACATCAACCTGCCCGACGTGCTGGCCGAAGTGCAAGCCGCCTTTGCCCGTTACGAGGACGCGCTGGTGAACAACCGCATCGAGGTGCTGGACGCGCTCTTCTGGGACTCCCCGCTGACCGTGCGCTATGGCGCGGCCGAGAACCTGCTGGGCATCGAAGCCATCCGCGCCTTCCGGCTGGCCCGGCCGTCCGCGGGCCTGGCCCGCACGCTGGCCCGCACCGTCATCACCACCTATGGCCGTGACGCGGCCACCGCCATGACCGAGTTTCACCGCGAGGGCTCGGCGAAGGTCGGCCGGCAAAGCCAGACCTGGGTGCGGCTGCCCGGCGGCTGGCGCGTGGTGGCCGCGCACGTCAGCGTGATCGACCAGCCGGCCTGAGCGGCCCGCACCGGCCACCCGCGACAATCGGGCCATGCGCTCCCTCGCCCGAACCGCCGAACCGCCGCGCGCCAACCTGGCCGAGCAGGTGTATGCCAGCCTGAAGGCCGAGCTGCACGACTTCACGCTGGTGCCCGGCGACCGACTGTCCGAAGCCGAGATCGGCACGCGGCTCGGCGTCAGCCGAACCCCGGTGCGCGAGGCCTTGTTCCGCCTTCGCAACGAGGGCTTTCTGGCGGTGGAAGCCAAATCGGGGTGGTACGTGAAGCCCTTGGACTTCGGCAAGCTCGACGCGCTGTACGACCTGCGCATCATCCTGGAGCTGTCCTGCGTGCAGCGCCTGTGCACCCAGGGGCCGGTCGACCCGCACGAGCTGGACGCGCTGACGGACGTCTGGCTGGTGCCCGCCGCCGAGCGCCTGGCCGACCCCCGCGAGGTGGGCACCTTCGACGAACAGTTTCACGCCACGCTGGTGCGCGCGGCCGGCAACAGCGAGATCAGCCGGGTGCATTGGGACGTGACCGAGCGCATTCGCGTGATCCGGCGCCTGGACTTCACCCGCGCCGACCGCATCGACGCCACCTACGCCGAGCACGGCAAGATCCTTCGCGCGGTGCTGCAGCGCAAGCCCGATCAAGCCCAGCTGCTGCTGAAGAGCCACATCGACCAAAGCAAGACCGAGGTGCGCAAGATCACCTTGCACACCCTGCACGAGGCGCGGGAGCGCACGCAGTCGCGGGGCTGAGCCGGCACCGTTGGGCCCATGGCCCATGGCCGGCTCGCCGAAGGCAGGCGCGGGAGCAACCTGCGGCAGGCACGGCGCTTGCATGAATCCTGTCTTGTATACCACTGAGTGCACCAGATCGGTCTGGGCCGTTCGGCCTGCCACCGGCCCGGTTTGTGCAAGTGGTCCACCAGCATCCCACCCGTCGACACGCCCACCCGGAGATTGCCCATGTCCGTTCGCCCCGACCTTCAGCGCCGCCGTGCCCTGGCCCAACTGTCCGCCGCCACCGCGGCCGTGGCCTCGCCCTGGGCCCTCACGGGCGCCCTTGCCCAGACCAAGCTGACCGTCGGCGTGATCTACGTCGGCCCGAAGGACGACTTCGGCTACAACCAGGCGCAGGCCGCGGCCGCCGCCGAGATGAAGAAGATCCCCGGCATCAAGATCGTCGAAGAAGAGAACGTGCCGGAAACCCAGGCCGTTCAGAAGACCATGACGGGCATGATTGCCCAGGACGGCGCCAAGTTGCTGTTCCCCACCAGCTACGGCTACTTCGACCCGCACATGCTGGCCATCGCGGCCAAGCACCCCGACGTGCGCTTCCTGCACTGCGGCGGCCTGTGGACCGAGGGCAAGCACCCGAAGAACACCGGCAGCTTCTTCGGCTACATCGACGAGTGCCAATACCTCAACGGCGTGATCGCCGGGCACATGAGCAAGAGCAAGAAGATCGGCTTCGTCGCCGCCAAGCCGATCCCGCAGGTGCTGCGCAACATCAACGCCTTCACGATGGGCGCGCGCTCGGTCGACCCGAAGATCACCTGCACCGTGATCTTCACCGGCGAGTGGTCGATGCCCGTCAAGGAGGCCGAGGCCACCAACAGCCTCGCCGACCAGGGCATCGACGTGTTCACGATGCACGTGGACGGCCCGAAGGTCATCGTCGAGACCGCCGCGAAGCGCGGCAAGATGGTCTGCGGCTACCACGCCAGCCAGGCCAAGCTGGCCCCGCAGGCCTACCTGACCGGCGCCGAGTGGAACTGGAGCACCGCCTACAAGACCACCATCGACGCCGCCCTGGCCGGCAAGCCGCACCCCAACTTCCTGCGCGGCGGCCTGAAGGACGGGTACGTGAAGATGTCGGCCTACGGCCCGGCCGTGACGGCCCCGGCCAAAAAGATGGCCGACGACATCAAGGCCAAGATGATCGCCGGCAGCTTCGACATCTTTGACGGCGCCAAGGGCGGCATCAAGGACAACAAGGGCGCCGTCGCCGTGCCCGCCGGCAAGGTCTTCAAGCAGACCGACCTCGAGCTGGAAAAGATGAACTACCTGGTCGAAGGCGTCATCGGCAGCGTGTGATCCGCCGGCGGCGGCCCTGAGCGGTCGCCGTCTGGCAGGTGGCCTGGTCGCCACCGGAGCGAACCTCATCGGGAGCGCCATGAAGGACTCACTGCTTGACATCCTGCTGCCCGTCGGCGCCTTGCTGGTCGCCTTGCTGCTGTTTGGCGGCTTTGTGTGGCTGGGCGGCACCAGCCCGGTGGAAACCTGGGTGCTGCTGTTCAAGGGCGCCTTCGGCGACTGGTTCTCGTGGCAGAACACGCTGCAGCGTGCCGCCCCACTGATGTTGACGGCGCTGTGCGTCGCGCTGCCGGCGCGGGCCGGGCTGGTGATCATCGGCGGCGAAGGCGCGGTCGTGCTGGGTGGCCTGGCGGCCGCCGCGCTGCCCTACCTGTTTGCACCCCCCGGGAACGTGCTGGGCACGGTCATGGTGTGCGCGGCGGGCGCCGCTGTGGGCGCGGCCTGGATTGCCCTGGCCGGCGCGCTGCGCCAGTACCGCGGCGTCAACGAGACCATCAGCAGCCTGCTGCTGGCTTACACGGCCATCGCCTTGTTCAAGCAGCTGGTCGAAGGCCCCCTGCGCGACCCGGCCACGCTGAACAAGCCCTCGACCCGCACCCTGGATGAAGCCTTGCGCATCACCGGCATCGCCGGCTCCGACGTGCACTGGGGCCTGATGTTGGGCGTGCTCGCCTGCCTGGGCCTGGGGCTGTGGCTGGCGCTGACGGCGCGCGGCTTTTCGGTGCGCGTGGTCGGCGGCAACCCGCGCACGGCCCAGCTGGTGGGCCTGCCCGCCAGCCGCCTGATCCTGCTGGCCTGCGCGCTGGGCGGGGCCTGCGCGGGCCTGGCCGGCGCCGTCGAAGTGGCCGCCGTGCACACCAACGCCAACGCCTCGTTGATCACCGGTTATGGCTACGCCGGCATCCTGGTGGCGTTCATCGCGCGGCAGAACCCTTTCGCGATCATCCCGGTGGCCATCCTGTTCGGCGGCTTCGGCGCGGCAGGCAGCTTGCTGCAACGGCGGCTGGATTTGCCGGATGCCTCGGTGCAGGTGCTGCAGGGGATTGCGTTTGTGTTGATCTTGGCGAGTGAGACGTTGCGAGGGGTGGATTGGGGGAGCGTGTGGAGGACGTTGGGGAGGGCGGCGGGGCCGGCGGATGGGGCTGGGGCTGGGCCTGGGTCTGGGTCTGGGTCGGAGAAGGGGCAGGTGGGTGTTGGGGGGGTGGTGGGGTGAGGGGCTGGGTGGGGTGTCGCTTTGGCCCTGGGGTGGTTGCCGTGCCGGGAGCCCGCCGGGATTCCGCCCCGGCGGGCGGGTCACTTTCTTCTGCGCCTGAACACCAGATCATTTGGGTGGCTCGCTTCGGGTCGGGCGCTCCTCGACTGGTTCGGGCGTGGACGGCGCTTGGATTTGCGAATGCCGGCTCACCGAGCGCACGGATTCCATCGCGGCTCGTGGCACTGCGCTTCTGCCAGCAACAGGCGGTGGCCGCAGACGCAGGCCTCGCCAATGACGCTGTCGCCACCGCCACTTCCACCCCCCGCATGCGGGCACGCGCCGGCACCGCGATGAAGTCCGTGCGCTCGGTAAATCGACATTCGCAAATCCAAGCGCCGTCCACGCCCGAACCAGTCGAGGAGCCCCCTTCACCCAGCAAGACAGTCAAATCGGCTGGTGTTCAGGCCCTTTGCTTTGGTTACTTTCATTTGGACCCGCAAATGAAAGTGACCCGCCCGCCGGGGCGGATTCCCGGCGCGCTGCCGGCACGGCAAACACCCCTCCCCCAAGCAACACGAACACCAACACCAGCAACAACACCAGCAGCCGCAAGCCCCCCCACCCCCCCAGGACCCCTCCCATGCCCGACCCCCTGATCGCCTTCACCGCCGCCATCCTCGGCGGCGCCCTCCGCGTCGGCGTGCCCTTTCTTTTCGTCAGCCTCGGCGAATGCCTCACCGAGAAGGCGGGCCGCATCAACCTCGGCCTGGAAGGCGTGCTGGTGCTGTCCGCCATGGCAGCCTTTGGCGGCAGTTACCTCACCGGCAACCCCTGGGCCGGTGTGTTGATCGCCGCCGCCACCGGCGCGGCCTTGGCGCTGCTGCACGGCCTGCTGTGCTCGCTGCCGCGGGTCAACGACGTGGCCACCGGCATCGCGCTGATGCTGTTCGGCACCGGCCTGGCCTTCTACCTCGGCAAGCCGCTGATCCAACCGCAGGCCGCGCAGCTGCCGCCGATCCCGCTGGGCGGCTGGAGCGCGTCGACGGTGGTGCAGGCGGCGTTGCAGATCAACCCGCTGCTGCCACTGGGCGTGCTGATGGCGCTGGGCCTGTACTGGGCCTTCGCGCGAACGCGCTGGGGCCTGCTGGTGCGCCTGGCCGGCGATTCGGCCAGCGCCACCAAGGCACTGGGCTACTCGGTCAACGGCATCCGCATGGCGGCCACCGCGGCGGGTGGCGCCATCGCCGGCTTGGGCGGCGCCTCGCTGACCTTGTTCTACCCCGGCAGCTGGAACGAGGGCATCAGCAGCGGCCAGGGCCTGATCGCGGTGGCGCTGGTGATCTTCGCGCGCTGGAGCCCGTTGCGCTGCGTGGGCGCGGCGCTGCTGTTTGGCGGGGCCGGCGCCATCGGCCCGGCGCTGCAATCCATCGGCATCAGCCAGGGCTACTACTTGTTTGGCGCCGTGCCCTACGTGCTGACGCTGGTGATCCTGGTGATCACCTGCCGGCCCGGCGCGGTGGCGGCCGGCAGCCCGGGCGAGCTGTCGTCGACGCGCTGACCGGCCCCCTTCCCCCTCATCACCCCACTCACCCCCCAGCCAACGGAGCAGTACCCCATGAGCGGACTCGGCGGACTCAACAAATCACCCCACGGCGTCGTCATCGGCCTGGTGCAGCTGCAGCTGCCCGTGGTCGACACGCCAGCGCAGCTGGCCGCGCAAACCCAGCGCATCGTCGACATGGTCGGCAAGGCGCGGCGCAACAACGCCGGCATGGACCTGGTGGTGTTCCCGGAGTACGCGCTGCATGGCCTGTCGATGAACACCGACCCCGCCCTGATGGTGCGCATGGACGGCCCCGAGGTGGCGGCCTTCAAAGCGGCGTGCGTCGCGCACCGCTTGTGGGGCTGCTTCTCCATCATGGAGTTCAACCCCAACGGCAACCCCTACAACACCGGCCTCGTCATCGACGACCAGGGCGCGGTGCAGCTGTACTACCGCAAGCTGCACCCCTGGGTGCCGGTGGAGGCCTGGGAGCCGGGCAATGTGGGCATCCCGGTGATCACCGGGCCCAAGGGCTGCAAGCTGGCGCTGATCATCTGCCACGACGGCATGTTCCCCGAGATGGCGCGCGAATGCGCCTACCAAGGCGCGGAGATCATGCTGCGCACCGCCGGCTACACCGCGCCCATCCGCCACGCCTGGAAGATCACCAACCAGGCCAACGCCTTCCAGAACCTGATGGTCACCGCCAGCGTGTGCCTGTGCGGCAGCGACGGCAGCTTCGACTCGATGGGCGAGGGCATGGTGTGCAACTTCGACGGCACGGTGATGGTGGAAGGCAGCGGCCGGCCCGACGAGATCATCACCTGCGAGGTGCGGCCCGACCTGGTGCGCGAGGCGCGCCTGCACTGGGGCGTCGAGAACAACCCCTACCAGCTGTGGCACCGCGGCTACGTGGCCGTCAAGGGCGGCGCGCAGGACTGCCCCTACACCTTCATGCACGACATGGTGAACGGCCGCTTCGCGCTGCCGTGGGAAGCCGACGTGGTGCACACCGACGGCAGGTCCTGCGGCTTCGCGCCCCCCACGCGCGTCCACGCCCCGGACAACCTGCTGCCCGAGCCGGCGCCCGGCCAGCGCAAAGCCGCCTGACCATCGACGCGCCCAGCCCTTCACACCCCAGCCCGCCGAGTCGCCCACGATGAGCACGCCGCCCCCCGTCGCCGCCCACCCCTACGCCTGGCCCTTCGACGGCCAGTGGCACCCACAGAACACCGCGCTGATCGTCATCGACATGCAGGTCGACTTCTGCGGCGTGGGCGGCTACGTGGACAGCATGGGCTATGACATCTCGCTGACCCGCGCGCCCATCGCGCCCATCCAGGCGCTGATGGCGCGCATGCGCGCGCTCGGCTACCCCGTGATGCACACCCGCGAAGGCCACCGGCCCGACCTGGCCGATCTGCCCGCCAACAAGCGTTGGCGCTCGCGCCAGATGGGCGCGGGCATCGGCGACGACGGGCCCTGCGGCCGCGTGCTGGTGCGCGGGGAACCCGGCTGGGAAATCATCCCGGAGCTGGCCCCGCTGCCCGGCGAGGTGGTGATCGACAAGCCCGGCAAGGGCTCGTTCTGCGCCACCGACCTGGAATTGATCCTGCACACCCGCGGCATCCGCAACCTGCTGCTGGCCGGCATCACCACCGACGTGTGTGTGCACACGACGATGCGCGAGGCCAACGACCGCGGCTTCGAGTGCTTGCTGCTCAGCGACTGCACCGCCGCCACCGACCACGGGAACCACCTGGCGGCGCTGAAGATGATCACGATGCAGGGCGGCGTGTTCGGTGTGCACGCGGAGTCTGCCGCGGTGCTGGAAGCGCTGGCCTGAGCGCGGCACGGCACCGCGCGCCACCACCGCCCCCACGGCCCCCCACCGCCCGCACCGCCCGCACCGAAAGGCCCCCATGACCGCGCCGCTCGACCCCAAGCCCTCCCCGACCGGCGCCCTGGCGCTGGAGACTTTCGAGCTGACCAAGCGCTTTGGCAGCTTCACCGCGATGGACCGGGTGACGATGAAGGTGGCGCCCGGCAGCGTGCACGCGCTGCTGGGCGAAAACGGCGCGGGCAAGAGCACGCTGGTCAAGTGCGTGGCCGGCTCGCAGCGGCCCGAGGGCGGCGCCATCCTGATCGACGGCCGAGAGCACGACATCGCCACCCCGGTCGTGGCGCGGGCGCTGGGCATCGGCATGGTCTACCAGCACTTCACGCTCGCCCCGGGCATGACGGTGGCCGAGAACCTGCTGCTGGCCGGTGGCCGCACGCCCGGCGTGATCGACTGGAAGACCGAGCGCCGCCGGCTGGCCGACTTCCTGAAGACCACGCCCTTCACGCTGGACCTGGACGCCACGCCCGCGGGCCTGGCCGCCGGCGAGAAGCAGAAGCTCGAACTGCTCAAGCAGCTCTACCTGAAGCCGCGCCTGCTGATCCTGGACGAACCCACCAGCGTGCTGACGCCGCAAGAGGCCGATGAGGTGCTGGCCTACGTGCGCGCTGTGGCCCGCCGCGGCGAGTGCACCGTGCTGATGATCACCCACAAGTTCCGCGAGGTGATGGCCTACGCCGACGAAGTGACGGTGCTGCGCCGCGGCCGCAAGGTGCACGGCGCGCGCGTGGCCGACACCACGCCCGGGCTGCTGGCCCAGACCATGATCGGCGAAGGCGCAGCCGACGCCACCGCCGCCGCCAACGAAGGCCGTGCCGCCCCCCGCACCCCGACCCCGGCCGATGCGCCGGTGGCCCTGGCAGTGCAGGGCCTGGCGGCCATGGGCGACCGCGGCACGCTGGCCGTGCAGGACCTGAGCCTGCAAGTGCGCCGGGGCGAGGTGCTGGGCATCGCCGGGGTGTCGGGCAACGGCCAGCGCGAGCTGGTGGAGGCCCTGGTGGGGCAGCGCCCGCGCAGCGCGGGCAGCGTCACCGTGATGGGCCAGCCCTTCTTCGCCAGGCGATCGGAGAACCGGCTTCTGAAGCTGCGCGCCCTGCCCGAAGAGCCGCTGCGCAGCGCCTGCGTGGGCGAACTCAGCGTGGCCGCCAACATGGCGCTGCGCGACTTCGACCAGCCGCCGCTGAACCAGGGCTGGCTGCGCTTTGGCGCCTGGCGCGAGCGCGCCCGGGCCTGGATCGCCGAGTACGGCGTCAAGACCCGCGGCGAGAACGCGCCCATCGCCAGCCTGTCCGGCGGCAACGTGCAGCGCGCCGTGCTCGCGCGCGAGCTGGCCGGGGACATCAACGTGCTGATCGCCGCCAACCCGGTGTTCGGGCTCGACTTCGCGGCGGTGTCCGAGATCCACAGCCGCATCCTGCAAGTGCGTGCCAAGGGCGGCGCGGTGCTGCTGATCAGCGAGGACCTGGACGAGCTGCTGGCGCTGAGCGACCGCATCGCCGTGATGAGCGAAGGGCGCGTCGTCTTCGAGACCGCCGCCGCCCAGGCCGACCGCCAGACCATCGGCGCGCACATGGGCGGCGCGGACCACGGCCACGCCGCGGCCGCCTGAACGCCCAGCCCAGCCCAGCCACGCCTCGCCACGTCATGCCATGAGCTTCATCCCCATCCCCGCGACGCCCTTCGACTACCCCTTCGCCCCCGGCCGCACGGCCCTGGTGGTGATCGACATGCAGCGCGATTTCGTGGAGCCCGGCGGCTTCGGTGCGTCGTTGGGCAACGACGTGACCCGGCTGCACACCGCCATCGGCCCCATCGCGGCCTTGCTGGCGGCCTGGCGCGAGCGCGGCTGGCCGGTGCTGCACACCCGCGAAGCCCACCGCCCGGACCTGAGCGACTGCCCGCCGGCCAAGCGAGCACGCGGCGCGCCCAGCCTGCGCATCGGCGACGTGGGTCCGATGGGCCGGCTGCTGATCGCGGGCGAACCGGGCGCCGACATCATCCCCGCGCTGAGCCCCGCCCCCGGCGAGACCGTCATCGACAAGCCGGGCAAGGGCATGTTCTGGGCGACCGGCCTGCACGAGCGGCTGCAGGCCCAGGGCATCACGCACCTGGTGTTCACCGGCGTCACCACCGAGGTGTGCGTGCAGACCTCGATGCGCGAGGCCAACGACCGCGGCTACGACTGCCTGATCGTCGAGGACGCGACCGACAGCTACTTCCCCGAGTTCAAGGCGGCGGCCCTGGCCATGCTGACCGCCCAGGGCGCGATCGTGGGCTGGTGCTGCACGTCGGCCACCTTGCTGGACGGGCTGGCCGCGGCCGGTGCCTGACGCGGTGGCGG
>CALRPU020000040.1:0-37061 GCA_943370175.1 Hydrogenophaga intermedia | reverse complement strand
CACCACCACCACCGCCACCGCCACCATGGCCGCCCTGCCTGCCCCATGAACGACCTGCCCTGGGTGATCGACATCGAGGCACTGCGCTGCCACCTGGGCGGGCGCGACACCCTCGCGCTTGGCGCGCTGCGCGTGCGCGCTGGCGAGCGCGTGGCGCTGATCGGGCCCAACGGTGCGGGCAAGTCGACGTTGCTGCGCTGCCTCGGCGGCTTTGTGTCGCCGGCCGAGGCACGGCTGCAGGTGCTGGGCCGGCCCTGGCCCCTGCCCTTGCAGCAGCCGGCCGAGCGGCGGCGCCTGCGCGCGGAGATCGGGCAGGTTTTGCAGGGCCTGCACCTGGTGGGCCGGCTCAGCGCCCTCGAAAACGTGCTGCTGGGCGCACTGGCCCGCGTGCCCGCGTGGCGCAGCAGCTTGCGCTGGTTCCCGCCCCGCGAGGTGGCACAGGCACAGGCCGCGCTGGCCCGGGTCGGCCTGGCCCACCGCGCCCGCGAACGCAGCGACCGCCTGTCCGGCGGCGAGCGCCAGAAGGTGGCCATCGCCCGCATGCTGCTGCAGCGCCCGCGCCTGATCCTGGCCGATGAGCCCACCGCCAGCCTCGACCCGCAGGCCGCCGCCGACGTGTGTGAGCGTCTGGTCGAGGCCGCCGAGGCCACGCCCGGCGTCACCCTGATCACCGTGGTCCACAACCCGGCCCTGCTGCCGCTGCTGGCCGACCGGGTGATCGGCCTGCGTGCCGGTCGTCTGGCCTTTGACCTGCCCGTCGAGCAAGTCGACGACCAGCGCCTGGCGCGGCTTTACCTCAGCGAACCGGCGCCCGCCGCCCCCGCCGCGGCGGTGCCGCCGCTGGTCCCTGCACGAGGCCTGCCATGACCACCCCGCTCGACCAGCCCTTGACCGCCGTGCCCCACTTGCCCGGGCCCACACCCGCCCCGCTCGCCACCGGCGGTGCGGCCGGCCGCAGCTGCCCGTTGGACTACCGCTACCGCCCTGAGGACCTGGCCACGGCGTGGCAGGAAGACGCTGGCGCCTGTGAGGTGCTGTACGTGGTGGGCGGCCTCTACGGCAACGAGCCTGCGCTCGACGAGGTGCTGCGGCTGTTCGAGCGCGAGCGCGGCCCGAAGCGGCTGGTCTTCAACGGCGACTTCCACTGGTTCGACCTGGACGCGGCGCGCTTCGAGCGCATCGGCCGCGCGGTGCTGGCGGCCTCGCCCACGCGGGGCAATGTCGAGACCGAGCTGGGCGCGGCATCGGCCGCCTCCAGCACCGAGACCGACCTCGCTGAGGAGGCCGACGACGCGGGCTGTGGCTGCGCCTACCCCGAGTGGGTCGGTGACGGCGTGGTGCAGCGCTCCAACCGCATCCTGCGTCGGCTGCGCGCCACCGCGCGCGGCACACCGGTGCTGGCCGCGGCGATGGCAGCGCTGCCGATGTGGCGCCGCATCGAGGTCGGAGGTTGCCGGGTGGCGGTGGTGCACGGCGACGCCGAATCGCTCGCCGGCTGGGGCTTTGCGCAGGAGCACCTGGGCCCGCAGGCCGACGCAGCGCACTGCGCGCGCGTGGCCGGCTGGTTCGACCGCGCTCAGGTCGATGTGTTCGCGTCCAGCCACACCTGCCTGCCGGTGCTGCACACCTGGCAAGGCGGTCAGCGGGTGCTGGTCAACAACGGCGCGGCCGGCATGCCGAACCTGGCCGGTGAACGCACCGGCCTGCTGACGCGCATCGCGGTGTCGCCGCCGGCGGACGCCGCGGTTCGCGCCGCGCGCCGCTACGGCCACCGCCTGGCCACCGCCCGCGGCGAGGTGCAGGTGGACGGCCTGGCTGTCGCCTACGACACCACCCGCTTCGCACGCGACTTTCTGGCCGACTGGCCGCCGGGCAGCGACGCCCACACCTCGTACTGGGCGCGCATTGACCAGGGCAGTGAGTATGCGCTCACCTCGGTGGTGCGCCACGCTTGACCGGGCAGGGCGGCAATCAGGCGGCCTCGCGGCGGATCCCGCCCGCCGCCGATAGTTTTTGACGATGATCGACGTTCCGTCAATTCATCACCCAGTTGCTGCGCCGCACCTAAGATTCCCTTTGTCGATTCTCAGACCCGCCGCGGCTCAGTGCCGCACCGCGGTTCCCTCATCCACCCCAAGGAGTGCTTCATGTCCCTGATCAACACCCAAGTCCAGCCCTTCAAGGTCCAGGCCTTCCACAATGGCAAGTTCATCGAGGTCACCGAGCAGACCCTCAAGGGCAAGTGGTCGACGCTGATCTTCATGCCGGCCGCCTTCACCTTCAACTGCCCGACCGAGGTCGAAGACGCCGCCGAGAACTACGCCGAGTTCCAGAAGCTGGAAACCGAGGTGTACATCGTCACCACCGACACCCACTTCGCCCACAAGGTGTGGCACGAGACCTCGCCGGCCGTCGGCAAGGCCAAGTTCCCGCTGATCGGCGACCCGACGCACCAGCTGACCCGCGCCTTTGACGTGCACATCGACGGCGAAGGCCTGGCGCTGCGCGGCACCTTCGTGATCAACCCCGAAGGCATCATCAAGACGGCCGAAGTGCACTCGAACGAAATCGCCCGCGACGTCAAGGAAACCCTGCGCAAGCTGAAGGCCGCGCAGTACACCGCGAAGAACCCGGGCCAGGTCTGCCCCGCCAAGTGGAACGACGGCGCCAAGACCCTGACCCCGTCGCTGGACCTGGTCGGCAAGATCTGACCTGCTGTGGATCCGGGCGCCGGGTTCCCGGCGCCCTCTGATGGGTGGCCCATGCACCGCTGCAACGGTGGCCACCCGACACCGTGTTCCCTCCCTGATCGACCCCGCCCCGGCGGCCCACGAGGCCGTCCCTGGCGGAGCCCTGTCCAAACCCCGAGTTCCAGGAGTTCCCATGCTCGACGCCAACCTCTCCGCTCAACTGCAGGCCTACCTCGAACGGGTGCGCGAGCCCTTCGAGCTGGTGGCCACCCTGGACGACAGCAGCGCTGGCGCCGAGATGCGCGCGTTGCTGGAACAGATCGCTTCGTTGAGCGACAAGATCACCCTGCGCACCGACGGCGCCGCCACGCGCAAGCCCTCGTTCGCCTTGAAGCGGCCCGCGGACGCGCAGGCCCGCATCGAGTTCGCCGCCATCCCGATGGGCCATGAGTTCACCTCGCTGGTGCTGGCCCTGCTGCAAGTGGGCGGCCACCCGCCGAAGGTCGAGGCCGACGTGATCGAGCAGATCCAGGCCATCGAAGGCGACTTCGCCTTCGAGACCTACATGAGCCTGACCTGCCACAACTGCCCGGACGTGGTACAGGCCTTGAACCTGATGGCGGTGCTGAACCCGCGCATCCGCCACACCACCATCGACGGCGCGCTGTTCCAGAAGGAAGTCGACGAGCGCCAGATCATGGCCGTGCCGACCATCTACCTGAACGGCCAGGTGTTCGGCAGCGGCCGCATGGGCGTGGAAGAAATCGTGGCCAAGCTGGACACCGGCGCCGCCGCCCGTGACGCCGCCAAGCTCAGCGCCCGCGAGGCCTACGACATGCTGATCGTCGGCGGTGGCCCGGCCGGCGCGGCCGCGGCGGTGTACGCCGCGCGCAAGGGCATCCGCACCGGCGTGGTGGCCGAGCGCTTTGGCGGCCAGACGCTGGACACCCTGGCAATCGAGAATTACATCTCGGTCCTGGAAACCGACGGCCCGAAGTTCGCTGCGGCACTGGAAGCCCAGGTCAAGTCCTACGGCGTGGACATCATGAACCTGCAGCGCGCCGACAAGCTGGTGCCCGCTGCCACGCCCGGCGACCTGATTGAAGTGCAGCTCGCCAACGGCGGCACCCTCAAGAGCAAGACCGTGATCCTGAGCACCGGTGCCCGCTGGCGCGAGGTCAACGTGCCCGGCGAAAAGGAATACCGCAACCAGGGCGTCGCCTACTGCCCGCACTGCGATGGTCCGCTGTTCAAGGGCAAGCGCGTGGCGGTGATCGGCGGTGGCAACTCGGGCGTCGAGGCCGCCATCGACCTGGCCAACGTGGTCGGCCACGTCACCCTGCTGGAGTTTGCCGATCAGCTGCGCGCCGACGCGGTGCTGGTCAACAAGCTCAAGTCGCTGTCCAACGTGGTGATCCACACCAATGCGCAGACGACCGAAATCACCGGCGACGGCAGCAAGGTCAACGGCCTGAGCTACACCGACCGCGTCAGCGGCGAGTCGCGCCACGTCGCGCTGGAAGGCGTCTTCGTGCAGATCGGCCTGGTGCCCAACACCGAGTTCCTGAAGGGCACGGTCGAGCTCAGCCGCTTTGGGGAGATCATCGTCGACGCCAAAGGCCAGACCTCGGTGCCCGGCGTGTTCGCCGCGGGCGACGTGACCACGGTGCCGTTCAAGCAAATCGTGATCGCGGCCGGCGACGGCGCCAAAGCGGCCTTGGGCGCGTTCGACCACCTGATGCGCAGCCACTGAGCGCCGGCAGCGAAATCACTTCTACTAGATTTAAGATTTCCCCGCGGACGCCGATGTAGCCCTGTACCCGGACGCCCGAGCCCCGGCCAATGTCGGCTTGGGCGGGCGATCCTCTGTGGAGGCAGGGCGGTTCATGGCAGACGATCAAGCGCCCAGCACGGGCAAGTGGACGGGCGGGGTGGCGGGCTGGCACCGGCGTGTGCTGTCGACCGGCACGGTCTTGGCGCTGGGCCTGAGCCTCGTCGCCCTCGGCACGGCCGCGGGCCCCGCGGCCGCCGAGCCCGCCAAGTACCGGTTCTCGCCGGTCAACCAGTACGGCATCAACCGCACGGCCGCTTACTGGAACCCGGTCATCGCCTGGGTGAGCCAGCGCAGTGGCGTCGCGCTGGAGCTGAAGGTGGGCCGCACCTCGGCCGACACCACCGCCTACGTCCTGGGGCAGGAGGTGGAGTTCGTCTTCAGCAATCACCTGTTCAGCCCCGAGCGCGAAAAGCTGGGCTGGAAGGTGTTTGGTCGCCGGCAGACCCCGCCGGTGTACAGCCAGATCGTCGTCCCGGCCAATTCACCGATCACCGACCTCGCGTCGCTCCAGGGTCGGGAGGTGGGTTTTGCGGGACCGGAAGCGCTGTTGATCTACAAGATCCCCATGGCCATGCTGATGGGCCGAGGCCTGGGTGTGACGCCGGTGTTCGGCGGCAACATGGACGCCACGCTGGTGCAGCTGTTCAATGGCAAGGTGGCGGCCGCCGGCTCGAATTCACAATTGATCGACGCCTACGCCCAGCGCGAAGGCAAGGCCTACCGCGTGATCTGGCGCACCGGCCCGTTCCATGACCTGGCCTTGATGGCAGCCGCCAAGGTGCCCGAGCGCGACTTGCGCGCCGTGTCGGCGGCGTTCCTGGCGATGCACACCGACCCGCAAGGGCGGCGCATCCTGGCCGAGGCGTCGAAGTCGGTGGGCTTGCCCGAGGACACTGCCTTCGTGCGCTCGGATGGCAGCGAATACGCCGCCTACCGCGAGTTCTACCAGCACGCCCCCGCGTCCCTGCAATGAGCGCTCCCGGCATGTCCGTCGGCCCGTCCCCAAGTCCAGCGCTGCGGCGCCGATGGCTGCCGCAGTCGCTGGTCTCGCGGGTGTTCGGGCTGTACGCGATCACCCTGCTGGTGTTCTGCGGCACGGGCCTGGGGCTGTTCCTGTACCACCAGCTGGACGTGGTGCTGGAGGAATCGCATGTGCGCGCCGAAACCCTGGCCGCGGTGATGCTGCCAGCCATTGCCGACAGCGCCGTGATCGGCGACGACGACACCATCCAACGCACGCTGGAGCGCGCCATCTACCGAACCTCGTTCGCGCAGGCCAGCTTCAACGACTTGCGCGGTCGCACGCTGCAAGCCCGGCCCGCGCAGCGCATGGAACACCTGCCCCCCGCGTGGTTGATCGCCTTCATGCGCGACCGCCTGTATGACGTCAACCGACCCGTGGTCGTCGGCGGACGCGACTACGGCGTGCTGCGCCTGAGTTTTGCGCCCGAGCTGGTGGCCGCCGACCTGTGGCACGTGGCCAGCGCCGCGGTGGTGTTGACGGTCTTCAGCATCGCCGGCGGCCTGCTGCTGATCCGCATCCCGCTGGTTCACTGGCTGGGGCAGCTCGAGCGCCTGCGCAGCCTCGAAGAAGACATCGACCGGGTCATCGACCGACCCGGCCAGGACCCCCGACGTGACACCACGGTGCCCGCTGGGGGCGCCCAGGGCGACAACGCCCCGATCGAACTGCGCTCGACCTTCGACACCCTGAACCGCGCCGCCCAGACGGTGCGCGTGCAGCGCCGGCAGGTGGACGTGATGCTGACCGCGCTGCGCACCCTGCTGGAAGACCTGTCGCCCGCCGCGGGCCTGGCCACCGCCGGCCCCGTGCCGGGCGGCGAAGCGCCTGCACCCGGCGTGCCGGAAGACATCGAGGCCATCTCCCAGCTGATCGTCGGCGTGGTGGCCAAGCTGCGCGAGCGCAGCGAGCAGCTCAACGCGATCTTCACCTTGAGCCCCGATGGGTTCGTGTCGTTCGACAGCCAGCGCCGCGCCAACTTCGTGAGCCCCGCCTTCACGCGCCTGACCGGCCTGAGCGAAGCGCATGTGGTGGGCCACGACGAGGCCACCGTGTGCCGCCTGATGGGGAACTTGTGCGCCCCGGGCCATGGCCTGCGCAACTTCGACTGGTTGCGCAGCGGCACCGTGCGCCGCATCGAGACCCTGCGCCCGGTGCCCCGCGTGCTCGACGTCGGCCTGCACCTGGGCGGCGGCGATGCGATCTCGCAGGTGATGCACCTGCGCGACGTGACCCACGAGACCGAGGTGGACCGGCTGAAGAGCGACTTCCTGGCCACCGCGGCCCACGAACTGCGCACGCCGATGTCCAGCATCTACGGCTTCACCGAGCTGCTGCTGATGCGCGAGCTCGGTGACGACCGCCGCCGCGACCTGCTGGAAACGGTTCACCGGCAAACCAACCTGATGATCAGCATCGTCAATGAGCTGCTCGACCTGGCCCGCATCGAGGCGCGTCGCGGCAAGGACTTCGAGCTGCAGACCATCGAACTGTGCGAGCTGGTGCAGGCCGCCGTGCACGACTTCCAGCCGCCGCAGGGGCGCGCCCGCCCGGAGGTGAGCTTGCCGTTGCACTTCCCGGCCCAGGTCTTCATGGACCGCGGCAAGCTGCTGCAGGCCGTGGGCAACGTGCTGTCAAACGCCTACAAATACTCGCCCGACGGTGGCCCGGTGCACCTGCGCCTGTGGCGCGGTGAAGCGCCTGGGCGGCCGGGCGAAGCGGCCTTCGCGCTGACCATCATCGACCGCGGCATCGGCATGACCCCCGCGCAGCTGGCCCGGGTGAGCGAGCGCTTCTACCGCGCCGATGCCAGCGGCAACATTCCCGGCACCGGCCTGGGCATGAGCATCGTCAAAGAAATCATCGAGATCCAGGGCGGTCAGGTCGAACTGGCCAGCCAGCCGGGCGAAGGCACCCGCGTGACGCTGTGGCTGCCTGCTGCGCTGTTGCCGGAACAGGCCACGGCGGGGGGGCAGCGCGCGGTCGGGCCGCCGATGGCGCTGCCTGACAGCCCGCTGCAAGCCCGGTCCCCACAACCTCATTTCCCTGCGCTTGAACTTCAAGCGATGCCACCGTGAAGACCATCCTGACCGTTGAAGACCAGCACGACGTGCGCAAGCTCATTCGCATGACGCTGGAGATCGGCGATTACCACATCCTGGAGGCGGCCGACGCCGCCACAGGGCTGGAAATCGCCTTGCAACACCAGCCCGACGTGTGTCTGCTGGACGTCATGATGCCCGGCGAGATGAGCGGGCTCGACCTGTGCCGCCGGCTGAAGGCGCACCCGGTGCTGGGCCGGCGCCCGGTGGTGCTGCTGAGCGCGCGTGGTCAGGCCCGTGACGTGGAAGCGGGCCTCGCCGCGGGTGCCGACCACTACCTCGTCAAGCCCTTCCGGCCCCGCGACTTGCTGGAAGTCATCGCCGGGCTGCTGCGACCGACGCCGGCGCCCTGAAGGCCTGGAGGGGTCCGGTGGCTTGAGACCCCCCGGCGTGACCGCTCAGGCCCAGGCCACGCGTTGCAGCGCCTGGGGCGTCAGGTGCAGATCGAGCTGGCGGCCGCTCAGCACCTGAGCGATGCGGTGGGCCGGCTGGGCCGAGTCCCGGCGCAGCGGCTCGCGCAGTGGCCGCACGTTCGCGCCATGGGTCACCGCCACCACCGGCGTGTGCGCCTGGCTGCCGCGCCGCACGACGATGCCCGTTTCGCCGCTGACCAGCTGCACCGGGCAGCCCGGCGGGTACAGCCCGAACTCCTTGACGATGGCCGCGGTGGCGGGGTGCCCGCGGTCGCTGGCAAACACCATCCGCGCGGCCACGTCCGCGCTCAGCGCCGCGCGGTTGCTGCGCGGGCTGAGCTTGGCGGTGTACACGTCCGAGCGGTGCAGCAGCCCGGCCAGCTCGCTGATGTCGGTGGTGCCGCTGGTGTAGCCGCTGCCATCGCTTTCTTCATGGTGCTGGGCGACGGCGCGCAACCAGTCCGGGTCGTGCACGCCGGCCTGCTCCAGCAGGGCCACGCTGCGCAGCGGGTGACTGTGGATGCTCTCGCGCTGCGCATCGGTCAGCGGCGTGGGTTGCGTGGCCAGCTCGCCTTGCAGCGAGAGCATGGACAGGTTCATGGTCAGCGCCGCCTTGAAGGCGCGGCGCACATCGTCCACCGCCCAGCCCAGGCGCGTGGCGACCAGGCAGGTGGTGATGGCGCAATGCAGCGAATGGTTGATGCCGTACTGCGCCAGGTAGCCACCTTGTTGGCGCAGGACCTGGAAGATGGCCAGGTCGGGGTCGCGTTCGATGATCGCCAGCAGCGGCTCGGTGACGTTGTCGATGGCCGCTTCCAGCGCCCGGGGGTCGGGGTCTTTCAAGGCCTCGTGGGCGAGCTCGGCGACGCGGCCCCACAGCGCTGGCAGCTGTTCGGGCGGCGCTTGGCTGATCAGTTCAACCGGCGAGGGGGTGGCGGGCAGCTCGTCGCTGTCGACGAGAGCGCCCCGTTCGAGCAGGCTGCGCAGCTGGGCCTCGGTTTCGAGCACGTGGCCCCGTGCCAGCAGCAGCGTGTGGTCGGCATTGCGCACATGGAAGGGCAGGGGCCGACCCAGGCTCATGCGGTGTTTGACAGTGGCGAGTGCAACGTACGACATGAACCCTCGGCAGTGATGGAGCGAACGGCGGCCGCCGGCCCGCAAGGGGCCTTGGGCGTCGGCGATTTATCGGCCCCAGAATGCCGTTGCTTGAGTCATTTCTGTGCGAAATTACCCGGATCGCGCAGGGCCTCGGGGCCTCAGTCCAGAGGCCAGGGCAGGCGCTTGGCGGCGGCGGTGGGGTCCGTGGACGGATCGTCGGGCGCGACCGCGGTGGTCGATTGGGTGGGCCCGCCGTGCGGTGGTCGGCCGGACACCGCCCGCCACCACGGCGTCACGCCGTCGACCTGCGACGGCTCCACCGGCTCGCCAAGCCGCGGCATCACCAGCTGCACCCCGTCCCGCGGGGCCAGGCGCAACAAGGTTTCCGGCGGGTCGTCCCAGGCGTGCAGGGCCAGGCTGAAGGTGCCCCAGTGCACTGGCAGGAAGGCGCCACCGCCCAGCAGCTGCAAGGCTTTGAGCGCGTTGTCGGGACCCAGGTGCATGTCGCCCCAGGCCGGGTGGAAGGCACCCACCTCCAGCATCACGAGGTCGAAGGGCCCCAGGCGGGCGCGAATCTGCTGGTACTCCTCGGTCAGGCCGGTGTCGCCGCTGAAGAACACGGTGTGCCGCTCGTCGCGGATGACCATGGAGGACCACAACGTGGCGTTGCGGTCCTTCAGCCCGCGGCCGGAAAAATGCTGCGACGGCGCGGCGGTGACGCTCAGTGCGGCGCCCGGCAGGGTGTGCGTCTGCCACCAGTCCAGCTCGGTGATTTGCGAGGCCGGCACGCCGAAGGCCTCCAGGTGCGCGCCCACGCCCAGCGAGGTGACGAAGGGCACGCCGCGCCGACCCAGTTCGCGCACGGTGGCCATGTCCAGGTGGTCGTAGTGGTCGTGGGACAGCACGACCAGGTCGATGGGGGGCATTGCCTTCAGCGCCACCGGCACCGGGTGGAATCGCTTCGGGCCGACCAGCCGCGACGGCGACGCGCGGGCGCCCCACACCGGGTCCGTCAGCACGCGCAGCGCGCCGAACTCCAGCAGCACGGTGGAGTGGCCAAGCCAGGTGGCGCGCAGGCCGCTGCCGGGCGGGCGGCGCCAGGCGTCGCGCGGGTCGACCAGCGGCAGCGGGCCCTCGGGCACGCGCCGCTCGCCGCCGCACAGGAAGTCGCCCAGCGTGGGCCGCGGCGCGCTGGCGTCGCGCAGGCCCGGCAGCACCGGGTGCAGGTTGCGAAAGCCCCGCCCGGTCCAGCGGGGCGAGTCCGTCATGCGTTCCAGCCGCAGGCCCTGGGCCTGGGCGCCGAAGGACTTCATCGCAGGCTCCTCGGTTCAGTTCACCAACCCGCGCCCAGGCGGCGGGTCAGGTCGGCGGCGGGAATGTCGTCGCAGCCGACCAGGTTCTGACCGGCCCACAGCGGTGAAAAATCGCCCAGTCCGGCGCGCTCGGCGGCGGCGCGCAGCGGCGCCACGGCCGCGCCGGCCAGGGGGAACGCCGGGGCGTCCGCGCACAGCCCGCCCAGGTCCCGCATCAGCCGGTTGACCAGCCCGCGCGCCGGCCGCCCGGTGAACACGTTGGTGAGCGCCGTCGTGCGCTGGCCGGCGTGTTCGCGGGCGAGCCGCAGGGCGGCGCGGTGCACCGGGCTGATGGTGCTTTCGGGGCACAGCAGGAAGGCGGTGCCGACCTGCACCGCGCTCGCGCCCAGCGCCCGCGCCGCGGCCACGCCCTGGGCGCTGGCGATGCCGCCGGCGGCGACCACCGGCACGCCCACCGCGTCGACCACCTGGGGCAGCAGGCTGAACAGGCCGCTCTGTGCCCACAGGGCGGCGGGGTCGGCCGGGTCATCGCCGCGTGCGTGGGGCAAAAAATGGCCGCGGTGGCCGCCGGCCTCCAGCCCCTGCGCGATCACGGCATCGGCGCCATGGTCTTCCAGCCAGCGGGCCTCGGCCACGGTGGTGGCGCTGGACCACACCTGCGATCCCCAGGATTTGACGCGTTGGACCAGGGCCACGCTGGGCAGGCCGAAGTGGAAGCTCACCACGCGCGGCAGGCCGGCATCGGCCTGTTCTTCCACCAGGTCGGCCAGGGCTTCGCTGAAGGGCGCGCGCGCGGCGCCGGCCGGGCCGGGCTCGGTGCCCAGCTCGGCGTGGTAATCGGCCAGGCGGCGGCGCCAGCGGTCCTCGCGGGCGGCGTCGGCCGTTGGTTCGGGGTGGCAGAAGAAGTTGAGGTTCCAGGCGCAACGGGGGCCGGCGGCGCGCAGGGCGGTCAGTTCATCGCGCAGCGCGGCGGGGCTCAGCATGGCGCAGGGCAGTGAGCCCAGCCCGCCCGCCGAGCCCACCGCCAGCGCCAGCGCCGCGCCCTGCGCGCCGGCCATCGGGGCCTGCACCAAGGGCAGGTCGGTGTCGAAGAAGCTGCGGGGCATGGCGGGTTCTCCTGAGGATGGGCGGCGCGCTGCCCGCGGCCACCGACCGGGGTGGCGTTGCTGGCGTGCGGGGTCAGCCAGGGCGGCGCATCTTGAAAAGCGCGCCCAACTCGAAATAGTCGGCCGGCCCGCCGCCGCGCAGGATCGGCTGGGCCGCGGCGGTGTCGTAGACCCCGTCCTTCAGCAGGTGGCGGGCGATGTGCACGGCCACCACCTCGCCGAGCACCAGCCAGGTGGGCACGGCCTGGCCCGCGGCGGTGGTCAGCTGCAGCACCTGGGTCACCCGGCATTCAAAGCTGACTGGGCTTTGCGCCACGCGCGGCGCACCAATGAGCCGCGAGGCCACGGGGGTCAGCCCCGCCAGCTGAAACTCGTCGACCTCGGGCGGCACCGCGGCACAGCTCGCGTTCATGGCGTCGGCCAGGTCGCGGGTGGCGAGGTTCCAGGCAAACTCGCCGGTGGCCTGCGCGTTGCGCAGGGTGTCCTTGGCGCCAATGCTGGCAAAGCCGATGATCGGTGGCGTGTAGTTGAAGGCGTTGAAGAAGCTGTAAGGCGCGAGGTTCAGCGTGCCGTCGCTGCCGCGGGTGGAGATCCAGCCGATCGGCCGGGGACCGACGATGGCGTTGAATGGGTCGTGCGGCAGGCCGTGGCCCTGCGCGGGTTCGTAGACGTGGAAACCATCGCGGGCGGCGTCGTCGGTCATGGCGGGGCCTCAGGGGGCGGCGGTCAGGTGATCAGGCGGCCTGGGCCAGCGGCGGCGCCACGGCCACCGGCAGGTCGATGGGCGCGGCGGCGGGCACCAGCGGGTCCAGTTCGCCGCCCAGCGCGTCGACCAGGTCGGGTATCAGCTGGCGCAATTCGCCGGTGGCGATGGCAGCGTCCGCGTCGAAGCCGGTGTCGTCGCCCGCGCGGCCTTCGAACACGCCGTCCAGGAAGGCCAGCTTCTTGATCAGCAGGCTGTCGGTCAGCACAAACGACACCCGGCCGTTCCACGTCATGGCCAGGCGCGTGGGCCGCTTGCCCTGGGCGATGTGCTGGCGCACGTCGTCGGTGTCCAGCGTGTGGCGGGCGTAGCGCACCACCGATTTCATCTCGTCGTCCGACTTCAGCTCGCATTCGCGGTCGATGCTGAACCCGGGCGGCGCCTCGCCCGTGCCCAGCCAGGCCGCCATCGCGGACGCGGCGCTGATGCTGGACTGCAGCAGCATCACCTTCAGGCCGTCGGCGGCCTTGACCAGGCTGGTCACCACCTCGTCGGCCCGCGCCTGGCTGCCGGCGTCGACCACCAGCGTGCGCGAGGCCGGGTCGATCCACACGTTGACGGCGGCCTGCTTCAAGAAGGCCAGCGGCAGCAGCTCCAGCTGCGCGGCCTCCTTGAGCTCCTTCATCTCGCGCTTGCCGGGCTTGCGGCCCGTGCTGGCCTCGACGGCGGCGGCCATTTCTTCGGCGCGGCGCCGCACGACCGCGCTCGGCAGCATCTTCTTTTCAATCTGCAGCTTCATCAGCCACTGGCCGCCGATCAGCTCCACCAGCGGCGCATGGTCTTCGCCACGGGGCTCGACCCAGCCAATGGCCACCGGCTGGGTGGCGCTGCACGGCACAAAGCGCTGGCGGCCCAGGCCGTCTTGCAGGGCGTGCAGATCGGGCAGCCCATCGGCGCTGATCCGGTAGACCGTCATGTTCTTGAACATCGTGCTCCTGGCGTTGTCTTGGCGGTCGCTGCGCGGCGGTCGGCCGAGCGGCTCACTGCAGCTCGCCCGAGGCGATCTGGCGCAGCGCCTGCTCGAACACCTCCGGGGGCTGGCCGCCTTGAATCAAATGCTTGTCGTTGATGATGACCGCCGGCACCGCGTCGATGCCCATGGCCTGGAATTCCTCTTCGCGCTGGCGCACCTCGGCCGTGAACTCGTCGCTGGCCAGGATCTGCGCGGCGCGTGCCGCGTCCAGGCCCACCTCGCCCGCCACCCGGGTCAGCACGGCGTGGTCGCTCGGGTCCTGGCCGTGGGTGAAATAGGCCGCCAGCAGGGCGTGCTTGAGCGCGCGCTGACGGCCCTCGCCCTGGCTTTCAGCCCAATGCAGCAAGCGGTGGGCATCGAAGGTGTTGTAGATGCGGCTGCGGCCGCCGGGCGTGAAGGTGAAGCCCACCGACGCGCCGCGCTGGCGGATGGCCTCGCGGTTGGCGGCCGACTGCTCGGGCGACAGCCCGTATTTCTGGTTCAAGTGCTCGTCGATGTCCTGGCCCTTCTTGCCCATGGTCGGGTTCAGCTCGAAGGGCTGAAACTGCAAGGCCACCGATTCGCCCAGGTCCAGGCGCTTCAGGGCGGTTTCCAGCGCATTCAAGCCGATGGCACACCAGGGACAGGACACATCGGAAACGAAGTCGATCTTCATGATGAAACCCCGCGGGTCGCAGTTCGGGAAGGCTGCGCAGTCTATCGGAGCCGACCCGGCGGGATCCCCCCGGGCTCATGACTTCGCGCAACTGGTCGAAAATGCGCGGATGGCTTCCATCAGTTCTACCGATTCTGCTCAGGCAGGTCCCAACCCGACCTGGACCTGGGCCTTGCCGGCGCTCGCCATGGTCCTGCTGGCCGCGGCCCTGCTGCTGCCGGGCCAGACCCTGCTGGTGGTGGCCTGTGCCCCGGCCTTGATCGGTGCGGTGATCGCGGCGGTGCACCACGCCGAGGTGGTGGCGCACCGGGTCGGCGAGCCCTTCGGCACGCTGGTGCTGGCGCTGGCGGTCACCGTCATCGAGGTGGCCTTGATCGTGTCGATGATGCTGGCCGGCGGGCCCGACAAGGCGGCGCTGCCCCGCGACACCATTTTTTCTGCCGTGATGATCATCTGCAACGGCGTGGTGGGCATCTGCCTGGTGGTCGGGGCCTTGCACCACCACGAGCAGGTGTTTCGCCTGGAGGGCGCCAACTCGGCCATGGCCGCCATGTTCGTGATGGCCACTTTGTCGATGGTCCTGCCGGCCTTCACCACCAGTGGGCCGGGCGCCACGTACTCGAACAGCCAGCTGGCCTTCGTGGCGGCGGCCTCGTTGGTGCTGTGGGGCATCTTCGTGTTCGTGCAGACGGTGCGGCACCGCGACTATTTCCTGCCGGCGCGCGACACGGCCAATGAAGAGGTTCACGCCGCCCCACCCACGCTCGCCCAGACCTGGTTCAGCTTCGGCCTGCTGATGGTGTCGCTGGTGGCGGTGGTGGGTCTTGCCAAGATGTTGTCGCCGTCCATCGAGGCCGGCGTCAAGGCGGCCGGCGCCCCACCCGCGGTGATCGGCATCGCCATCGCCATGCTGGTGTTGTTGCCCGAAACCTGGGCCGCCGTGCGCGCTGCGCAAGCCGATCGGCTGCAAACCAGCCTGAACCTGGCGCTGGGCTCGGCACTGGCGAGCATCGGCCTGACCATCCCCGCCGTGGCCGCGGCCTCGGTCATGCTGGGCATGCCGCTGACGCTCGGCCTGGACGCCAAGGACCTGGTGCTGCTGTTGCTGACCTTCGTGGTGTCGGCCATCACCCTGGGCACGGGCCGCACCAACGTGATGCAGGGCGCGGTGCACCTGGTGATCTTCGCTGCCTTCCTTTTCATGGCCCTGGTGCCGTGACCGCCGCGATGACCGACCCCCAAGTGCCTGACGACCCCACGGCGCCCGACGACGCGCACGAGCCTGACCACCGCGTGGCGCTTGCCCTGGCCGCGGTGGCCGTGGCGGGCATGGTGGCCCTGGCCGGCCTGCTGGGTTGGCTGCTGGACGTGCCGATGCTGCGCAGCACCATTCCCGGCGCGGTGGAAATGAAGGTCAACACCGCGATCGGGCTGCTGGCGCTCGCGTGCGCACTGGCCCTGACCTGCGTGCCGGCCGGCTCGGCCGCGCGGCGCGCGGCCACCGCCCTGGGCGTGTTGCTGACCGCGGCGGTGGTGGCCATCGGCGTGGCCACCCTGGTCGAATACGCGTTCAACGTCGACATCGGCATCGACCAGTGGCTGATCCTCGACACCGGCGATGCGTACAACGCGGCCAAGGGCCGCATGTCCCCTTTCAGTGCGGTGGCCCTGCTGGCCTTGTCGGTGAGCGTGCTGGGCTTGAGCGGGGTGCTGCGCGCAGTGGCCGTGCGCCCTGCGGCGTGGCTGGCGCTGGCCATCGGTGCCCTGTCGGCGCTGGGCCACCTGTGGACGGTGCCGCTGCTGGTGACCGACGCGCTGGTGCCGCCCGTGCCCTTCAACAACGCGGTGGCGCTGCTGCTGCTGGGGGTGGCGGTGCTCCAGCTGGCGCCCCCGGACACGCCCTTGGTGGCCACCCGCGGCGTGGGCCTGGAGGCGCGGCTGCTCGGGGGCTTGCTGCCGATGGCCGTGTTCATCGTGGTCGGCGGCGGGCTCACCTACCAGGCCGGCCGCAATTTTTCGCTGGCGATGGACTGGGTCAACCACACCCAGCGGGTGCGCACCGAGCTGGGCCAGACCTACGGCGCCATCGTCGACGCCGAGAACTCCCAACGCGCCTGGCTCTATGCCGGGTCGGGCGCCCCGGACCCGGCGCTGCCCTTGCGCGTCGGCGAAATCCGGCGCCACCTCATCGAGCTGGGCGGGCAGCTGGCCGACAACCCGTCGCAGTTGCGCCTGCACGCCCAACTGCAGGAGCTGACCGAGCGGCGCACGGGGGCGCTGGAGGTCACCGAGCGCATCGCGCTCGAGCAAGGTGCAGCGCGTTCGCAGCTTGAAGCGGGCGCCAGCGCGAACACGGTGCTGATGCAGCGCATCCGCGAGCTGATCGACCGCATGGACGACGCCGAGGGCGAGTTGCTGCAGCGCCGCATCGACCAGGCGCAGGCCCAGCGCCATGTCACACAGGGCCTGCTGATGGTGACGATGCTGGCCGTGATGGGCGTGTTCTGGCTGCTCATTCGCAGCGTGCGCCGGGAGGTGCAGGGGCGCGCGACGGCCGAGGCGTCCTTGCAGCAGCTCAATGGCGAGCTGGAGCGCCGGGTGGCCGAGCGCACCGACGCGTTGCGCTACCAGCAGGCCTTCCTGCGGCGGGTGATCGACGCCAGCCCGAACCTGATCTTTGCCAAGGACCGGGACGGGCGCTACGTGCTGGCCAACGAGGCCTTCGCCAAGCTGATGGACACGACCGTGGACCAGCTGATTGGGCGCTTCCAGGACGAGCTGGTGGCCTCGTCGGCCGAGATCAGCAAGTACAGCGCCGAGGACCAGGTGGTCATCGACACCGGGCGCGAGCTGGTGATCGACGAAGAGACCTACACCACCTCGCGCGGCGACACGGTGTGGATGAGCACCGTCAAGCGCCCGATCGTGGCGCCGGACGGCAATTCGTTCCTGGCGCTGGGCGTGTCCACCGACATCACCGCGCGGCGCGCGGCCGAAATCGAGGTGCGCAAGCTCAGCAACGACCTGGAACGCCGCGTGGGCGAGCGCACCCGCGCGCTGCACGCCATCAACCTGAAACTCGAGCAGGCCCGGCAGGACGCCGACGCCGCGAACCGGGCGAAGTCGGACTTCCTGGCCCACATGAGCCACGAGATCCGCACCCCGCTGAACGCCATCACCGGCCTGACCCACCTGCTGCAGCGCGATGCCACCGACCCGTCGCAGCTCGACCGGCTGGACAAGGTGTCCGACGCCGCCCGCCACCTGCTGCAGGTGATCAGCGATGTGCTGGACATGTCGAAGATCGAGGCCGGCAAGCTGCAGCTCGACGAAGGCGATTTCGACCTGGACGCGCTGCTGCAGCGCACCTGCGACATGCTCAGCCCGCGCGTGCGCGAAAAAGGCCTGGACATCCGCCTGGACAGCCCCGGGCTCGCGCACCAGGTGCGCGGCGACGCCACGCGCTTGTCGCAGGTGCTGTTGAACCTGCTGTCCAACGCGGTGCGGGTGACCGATCGCGGCTCGGTCAGCCTGCAATGCACGGTGGAGCGGGAGCAGGGCACCCAGCTGCTGCTGCGCTTTGCGGTGCAGGACACCGGACCGGGCATGTCGCTGTCGCGGCAGGCGCAGCTGTTCCGCGCCTTCGAGGCCGGCGACCCGCCGGGCGACGCGGCCGCGGGGGGCGGCACCGGCCTGGGCCTGGCCTTGTCGCGCCAGATCGTCATGGCCATGGGCAGCGACATCGCGGTCAGCAGCTTGACCGGCAAAGGCACGCGGTTCTGGTTCAGTGTGTGGCTGAGCCGCAGCATGCTCGCCGCGGACCAGGCGCCGCCGCCGCCCGTGGAGGAACGCCTGGCCGCGCTGCGTGCGCGCCACGCCGGGCGCCGTGTGCTGCTGGCCGAGGACAACCTCATCAACCGCGAGGTCGCCCAGGACCTGCTGATGGACGCGGGCCTCGTGGTGGACTGCGCGATCGACGGCGCGCAGGCGCTGGAATTGGCGCAATTGCAGCGGCCCGCGCTGGTGCTGATGGACATCCAGATGCCAGTGATGGACGGCCTGACCGCAGCGCGCGAACTGCGCCGCCGCGGCGACGACATGCCCATCATCGCGATGACCGCGCACGCCTTCGTTGGCGACCGCGAGGCGAGCCTGGCGGCCGGCATGAACGACCACGTCACGAAGCCGGTGGAACCGGGCCAGCTGTACGACACGCTGCTGCGCTGGCTGGCGCCCCCGGACGCGTCATGAGCCCGGTTGCCGGGCGGCCGCTGCGCCTCAGTGCGGCTTGCGGGGCTTTTTGAAGCGGTCGGGCTCGTAGACGTTGCCCTTCCACTCGCCTTGCCGCGCCGCCTTGGCGGCCGCCTGGGCGATGGCCCGGCGGGCGGCCTCGTCGGCTTCGCGGCGCAGGCGGCGCCAGCGCCACAGGCGCAGCGCCTGAACCCGCACAGCGAACCATCGGCGCCGCAGCCAGTCGTCCAGCCGGCGGCGGCGCGGGCCGCCCAGCATCAGCCGAATCAGGGCCAGCACGCACAGCAGCAGCACCACGCCGGCGGTCACCGCTTCCATGGGCGGCCTCGCGGGGTCAGGGTCGGGATTCGGGTGGGTTGGGTGGGCGGTGTGAACATCGGGCGCATCGGGTTTCACTCCGGCAAGAATCGCCGGTCGGCCGAATGGGACGCGTAGAACTGCCGCTTGTCAACGTACATGCGCTGGTCGGCCACGTGCAGTGCCGCTTCCAGCCGTTCGCCTTCGCGGCAGGTCGCGGTGCCCATTGAAAAGCTCAAGGCCGGCGCGCCGTAAAACTGGTTGTTCAGCTCGATCAGCTCCTGCAGCCGGTGGCGCATCGACTCAACACCGCGCTCGTCGGTGGCCGGCAGCAGCAGGGCGAACTCGTCGCCGCCGGTGCGCGCTGCGCAGCTCGTCTTGTCGACCGCCTTCGCCAGCACCTCGCCGGCGCGCCGCAGCAAGGCATCGCCGCCGGCGTGGCCGGTGTCGTCGTTGACCTTCTTGAGGCTGTTCAGGTCGAGCACGACCACGCTGACGGGCCACGGCCCGCGGCGGTCGAGACGCATCACCTCGTCGCTGAAGAACGAGCGGTTGCGCAGCTTCGTCAACGAATCGTGCTTGCCCAGGAACTCAAGGTAGGCCTCGGCCTTCTTGCGCGCGGTGATGTCGGTCAGCGACACGAGCACCAGGTCCCAATCGCGCTCGTGCCCGGGCAACACCGAGAACTGCATGTAAACGTCGACGCGCTCGCCGGTCAACGCGTAATTGACGGCCTCGCGTTGCTGAAAGGTCTTGCCGTGCCACAGGTCGAGCAGTTGCTCGGTGAAATGCTGTTCCATCTCGTCGCGGAAGATCTCGTGCAGGCTGCGCAGCAGCGTGGGCTTGTCGCGCGCCGCGAACAGGCGCAGCGTCTGCTGGTTGACCTCGATGACGCGGATTTCCTGCATGCAGCGCTGCACAAATTCCGGGTGCACGTTGACGAACGTGCGGAAGTCGGTGACGCCGGCGTCCCGCACGCCGTCGATCAGCCGTTTGACGTCCGAAAAGTCCTCGACCCACAAGGACACCGGCGAGTGGTCGAACAGGCCGCGGGCGTATTGCTCGCTGTCCCGCAGGGCGCGCTGGGCTTCGCTGCGCTGGGTCACGTCCTCGATCGACAGCAGCACCTGACCCCAGCGCGTCTCGTGCCCGGGCAGCACGTGGGCATTGAGCAGGATGTCAAGCCGGCGCCCTTGCAAGGTGTAGTTGACCGTGGGCCCGCCGAACCGGGTGCGGCCGTCCCACAGCGCGACCAGTTCGTCGATGTGGGCCGGCAGCATGTCGTCGCGGAACACCTGGTCCAGTTTTGATTCGAGTTCGGCCTGGCTGGACGCGCCGAACAGCTCCAGCGTTCGGCGGTTGACCTTGATCAGCCTGATCCGTGACGAGCAGGCGGACACTCGGGCCGGGTCGGCGGCCAGGTGCGCGCGCAGGTCGCTCACGCCCTCGCGCAGCCACTCGTCGAACAGCGCGCGGACCTGGCTGTAGTCCTCCAGCCACAATGAAACCGGCGCCAGTTCGAACAGGACGTCGGCGTCGAGGGCCTGGGCATCAGGGGGTGAAACGGTGGTCATCAAGGGGCGTCGCCACGTCAATTGCCGGGAAAAGGACTCGCGCGGGGGGAGCCTTGCACCGCGCATGGCCACTATATCGGCCGCAAGCTTGGGGTTTGGAGCGCACCGCCACGCCGCACGTGATTTACGCTGGGAACCCGAACAGCCCTGCACGGGTTCGCCATGACCAGCCACACCCACGACCTCGCCCCCTGGCAACACAGCCATGTCTTCGACAGCGGCAACCCGCGCGGGGAATCGCGCACCCGCTGGGTGCTCGCCCTGACCCTGGCGACCATGGTGGCCGAGATCGCCGCCGGCTGGTGGACGGGCTCGATGGCGCTGCTGGCCGACGGCTGGCACATGGGCACCCATGCGCTGGCCCTGGCGGTGGCGACCGCGGCTTACGCGCTGGCGCGTCGCCATGCGCGCGACCCGCGTTACAGCTTCGGCACCTGGAAGATCGAGGTGCTGGGCGCTTATTCCAGCGCCTTGGTGCTGGGCCTGGTGGCGCTGGGCATCCTGGCCGAATCGGCCCTGCGCCTGTGGCAGGCCCAGCCCATCGACGCCCGCGTGGCCTGGTGGGTGGCGGTGGCGGGGCTGGTCGTCAACCTGGTGTCGGCGTGGATGCTGCATGGTGCGGACGACGGCGTCGCGCCGCACGGGGCGGGGGGGCATGGGCACGGGCACGGGCATGGGCATGGCCACCAGCCTGGCCATCCGCCGCATGACACCCCGTCCGCCCACACAGCCCACTCAGCCCACGCCGGGGGGCACGACGTGAACCTTCGGGCCGCTTATGTTCATGTGCTGGCCGACGCGCTGACCTCGGTGCTGGCCATCGCGGCCCTGACCGCGGCCTGGTGGATGGGCTGGTGGTGGCTGGACCCGCTGGTCGGGGTGCTGGGGGCGGTGGTCATTGGGGTCTGGGCTCTGGGCTTGATGCGCGAGTCCTCGTCGGCCTTGCTGGACCGCGAAATGGACAGCCCGCTCACCGCCACCATCCGCGAGGCGCTGGAGTCGGATGGCGATGCCAAGGTGGCCGACCTGCATGTGTGGCGGGTGGGCCGCGGCCAGTTCGCTGCGATCGCCAGCCTGGTGGCCGACCACCCCTTGAGCCCGTCGGACTACCGCCAGCGACTGGCATCGCACACCGCCTTGGTGCACCTGTCCGTGGAGGTCAACCGCTGCCAGGGTCTGCAGGCATGAGCGAGGTCTGGACCGCGGTCGGCACGGGCTTGATGGTGGCGGTGGCGGCGGTGCTGGCCGTGCTGTGCGTGCGCATGGCCTGGCGCATGAAGCGGCTGCGGCAGCGGATCGTCGCCGTCGAGCACCAGGTCGCGTCGTTGCGCGCGCAGGCCGATGCCGAACACCGCCTGGTCAGCGACACCTTCGACGCCCTGTCGGCCGGCGTCGTGCTGTACGACACCGACGACCGCATCCTGATGTTCAACGCCGATTTCCGGCGCCTGTACGCGGACCTGGGCGACGTCGTGCGCCCTGGCGTCCCCTTCGAACAAGTGCTGCGCGCGGCCGTGGACCGCGGCCTCGTGCCCGAGGCCCGAGAGGACGCCGAGTCCTGGATTCAGGCCCGGGTGGCCACCCACGGCCGGCCCGGCGCCCCCACGCTGCGCCGCACGCCCGACGGCCGCTGGCGCCGCTTGAGCGAGCAGCGCCTGCCCGATGGCAAGCTGCTGGCCTTCAGCGTCGACGTGTCGGATCTGGTCGAGCGCGAGCACGAGCTGGCCCAGGTGCGCGCACAGCAGGTGCGCGCGGCCCAGCGCCTGGAAGACGCGGTGAGCGCCTTGCCCCACGGCTTCGCCTTGTTCGACGCCGAGGACCGGCTGGTGATGTGCAACGCCCGCTACCGGGAGCTGTTCCGCCAATCGGCCGACGCCCTGCAGCCGGGCCAGTCCTTCGAGCAGATCCTGCGCCACGGCCTGGCGCGCGGCCAGTTCCCGCAGGCGGTTGGCCGCGAGGACGCGTGGCTGCGCGAGACCCTCGCGCGGCGGGCCGAAGAGGGCCAGGACTTCCTGCGCGAGCTGCCGGGCGATCAGTGGCTGAGCATCAGCAAGCGGCGAACCCGCGACGGCGGCATCACCGGGGTGTTCACCGACGTCACCGACCAAGTGCACCGCGAGCGTGCGCTGGAAGCGGCGCGCGCCGAAGCCCAGCAGGCCCAGCGGCTGCTGCGCGAGTCGGTGGATGCCTTGCCCGCCGGCGTGGAGGTCTACGACGACCAGGACCGCCTCGTGCTCTACAACGACCAGCTGGCACGCATGTACCCCGTGGTCGAACCGCAGATGCGCATGGGGTGCCGGTTTGAAGAGCTGGCACGCGCCTCGCTGCGCCTGGGCCTGATCACCGAGGCCCGGGGTCAGGAGGAGGCCTGGCTGCAGCAGCGCATGGCGCAGCGCGCGCGCCACAGCGAGCCGTTGCTGCAACGCCTGTCCAATGGCCAGATGATCCACGTCCACGAAACCCGCACCCGCTCGGGCAACGTGGTGGCCGTTCGCCTGGACGTCAGCGACCTGGTGCGCAGCGGCGAACAGCTCAGCATGCTCAACCAGAAGCTCGACGAAAGCCGCGCGCAGCTGCAAGCCATCATCAGCACCGCGTCGTCGGTGATCCTCACCGTGAACGAGGCGGGTCAGGTGGTGTTCGCCAACCGGGCCCTGACCGTGCGGCTGGGCTGGCCGGTGGACGAGCTGCTGGGCCGCCCGGTCGAACGCTTGCTGGACCGCCCCCTGCCCGTTGCCCCGGTCCCGGTCGCCATGCCATCGCCGGGCGAGCCGTCGGGCGATGGGGCCGCGGTCGTGGTGCCCGCCACCGGCGCGGTGGACGTGATGGCGCGCCACCGCGACGGCCACGCCCTGGCGATGCAGCTGGAGGTGTCGGCCTACCTCGTGGGCTCGGTGCAACACCGCGTCTGCCTGCTGACCGACGTGTCGGAGCGTGTGGCAACCGCCCAGGCCCTGCGCGACGCCAACGAGCGGCTCGCCGCCCTCTCCGACACCGACGGCCTGACCGGCCTGGCCAACCGCCGCTGCTTCGACCGCCGCCTGCGCGAGGAGTGGGAACGCGCGGTGCGCCACGGCCTGCCGCTGGCGCTGCTGATGATCGACGTCGACCACTTCAAGCGCTTCAACGACCTGCACGGCCACCAGGCGGGCGACGACTGCCTGCGCGAGGTGGCCAGCACGCTGGCGTCCTGCGCGGTGCGGGCCACCGACCTGGTGGCGCGCTACGGGGGCGAAGAGTTCGTCGTGCTGCTGCCCCACACGCAGGCCGCCGACGCCCGGCGGGTCGCCGAGCAGATCGACAAGGCGATGGCGCGGTTGGCCTACCCTCACGGCGCCTCGCCTGTGTCCCCGGTGGTGACCTTGAGCATGGGCGTGGCAGCGTCGCGGCCTGGGGTCGACTTTCACGCGGCCACGCTGGTGCGCCACGCCGACGACGCGCTGTACCGCGCCAAGCAACTCGGCCGCCACGGCATCGTGACCGCGGCGGTCGACGCCTGACGCCACCGCGCGCCCGTCAGGGGGGGGTGCGGGAGGCGCGGGGCCGGTCGTTCAGGGCGTTCAACTGGGCCGGCGTGCCCACGTTGTCCCACGCGCCCGACCACACGGACGCGGTGATGCGCCGCTGCCGCATCGCTGCAAACAGCAGGGGCCCGAGGGCCGCCCGCTGGCCTGCGGCGATGCCGGCCAGCAGGCCGGGGCGCATCAGCGCCAGGTTGGCGTAGGTCCAGCGCTGGCCGTCGGGCCCGACGGTGTTGGCCAGGCCGTGGCCATCGGCGTCCAGCCCGAAGTCGCCCTGGGGATGGAAGGGCGGGTTCGGCACCAGCCACAGGTGGGCCAGGTGCTCGGGGGCCGCCCGCAGGGCGTCCACCGCCGGGGCCGCAAAGTCGAAGCCGGGGGCGTGGATGTCGCCAGACACGACCCAGAACACCGCGTCCGGGTCGTCCGCCAGCCAGGGCAGCGCGGTGGCGATGCCGCCCGCGGTCTCCAAGGCCCCGCCGTGGTCGCGGCCCTCGTGCGAGTAGTGCAGCCTCAGCCCCCAGCGGCGGCCATCGCCCAGCACGTCGGGAAACTGGTCTTCGAGCCAGGCCGTGTTGATCACCACGTCGCGAACGCCGGCGCGGGCCAGCGCTTCCAGGTGCCATTCGATCATGGGCTTGCCGTGCAGCGGCAACAGCGGTTTGGGCGTGTGGTCGGTCAGCGGGCGCATGCGCTCGCCGCGGCCGGCGGCCAGCACGATGGCGCGCGGGATGGGGTGGGTCATCACAGTCCTGGTGCAGGGGTTGCGGGGGCCGCTGGCTGCGCCTGGCCGCGCAGCAGCCGTTGCCGCTGCGCCCGGCCGGGTGAAAAGGCGGCCTGCAGCAGGTCCATCAGGCGCTCGGCCCGGGCGGTGTTGTCGCTGCCCCGATTGCACACATAGACGTCCACCGTGACCGCACCCAGTTCCGGCCAGGTGTGCACGGCCAGGTGCGATTCGGCCAGCAGCACCACGCCGGTGATGCCCTGCGGGTCGGTGGGCGGGGTCGGGCAGGGCGCCGGCGGCGCGAACCGGTGAAAAAGCTCACCGACCGCCTGCAGCCCGACGCTGCGCACGGCGTCGAGGCACAGGCTGCGCAGCGCGTCCACGTCGGTCATGCAGGCGCGGTCGACAGGGCAGTCGCCCAGGTCGGCGGTGAGGTGCAGGCCATCCATGGGCGGATTATCGAGGGCCGTAAAATCCTGGTTTCTCATTCCAGACCTCAGGCAACGGGTACCGCATGGCCGTCAACGCACCTACTTCCTCGACCTCGTTGATGGCCAATGCCATCCGGGCCCTTGCGATGGACGCCGTCCAGCAGGCCAACTCGGGCCACCCCGGCGCGCCGATGGGCATGGCCGACATCGCGGTGGCCTTGTGGGCCCGCCACCTGAAGCACAACCCGGCCAACCCGCACTGGGCCGACCGCGACCGCTTCATCCTGAGCAACGGCCACGGCTCGATGCTGATCTACGCGCTGCTGCACCTGAGCGGTTACGACCTGCCGATGAGCGAGCTGCGCAACTTCCGCACCCTGCACAGCAAGACCCCCGGTCACCCCGAGGTCGGCATCACCCCGGGCGTGGAGACCACCACCGGTCCCTTGGGGCAGGGCGTCACCAACGCGGTCGGCTTCGCGCTGGCCGAGAAGCTGATGGCGGCCACCTTCAACCGCCCTGGCCACGCCATCGTCGACCACCACACCTATGTGTTTTTGGGCGACGGCTGCCTGATGGAGGGCATCAGCCACGAGGCCTGCGCGCTGGCCGGCGCCTGGCGCCTGAACAAGCTGATCGCGCTGTACGACGACAACGGCATCTCCATCGACGGCAAGGTCGCGCCATGGTTCGTGGACGACACCCCGGCGCGCTTTCGCGCGTATGGCTGGAACGTGATCGCGGGCGTTGACGGCCACGACGTGGACGCGGTCGACGCGGCGATTGCCGCCGCCAAGGCGGCCGACCGACCGACGCTGATCTGCTGCAAGACCACCATCGGCAAGGGCTCGCCCAACCGCGCCGGCACCGCCAAGGCGCACGGCGAGGCCCTGGGCGCGGAGGAAATCAAGCTCACCCGCGAGGCGCTGGGTTGGGACAGCGAGCCCTTCGTCATCCCCGAAGCCGCCTACGAGGCCTGGGACGCCCGCCACGCCGGCCTGGCCGCCGAGTCGAAGTGGGTGGACGCCTTCGAGGCGTACAGCCTGGCCCACCCGGAGCTCGCGGTGGAATTCATCCGCCGCGTCGAGGGCAAGCTGCCCAAGCACTTCGCCCAGGTCGCCGTGGACGCCGCCGTGGCCGCGCACCAGAAGGCCGAGACCGTGGCCAGCCGCAAGGCCAGCCAGCTGGCGCTGGAGGCCTTCACCCAGGCGCTGCCCGAGCTGCTCGGTGGCAGCGCCGACCTGACCGGTTCGAACCTGACCAACACCACGACCACCGCGCCCCTGCGCATGGACGCCGATGGCGCCGCGGTGCTGGGCGAGGACGGCCGCCCCGGCCGCCACATCAACTACGGCGTGCGCGAGTTCGGCATGGCCGCGATCATGAACGGCGTGGCCCTGCACGGCGGCTTCATACCCTACGGCGGCACCTTCCTGACCTTCAGCGATTACAGCCGCAACGCCATCCGCATGGCCGCGCTGATGAAGCAGCGCGTGATCCATGTCTTCACCCACGACAGCATCGGCTTGGGCGAGGACGGCCCCACCCACCAGTCCATCGAACACGCGGCCAGCCTGCGCCTGATCCCCGGCTTGGACGTGTGGCGCCCCGGCGACACCGCCGAGACCGTGGTGGCCTGGGCCTGCGCCCTGGAAAACGCCCAGCGCCCCAGCGCGCTGCTGCTGTCCCGCCAGAACCTGCCCTACGCGCCCAAGGCCGGTCTGGAAGACATCTCCAAGGGCGCCTACGTGCTGGCCGAGCCGACCGAGGTCGGCCTGAAGAAAAAGGCCCAGGCGGTGATCATCGCCACCGGGTCCGAGGTCCAGCTGGCCCTGCACGCCCAGCAGCTGCTGGCGCAGCAGGGCGTGGCGGTGCGCGTGGTGTCGATGCCCAGCACGACCGTGTTCGACCGCCAGTCGCTCGACTACAAGCTCGGCGTGCTGCCCAAGGGCCTGCCGCGCGTGGCCGTGGAAATGGGCGCCACCGACGGCTGGTGGAAATACGGCTGCGCCGCCGTCGTCGGGATCGACACCTATGGCGAGTCGGCGCCCGCCCCGGTGCTGTTCAAGCACTTCGGCTTCACGGCCGAGAACGTGCGTGACACCGTGTTGACGGTGCTGGCGTCATGAGCCGTTGGCTGGTTCTGCCGGCCTCGCTGGCGCTGACCTGCGGTCTCCTGACATGCGGTCTGCTGGCGGGCAGTCTGGCACAGGCACAGTCGACCGCGCCCGCGGCCGCGACCGCCACCTCCGCGCCAGCGGCCGTCACGCCGCCGCCCCGGCCCGCCCCGCCGCAGGCCGCTTGTCTGGCGGAGTTGGACCGCCTGTCCAAGGGCATCCCGATCGCCGAGAACGGCCCCAGCCTGCGCAGCCAGGGCCTGAGGATTCGCACGCCCATCGCCATCCCCGAGAACATCGTCACCGACCGCAGTGTGATCAGCGCGGCACGGGTGCGCGTGCTGCTGGATGCGGGCGGCATGGTGGTGCCGGGCAGCGTGGAGGTGCAGGCCTCCAGTGGCGACCCCAAGCTGGCCCTGGCCATGACCGAGTACGTGCCCGCCACGCTGAGCTTCGACACCAGCGGCGCCTTCACCAAACCCAAGCAGTTCGCCTTCACCACCGTGTACGTGCTGTGCGCCGCCAACTGAGCCGGACCGGCTGAACCCGTCAACCACGACCCCCAAGGAAGCCCCATGACCATCAAAGTCGCCATCAACGGCTACGGCCGCATCGGCCGCAACGTGCTCCGCGCCCACTACGAAGGTGGCAAGAAGCACGACATCGAGATCGTTGCCATCAACGACCTCGGCAAGGCCGACACCAACGCGCACCTCACCAAGTACGACACGGCGCATGGCCCCTTCCCCGGCACCGTGGCGGTGGACGGCGAGTACATGGTCGTCAACGGCGACCGCATCAAGGTGCTGGCCAACCGCAACCCGGCCGAGCTGCCCTGGGGCGCGCTGGGCGTGGACGTGGTGCTGGAGTGCACCGGCTTCTTCACCAGCAAGGAAAAGGCCGCGGCCCACCTGGCCGGCGGCGCCAAGAAGGTCATCATCTCCGCGCCCGGCGGCAAGGACGTGGACGCCACCATCGTCTACGGCGTCAACCACGGCGTGCTCAAGGCCACGGACACGGTGATCAGCAACGCCAGCTGCACCACCAACTGCCTGGCCCCGCTGGTGCAGCCGCTGCACGCCGAAATCGGCCTGGTCACCGGCTTGATGACCACCATCCACGCCTACACCAACGACCAGGTGCTCACCGACGTCTACCACGAGGACCTGCGCCGCGCCCGCAGCGCCACCCACAGCATGATCCCCACCAAGACCGGCGCCGCGTCGGCCGTGGGCCTGGTGCTGCCGGAACTCAACGGCCGCCTGGACGGTTACGCCATGCGCGTGCCGACCATCAACGTGTCCATCGTCGACCTGAGCTTCATCGCCGCGCGCGACACCAGCGTCGAGGAAATCAATGCCATCATGAAGAAGGCCTCCAGCGAGGGCGCGCTCCAGGGCATCCTCGGTTACAGCGACGGCCCGCTGGTCAGCGTGGACTTCAACCACAACCCTGCGTCCAGCACCTATGACGCCACGCTGACCAAGGTCAGTGGCCGGCTGGTGAAAGTCAGCAGCTGGTACGACAACGAGTGGGGCTTCAGCAACCGCATGCTCGACACCACCGTGGCGCTGATGGCGGCCAAGTAAAACCTGCCCCGTTGGCCACGGGTTGAAGACGCGGCGCGCCTCAGGCGTGGCCACACGGCAAAGGATGGCACACCGCGGTGTGCCCAGGGAGTGAAGATGTCGTTCATTCAAGTGCATGGCCGCCGGGTGCGGATGCTCGGGGTCTCGGTGGCCTTGGCCGCGCTCGGTCTGGCCGGCGGACCGGCGGCGTTCAACGAGGTGGCCCATGCGGCCACCGCGAGCACAGGGGCCAGCGTGATCGTCGGCTTCCGTGCGGGGTCGCCCACCGCGCGGCTGGAGTCCCTGTCCACCGCCGCCGAGCCCAGTTCGGCACGCACCCGGTCCCTGGCCCAGGCCACGGGCCTGCGCTTGCGCAACGGCCTGCCCCTGGGCGCCCGCACCCAGGTCATCGAAAGCGACGAGCTGACGGCCGAGCAGCTGGCCGCCCGGCTGGCCACCCAGCCCGACGTGGAGTACGCGGTGGTGAACCGCCGCAAGCGCCTCGCCGCCGCGCCGAACGACCCTTTGTACGCCGTGGGCGGCAGCAGCGGTCCGGTGGCCGGCCAGTGGTACCTGCGACCGCCCAACACCACCACGGTGTCGGGCATCAACGCCGAAGCCGCCTGGGACACCTCCACCGGCAGCAGCAGCGTCGTGGTGGCCGTGCTGGACACCGGCGTGCGCTTTGACCACGCCGACCTGGTGCCGGTGGAAAGCGGCGGCAACCTGCTGCGCGGCTACGACTTCATCACCCGCGACGACATCGGCAACGACAACGACCCCGGTCGCGATGCCGACGCGGCCGACCCGGGCGACTGGATCACCACCGCCGAGAACACCCAGACCGGCGGGCCCTTCAAGGACTGCGGCGTCAGCAACAGCTCCTGGCATGGCACCGAGGTGGCCGGCCTGATCGGTGCGGCCACCAACAACGGCACCGGCATGGCCAGCGTGGGCCGCGCGGTGCGCGTGCTGCCCGTGCGCGTGCTGGGCAAGTGCGGTGGCCTGGACAGCGACATCATCGCCGGCATGCGCTGGGCCGCCGGCCTGAGCGTGCCCGGCGTGCCGATCAACACCAACCCCGCCAAGGTGATCAACCTGAGCCTCGGGGGCGAGGGCGCGTGCACCGCCGCCTACCGCGCGGCCGTGGCCGAAATCAACGCGGCCGGTGCGGTGGTGGTGGCATCGGCCGGCAACTCGGCGGGCCACGCCGTGTCCGAGCCCGCCAACTGCGAGGGCGTGATCGCCGTGGCCGGCCTGCGCCACGCGGGCACCAAGGTGGGCTTCTCCGACCTCGGGCCCGAGATCGCCTTGAGCGCACCGGGCGGCAATTGCGTTGACGTGACGGCCGGCGCGGCCTGCCAGTACCCGATCCTGACCACCCGCAATGCCGGCACCACCACGCCGATCGCGGGCAGCTCGGCCTACTCCGACGCGTTCCGCATCACGGTCGGCACGAGCTTTTCGGCGCCGCTGGTGGCGGGCGCGGCGGCGCTGCTGTATTCGGTCAAGCCGAGCATCACGCCCACCGAGCTGCGGCTGGCTTTGCAGCAGAACGCGCGCGCCTTCCCGACGACGGGCGGTGACAACGGCGACGGCACGGTGGTGGCGCAATGCCGGGCGCCTCAGTTTGACGCGGCCGGCAAGCCCATCGACCAGCTGCAGTGCTATTGCACCACCACCACCTGCGGCGCTGGCATGCTGGACGTGGCCGCGTCGGTGCGCGCGGTGGCGCTGACGGTGGTGGCGCCGCCGGTGGTGGTGACGCCGCCGGTCACCCCCCCGGTGACCACGCCGGTGGCGAGCACGGGCGGTGGCGGTGGTGGGGCCCTGGGCTGGCCTTGGCTGCTGGCCCTGGGTCTGGCAGGCTGGGCCCTGCGGCGCACGGGCGTCGGGCGCTGATCGCCAGGGTCATGGCCGGTTCACGAACCGGCCACACCCGAGCTTCATTGGCGCTGCATTCACTGGCGCTGCATTCACTGGCGCTGCATTTATTGGCGCCGAGTGCTCGGGCGTCGACTGCGCTGGCGCTGCCCGTCAGGGCGTGTCAGCCACTGCAGGCGCCAAAGCCGCGGGCTTGCGGCAATTTGACGCCCGCCAGGCGCGCCGCGGTGGCGGCGTCCACCGGTGCCACGCGCACGTAGGTGACCGCTGGGCCAGCGCCCGATTTCACCACCCGGGCCGTGCGAATGCCGCGGGTGCGGAATTGGTTCAGTGCGCCCTCGGCCGCTGCCTTGTTGTTGAATCGGCCCAGGCTCAGGCCGCGCGCCAGTTCGGCGGGTGAAGTGACGTCTTCGTGCTTCACCCCGCCGCGGATTCGCGCCAGCTCGGCCTTCTTGCGGTCCAGCCAGTCGTCGTCGGGGTAGGGGCCCATGTAGACCATCCATTCGCCCGGGCCTTCAGCCTCTCGGCGGGTCCAGGCACCGGCGCCCAAGCTGTTGCGCAGCGCCGATTCGGCCACGCTGGTCTCGGTGGCGCTGAAGGGCCCGGCTTCCAGGCAAGCCGCTGCCGCCAGCGGCGTCACGCCCTGGGCAGGGCGGCTGGCCGCGGTGGCCGCGCCCGGCGCCGAGGCCGCGGGCTTGGCAGGGGCCGACGCGGGCAGGGCGGCAGACGCTGCGGGTCCGGGCGCGGGTGCGGGTGCCGCTGCGGGTCTGGCCCCCGCGGGCCCGCCAGCCGGCCCGCCCGCGGTGGACGTCGTGGCGGGCGTTGTTGGCGTGGGTGCTTTGCCGACCGCGCTGGCGGCGGCGCCGGGGCCCGACGCGGCGTGGGTCGTGGCCGCCCGGGTCGCGGCACTCGCCGCTGCGTTCGCCGCTGCCAGTGCCGCCGCAGCGCTGGCCGCCCCGGCCGGGCCAGAAGCCGAGTCGCCGGTGGCCGAAGCCGCCGTGGCCACGGAGGACGCCGACGCGGCGCCACCCGCCGCCGACCCGGCCGAAGCCGCTGGCGCCAGAAGGCGCACGCGCTCCGGGTGCACTTGCTGAGCCAGGCGCTGGGGCTCGCGGTCGCCTTTTGACGGCAGGCCGCTGAGCTGGTCCAGCCAGCCCTGGCTCCAGCTGAAGAACAGCGCATTGCCGATCACCAGGGCCACCACCAGCAGCCTCAGCATGCCTGCTCCTTCCGGGGGTCTTGAAGCCGCACGCTCACCTCGCCGCTGTGCAGGCGCTGCCGGCCGGTGGGGGTGTCCACCAGCAGGCTGCCGTCGTCGGCCACGCCGCAGGCGGTGCCGTGCGGCACGCCCGCCTGCGTGGTTTGCACGGCCCGCCCAGCCAGCAGGTCACGGCGTTCAAAGGCCGCGCGGCGGGCGGCAAAGCCTTCGGCCTCGAACCGTTGCAAGGCCCGGACCAGGGGCTCGGCGACCCGCCACAGGGCGGTCGGCGCGTCCAGGCCGGGCGAGAGTTCCTGCAGGCTGGCCTGTCCGTGGGTCAGTTGCGTGTCGTTGACGGTGGCGAGCGGGCTCACGTTCAGGCCGATGCCGATCACGGCCAGGCGCCGCGGGCCGGCGGCAACGGTTTCGATCAAGATGCCGCCCATTTTGCGGCCACCGGTGCCGGTGCCCGATGGCGAGGCCGGGTCCAGCAGCCACAAGTCGTTGGGCCACTTCAGGCCGATGCGGGGCGCCTGGCCGCCGTCGAGCGGGTCCAGGGCGTCGGCGATTGCCGCGCCCACGGCCAGCGACAAGCCCGACCAGTCGGCCAGCGCCAGCGGCAGGGCCAGTGAAAAGGTCAGCGAGGCCGCCGGCTCGGCGTGCCAGTCGCGGCCCAGGCGGCCGCGGCCCGCGGTCTGTTGTTCGGCCACCAGCAGGCAGGGTTGCCAGTCGGGTTCGCGCCGGGCGAAGGCGGTGCTTTCAACGCTGCGGCGAACCACGGCGTGGTCGCCGCCGGCGCGCGCGCGGTCCAGCAGGCAGGTGTTGGTGGAGGGCACGCTGGCCACCACCTCGACGCTGAGCCCGGGCACCAGCGGCTCCAGCGTCTCCCACAGCGCTTCGGCGGGCCAGGTCAGGCGCGGTGGTGTGCCCACCGTCAGCCCTTCTTCGCGGCGGCGCGCGGGGCCCGCTTCAGTGCCAGCATGGTTTTGCGGCAGGTCGCCGCGCCGCAACGGCACTCGAACTGCTTCTTCAATGCCGGCGTGTAGCGTTCGTCGATGACGAGGCGGTAGTCGTAGAACAGCTCCTCGCCGGGGACGATGGGGCGAAGGGCCTTGACGAAGACGCGGCCGTCGATGACCTCGGTGTCGCAGTTGGGGTCGCAGCCGTGGTTGATCCAGCGCGCCACGTTGCCGTGCACCGCCCCGTCGATCACGGTGTTGTCATCGATGTGGAAGTAGAAGGTGTGGTTCGGGTCGCTCGGGTCGTGCGGGTGGCGGCGCAGGGCCTCGGGCCAGCTGATGACCTCGCCCACGTACTCGATGATGCGCTCCTCGGGCTCGAACGGCACCAGCGCGTAGACGCCCTTGCCGTGCACGCCGCTGCGCCGCATCTGGATGCGTCGGCCGCCCGGGGTCGGGCGTGCGGTGCTGGAACGGGCCGCGGCGTGCTTCATCGTGGTTTTATGTACATTGAGTTGGTGGGCGCGCGCGCACATGTGCGTGCACGCGAGAGCCGGATTGTATGGACCTGCACCCGCGCCCGAGGCCGACCAAGGCAGCGGTGCAGACAACCCCACGAACAAAGGTCGACAAGCTGAACATGAGCAAGACACTGATCATTGCGGAAAAGCCCAGCGTGGCCCAGGACATCGTCCGGGCGCTCACGCCGCAGGTGGGCAAGTTCGACAAGCACGAGGACCACTTCGAGAACGACACGCACATCGTGACCAGCGCGGTCGGTCACCTGGTGGAGATCAAGGCCCCCGAGGAGTACGACGTCAAGCGCGGCAAGTGGAGCTTTGCGCACCTGCCGGTGATCCCGCCTCACTTTGACCTCGCGCCCATCGACAAGGCCAAGTCGCGCCTGAACGCGGTGGTGCGGCTGGTCAAGCGCAAGGACGTCACCGCGCTGATCAACGCCTGCGACGCGGGGCGTGAAGGCGAGCTGATCTTTCGGTTGATCGTGCAATACGCCGGCATCGGCAGCGGCAAGAAGGGCAGCGACAAGCCGATCAAGCGCCTGTGGCTGCAGAGCATGACGCCGCAGGCCATTCGCGACGGATTCGACAAACTGCGCAGCGACGACGAACTGCGCGGCCTGTCCGACGCCGCGCGCAGCCGCAGCGAGGCCGACTGGCTGGTGGGCATCAACGGCACGCGGGCGATGACGGCCTTCAACTCGCGCGATGGCGGCTTCTTCCTGACGACCGTCGGGCGGGTGCAAACGCCCACGCTGTCCATCGTGGTCGAGCGCGAGGAGAAGATCCGCAAGCACGTCTCGCGCCCCTACTGGGAAATCAAGGCCCAGTTCGCGGCTGTGGCCGGCGAGTACGAAGGCAAGTGGTTCGACCCCGCCTTCAAGCGCAACCCCGACGACCCCGAACTGCGCAGCGACCGCGTGTGGAACGAGGCCGACGCCCAGGCCATCGCCCAGGCGGTGCGCGGCCAGCCCGCGACCGTCACCGAAGAGGCCAAGCCCAGCAGCCAGAGCGCCCCCGGCCTGTACGACCTGACCACGCTGCAGCGCGAAGCCAACTCGCGCTTTGGCTTCAGCGCCAAGACCACGCTGTCCATCGCCCAGGCGCTGTACGAGAAGCACAAGGTGCTGACCTACCCGCGAACCGACAGCAAGGCGCTGCCGGAGGACTACGTCAGCGTGGCCAAGCAAACCCTGGGCATGATCGCCGACGAGGACCTGCCCGGCCCGCTGCGCGCGCTGGCGGGCCACGCCCGCAAGGCGCTGAACGACGGCTACGTCAAGCCCAACAAGCGCATCTTCGACAACGCGAAGGTCTCGGACCACTTCGCCATCATTCCCACGCTGCAGGCGCCCAAGAGCCTGACCGAGGTGGAAGCCAAGCTGTACGACATGGTCGTCAAGCGCTTCATTGCGGTGTTCTACCCGCCGGCCGAGTTCATGGTCACCACGCGCATCTCCAGCGTCAAGCTGGCGGACAAGACGCACAGCTTCCAGACCAACGGCAAGGTGATGGTCAAGCCGGGCTGGCTGGCCGTCTATGGCCGCGAGGCCCAGGAAGACGACGCCAACCTGGTGCCGGTGGCGGCCGGCGAAGTGGTGCGCACCGAGTCGGTCGACGTCAACGCGCTGAAGACCAAGCCGCCGGCCCGCTACACCGAGGCCACGCTGCTGAGCGCCATGGAAGGCGCGGGCAAGCTGATCGACGACGACGAGCTACGCGAAGCCATGGCCGAAAAGGGCCTGGGCACCCCGGCCACGCGCGCGCAGACCATCGAAGGCCTGCTGCTGGAAAAGTACATGCTGCGCGAGGGCCGCGAGCTGATCCCCACCGCCAAGGCCTTCCAGCTGATGACCCTGCTGCGCGGCCTGCAGGTGGAAGAATTGACCAAGCCCGAGCTGACCGGCAACTGGGAACACCAGCTCGCCGAGATGGAAAAGGGCAAGCTCAGCCGCGAGACCTTCATGGCCGAGATCGCGGCCATGACCGAACGCGTGGTGGCCAAGGCCAAGGAATACGACCGCGACACCATTCCCGGCGACTACGCCACGCTGAGCACCCGCTGCCCGAACTGCGGCGGCGTGGTCAAGGAAAACTACCGCCGCTTCACCTGCACCGGGGCGGATGGCGCGTCCGACGGCTGCGGCTTTTCCATCAGCAAGATCCCGGGCAGCCGCAGCTTCGAGCTGCACGAGGTGGAGCGCTTCCTGGCCGACAAGAAGATCGGCCCGCTGGAGGGATTCCGCTCCAAGGCCGGCTGGCCCTTCACCGCCGAGCTGAAGCTGGCCTACGACGACGAGATCAAGAACTGGAAGCTGGAATTCGACTTCGGCGAGGAGGCGAAGGCCGCCGAAGCCGGCGAGGAAGTGGACTTCAGCGCCCAGGACAGCCTGGGCGCTTGCCCCAAGTGCCAGAGCCACGTCTACGAACACGGCAGCAACTACGTCTGCGAGAAGACCACCGGCGCCCACGCCACCTGCGACTTCAAGACCGGCAAGATCATCCTGCAGCAGCCGGTGCCGCGCGAGCAGATGGGCAAGCTGCTGACCACCGGCAAGACCGACCTGCTTGAGAACTTCGTGTCCAACAAGACGCGGCGCAAGTTCAAGGCCTTCCTGGCCTACGACAAGAAGGAAGGCAAGGTCAGCTTCGAGTTCGAGCCCCGCGCCGCGAAGCCGGCCGCCAAGAAGGGCGCGGCGCGCAAGGCCGCGGCGGGTTGAACGCGGCGCCGGCGGCCCGGCCCGGCCGCGGCGCCCACGCTGGCACGCGAACTGCTGCACGCCGACTTGACGGGCCGCAAGCGCGGCGGCTCGCTGCCGCGTCACCGGGCACGCGCGCGCCGCGCAGCACGCTGAACTGCCTGGACTTCCAACCGCCGACCACCGTCCCATGACCATGCCTGTGCTGATTCGCAACGCCACCTTGACCGACGGCCGGCAGCACCAAGATGTGCTGGTGGTCGACGGACGCATCGCCGCCCTGGGGCCGGGGCTGGTGCCGCCCGAGGGGGCCACGGTGCTGGACGCCGGCGGCTGGCTGCTGTCGCCGCCCTTCGTCGACCCGCATTTCCACATGGACGCCACGCTGAGCTACGGTTTGCCGCGCGTCAACGACAGCGGCACCCTGCTCGAAGGCATTGCGCTGTGGGGCGAACTCAAGCCCCACCTGACCCAGGAAGCGCTGGTGGACCGGGCGCTAGCCTACTGCGACTGGGCGGTGGCCAAGGGCGTGCTGGCCATTCGCAGCCACGTCGACATCTGTGACGACCGCTTGCTGGCGGTTGAGGCCTTGCTGGCGGTGCGTCGTCAAGTGCGGCCTTACCTCGATCTGCAGCTGGTCGCGTTCCCGCAGGACGGGTTGCTGCGCTCCCCCACGGCGCTGGCCAACCTGCGCCGCGCCCTTGACCTGGGCGTGGACGTGATCGGTGGCATCCCGCACTTCGAGCGCACCATGGCCGAAGGCGCCGAGTCGGTGCGCCTGTTGTGCGAGCTGGCCGCCGAGCGCGGGCTGTTGGTCGACATGCATTGCGACGAAAGCGACGACCCGCTGTCGCGCCACATCGAAACCCTGGCCTTCCACACCCAGCGGCTGGGCTTGCAAGGCCGGGTCACCGGCTCGCACCTGACGTCGATGCACAGCATGGACAACTACCATGTCAGCAAGCTGCTGCCGCTGATCGCCGAGGCCGGCGTGCACGCGGTCGCCAACCCGCTGATCAACATCACGCTGCAAGGCCGCCACGACACCTACCCGAAGCGCCGCGGCATGACCCGCGTGCCCGAGCTGATGGCGGCGGGGGTGAACGTCGGTTTCGGCCACGACTGCGTGATGGACCCGTGGTACTCGCTCGGCAGCGCGGACATGCTGGAGGTGGCCCACATGGGCCTGCACGTGGCGCAGATGACGTCGCAGTCGCAGATGCGCGCCTGCTTCGACGCGGTGACGCTCAACAACGCCCGGGTGCTGGGCCTGCCCGATGCCGGCCTGGTCCCGGGCGCCTCGGCGGACATGGTGCTGCTGCAGGCCCGCGACCCCATCGAGGCGATTCGCCTGC